>JAHHGR010000027.1 GCA_019359725.1 Aphanocapsa lilacina HA4352-LM1 | reverse complement strand
GCAATGTTGCATGTGTCAGGAAGTCAGTTATGTGCATTGGCTGGGAAAATTGCTGGGCAGCTGGAGGCGCAGGGTCTGGCCCCTCGAACTGTGTGCAAGCGTTCACTGATTCAACACTTCTGGGTTTGCCGCGAGGGAAAACAAACAGTTCCTCGGCATGCTCGGCCAGCACACTGGACTGGCCGTTTTCCGGACATCGGGGGTGGCGCGTCAGAAAACGGTTGCCCACGTAAATGCCAACGGAGTGCTCCTCCAGGTGCAGCGTTACCTCCTGCCCAATGCGCTCCGCCGGCACCGAGTATTCCAAACCCTTGTGGCAGACCCGGGCGGTGGGGCGCACCACGGCGGTGGTCTTGAACGGGTAGCTCTCCGCTTTGTGGGGGCAAGGCTTGAGGGCCTCGGCCCGGGCACGCACCGCCGGCACCTCGCCTGTGGCGTCGGAGGGCCGTTCGTTGTTGACCACCATCAGCCAAGCTTCCAGTTGCTCCTTCAAGTCCTGCAGGTGCCGAAAACGGCGACCTGTGAAGAAGTTGCCTTTGACGAAGCCCACCAGGTTCTCGACGCTGCCTTTTTGCTGCGGGCGTTACGGCCAGCAGGCCACCGGGATAAAACCGCAGTCGATGACAAACTGACCGAAACGCTTGTTCCAGACAACCTGCATCTCGCCGTCGGGACCGGCGGGACGCGAGTGCACGACGGTGGACATATTATCGAACACGCACTTGAGCGGCATGCCCCCGAAACGCTCGAACGCCCGCAGCAACGAGCGCACGACCGTTTCCAGCTGCTCATTTGGGACAATCTGCACGTCCACCAGGCGTGAGTATTTCAGGCGCGAGGCGAAAAAGTGGACGACGGTGGTAGTGCCGTCCTCGAAAGTGACCCGGCGTTGGCCGAAGTCGTGCTGCGAAAACTCGCCCGGCAAACCCTCGAAGCGCACCAGCGGCGCTTTGCCGCGGGGCGGCCTGAGCCGTTGCACCAGTTCGTAAATGGCGGTCTTGCCACCGGTGTAGCCTTGCTCCTTGCGCAGCCGTGTGAAGACCTCGATGGATTTGAGCGGGCCGTCTTCCGCCCGCCGCGGTTCGTTCAGCCAACGCCGAACGACTTGCTCGTAGCGGTCGGCGGTGCGGGGACGGCCGACGCTTCTGCATTTCCGGAAATGCGCGTCGTCGGTGTCGGTGACTTTGGGCTGGTTCTTCAGGCGGCGCTGGGTGCGTTCGCTGACCCCGGTAGCCTCCCGAATTTGCTTCTGGGTGGCATTGGTCTTCTTGAGTTGCTGCACAACATACCTCTCCAGTAGCCTGAACATGTTGCCCTGTCACGGTTTTAGACATCTTCTCCTGTGAAGATGGGTGTGACAGTTCTACGTCAGGTGAACCGGCCAGAATTTCCGGAAATTGAGCGGCCATATTTTCCGGAATCCACAGACCGAGGCGGGTTGGCTTTGGAGCACGCAGTTGGGGTTGTACTTCGGGGTGGAGGCGGGTCGTTTGCGGCTGATCACCGGCGAAGGGGAGGTGATCCTGACCCCGGCGGAGCGCGCCGAGCAGGAACGACTGCGCGCCGAAGTGGCCGAGCGACAGGCGCAAGCCGAAAGTCTGCGCGCCGAACAGCAGCGAGAGCGCGCCGAGCGGCTGGCCCAACGGCTGCGGGAGCAGGGTCTTAAGCCCGATGCCCTCTAAAGGGACGCTCAGCTAGCCGGTCAGCCAACAGCGCTGCTCTGACAAGCGATAGATCCGGGCGCCGAACAATCGATCATCGAGCGATTGCGCCGGCAAATTGCCGCGGCGGGCAACCTCGGCGACTACGCCACCGAGCACTACCTCAAAGTAGAACAGGTGGGCGGTGCGCATCCTGGCCTTGTGCGAGAGTCTTTGCAATCTACCATTCGTGGGGTTTGCGGGCGCGGTGAGCAGCGCGATCGACAGTGGCACCAATTGCTGCTCATCTGGAATAGCGGCGACGCGCTGCACCAACTCATCGGGCAGCGGAGCAAATTTCTTCTGCAACAACTGCAGCAGCGTCTCGTACCTTTGTTGGTTGCTGGAGCGGTATTCAAGCCTCCGGGTCGATCCCCTGCTCGCGCAGGCGGCGGCGGAGGGCCTCCAGTTGCGCTTCGGCCTGCAGGCGGATCGCCGCTTCTTGCATAGCCCGCAGCTCGGCTGCGGCGGCCCGCTCTTCGGGCGTCGGATAGCGCCTGCCTGCCTGGTCATACCAGTACAGCCACTCCCGCTCCACGCCCTGGTACACACCCCGCTCGCAACCCAACCCCAGGCCGACTTCGGGCAGCCAGACCGGATTGCCGGGCAGCGGTACGTACTCCCCCTGCTCCAGCCGGTAAACTTCAAAACTCGCCTTCACCTGGCGCAGGGCGTTGTAAATGGCGTAATAGCGCACCCCCAGAGCCGCGTAGTCCAGCTTCTTCTGGCGGTATTCGCTGCGCCGCTTGCGCGAGATCACTTCTAGGGTGAGCACCGGCACCACGTTTTCTTCCCACAGCACATAGCTTCTGCGCAGGTTCTCGTCTTTGATGCGCGGCACTCCCAACACCAGAAAGCCGTCGGGGACAATAGGTTCGTCGTCCGGATCGAAGTAGAGGGCCATGTCCGTTCCCCAGAACCAGTCCTGCCGCTCAGCCCAGATGGTGGCCAGCAGCAGTTTGAGCAGACCGGGCATCAGATCTTGCAATTCGTTGTCTACAGGGGTATCGTCCGAATTGGGCAATTCGTCGGCAGTGGGCAATCGGGGATGCGATTGGTTGACCATAGCAAAGCCTCGCGATGGCACCATCATATGATTCCTCCGCAACTGGCGGCCTGGAGCGTCTGCGGGAAAGCCTGAAACAGTTTGTAGAACCCAGGGTCCAGGAGTGAACGAACCGTAAGCGATCTGCGTCCCCATAGGCTTGCTGGTTGTACGGATCTGCTGCTCACTCCGGTTGCCTTTGCAGAGGTGCAGCCTGCTCTGCAGAGCCCGTTGATAAATCCAGATATTCGTGTCAAGGTACACACAGTTGCCCGCTAGGGCTTCTACGAGGACCATGCATCCCGTTCCTGACGGATGAACGCATCGACCTCCGCGGGTGTACCAAAGCCACCGCTGCCGACACCGATGAAAGCAGCGAGGGGTGTTGGCGAGGCGGTCTCTGGTTCGATAATCACAATCACTTCGGCTCTGGCTCCTTCCGGCAGCGCCAAAGACTGGATCCAGACGACGCCCCCGGCTTGAACAATCGTTAGTTGTCGAATACTGCTCGATATGGCTGTCATCCTCCAATAATCTATTCCAGGCTACCGAATGCAACGGTTCCCACCGCGACGGGTCGACGAAGGATTTTGCTCCAATTCATCAAGGGTGCACATCGCCTCTATCTTCTCCGGACCGTACCGCAGCTTGTACAAAATATGGTCGGTGCGCACGTTTGTCCTTGGCAGGACGCTCCCTGGTAGTTTACAACCCCGCTCCGGGCGCACCTACAAACGCTCCTGGGGAGCGCCATCCGGTGGCAAAGCGAGCGCCAGGCTGTCGTCGGCTAGGTAATGGGCCAGGTGAAAAGCCCGCTGCTCGCTCCCCAGCAGCACCCGCCGCAGGAAAAACTCGGTGGCCGGATCTCCCAGGCTGCCCGCCGCAGCAATCTGCCGGCGCAGCAGTTGCACGCAGGCCTGCTCGACCGCCAGATCGTTTGCGAGCATCGTCCGGCAGTCAAACACGTCCTCGACCTCCGGCTGGAAGCAGGCCAGCTGCTGCAGGCGAACGGGGGTAGCCGCCGGCACCCCGCCTAGATCGTCGATGCGCTCGCCCGCCGCCTCGGCGTCGCCGCGCACCTGGACGGCGTAGTCCTTGAACAACCGGTGCAGCGGGCTGAACTCGGCCCCTTCGACAACCCAGTGGTGCTTCTGGTACTGGTGGTAGAGCGTATAGAAGCTCCCCAGCAAGCCGTTGAGCCCCTCGGTGAGCGGTCCGGTGACCGTGCGCTCCAACCCCGCCGGGCTGTCTGCGAGCGTTCCGAAAGCCTGATGCAACTGATGGCGGGCAGCAACCATGGTTCCCAGCCTCTGCGACGACAACAGGATTCTACACGAACGCAACCTTATTGCAAATAGTTCTTGATTGCGCTAGGTTTTACTCGGCTTGCGCGACCTCGCAGAGCTTCTGGGCTTGCCTTGGACGCCAGGGTTGCTGCAGGAACTTATTGATACACGCGAAAACCATCGCTTGCGCAAGCAGGAGGCCACGAAGATGCGACTGGAAGTCAAGCCCGAGGGCATGCTCGAATCGGCGGCGTTTCTGAGCGGCAAGCTGCCCAGACCGATGGTGCTCGCTATGCTGGGCATCGGGGTCAGCCAGGCGCTGATTGCCGCCGTGCGGCTCAACGTGTTCACGCAACTGCGGCCGGGACCGCAGTCGGTGGGTGAACTGGCTGATACCATCGGCGGGGATCGCCATGGGTTGCAGGTGCTGCTCGAAGCGTTGCACGGCTTCGGATTGCTCAAGCGGCAGGGGGAGCGCTACCGGTTGACGGCAGAGGCCCAGCGCTGGCTGACCGATGAAGGTGACAACTTTGCGCTTGCGATGATCCGGCTGTGCGGCGACATCAACCAGCAACTGGACCTGCTGGAGGCCGACATCCGCACCGGTCAGGTGCCCAATTTTCACTTCGACCCCCAGTCGCCCACCTGTTTAAGCAACTACCAGAACATGCTCAAAGGCAGCGGCCGCCAGAGTGCTCCCCGGCTTATCGAGTGGGCGAAGCTGAGCCCACCCCCCGATCGGCTGCTCGATGTGGCGGGCGGCCCTGCCCAGTACAGCATCGCCTTTTGCAAGCAATTTCTCCGGCTGCGGGCCGACATCCTCGATTTGCCCTACGCCGCGCGCGCAGGTGAGAAACAGGTGGCCGAAGCGGGGCTTGGCGAGCGCATTCGCTACATCGAGGGCAACCTGCTGGAGACGGACTGGCCCGCCGGCTACGACCTGGCGCTGCTGTCGCACATTTTGCACTGTCTGTCGGAGGCCCAGTGCGAAGCGGCCCTGCGCAAGAGCTTCGCAGCCCTGATTTCCGGCGGCCGGATTCTGGTGCAGGACGTCTATTTTCCGGGGGCCGCCGGGCCGCTGGGTGCAGGGGACGGGCTGATGTCGCTGGTGTACTACGCCACCTGCGGCGGGCGCAGCTGGCCGGAATCGACGATTAGAGGCTGGCTGAAGCGGGCGGGGTTTGTGAACGTGCGCTCGGCGCGCAAGGTACAGGCGCTCCTGGTCAGCGGCGAAAAACCTTGAATCGGCTACGGACTTTGATTGCCATGAACCCTTCCAACACTCCGCCTCCCCCTCCCGACCCGGCCTGGAAAGCCTGCACCTGCCGAGCGAACCATTCGTTGCAGCAGGGGTGCCACCAGCAGGCCGAAGCCGAGTACCGGCAGGCGACGGCCCTGGCCGAGACCCTGCTGCAAACCGCTAGGGTGCGGCTGGATAACGCCCACGCCATTCATGTGTATGCGATTTCCTGTCACAATTTGGCAATGGTCTATACCAAGCTCGAATGCAACTTTCTGGCGGAAGCGGCGTTGCTCGCCGCGCACGGTGCGGCCGTCGGGATGCTCGAAGACGCCGGCCTGCCGCAGGCGTTTCGCTGGGAAGCCCTGGGTGCTCTGCGGGCGAATATGTTTCAGTTCATCGATTTCTATCGCAACCTCGGACGCAAAGCGGACCTCGATGCGATCGTCGAACGCTCGACCGCACCGGCTATCCGGTTTTTGTCGACTTTGCAGCCGCCGTGATGCGCCCCCATCCGTGATGTTCACCTGCTCCAGCCAAAACGTTTCGATTAGGAGAGTTCGCGATGCCTTTTGAGTTACCGCCCCTGCCCTACGCCAACGACGCGCTCGAACCGTATATCGACGCCCAGACGATGCAGATTCACCACCAGATGCACCACGGCACCTACGTCAACAAGCTCAACGCGGCGCTGGAGGGCCATCCCGAGTTGCAAAGCAAAACCCTCGACGCGCTGATTCGCGAGTTGTCCGCTTTGCCGGCGCAGGTGCGGACCGCCGTGCGTAACCACGGCGGCGGCCACTATAACCATTCGATCTTCTGGACGCTGATGGCCCCCAATGCCGGGGGCGAACCGACCGGCGCCATCGCCGAAGCCATCGCCGATGGCTTCGGCAACTTCGAGAATTTCAAGCAGCGCTTCAACGACGCGGGCACGAACCATTTCGGCAGCGGCTTCGTCTGGCTGGTGCGCACAAGCGACGGCAAACTTGAGATCGTGGGCTTGCCCAACCAGGATAACCCGCTCAGCGACGGGCACTTCCCGATTCTCTGCAACGACGTCTGGGAGCACGCCTACTATCTCAAATACCAGAGCCGCCGCGCCGAGTACCTCAAGCAGTGGTGGAACACCGTCAACTGGGAAATCGTCAACAATCGGCTGGCGGCGGCACAGTGCTAGCGGGGGCCCGCCGCCAGGCCGACCGCGGGCGGGCTAGAATAGCGCCATCTCGACAGGGGCCTGCCCGTGTACCAGCCGAACCCGCCGGCAGACGTGATCTGGCCGCCCACCGACCTGTGGAGCGACGAGCCGCCGATGGCATCCGATTGGCACCGCAGGCAGATGCAGTTGCTCATCGATGCGCTCGAAGGCCATTGGCACGACCGGCAGGACTTTTATTGCTCGGGCAACCTGACGATTTACGACAGCCTCACCCAGCACAAGTCCGAGGATTTTCGGGGACCGGACTTTTTTGTGGTGCTCGGATGCGAGCGGCGGGAGCGGCGCAGCTGGACGGTCTGGCAGGAAGGGGGCCGCCTGCCCAACGTGATTGCTGAGATCCTGCCGGACTCGACCGCCGATATCGATCCGGGGGCTCAAAAAACAGATCTACCAGGAAGGACGGATCCGATAGTGGCGGTGTGGACAAATGCGCTTCGACCCCTTCGAGCCGACGGTGCTGGAGGGCTGGCAACTAGCGAACCTGCACTACCAGCCGCTGACGCCGAACGGACGGGGGTGGCTTTGGTGTGAAGCGCTCGGCTTGTGGCTGGGCACCTGGCAGGGCACCCTCGACCGGGAGACCGCCCTCTGGTTGCGCTTTTACGACGAGGCCGGCCGGCTGGTGCTGCTGCCGGAGGAAGCGGCCCGTGAGCAAGCCGAGCAGAAGCGGCAGCAACGCGAAGCGCTCGCCCGTCGCCTGCGCGAGCTGGGGTTCAATCCCGATAACCTCACGCAATAGCCGCGCCCAGCCTCTTGCCCATTAGTCGCTGCCGGCCTGCGATGGGACAGCTGTTCGGCGGCGCGAACCCTTTTTCAGCCGGTCCAACCACAGAGCGAAGCCCGTCCAGAACAACAGTCCCGGGGCCAAGCCCGCCAGCACATAGAGCACCTTGGTGAACAGTCCGCCCCAGCTGCCGACGTGCAGCGCGTAGGCCCACGAGAAAAAAGCGGAACTGAAGGGCTCCACCAGGGCGCTGCGGGCCTGGAGGACTTGGCCGCTATAGGCGTCGAGATGGACGAAGCTGCGGCCGTTGGGCTGAATTTCGGCATCGAAGCGCATGCGAAAGCGCACGGGATCGTCGGGTTTTTTGGCCGGGAAGATCGAGATGGTCCGCGCCCCGGGCAGGGTGGCATCGGCCGCCGCCTGCAGCCGGTCGAGCGGCAGGAATGCTTGATCGGCTCGGGGGGTGGAAGACACCTTGGGCGGTTCGGCGCGCTCACCGCTTACCACCGCCAGCACGCGCTCGATCGGCCCATAGAAAATCAGCGCCGCCCCGGTGGCGGCCGTCAGCACCAGCAACACCGCACTCAAGATGCCGGTGATTTTGTGCAGGTCGTAGTGGACCAGTCGCGCATTGGAGGATCGGCGCAGCGAGACGCCCGCTTCCCACCGCCGCCAACCTGGCCAGAGCAGCAGACCGCTTACCCCCAGCACGACCAGCACGATGCCGGCGATACCGACGGCGATCCGGCCTGTAGCACCGGCCAGCAGGCTGATGTGCAGTTGCTCGGTGAGCACCAGCAGATTCTGGGCGTAGGGCTGTACCCCCAGCACCCGGCTGGTGTGGGGATCGATGTAGACATTGGTGAAGCGCTCGGTCAGGTTTTTGCTGTTGTTTTGCATCATGGCGACCCAGACCTCGCCCGGCTCCTGGGGTACTAGCAGCCGGTGGAGTTGGCGATCGGGCAGGGTGGTGCGGGCCGTCTGCGCCACTTGATCGAGCCTGGCGCGCCCGGCGGTGGGCGCCACCCGGGTCAACTGTGGGTAGAGCACCTGCTCAAGCTCGTGGTGAAAGACGATCAAACTGCCGCTCAAACCGATCACCACCATCAATAGACCAGTAAGTATCCCGGCCAGTTGATGGACGAACAGGGCGACGGGGCGCAGTTTGATGGCCATGGCGGTGTTGCTAGAATTCGGCGGAGAGGGAGCCTACAAAAGTGATGGGAGCGCCCGGAATAATCGAATTGCGAAAAGCCGGGCTCTCGATGTAGCGTACATCGAACAGGTTGCGCACGCTCAGGGCGGCCTTCCAACCGCTGAAGCGGTAGGAGAGCGTGGCGTCGGTGCGCACGTAGCTGGGCACTTCAAAACTGTTGTCAAGATCTCCAGTGCGGTTGTCGACATAGAATATCCCCGCGCCGATACCCAGGCCCGCGAGGGCACCGGTTTTAAACTGGTAGTCGCTCCAGAAACTGGCGGTGTTGCCGGGGGCACCCGGCAGGCGGTTGCCGACTGCAAAACTGTTGTCGCGGCTGACGATCGCTTCGTTGAGGGCGTAGCTTGCCACCACCCGCCAGCCCCCCGCTATCTGGCCAATCACATCAAACTCGATGCCGCGGCTTTTTTGCTCGCCCACCTGGATAGCAAATCCCGGATCGGTCGGATCGGCCGTCAGGACGTTTTCTTTGGTGATCTCGTAGGCCGCCAGGGTGGCAAACAGCCGGTTGTCGAGCAATTCGGCTTTGACGCCCACTTCGTACTGGCTGCCGGTCTCCGGCCTGAAGGAGGTGCCCTCCCGGCTCAGCCCCAAAAGGGGCGTGAAGGAGCGGCTGTAGCTGCCGTAGATCGACACATTCGAAGCCGGTTTGATGAGCAGGCCCACCCGCGGGGTGATGGACTGATCGCGCTGAATTTCGGAGCTCTGGCCCAACCGGTCGACCGACTGCTGCTCGACGACGTCGTAGCGGCCGCCGGCGAGCAACTGCAGCCAGGAAGTCAAGGCAATTTGATCTTGCAGGTAGAAGCCGAAACTGCTCAGGCCCGAAAACCCGTCGCGCACGGTGACGGTGAGCGGCTGTTGCACCGCGCCGTAGACAGGATTGAAGACGTTGATCGAAGGAGTAGCACCTGGAGCGGCCCGGCGCTGCTGGCCGTCGGAAAACCCCCGGAAATACTCGAAACCCACCAGCAGCGTGTGGTCGATGCTGTCGGTCTTGAATTTGCCGATCACATCGGTCTGCCAGGCGTAGGTCTCGTTGATGTCGTCGTTGCCCCGGAAGTTGCGGGTCAATATCCCGGTGCTTTCGTTGAAGTTGACTGCTTCGGCCCGGTAGTCCCGAAGGGTTTGAAAGTTGAAGCGCAGGCCGCTGCGCACCTGCCACGCCTCGCTGGCTTTGTGATCGATGCGCACGCCGTAGCCCAACTGCTGCACTTTGTAATAATCGCCCGGCTCCCCGAAGCGGCGGCTGTAGGGCACATCGACCACCCCCCGCCCAAAGGCGATCAAACCGCGATCAAACGGCCGCGCGTCGCGCAGCAGGTCCGCCTCGAAGGTCAGCTGGGTCGCATCGGAGACCTGCCAGGTGATCACCGGGGCGGCAAACCAGCGCTCAAAGTCCGAAAAATCCCGAAAGCCGTTGGAACTTTCGTAGGCGGCATTGAGCCGGTAGAGCAGGCGGCCGTCGCCGCTGAGCGGTCCTGAGGCATCGACGGTGGGCCGCACCAGGCTGAAGCTGCCGACTTTGACCTCGGCGGCAAAGTAAGGTCGGGGTAGGGGCTTTTTGGTGATGTAGTTGATGATCCCGCCGGGCTCCAGCCGGCCGTAGGTGATCGAGGACGGCCCCTTGAGCACTTCGACCTGCTCGAAGTTGGAGATGTCTTTGGTCGCACCCTCGCTGTCGCGAAAGCCGTTGCGCAACAACTCGAAGGAAGAAAACCCCCGAATAATGAAGCGATCAAAAGCATTGGCAAAAGTATTGCCGACCGATACGCCGCTGACGTTGCGCACCGCGTCGCCCAGGCGGGTGGCCTGCTGGTCTTCGAGCACCTGGCGGGGGATCACCTGAATCGACTGGGGAATATCGAGGAGTGGCGTGTCGGTGCGGGTAGCGCCACTGGTGTTCCTGCGAAAGTAGCGCGTGCCCTCCACCGTCACCTCATCGAGGTCGGCAGTATCCGGCTGGGGACGCGCGGAGGGGGGCGCAGGTTCGGCCTGGGCCAGGGTCACTTCCCCGAGCGTGCGGGCCGACGGCGGGACCGTCGTCAACTCACTGAGCCGCTCCACTGCCATTTGTCGGCTGCCGATTGCAACAGGCATAGCCATCAACTGCGAATCCCAGCCAGCAATCCCGGCACCGTTCAAGACAGCCGCTGCTCCAAGATAGATACACCTCAGCCCACTCCTCATCAACCTTACCCTCCAAAACCTCTATCCACAAAAAAGCGATGGAGCAACAGCTGTCACCCATCGCCGAGATAAGACTTTTTCAAGACGTGACCAAAGGATAACTTTATTGAGAGAGCTTGTCAATAAATCCAGCGCGCGGAGATCTTTTAAGATGGAGGGGCTGCGATCAAGGTACGATGAGCGCTTCAAGCCCATGGATCATCTTTCCCAAGCCCAATCCCCGGGCTCGGCTGCGCTTGTTCTGCTTTCCCTATGCGGGGGGGGCGGCCCACGTTTTTCGCACCTGGCCCGATCGCTTATCCGAGGCGTTGGAAGTCGGTGCCTTCGAATTGCCCGGCCACGGTGCGCGGTTGATGGAAGTACCGTTTTCGGAGTTGGCCGCCCTCGTTCGCGCCGCCGCCGCCGCGCTAATCCCTGACTGGGATCGGCCCGTCGCCCTGTTCGGCCACAGTATGGGGGCGCTGATCGCCTTTGAGCTTGCCCGACTGCTCCAGCGCGAACACCACCTGATCCCGGTGCACCTTTTCGTGTCGGCCCGCCGCGCTCCCCAGATGGTATCGATCGCCGATGGGCTCCCACTGCATCGGTTGTCCGACGGGGAGCTGATCGAAAGGCTGCGCCGCCTCAACGGCACGCCCAGGGCCGCCCTGGCCGACGCTGAGTTGATGGCGTTGATGTTGCCGACTTTGCGGGCCGATTTCGCGGTGTGCGAGACGTACGCCTACACGAGCGACACCCCGCTGCCCTGCCCGATCACCGCCCTGGGCGGTCTGCAAGATCCGGAAGTAAGCAGCGGTGAACTGGAGGGCTGGCAGGAACAGACGCAGGCCGCCTTTGCACGCTACTTGCTTCCAGGCGACCACTTCTATTTGCACACCTCCCAAACGCTGCTGCTGCAGGTGCTGGAGCAGCAACTGCTTTAACCTCAGTTCGGGTTAAGCCCCGAGCATGGTGGCATCCCCAGCCACCGAAGAAGCCTTCGGTGGCTGGCAGTACGCAATCAACCCACACACCAGATTCACCAAAAAGTTCACCGGGCTGCGATGCCGTGTATGCTTAATCTGAGAAATACTTTTCAATTGACCAATAGACCTCTTGCATGAACTGGATCACGGAACGAGTTTCCAAAAACACCCGCAAAGTTGACGTTAGTGCAGGTGCCAGGTGCATCCAGTACGTCCGGCCGGCTGCTGTTGTGCACTTGAAAACCGCTCCAGGGTCAGCTTTCCACCAGCATGGCATGCAAAAGTGTATCGATTTGGGCCTCCGACAGTTGGGCTAGTTGGGCAGTATCCAACCCATCCGCCGGTGGGCGGTTGGCCCTGGGAATACCCACGGCATCCGGGGGGCCGGCTGAAGCAGTATGTTGGGCGATAAGCTCAGCCAGACGCGCCACGGTGGGGGCTTCGAAAAGCTGACGCAGGGGCAACTCGACTTGAAAGTCCGCCCGCAGGCGCGAGATGAGCTGTGTGGCCAGCAGCGAGTGCCCTCCAAGTTCAAAGAAGTTATCGAACGCGCCGATGCGCTCCACACCCAGCAAGGGCTGCCAGATGGCGCAGATGGTGCGTTCAAGCTCAGTGCGCGGCTCGACAAAAGCGTTGGCAAGGGCCGGTCTAGGGTGCAACTGCTGGGTCGGAGCCGCAGCCGGTTGCACCACGGCCGGCCGCAGCCACTGGTCGATGCGGGCCTGCAGAGCGCCGGTCGAGACAACCACCTGGGCCACCGGCGCGTGCAGTAGACGCTCAAAAGCCTGCACACCCTCCGCAGGGCTGAGGGCCAGCTGCCCCAGGGTAGCGCCCAGGCCGCTATTGGATGGTCTGCCCAGCTGCCAGGCGTCCCAGTTGATGCTCAACCAGGGCAGGACACCTGTGCGGCGGCTGCGGTGGGCAAAAGCGTCCATAAAGCAATTGGCCGCGGTGTAGGCGACGTAGCCCAATCCCCCCAGAACCGAAGCCAGCGAGGACAGCAAGACCCGAAAGTCCAGGGTTCGACCCTGCAACAAGGCGTCCAGGACACACAGACCGTGTACTTTGGCTTGAAAATGGCGCTCGCACTCGGCGGGGTCGAGTTCCTGCACAGCCCGCAAAGCCCCCTGTGCCAGGATGCCGGCGGCGTGGACGACCCCGTGCAACGCACCATAGTGCACATCGATCTGCTCTAAAACCTGTTGCATCCGCTGGGAATCGGCCACGTCGGCCTGCAGCACCAGCACCTCGGCGCCCATGTGCTCCAGCTGCAGAACCTGCCGAATTTTGCGGCTGGTGGGGTCGTCTTCGCCATAGTCGGCCAGCCAGCGCTCCCAGCTGGGGCGCTCCGGCAGCCCGGTGCGCCCCGTCAGGACCAGACGGGCCTGGTCCTGACGGGCCAGATAGTCCGCCAGAATCAGCCCGATGCCCCCCAGGCCGCCGGTGATCCAGTAGACCCCTCCCCGGCGCAGGAGCACCGGCTGCGCGGACAGCAGCGGCAGCGACGCGTACTCCTGCACCCAGCGGTGCGGACCGCGGTAGGCGATGCTCGCACCGGTGGGCGGCGCGGCCAGTTCCGCAAGCAGTTGATCGGCCAGGGCAGCGGCCGGGTGGGCTGCCGCTGCGGGCCAGAGCACGTCGATGTGGTGGCAGCTCAAGTTCAGATACTCCTGCGGGAGCACTTTGCACGGGCCCAGGATCGTCGCTTGTTCGGGAGCGAGGGGCTCGCTGCCGGTCACATCGCAGGCACCGTGCGTGACAACGGCCAGCGACAGCGCCGAGCTGACCTGCTGGCGGCTGAGGGCCTGGGCCAAAAACAGCAAACTGTAAAATCCCAGATCCTGCGCCTGCTGCCAGCCAAGTGCTTGCGGCGCGAGCAGCCACAGGTGCACCAGAACCTGAGGGGTCTGCCCGGCGGCGCGCAGCTGCTGCAACAGCGCGTCGTAGTGCTCGGGGCGGCGCGGATCGATGCGATAAGTGCCTGCGTCCACCCGGGCAAACCGCGTGTCCACCGCCACGGTAATCACTTGTTGGTCCAGTTGGCGCAACTGTTCAGCCAGCTTTACGCCCACATCGGCTTCATCGAGCGCCACCAGCCAGCAGCGCCGCTCGGCCGCCCAGGATGACCCACCCGGTGGTGCAGTCCGCCGCCACGACGGCAGATAAAACCAGTCGTCTATACTAGGCCGCTTGGCGATCTGAGCGGCGAGCGACGGCGGCGGTGGTACCACCGCCGCCGATCCGATGCGGTAGGGCTGCCGCTCGAAGGGATAGCCCGGCAGGGCCACGCGCCGCCGTCGCTCATCGGCGGTAAAGCCCACCCAGTCCACCCGGGCACCGTGCAGCCATAGTCTGCCCAAGGCCGTGAGCAGCGAGGTTTCCTCCGATTGCAGCTGTTGGGGGTGGGGCAGCGAGGGCACCGCCGGCCGGTCTTTTGCGATGCGCGCCGCCAGCGAGCAGAGCGTGCGTCCCGGTCCCACCTCCAGCAGCAGCGCCGGCGACTGGCGACACAGTTCGGCCAACCCGGCAGCGAACAACACCGGCTCTCGCAAATGCTGAGTCCAGTAGTCAGGGTCGGTGGCTTCGCTCGCCTCGATCCAGCGGCCGGTCAGATTGGAGATAAATGGGATTTTCGGGGGAGCCATCGAGACCCGACGCACCAGCAGGGCAAAGTCTTCCATCATCGGCTCCATCATCTGCGAGTGGAAAGCGTGGGAAGTCTTGAGCTGTCGGCAGCCAATTCCCTGGGCTTGCAGTTGCTGCTGCAGCTGCGCAACGCTCGCCTCAGGGCCGGATACCGTGCATAAATCCGGCGCATTGACCGCCGCGAGCGCCAGCCCATCGCCCACCAGTGCAGAAAGCGCCTCGGGCGGCAGCGAGACCGCCAGCATCGCCCCAGGCGGCAACTGCTGCATCCGTCGGCCCCGCGCCGCTACCAGCGCCAGCGCGTCCGCCAGGGTCCATACCCCAGCCAGGCAGGCGGCTACGTATTCGCCGACGCTGTGGCCGATGAGCGCCTGGGGGCGCACCCCCCAGGCCATCCACAGTTGGGCCAGAGCGTACTCGACGACGAACAGAGCCGGCTGCGCCAGCCAGGTCTGTGCGAGATCGAGCTGCCGGTCATCGGCAGCGTCCGGATAGAGTACTGTGCGCAGATCTAGCCCAAGGTGCGGCTCCAACAGCACGGCGCAGTGATCGATCTGTTGCCGGTAGCGGGGCTGGGTCCGATAGAGGGTGCGGCCCATATCCACGCACTGCACCCCTTGCCCCGGCAACAAAAAGGCGACCGGCCGGTCGCCGTCCGCGCTCAACTGCTGCGGTGCGGGCCGTTGCTGTGGATCCTTCAACACCTGCATCAGCGCTTTGCGATCCTCGCAGACCAGCATCTGCCGCCAGGCGAACGCTTTGCGGCCGACCTGCAGAGTGTGGGCAATATCGGCCAGGGGAACGTCCGGCTGTTCCTCGAGGTAGGCGCCCAGCCGTTCCGTCGCCGCCGCCAGCGCCGAGGGGGTCTTGGCTGAGAGCACCAGCAGCTGCTGGTCCCAGGCGGGAGGATCGCCGGGCAGTTGGGGTGGGGCTTCCTCAAGGATGACGTGGGCGTTGGTGCCGCCAATGCCGAAGGAACTCACCCCCGCCCGCCGCGGCGGGCCGTCGCTGTGCCACGGCGCCAGGGCGGTATTGACGTAGAAGGCAGGACCAGCAAAGTCGATTTGCGCGTTGGGTTGCTGAAAATGCAGGCTCGGTGGGATCTGGCGGTGCTGCAGCGCCAGGACCGTTTTGATGAGCCCGGCGATCCCCGCCGCCGCATCCAGATGGCCGATGTTGGTTTTGACCGAGCCCAAAGCGCAGGGGCACCGGTGCCGGTGCGCTCCGCCGAACGCCTCCGCCAGGGCGGCAATTTCGATCGGATCGCCCAGGAGGGTGCCGGTGCCGTGGGCTTCGACGTAGCCAATGGTCCCAGCCTCGACCTCGGCCATGCGCAGCGCGGCGCGGATCACCTCCCGCTGGCCATCGATGCGGGGGGCTGTGTAGCTGACTTTATCGGCACCGTCGTTGTTGATGGCCGACCCCTTGATGACCGCCCGAATCGGATCGCCATCGGCCAGCGCATCTTCCAGGCGCTTGAGCACTACGGCGCCGACGCCGTTGCCGCCTACGGTACCCCGGGCCGCGGCGTCGAAAGCGCGGCAACGGCCGTCCGGGGAAACAATGCCACCCTCCCGGTACAGCGCCCCCACCTCCTGCGGCCAGCGCACGGCGACACCGCCCGCGATCGCCGCGTCGCACTCGCCGCTGAGCAGTCCCTGGCAGGCCAGGTGCACCGCCACCAACGACGTCGAGCAAGCGGTTTGCACAGCGAAGCTCGGTCCTTCCAGGTTCAGCTTGTAGGATACGCGGGTGGCCAGAAAATCCTTGTCGTTGCCGATAAACACCTGGAACGGATCGACCCCGCTCAGAGCCTGGTGGTTTGCGTGCAGGTGCAGCAGATAGGTGCCCCGGCCTGCCCCGGCGTAGACGCCGACCGCTCCGCGGTACACCCCGGGGATACAACCGGCGTCCTCCAGCGCTTCCCAGGCGCACTCCAAAAACAGGCGCTGCTGCGGGTCGGTGATCTCCGCTTCGCGCGGCGAGCAGTCGAAAAAGCCGGCATCGAACAGATCCGCCCCTTCGAGTACCCCCCTGGCCCGCACGTAGTCCGGATTGGCCAGCAGCGCCGGATCGACCCCGGCTTCCGCCATCTCCTGCGCTGCGAGCGTTCGGATCGATTCGACCCCGGCGCACAGGTTGCGCCAGAACGCTTCGAGGTTCGCTGCCCCCGGAAAGCGCCCGGCCATACCGATGATGGCGATTTCCAGTCCATTGCTTTGCTCACCCATCGCCGGATCCTCGCGCTTCGGTTGTCTGTTCGTGCAAATGCGCCTGCTGCCGCCGTTGCAAGCGCGTCTTGAGTCGTTCTTTGCCGGTGTGCTGCTGCTCGCTGCGCCGCTCGGTCGCCAAATCGGCCGGCCTATCGGCGGAGCTGAGGTACTGCGCAAGGGCATGAACCGTCGGATACCGAAACAGATCGATTATCGACAGTTCCCTGGTAAAGGCAGTGCGCAGACGGGCGTGCAACCGGACGGCCAGCAGTGAGGTGCCCCCAAGCTCAAAGAAGTGATCGTGTACGCCGACTTTGTCTATCTGCAGCACCTCCTGCCAGAGCGCAGCGATGGTGCGCTCCGCCGCGCTGAGCGGCAGGACAAAGGCCGTCTGCCCATGGGAGCGCTCTATCTGGTGCTGGGCGAGGGCCTTGCGGTCCACCTTGCCGTTGGGCGTCCTCGGCAACGCCGCCAGCACCACCCACACCGACGGCACCATGTATTGCGGCAACCGCTCAGCTAGATACTGCCGCACCGAGCTCTCCGACGGCGGCTTATCGGGGTCCGGGCCCACCAGGTACGCCACCAGCCGCTGCACCTGCCCGTCCACCAGCACCACCGCCTGCTGCACCTGCGGATGCTCCGCCAGCACCGCTTCGATTTCCCCCGGTTCGATACGAAAGCCGCGCAGCTTCACCTGAGCGTCGAGGCGGCCGAGAAATTCCAGGTGGCCGTCGGGCAACCAGCGCCCCCGGTCACCGGTGCGGTAGAGCCGCGTTCCCGGTTGCTCATCGAAGGGGCTGGGCACGAACTTGGCGGCCGTCAGCTCGGGTTGGTTGAGGTAGCCGCGGGCAAGACCGGCACCACCGATGTACAGTTCGCCGGGTACGCCGACGGGTAACGGTTGGCGATGCGCATCGAGGACGTACACCTGCGTGTTGGCAATTGGACGGCCGATCGGCACCGGTCCTGCAGCGGTGCTTACCCGGGCGGCTGTAGACCAGATAGTCGTCTCTGTCGGACCGTATAGATTCCAGAGGGCATCCCCCCGCTCCAGCAGCCGCTCCGCCAGTTCCGGCACCAACGCCTCACCGCCGCACAACAGCGTTAACCCGGCGCGCCCCTGCCAGCCAGATTCCACCAGCAAGCGCCAGCCGGACGGCGTCGCCTGCATCACCGTGGCACCCGATTGCTCCAACAGCTGCCCCAGCCGTCGGCCGTCCAGGATGGTCTCTTGACCGGCAATGACCGTTCGGGCGCCAACCGTCAGCGGCAGCAGCAGTTCCAGCACGGCGATGTCGAAAGCTAGCGTCGTTACCGCCAACAGCACATCCTGGGGCCCCAGTTGCAGCAGTCGGCTCATCGCCTGCAAAAAGTTGACCACGCCGCTGTGGATCACCTGGACCCCCTTTGGTTTGCCTGTGGAGCCGGAAGTGTAAATCACATACGCCTCCTCCTGGCCACCAAATTCCACCGCCTCCCCAGCCTTACCCTCCCCGAGCGCCTCCTCTACACCCACCTGCTTCACCGGCAACGACTGCGCCAGACCCGCCGTGCTTTCATCGCTCAGCACCCAGCGCACCCCCGCATCCGACACCAGCCACCGCAGACGCTCCACCGGCAAACTCGCCTCCAAAGGCACGTACGCCCCCCCCGCCTTCAACACCGCCACCACCGCCACCACCATCGCCACCGACCGCTCCACCAACACCCCGACGCGCACCCCAACGCCCACACCCAAACCGCGCAAATACCCCGCCAACCGCCCGGCGCGCTCGTCAAGCTGTTCATAACTGAGCTGCTCTTGCCCATCGACCACCGCGATGGCCTGCGGCGTGCGCTTCAGCTGCGCGGTCAACAACTCGACCACACTGGTCGCCAAGAGCGCTCTATCCGCCCCTCGCCCCCACTGCTGCAACTGCCGACGCTCCGACGCTCCCAAAATCGGCAGCTGCGACACAGGCAACTTCGGATCCGCGACCACCGCAGCGAGCAAGTTTTGATAGTGCCCCGCCCACCGTTCGATGGTGGCCGCCTCGAACAGCGCGCAGTTGTACTCGAAGGTGGCGCGCAGCAGACCCTGCTCGGTTTGCACCACCGCCAGGGACACATCGAACTTGGCCGTGGCAGTGTCGATAGTTTCAGGCACCACCCGCAGAGCGTCCGGCCATTGCCACGGCTGCAGTGGTGCGTTTTGCAAGCTGAAGAGTACCTGAAAGAGCGGATTTTGCCCCAACTCCCGCTGCGGTTGCAGGTGTTCAACCAGTTTCTCGAACGGCAGCTGCTGATGCTCATAAGCCTGTAAAGCCATCTGGCGCACCCGAGCCAACAAAGTCGCAAAGTCGGGGTCGCCGCTCAAGTCGATGGGCAATACCAGCGTGTTGGTCAAAAGCCCCATCATCTGCTGCATTTCCTGGCGTTCGCGGTTGGCGGCCGGGGTGCCGATAAGCACGGTGGGCTGGGCGCTGTAGCGACCGAGCAGCACGGCAAAGGCGGCAAGCAGGGTCATGAACAAAGTGGCCTGGTGGCGGCGGGCCAGGGCGCTCAGGTGTTCACTCAAAGCGGGGTCGAGTGTCAGGGTGTATCGCCGGCCGCCGAAAGTCTGCACCGGTGGTCTGGGGTGGTCGGTGGGCAACTGCAGTACTGGCAAAGGCTTGGGCAGCAGTTGTTGCCAAAAATCGAGCAGGCTGTGGAGGGTATCGCCCTGGAGGGTGTGGCGTTGCTGGAGGGCAAAATCGGCGTATTGCAGCTCGGGTGGTGGCAGTTGGGGCGATTGGTCGTGGTGGAAGGTGCGGTAGAGGTGGCTCAGTTCGTGCACGAGCAGGCGGGCGGACCATTCGTCGAAGGCGATGTGGTGGAAGACTAGCAGCAGTTGGTGGTCTTGCTCGCCCAAGCGCACCAGTTGCACCCGCATCGGCAGCTCCACCGCCAAGTCAAATGGTTGCCGAGACAGTTGAGCAAATCGCTGCTGTGCCTGGTGAAGCTGTTGTTCGGCAGGCAGTGCCTGCAAATCCACCAGCGGCAGCGGCCGGGGCACAGCCGGGGCGATGCGCTGAACAGGTTGGCCTTCCTCCAGATGAAAGGTGGTGCGCAAAGCCTCGTGGCGCTGCAGGAGCGCTTGGAAAGCCTGCTCCAGTGCGGCTGCGTCCAGCGGGCCGCTCAGGTGCAGGGCGATGGGAATGTGGTATGCACAGGTGCCGGGCTGCAGCTGTTCGAGAACCCACAGCCGCTCCTGGGCAAACGACAGCGGCAACCGCTCGGGCCGCGCCATCGGCTGCAGCGGGGCCGCGAGCGGAACCGCTTGCACCTGCAACGCCTCGATCCGCGCTGCCAGTTCAGCGGCCATCGGCGCCTCGAACACGCTGCGCAACGACAAATCCACTTCGAAAGACTCGCGCACGCGGGCAACCAGCCGGGTGGCCAGCAGCGAATGCCCTCCCAGGGCAAAGAAGCTGTCCCCCATGCCGATGGGATGGACTCCCAACAGTTCGCTCCAAAGCTCAGCCAGCCGTTGCTCAATGGCAGTGCGGGGGGCCACGAAGGTGTCGGGCGCCACGGTGCGCTCCACTTGCTCTCGGGGGAGGGCCTTGCGGTCCACCTTGCCGTTGGGCGTCCTCGGCAGCACCGCCAGCACCACCCACACCGACGGCACCATGTACTGCGGCAACCGTTCGCCCAGATACTGGCGCAGCGACTCCTCCGGCGGCGGCCTGTTTGGGTCGTTGCCCACCACGTACGCCACCAGCCGCGCCGACTGACCGTCTGCCAGCACCACCGCCTGCTGCACCTCTGGGTGCTCGCCCAACACCACTTCGACCTCCCCCGGTTCGATGCGGAAGCCGCGCAGTTTAATCTGACCGTCGAGGCGGCCGAGAAATTCCAGTTGACCGTCGGGCAACCAGCGCCCCCGGTCGCCGGTGCGGTAAAGCCGCGTTCCCGGTTGCTCATCGAAGGGGTTGGGCACGAACTTGGCGGCCGTCAGCTCGGGCTGGTTGAGGTAGCCGCGGGCAAGACCGGCACCACCGATATACAGTTCGCCGGGAATGCCGACAGGCAGTACTTGGCGGTGCTCGTCGAGGACGTACACCTGCGTGTTGGCGATCGGACGGCCGATGGGCACCGGTCCTTCCCCATCCGGGGACACCAGGGTCCAGGTGGAGTAGGTGGTGTCCTCCGAGGGACCGTAGAGGTTGAAGACCTGCCGGATGGAGTTCTGCTGGTACAGTCGGCGGACCAGCCCCGGCGGCAGCGGCTCGCCGGCCAGGTTGACGGTGTGTACCGAGGCGGGCAGTTCTTGCAAACGCAGCAACTCGATGAGCGCGGAGGGCACGGTGTTGATCAAAGTCACTTCCCCGGTAGCGTCCCGCGCCGCCAGGATGTTCTCTACCAGCAGCACCCGGCCTCCCCAGCACAGGGGCGCGAACAGCTCGAAGACCGACAGGTCGAAGCAGAGGGAGGTGGCCGCCAGCACCCCGCTGAGCGTCTGGGGCGAAAAAGCCTCCCGAGCCCAGTGCATCAGGGCGACAGCACTGCGATGCTCGATGGCGACACCCTTGGGTCGGCCGGTGGAGCCGGAGGTGTAAATGATGTAAGCCAGGTGCGCTCCGCTCACCTGGCTGTGGGGGAGGTGTACGCCCCGGCGGGCAATCACCTCACCGTCGGTGTCCAGGTAGACCGTCTGCACTCCCGAACAATCCAGTCTCGAAGCCAGGTGTTGCTCGGTGACTACCACCGGCGCCTGGGCGTCCGCCAGCATCGCAGCCAGCCGCGTCTCGGGATAAGCCGCATCCAGCGGCACGTAGGCGCCCCCGGCTTTGAGAACCCCCAGCAAGCCCACCAGCATTCGCTCGGAGCGCTCCAGACACAGACCCACCGGCACATCCGGGCCGACCCCAAGCGCCTGCAGGTGGTGCGCCAACTGGTTGGCCTGCTCGTCGAGCCGCCGATAAGTCAGCTGACGGCCGGCACACACCGCAGCCACTGCATCCGGTGTGCGCTCCACCTGATCCTCAAACAGCGCGTGCAGGCAGCGGTCCTGTGCAAAATCGCGCCCGGTGGCGTTCCACTCCTCAAGCAACTGCCGATATTCTGCCGGGGTGAGCATCGGCACCTCAGCCAGGCATCCGGCTTCCAGGCGCGCCGCCAAACCGCTCAGCAGCATCTGCAGATGCCCGAGCATCCGCTCGATGGTCTGAGCATCGAAGCGCTGCGGCTCGTACAACATGCGCAGCGACAATTGTGCGCCCTGCACAGCGACTAGGGTCAACGGGTAGTTCGTCCGCTCCACAGTATGTACGCGGCCGACGCGCAAATCCCCTGCCATCTGCCGCAGCGACGGATCTACCGGGTAGTTCTCGAAGACGACGATACTCTCGAACAGCGGCAGACCACGAGGCACCTCGCTCCACCCCTGCACCTCCACCAGCGGGCTGTACTCGTACTGGCGGGCGAGCGCCTGCTCCGCCTGCAACTGCCTGAGCCAGCCAAGCACGGTGGAATCCGGCTGCACCCGGGCACGCACCGGCAGGGTGTTGATAAATAAGCCCACCATCGCCTCGGCCCCATCCAGCGCGGCCGGCCGGCCGGAGCAGGTGGCTCCGAAGACGATATCCGCCTCGCCGCTGTAGCGGCTGAGCAGCAACGCCCAGGCTCCCTGGATCAGCGTATTGAGCGTCAGCTGGTGCGCGCGCGCCTGCCGCTGCAGCAACTCGGTCAGCGCCCGCGGCAGGTCCAAGCTCTGCTCAGCACCACCTGCTTCCCTGGCCCTGCCCGTCTGCCGGCCCACCCCCAGCGGCGTGGGGATGATAAAACCGCGCAGAACCCGTCGCCAAAAATCTTCCGCCTGCTTGAGATCCTGCTGCTGCAGCCAGCCGATGTAGTCACGATAGGCCGATCCCGCGGCCGACGGCAAGGGCAACCCCCCGTGGAGAGCCTGATACAGTTCGAGTGCTTCTTTGAGCACCAGCGCCGTGGACCAGCCGTCCAGGATCAAATGGTGCTTGCTCCAAAGGCACTGGTAGCGCTGCTCCTCCAGGCGGATCAAAGCCAGGCGCATCAGCGGCGGTTGCGAGAGAACGAAGCCTGCCTTGCGATCCGCCGCCAGGTAATCTTCCAGCTGCGCCTGCTGCCGGTCGGCCGGCACAGCGCGCCAATCCAACAGCTGCAGGGGCAGTTCCACCCGCCGATGGACGACTTGCAGCGGCTTGTCCGCCTCCTGCCAGTGAAAGGAGGTGCGCAAGACCACCTGCCGGTCGATCACCAGCTGCCAGCAGCGCGCAAAGATGTCCACATCCAGTGCGCCCTGCAGCTCGAAACGCAGTTGAACGCAGTACATCCCCGGGTCGGGAGCATCAAGGCTGTGAAAGAGGATGCCTTCCTGCAAAGGCGACAGTTCGTAAAGATCGGCGATACCGTGGGTGCTCATGATCGCGGTTTTTCCGGCTGGATTTTGGCGAGGAACTGGTCGAGGTCTTGTTGATCGAGGCGGGCCTGGGGAAAGTCCTCACTGCTCAACCCGCCCACCGGGGCGGACTCACTTTGATCGATCAGCTGCTGCAGGACTGCCAGACAGTCCTCGGCCAGTCCCATCACCGTCGAGCGGCGGTGGACCTGCTCGCTGTAGGTCCACTCCAGGTGCAACCGACCTTCGAGGATGAAGCCGTTGATATCGAGCAGGTGACTGCGGCGGCCCTGGAGCGCGCGGGTGGGGCCGACCGGTTCGCGCGCGCGTGCCAGCAGTGCCGAGCCCGCCAGCACCTGATCGAACTGGCCCAGGTAGTTGAAGCGCACCTCGGCCGCCGGCAGCGCCCGCAACCGCTGGACGGCTGGCCCCGCCTCCGCCAGGTAGCGCAGCAGCCCATAGCCGATGCCCCGCTGCGGAATCGCGCGCAGCTGCTTTTTGACAGCCGACAACTGCAGCCCCGGAGCGGCCTGCCGGTCCACCTCCAGCAGTACCGGGAACAGTGCCGTAAACCAGCCCACCGTCCGCGACAGATCCACCCCGTCGCAGAGATCTTCCCGGCCATGGCCTTCCAGGGTGATCAGCACCGCCGAGGCCCCCGTCCACCGGCTGAACACCTGCGCCAGGGCCGTCAACAGCACGTCGTTGATCTCGGTGCGATAGGCACGTGGAACCGCCTGCAGCAGTAGAGCGGTCCGCTCCGCCGACAGGGCGACCGCGACGCTGCGGGCCGTGGCGGCGGTGTTCTCCCCGCCTGTCCAATCCACCGGTAGGGAGCCTACCTGGTGGTACGGCCGAGAAAGCCAGAAATCCAGCTCCGAGAGCAAGGGCCTGTTCCGGGCGTACGCCTGCAGCTGCTCGGCCCACTGCCTGAAGGAGGTGGTCTTGGGCGGCAGGTGGAGGGGCTCGCCACGGCTGAGCTGTCCAAGGGCCGTTTCGAGATCCTCCAGCAAAATGCGCCAGGAGAAGCCGTCCACCGCCAGATGGTGAACTGCCAGCAGCAGGCGGCCCGGCCGGTGCGGCCCCATAGCGAAGTACACGGCGCCCAGCAGCGGCCCCTGCGTCAGGTCCAGGCCGGCTTGCACCTCGGCGACGACGGCGGCGAAGGCCGCTCCAAACCGCTCGGGCGGCGGCGCCGTCAGGTTCTCGCGGCGCAGCGGCACCCCTTTGCCGGGCGGCGCGCACGCTTGTCGCCAGCCGTCCGCTTCCCGATAAAATCGCAACCGCAGAGCGTCGTGGTGCAACAGCAGCAGTTGCATCGCCTGCTCCAGCCCGTCCGGGTTGAGATCGGCAGGCACCTCCAGCAGCACTGCCTGGTTCCAGTGGTGTGCTCCCGGCAGATCCTGTTCAAAAAACCAGCGCTGGATCGGTGTCAAAGGCAGCGGACCGACGATCGATCCTTGCTCGGCCTGACTGGCGGGGGCCGTATCGGCCAACGCCGCCAGGCCGGCGATCGTCTGGTGCTCGAACACCTGCCGGGGGGTCAGCCGCACGCCCGCCTGCCGGGCTCGGGCGACCATCTGAATACTCAAAATCGAATCGCCCCCCAATTCAAAGAAGTTGTCGTGGATGCCGACGTGCTCCCGCCGCAGCAACTGCGCCCAGATCTGCGCCAGAACTTGCTCAGCAGGAGTGCGTGGGGTCGCCTCCCGGGAAAGGGCGGTATCGGGAGCCGGGAGGGCCCGGCGGTCGAGCTTGCCGTTGGGCGTCAGCGGCAGTGCCCGCAGCGCGACGCAGCGCGAGGGAATCATGTGCGCGGCAAGCCGCTCCCTCAGATACGGGCGCAGCGACTCCAGGTCCAATCCGGCGGCGGCCGGTACGATGTAAGCCACGAGCTGCGGCTGAGCGGGAACTGCCTCGTGCAGGGCGACAGCAGCGGCGCTCACCGCCGGATGCTGCGCGAGCACCGCCTCGATCTCGCCGGGTTCGATACGGAAGCCGCGCAGTTTGATCTGCCCGTCGAGACGACCGAGAAATTCGAGCTGGCCGTCGGGCAACCAGCGCCCCCGGTCGCCGGTGCGGTAGAGCCGCGCCCCCGGCTGGTCGCTGAACGGGTCGGGCACGAATTTCTCGGCGCTCAGCTCTGGACGGTTCAGGTAGCCGCGGGCGACGCTCCTCCCCCCGATATACAGCTCGCCCGGTACCCCCACGGGCACCGGCCGCCGGTGCCCGTCCAGCACGTAGACCCGGGTATTAGCCAGGGGACGCCCGAGCGGCACCGTCGCGGCGTCCGGGTGCGGGCGCTCCTCCGTCAGATAGGTCAGCACACCCACCGTCGCCTCCGTCGGTCCGTAGTGGTTGAGAATACGGCAAGTCGGAGCCAACTGCCGCAACTTGGCGATGAGCTCCCAGTGGCAGGTCTCGCCGCCAAGGACCAGGCAGCGGCGCGGCAGCAGATCCGCGGGCTGCGCGGCACTCAGCAGGGCATCCAGGTGAGAGGGGACAATTTTCAAGCAGTCGATGCCATGCAGACGGCTGTAAGCGGCTAAGGCGTCGGCGTCAAAGGCGCGCGGCCCAGAGACGATGTGCAGGCAGCCGCCGGTGCACAGCGCCGGGAACAGCACCGTGTGGCCCAGGTCGGCGGCAAAGGTGGAAACCAGGGCAAAACTCGCCCCCGGCGGCAGATCCAGCCGCGGCAAAATACCCTGCAGATAGTTGAGCAACTGACCATGCTCGACGGCCACGCCCTTCGGGCGGCCAGTCGAGCCGGAGGTGTACAGCACGTAGGCGAGGTGGGATGGCGCGACGGCATGGCCCGGGTTGGCCTCGCTGTGCCGGGCAAGCGCCGCCTGCTCAGCATCGAGGCGCATTCGCCGGCCGTCCCCGCTTTGCTGGACATCGGCACCAGTAGTCAGCACCAGCTGCACCTGCGCATCCTCGTCCATCCAGGCGAGCCGCGGCGCCGGCAGCGCCGGATCGAGCGGCACGTAGGCACCGCCCGCCTTCCATACCCCCAGCAAGGCGATGACCATCTCCAGTGATCGCTCCAGCTGCAGACCGACGCGCACCTGCGGTCCGACTCCCCGTGAGCGCAGGTGATGGGCCAGCTGGTTCGCCCGTCGGTTCAACTCCCGGTAAGTCAGTTGCTGCTCTTCGTACACCAGTGCCGTAGCCTCCGGGGTGCGCTCCACCTGCGCCTCGAATAGACGCGGGAAGCACCCCGCGAGCGCGGCGGCCGCTGGTGCACCGTTGAAGTCCACGAGCAGCCGCCGTCGCTCGTCCTCACCGAGGACCGCCAATCGGCCGGGCGGCAGCTGGGGCTGCTCGGCGGCATCGGCCAGCAGCGCCTGCCACCGTCCCAGCAGGGGTTCCACCGCCTCCGCCGCCAGCAGATCCGCGTCGTAGACCAGTTGGGCGCTGAGCGCCTCGCCCACTCGAACGCACACCAATTCGACTTTGCACCGGTCGATGGGCGCAGACTGCCGCTGCAGCGCGAAGCGCACGTCCGCGACGACCCAGGCGTCAGGCCGGTTCCGATAGTCAAAGCCGAAGGGCCAAAAGGGCATCTGGTCCAGATTCTGCCAGGCGAAGTACTCCTGCCACCGGCGGCCCTGGTGGGCCTCGTCGGCAACCTGTGCCAGCACCGCAGCGAAGGGCTCCTCCCCCAGACGGCAGTGCACGGGCAGATACTTGGCCAACGGACCCATCGCCTGCTGCAGTTCCGGATAGGGCCGCCCGTCACAGCCCACGCCGATCAACACGTCGCTTGCTCCCGACAGCCGCCCCAGCAGGATCCCCCAGCCGGCCAGCAGAACCATATCCAGGGAGGTGGCGCTACGCAGGGCCAAATGCTCCAGTTTGGCGCTCAGCGCAGGGGGCAGGAGCACCGGGGGGGTAGACCACGGTTGGTAGTCGCCCTCCGCTGCACCCGCGCGCTCGAAAGGCAGCCGCAGCGTCGGCAACTCTGGCGGCGGCTTGCGCCAGAAATCCTGCCCGGCGGCCGTCTCATCCGCCTCCAGCAATTCATTCAGCCAGGCGGCCAGATCCGCGTACTGCAGCGGCGCCTCGGTAAGCCGGGGTGCGGCGCCCAGGTGCTCGGCGTAGGCGTCGCTCAGCTGTTGTACCAACTGATGGAGCGCCGCCGCGTCGGCGCATAGCGCGGGCAGGGCCAGCAGCAGCTGGTGATGCCGAGGCCCCAGAGCCACAAGGTGCCCCTCCAGCAGCGGCCCCCGGCCGTAGTCGAACTTCCGCTGCACTAAAGTCTCCCAAAGCGCTGCCAGCTGCTGCTGCTGGGGCTTTTGACCGCTCCAGTCGTGTTCGCGCAGCGGTACGGCCAGATCGGTGCGGATCACCTGCAGGGGCAGCACCATCCCCGGCAGCGCCTCGAAGACGGTGCGCAGGATCTCGTGGTGCCCGACCACCTGTTGCCAGGCGGCGCCCAGGGCGGCGCGGTCGAGCTTACCTTCGATCGAGACGGTGCAAAGCGCGCGGTAGGGCTGGGTGCGGTGGCGCTGCTGCAGCCGCCACAGGCGCTGTTGTTGTGGGGAGAGGGCGTAGCCTTCGAGCTTTTGCGATGCCATGGGCGTTCTCGGATACTACTGCTCGGCTTTCGGGAGACCGTGGGGTTCCGCCATACCCACCAGCACCTGGCGGGCGCCTGTGTAGGGGTTGCGGCCGTGCGCCGTCAGCATGTTGTCCAGCAGCAACACGTCCTGTGCCTGCCAGGCGAACACGCTGGTCTCCAGCCGGTACGCGGCGCGCACCTGCTCGATGACCTCCGCGGCGATGGCTGACCCGTCGCCGAAACAGGTGTAGTACGGCAGCTCCTCCGGGGCCAACTGCGCCAGCAGGGCGTCGCGGACCGCCGGTGTCAGGGTGCTCGGGTGGAAGAAGGCCGCGTGGTTGAACCAGACCACCTCCCCTGTGTGCGGATGGACAGCTGCCGCCTGACGGACCTGGCGCGTACGCAGGCGGCCGGCCCCCTGCCACTCGCAGGTGATGCCCTGGCGGCGGCAGTAGGCCTCAACCTGGGTGGGCTCCGCCGTCCGGAAGGCCTGCTGCCAGGAAAGACCCAGGCCATCGCCAAAGTTGCGGATGTACATCACGCCTTTGGTGCAAAATGCTTCTCGGACGGCCGGATCAATGCGCGCCCAAACCCGGCGCGTATCGGCGATTGGCGTCTCGCCGCCGCGATCTGCCGGCCGCACGCAGTAAAACAGCACTTTCATCGGCCAGCAACCCGCGTAGGACAGCTCGCTGTGTAGGAAGATCGGCGCCTCGGCGGGGTAGTCCGTCGAAGTATAGATGTGCCCCTGAACCTGACTGCGCGGCGAGGAGCCGTCCTGGTAGGGCAGCGGCCCGCCGGGGGCGGCGGCGTGCAGACAGCGCTCGAAGCCGCCGGCGCCGCCGACTTCGAAGCCGCGCAACAGCAGACCGCCGTGCCGCCGCAGTTGCTGTTCGATCAAGGACCGGTTGGCTTGCAACCAGGCCGCAAGACTTAACCCGGTGTCGGTCGGTTGAACGAGCAGCGGCAACGGCGAACCGGACGGCAGCAGTCCGCTCTGCACCAGTTCCGCCTGGGACACGCGGATGGCGTGGCGCCGGCCGAGCTTGGGACCGCGGGCTGGTTCCATGGTCAACTTTCCTCCACGCTTTTGCGTGCGGTCTGCTTCAGCTTCGCCAGCGCGTTTTGCTGCAAGGCCTGGTGCCGACGGCTCTGCTGCTGCCGGTCGAATTCGCTCAGTCGGACCGTTAGTTCTCCCAGCCGGATGTCCGGCCTTTCGAGCACGCACTCCAACAGCACAAGCCACTGCGTCGCCAGGCGGGCGACGGTCGCGGCGTCGAGTAGGGCCGGCCTATACTCCAGGGCGCCTTTCAATCCCTCCGGTCCTTCCCAGAGGCTCAGCTTCAGGTCGTAGCGGGCTACCCCCGGATGGACCTCCATCAGGCTGAGTGCCAGACCCGGCAGATGCAGCGCCGGCAGCGGATCTTCCTGCAGAACGAACCACACCCGAAACAGCGGGGTGCGGCTGAGGTGGCGCTCCGGCTGCAGCTGCTCGACCAGCTTTGCAAAGGGCAATTCCTGGTGAGCGTAAGCACCCAGGGCAACCTCCCGCACCCGCGCAAGCAGTTGTGTGAAGCTCGGATCGGCCGACAGGTCGGTGCGCAGCACCAGCGTGTTGGCAAAAAAGCCAATCAGCCCCTCGGTCTCAACACGGGTGCGGTTGGCAATGGGAGTGCCCACCAGGATGTCCGTCTGCTGCGCATGGCAGTGCAGCAGGGCTTTGAAGGCCGCCAGCAACACCATGAACAGCGTTGCCCCCGAGCGCTGCGCCAGGGCCTTGACGGCCGTCAGTAGACTTTGCGGCAACGTCAGCGCCTGCTGGGACACCGCCTGCAGATCGGCCCCTGCGCCCGGCGTCCGCTCCTCAACGAAGCGCAACGGCGAACATCGATCGAGCATCTGCTGCCAGTAATCCAGGTGCTTTTCCAGAAGTGGCCCTTGTAGTTGCCGGTGCTGCCACACCGCGTAGTCTGCGTACTGAATGGCCAGTTCCGGCAGTACCGGTGGCGTCCCCGAGCGCAAGCCTTCGTACAGCGCCGCCAGCTCCCGCAGGAAAATCGCGATCGACCAGCCGTCAAAGACAATGTGGTGCACAGTAAACAGCAGCACATGTTCCTCAGGTGTCCGCCGCAGGAGCGTGGCGCGCAGCAGCGGTCCGCATGCCAGATCGAAGGGCCGCCTGGCCTCCTGGGTAGCCAGCTGCAGAATCTGCGCGTCGTCGGCAAGACCCAGGTCGATGCACGGCAACTCTACGACTTGCTCCGCCGCCGGGGCGGCGACCACCTGAACCGGCTGACCGTCCTGGGTACCGAAAGTGGTCCGCAGCGCCTCGTGGCGCCGGACGATGGCGTCCAGACTGCGCTGGAGGGCCGCAACGTCGAGCAGGCCGCTCAGGCGGACCGCCGCCGGGATGTTGTAAGCGGGACTGCCCGGTTCGATCTGGTCGAGAAACCACAGCCGCTGCTGCGCAAAGGACAAAGGAAACGTCTGGGGCCGACTCGCCCGCTTCTGCAACAGCTCAGCTAGAAGCGACCGCTTCTGCTCAATGGACAAGGTGGCGAGCCATTGTTGAATATCGTTCATTGCGTAACCTCCCGCTCGGACAACAGTGTGTCCAACAGCACCTCGACTTGGCGGTCCGTCAATTGGGGCAGTGCCGCCAGCAGCTGCTCAGCAGAGGTGCCGCGGCTCGCCTTGGGAATAGGCCGACACTCAGCGTCGCTTCTTTGCCCCTGCAATCCGGCGATGACGCGCGCCAGACCCGATACGGTGGGGGTTTCAAACAGGGGACGCAGCGGCAGTTCGACCTGCAATTCCTCGCGCAGGCGAGAGCGAACCTGCGTCGCCAGCAGCGAATGCCCTCCGAGATCAAAAAAGTTGTCGTGCCGGCCGACATCCTCCATCCCCAACACCTGTGCCCAGATGGTCGCTATCTGCTTCTCCAGCGGTGTGCACGGCACAACATCCGGATCCGACTGCCGGCGGCCGGCCGGGGGCGGCAACGCTGTGCGGTCCACCTTGCCGTTGGGCGTCAGCGGCAGCGCCGCCAAATGGACGAAGGCCGACGGCACCATGTACTGCGGCAGCCGCTCACGCAGGTACTGCCGCAGCGATTCCTCCTGCTGCCGGGCCTCAGGAGTGGACACGATGTATGCCACCAGCCGCCTGGGGCCGGGCACCTCTTCTCGAACCATGACCACCGCTTGCCGGACGGCCGGATGCTGCGCCAGTACCGCCTCGATCTCGCCGGGTTCGATACGGAAGCCGCGCAGTTTGATCTGCCCGTCGAGGCGACCGAGAAATTCGAGCTGGCCGTCCGGCCGCCAGCGCGCCCGATCGCCGGTGCGGTAAAGCCGAGATCCCGCTTCCAGTTCGGCAGAAGGCGCGATGAAGCGCTCGGCCGTCAGCTCGGGCTGGTTGAGATAGCCACGGGCGAGGCCGGCGCCGCCGATATACAGTTCGCCGGGAATACCGATGGGCACCGGCTGCAGATACCCGTCCAGCACGACAATGCGCACATTGGCGATCGGCCGGCCGATGGGCGGGAGCACCGACCAGTTCTGCGGTGGGCCGCTCAGTGTACAGGCGGTGACGACGTGACTCTCTGTCGGCCCGTAGTGGTTGTGCAGAGTACAGCCCGGCAAGCGGCCAAAGAAGTTTGCAATCTGCGGCGTGATGCGCAGTTGCTCCCCGGCAACGATCACCTCCTGCAGAGGCACAGGTAAGTGCGGGTGACAGCCCGCAACTTCCGCCAACTGCTGCAGGGCGACATACGGCAAAAACAACCGCTCGATCGCCGACTCGACGATGACATTCCACAGACTAATCGGATCGGTACGGGTCGCTTCTTCGATCAAAACCAGCGTGCCTCCGGTGCACCAGGTCGAAAAAATCTCTTGAAAAGAGACATCGAAGCCCAGGGAGGCAAACTGCAGGGTCCTGGCCGCACCCGGCAACTGCTCCGCCTGCCAGCTGAGCAGATTGACCAGCGGGGCGTGCGTCATCATGACGCCTTTTGGTTTGCCTGTGGAGCCGGAAGTGTAAATCACATACGCCTCCTCCTGGCCACCAAATTCCACCGCCTCCCCAGCCTTACCCTCCCCGAGCGCCTCCTCTACACCCACCTGCTTCACCGGCAACGACTGCGCCAGACCCGCCGTGCTTTCATCGCTCAGCACCCAGCGCACCCCCGCATCCGACACCAGCCACCGCAGACGCTCCACCGGCAAACTCGCCTCCAAAGGCACGTACGCCCCCCCCGCCTTCAACACCGCCACCACCGCCACCACCATCGCCACCGACCGCTCCACCAACACCCCGACGCGCACCCCAACGCCCACACCCAAACCGCGCAAATACCCCGCCAACCGCCCGGCGCGCTCGTCAAGCTGTTCATAACTGAGCTGCTCTTGCCCATCGACCACCGCGATGGCCTGCGGCGTGCGCTTCAGCTGCGCGGTCAACAACTCGACCACACTGGTCGCCAAGAGCGCTCTATCCGCCCCTCGCCCCCACTGCTGCAACTGCCGACGCTCCGACGCTCCCAAAATCGGCAGCTGCGACACAGGCAACTTCGGATCCGCGACCACCGCAGCGAGCAAGTTTTGATAGTGCCCCGCCCACCGTTCGATGGTGGCCGCCTCGAACAGCGCGCAGTTGTACTCGAAGGTGGCGCGCAGCAGACCCTGCTCGGTTTGCACCACCGCCAGGGACACATCGAACTTGGCCGTGGCAGTGTCGATAGTTTCAGGCACCACCCGCAGAGCGTCCGGCCATTGCCACGGCTGCAGTGGTGCGTTTTGCAAGCTGAAGAGTACCTGAAAGAGCGGATTTTGCCCCAACTCCCGCTGCGGTTGCAGGTGTTCAACCAGTTTCTCGAACGGCAGCTGCTGATGCTCATAAGCCTGTAAAGCCATCTGGCGCACCCGAGCCAACAAAGTCGCAAAGTCGGGGTCGCCGCTCAAGTCGATGGGCAATACCAGCGTGTTGGTCAAAAGCCCCATCATCTGCTGCATTTCCTGGCGTTCGCGGTTGGCGGCCGGGGTGCCGATAAGCACGGTGGGCTGGGCGCTGTAGCGACCGAGCAGCACGGCAAAGGCGGCAAGCAGGGTCATGAACAAAGTGGCCTGGTGGCGGCGGGCCAGGGCGCTCAGGTGTTCACTCAAAGCGGGGTCGAGTGTCAGGGTGTATCGCCGGCCGCCGAAAGTCTGCACCGGTGGTCTGGGGTGGTCGGTGGGCAACTGCAGTACTGGCAAAGGCTTGGGCAGCAGTTGTTGCCAAAAATCGAGCAGGCTGTGGAGGGTATCGCCCTGGAGGGTGTGGCGTTGCTGGAGGGCAAAATCGGCGTATTGCAGCTCGGGTGGTGGCAGTTGGGGCGATTGGTCGTGGTGGAAGGTGCGGTAGAGGTGGCTCAGTTCGTGCACGAGCAGGCGGGCGGACCATTCGTCGAAGGCGATGTGGTGGAAGACTAGCAGCAGTTGGTGGTCTTGCTCGCCCAAGCGCAGCAGTTGCAGGCGCATCGGCAGTTCCACTGCCAGAGCAAACGGCCGCACGGCCAGCTCGCCGGTCAACCTGGCCGCCTCGGCGGTGCGCTCGGCCGCTTCCAGGTGCTGCAGAGCGAGTACAGGCAGCTGGAAAGAGGCAAAAGGAGCAATGCGTTGAATGGGCCGGCCGGCCGCCACGCTAAACGTGGTCCGCAAGACTTCGTGGCGCTCGAGCACCGCGTTAAAGCTGCGCTCCAGGGCCGACACATCCAGGGCACCTTCCAGACGGCAGCTCAAGGCGATGTGGTAGAAGGGATTGCCGGGTTCGAGCTGCTCGAGAAACCACAGCCGCTCCTGGGCAAACGACAGCGGCAGCCGCGCGGGCCGTGCCATCGGCTGCAGCGGCTCCCTAGCGACGGCCTCCGGCTGTTCCAGTTGGTCAAGCCAGCGCCGCGTCAGTCCCTGGACACCGTCAACGCCCAAAAAGTCCTCCAGCAACACAGTGACCCCGAGATCCGCTTCGATGCGGGCCTTGAGCTCGATGCTCGTCAGCGAATCGAGCCCCAGAGCCCCGAGCGGCGTGTCCGGGTCCAACCGGGATGGATCGGTGCGCAAGCGCTGCGCGAGCTGCTGCTGCACGTAGGCTGCCAACAGCGCCGGCCGCTCGGGGGCCGCCGCCGCCAGCAGCGCGGTACGGGTGAGAGCGGGCGAGTCGGTCGCCTCGTCAGCAGGCTCGAGGGTACTGCTGCCCACCGCCGCCAACTTGCCGGTGCGAAAATCGTTGCTGCAAGCCTGGCGCCGGATCTTGCCGCTGGAGGTTCTGGGAATGCTGCCCGCCTGGAGCAGCACCACCGTATACACCTGCACTTCGTGTTCTGCGTAGACGGCCTGGCGGATCGCCGCGGCGACTGCCTCGATATCGACCACCTGGCGAAAATCCAGCTCCTGGGCGACCACCAACCGCTCCTGCCCCGCCATGTCCACGGCAAAGGCGGCCCCGGCGTCGGTCCGTAGCGCCGGGTGACTCTGTTGCACGGTCCACTCGATATCCTGCGGGTAAAGGTTGCGGCCGTAGAGAATGATGAGATCTTTGCACCGGCCGCACACGAACAGTTCCCCCCCATGCTCAAATCCGAGATCGCCGGTGCGCAGAAAGGGTCCTTCACCCGTATCGGCCAGATAGGCACCGAACGTACGCTGCGTCGCCTCCGGTTGCTGCCAGTAGCCCCCGGCGACCGCCGGACCGGCAATCCAGATCTCGCCAATTTCCCCCCGAGCACAGCGCGTGCACCTTTGCGGATGGACGATCAACACCTGCGTTCCGGCGGTGGGCCGGCCGCAACTGACCAGCAACCGCCCCCCCGTGGCTGAATCAGGCGCCTGCACAGCCAGGCCCTGCTCAAGCTGCTGCGGCTGTGCCGCATAGACGCGCGGCGCTTCGGTCCTCGGTACGCTCGTCACCTGCAGCGTCGCCTCAGCCAGGCCATAGGTCGGACAGAAGGCCTGCGCGCGAAAACCATAGCAGCCGAACGTCTCGGCAAATTGGGTCAAGACCTCCGCGCGCACCGGCTCCGCTCCGCAGTACGCAACGGCCCAGCAGCTCAAGTCAAGCTCCAGCGGCTGCCGCTCGGCACTTTTGCGCGCACACAGCTCGTAGGCGAAGTTGGGACCGCCGCTGTGGGTGACCCGATAGCGATCGATAGCCTCCAACCAGCGCAGCGGCTGCTGGATAAAGGCCGGCGGCGGCATCCAGTAGCAGGGCACACCGGCGTAAAGCGGCTCCAGCAGCCCACCCACCAGCCCCATGTCGTGAAAGTGCGGCAGCCAGCTGAGGGCGACATCCTGCTCACCCGCACGGTACAGCTCGACGGTGGCGGCCATGTTCTGCAGGAGGTTGGCGTGGGTGATCATCACGCCCCGCGGCGCCGCGGTGGACCCGGAGGTGTACTGCAAGTAAGCGAGCGACTCCGAAGCGGTTGGCGGCGGCTGCCAGTGGCGTTCCTCCCCATCCGCCGGCGCATCCGTCGCCAGCCAGGGTAGCGGCGCCAGCGGCAACGTGCCATCCTCCCGCGCCGCGACGGCCTTGAGCATGCGCGCGGTGGTCAGCGCCACTTTTGCCCGGGCGTCCGCCGCCAAAGGCTGCAGCCGTTCCATCCGCCGCAACGGCAGCGCCAGCGGTACGGCAATCACCCGGCTGTAAAGGCAGCCTAAGAAGGCGATCAAAAAATCCAGCCCCGGCGGGTAGAGCAGCAAAGCCCGCTGTTCTGCCAGGCCGAGCGCCTGCAGCTGCACGGCCACTCGGCGGGCACGTCTGTCCATCTCGCCGTAACTGAGTTGTTCGACGCACTCGGTCCCACCGTCCGGCAGAAATGCCACGGCCAATTGCTCGGGTTGATGCTGCGCCCTGTAGCACAAGTGCTCAACAAGCGTTGAAATGCGGTTGGGCTTTGCTGGGCCTCCCAGCCAACGGTTATCCATGCAAAATTCCAGAACAGTCTGCGACGCAACCAAGAACAATGCGAACGGTCGCATCTAAAAGTGCGCAGCCTCGTTTCAGCTTTTAGAAACTCTTATCAATCACTTCTGTCGAACTGCTGCGCGCGCTAACCGCTTAAATCAAGCTTTTGCATCGATTATGCTCCGCAGAGGGTGTGTAAGCCTTCGCTACTATTCCGTATAAACGTACACCAAGCCAGGGCCCTTGACAAGACCATTTATTGAGAATAAATATGATTAGTGCTCAAAAAATGTCCACAGCATCACCCAAACCCATTCCACGCTCGACGGAAGATCGTTGTGAAATATTTATGGCTTGGTGTCTTGCTTGTGCCGGGATCTGTGTACATATGGCAGCCGCCAGGGCCGGCGGTGGCCGGTGCCATCGCCCAGCTCCCGGCAGCGCCGCCGGTGTCCCAGGACGAGCAGCCCACTGCCGATCCGGCGGAGCCGCTTGAAGAAGTCGTCGTGACGGCGACGCGCAGACCGGAGGCATTGTCCGATCTGTCGCGCTCGGTGACGGTGATCAACCGCGAGCAGATCGAGCAGCAGACCATCCTCACGCGAGATCTAGGAGAGATCTTGGGTAAGCTGGTGCCCGGCCTTGGTCCGCCGACGCAGACCGATTCACTGACCGGTCAATCGCTGCGCGGACGGCGCAGCACGGTGCTCATCGATGGGGTGCCGATGTCGGTCAACCTCAATTTTCAGCGGGACCTGCGGACTGTCGATCCGTCCGCTATCGAGCGCATCGAGGTGGTGCGCGGCCCGAGCGCCATCTACGGCGCCGAGGCGACCGGCGGCATCATCAATATCATCACGCGCTCGCCGGGCCGGCAGGAGGAGCGGTTCCAGGCCACCGGCATCGCCAGCAACTCCCTGACCGATTTTGCCGGGGGCTTCGGCGGCAGCCTGGGCTTGTCGGCAGCGGCCAAACCGGGGCAGCTCGATTACAGCCTCGATTTGCTGTTGGCGCGCGCGACCGGCTTTTACGACGCCGAGGGTCAGCGCATTCCCACACGTCTGCAGGACACCGATACGTTCAATATTTTCGGTAAGTTCGGCGGCGATTTCGACGAGCAGCAGCGCCTGCAGTTGACGTTCAACTATTACGATGCTCGCTCCTATACCGGTTTTCTGACCGACCCGAGCGTCAGCGAGACCCCGGGCATTCAAAAAGCCCGTGCCTTGCAAGTCGGCAGACTCAATGTCGCAGACACCCCATCGGACCGCAACACCCTCATCAGCCTCAACTACACCCATCAGAATCTCCTGGGCAGCCGGCTCCAGGTGCTGGGTTACTTTCGGGATAATCAGTACACGACGGTGCCCTCGGCCCCGTCGCCGAGCTTCACCAGCGTGCCGCAGTCGCGGCTCAATTCCAGAAAGTACGGCACGCGCGTACAGATCGACACGCCGCTGTTCGGGGCAGCCAGTTTGCTTTGGGGGGTGGATTACGTCAACGAGCAGACCGCCCAGACCGCCATTTTTTTCGATCCGCTCGCCTTCAGCGCCAGCGGTGGCCGAGATTTTCTGAAAATAGCCGAGTTGACGCTGGTTCCCTCCTACGCGTTGAGCAGCCTGGGGCTGTTCGGCCAGCTGAAGGCGAACATCAGCGGCGGTTGGTCGCTCAACGGCGGCGTGCGCTACGAAAACATCGATTTGAGCGTCGGTGATTATCGCACCATCCTGGGCCAGCCCATTGAGGGGGGCAACCGCAACTTCAGCGCCACGGTCTTTAACGTCGGCACGGTCGTCGATATTATCCCCCAGCTGAATTTGTTCGCCGATTTTGCCCAGGGCTTTTCGGTGCCCGAATTTGCCCGCATTCTGCGCTTTCCGCCGACGGGATTTGTCAGTATCACCGATTCGCTACAGGTGAGTGAGCCGCAAAAAGTCGACAATTACGAAATTGGCCTGCGGGGGCGCTGGTCCTCGCTGCAGGCCACCTTCTCCGGCTTCTACACCACCTCCGCTTTGGGTATCGCCTTTCGGCGCACCGGCGACGCCTTCGTCATCGAACGCGCCCCGCAGAATATTTATGGTTTGGAAGGCACCCTGGATGTGCAGCCGGGCGGGGGGTGGCGCTTCGGAGGCACCGTCAGCTACAGCGAGGGCGAAAACGACCCGGACGGCGACGGCAACTACCAGGCCCTCAGCAGCCTGGAAATTCAGCCCATCAAAATCAGCGGCTACCTGGAGCTGCAGCCGACCCCGGGCTGGCGCAACCGTCTGCAGGGGCTCTACGTCGGCAACCGCGATCGGGCGTTCGTCGAGGGGATCGATCCGACGAAGATCACCAGCTATTTCACCCTCGATTACATTGGCAGCGTGCAGCTGGGCGCGGGCACGCTGCGCTTCGGGGCCGAGAATTTGCTCAACAGCCTGTACTTCCCGGTCAATTCGCAGCAACTGGCCGGTTTTCCTTCCAGCGAACCGTTTAATATCGCCGGCCGGGGCATCACCTTCAGCGTCGGCTACACCCAAAACTGGTAGCAGACATGACGACCGACTTTTTTTGCGCCGCACAGGCGCGCGCGGCCCAAGAAGATCCGATCGGTACCGCATCGGTCCACCAGATTTATGTGCTGAGCGAATTTGCTCCACCCTGGACGGAAGATGCCTTTGCCTCCCGCTCGGTACCGGTCAACTGGCGAGCGGCCGTCGAGGAAGGTCGGCGCGCCCGGCTGGTGGCTGTGCGGCCTTTGCTCATCTACAACGGCGCACTTCAGCAGCTGGGCCGGATGCGGGTGATCCTGCTGCACCTGCCCAAAGGCCCGGCGGCAGGCTACGACCGGCGGGAATGTCTGCTGCGGAAAGCTGAGGATGTCGCGCCCCTGGTGCGCGAATATCTAAGCCGACCGCCCGGCGACTGCGAGAGGACCACCGCCGATCCCCGCGATCTGCTGGTGTGCACCCACGGCAGCCACGACAAGTGCTGCGCCCGGTACGGCTATCCTTTTTTTCGCGAGGCGCAGGCCCTGGTGAGTGAGCTGGGACTTCGCAATGTGCGCCTCTGGCAGACGACCCATTTTGGCGGACACCGCTTTGCACCGACCCTCATCGATTTTCCGAGCGGGCGCTACTATGGCAACCTCGATCGCCGCGCCTTGGCGTCCATCCTGACCCGCAGCGGCGATATCGGGGATCTCAAGGCTGTCTATCGGGGCTGGGGTATCCTGCCTGGCGTCGCCCAGGTGCTGGAGCGGGAACTGCTGCTGCTGCACGGCTGGAACTGGCTTGACAACGAGGTGCACTGCGAAAGGATCGAGGGCAATCCGGAGCGCAGCCGATACTGCATCGAGCTTGCTTACCGACGGCCGGATGGCGTCTCGGGCCGCTACCGGGCGCAACTCGTCGAGGATCCTGACAAGACGCGGCATCTGAAGGGGTCATGCAACAATCCCCAGGTCTACACATATACCAAGTATTGCGTGAAGCATTTGGAGCGACTGTGATGCGCACGATCACCATGAGCGCATTTGGGCGGCACTGGCCAAGCGCTCCTCCTTCGCCGGTTCTTGCGGCGCGGGAGGTGCACATTTGGCGCGCCCGTCTCGAATTGAGCGATGGGCAGTTGGGGCGCCTGACCCGGGTGCTCAGTGCCGACGAAACCGCCCGCGCTCGGCGCTACGTCTTCGCGCGCGACCGCGACATTTTCATTGCCCGTCGCGCCGTTCTGCGGATGCTGCTAGGCCGCTATCTGGCAGTTCCGCCGGAGGGGCTTGTATTTCGCTATGGTCCGCACGGCAAGCCTGCGCTGCAGCAAAGCCGGTACGGGCAACCGATAGAATTCAATCTGTCCTACTCCCACGGGCTGGCTCTGTTCGCCTTCAGCGCCGATGGCCCTGTAGGCATCGATGTTGAATACCGGCGACCCGTACCGACCATGGAGGACATCGCCAGACACTTTTTTTCGAGGTGCGAGTACGCCGAGATTGCTTCCGCTGCTCCCAATCTGCGGCAAACCATTTTTTTCAATGCCTGGACGCGCAAAGAAGCCTTCTTGAAAGCCACCGGCGAAGGCCTGACCGGTCTGGAGGGCGTCGAAGTCTCCTGCCTTCCGGGAGAAGCGGCGCGCCTGTTTAAGACCGGGACAGACCCATCGACGCACAGCCCTTGGGTGCTGCGGGAAATCCACCCCGCAGCCGGGTTCACCGCGGCGCTGGCCTACCGGGGAGCACTCACCAAAATCCAGCGCTGGACCTGGTCGGATGCTTACCGGGCGAGCGGTCCAAGGGCGACGCAGGCCACGAGCCCTACAGCCGTCAAACCCAAATACAGCAGCATGGGGTCGTTCCTCCTACGCAGGTTCTGTACCGTTACTTAGGCAGAACTTGCAGAACGTCGCGAAGGACACTAGCTCCTGCTAGGTCCCACAACAGATAGGCGACAAAGCCAATCATGGCCAGCCGACCGTTCCAGATTTCCGCCTGGGGAGTAAAACCGAAAAGAAAGGCGTTGCGGTCCTGTCCATTGGTCTCATACCATTCAGCGCAATAGATAAGCGATAATAATAGGCGCGTGTTGACCGGACAAACATCATGCCTCAACTCCTCACTCTCACCGTTGCACAACCTCCCGCCCTGCTGCAAAAGTTGATGGCCGGGCAAACCGCCAACTGGGCAAGGGAGCGCCTCCACGCTCTGTACTTGTATGCCAGTGGCACCGCCCCCTTCGAGAACACCATCGCCCGGCTGCTGGGCAAAGACGCTTCCACCGTTCGTCGCTGGTTCCGCTGCTACGAAAAAGAAGGGTTGGACACAGAAGTATTGAATCAGTGAACGCTTGCAGACAGTTCGAGCGGCCAGACCCTGCGCCTCCAGCTGCCCAGCAACTTTCCCAGCCAATGCACATAACTGACTTCCTGACACATACAGCATTGCAAGTAACGCAACTTATCCAACCGCTTGCTTCCCCAAATCTTTGGCACTGCCACCAGTTCCAGCAGGCGGTGAGCAATTAGGGTAACGTAGAGCTGTACCCGGATGCCATTCTTATTTTTTGTCATCAAGCGCTTCAGCTTTAAATGCATCTTCGGAAACTTCCATAACAGCTCTATCTGCCAGCGTTGACGGTACAGTTCCATCACCTCTTCGTCACGGACAAGCCATTCGCCCTTGCCAGGCAAGTTCGTCACCAATCGATACTCGGCTCGGTTCTCAATATCGCAAAAACTGACCACGCGATACTGTCCCGATTCTTTACTTGTCCCCACACGCATTAGACCTTCATTGCCTTCAAAAATTTACTTGTAATTGCTCTTGATACGCATTAAAAAATATTGCTTGGACGCCGCTGCGCTCTGGAGATGCTCCAGTCCTCCAAAGCCTCTATCGAAGATGCCGAGACCGTTTTTGGGAATGGCGGCGAGCATGTCACCGACGAAGTTCGCGTCGTGGTCGTAACCAAAATAGAAAGAGAACGGGACTTGCAGGCTTTGGAAAAAGTGGAGACATCGACGGAGATACCGGTGTGGTTGAGGCGTTTGAATAGGTCCCGCATGCTGAGGGTGCTTTTGTCCATCACCAGGGCCAGCCAGCAACTGAAAAAGAGCCTGGAATGGAGGACAGGGAAATCGTCATTGGGCAAGGTGGACAGAAAGGTTTTGACAAGCTGCGGAAAATCGAGTAGCGTCGGTCTAACATTAATAGTAGTGCTTAGCCCAAAGTCTACAGGATTTTGGGCTTATTTTTGCACCCTCATTTCTTGACATTCAACACTTCTGGAAAAACTGCTGAATATTGCCCCATAATTGATGAATATTTTCGATGCGTTTATCCTGGTGTTTGCCTCCGTATTGATACTGACTGCGCTCACCCCCGGCCGCAAAGAAAATTTAATGCAAGCAAGTCAAAAACTTGCCGGAAAAACGGGGACAAATGAGCGTTTGCAGAGAATATGCACTGCTGTCGAATGGGTTGGCCGGTGTTCCGGCGAAAATGGGAATGTCACTGCGGGAGAACAAAGATGCACTCGGCGATGCTGTACGGGGTGGAAGATGTGCGGCTGGAGGAAGTGCCTTGTCCCGAGCCGGGGCCTGGGGAGGTGCTGGTGCGGGTGGCGGTGGCACCCACCTGCGGCACCGACCTCAAAGTCTGGCTGCGCGGCGGCCACGCGCGGATGCTGGTCCCCCCGACGCCTTTCGGCCACGAGTTTGCAGGCGAAATTGCCGCCCTTGGCGAAGGAGTGAGCGGCTGGCGGAGCGGGGAGCGGGTGGTGGCCAACAATTCCGCTCCCTGCTTCGATTGCTTTTATTGCCGGCGCGAACGCTTCAGCCTCTGCGAAAACTTGCTCTTCAACAACGGAACGTTCGCTGAATACCTGCGCATTCCGGCTGCTATCGTCCGTCACAACCTGCTTGCCGTCCCACCCGGGTTGCCCCTCGAACTCGCAGCGATGAGCGAACCGCTCGCCTGCGTGCTGCATGGCGTCGAAGAAGCGGGGGTCAGGGCGGGCGATACGGTGGTGGTGATGGGGGACGGTGCGATCGGCCTGATGCTGGTGGCCGTCTGTGCTGTGCGCGGGGCTGCGGTGATCCTCGCAGGCGGTCAATCGGCCCGGCTTGCTGTGGCGGAACAATTGGGAGCACAGGTAACCCTCAACTACCGCCAGGCAGGCGATCCGGTGGGGCGGTTACGAGCATTGACCGAGGGTGGCCGGGGTGCGGATGTCGTGATCGAAGCCACCGGCAAACCGGCCGCCTGGGAGGCGGCCATCGCCACGGCCCGGCCGGGGGCGACGGTATTGCTGTTTGGAGGCTGTGCGCGCGGAACGGTGGTGAGCGTCGATACGGAAAACCTCCATTACAACGAACTGACCCTCAAGGGGGTCTTTCATAACACCCCGCGCCATGTGCGCGAGGCGCTGGCATTGATTGCTTGCCGACGTATTGCTTTTGAATTGCTCGTGAGCGACAGTTTACCCCTCGGCAAACTGGATGAGGCCCTGGCGCGCATGCGCGATCGGACAGCCATCAAAGTGGCGATGCTGCCAGGAGGTTGAACGGTTGAGGAGCGTTCGGGGCTGTTTTGGTGATGGCATAGGCAAACCGTAAGGACTGTTGACGCCGCGTGCGCTGTTGGAAAATCTTCGCCTGGTCCCTTTCGAGCCACGCACACGATCCATAGAAACCTGCCGTCGCAGGTTGGATACGCGCTACGCAATGTCCGCCCTGCGGGTGGATGTACCGAACGATCTCGGAATCCAGAAATTCGGTTTGTTGCCAATCAAGTCAACACACTTTTGGAGGCATCATTTCCATGGAAGAAGAAATGGAGCAGGAGCAGCCCGGTTTTTTTGAAGGGTTAGGAGAAAAAGCGGACGACTTCGCCGGCGGTGTGAGCGAGGGGATCGCTGGGTTGTGGGGCGACATAACCGAGGGAACTGAGGATGCGTGGAATGCAACCACGGACTTTGTCGGAGAACAAGTGGCCAATGTCGCCGGGTTCGCAGACGATGCCACCGATTACGTCCAAGAAAGTTACGCCGAGACCGGTGAATTCTTGGTGGAGACCGGCGCCGATGTCGTCGGGACAACCGTGGGGGCGTCCTCGGAAGTGTCGGAATTTGTCAGCGAAGGTGTGGGTGAGGCCGGAGAACTGGTCCAGGACAGCGGCGAAGAACTCGCCGCCTGGGGCGAACAGCGTTCCGCAGAGGATCCGGAGGGCAGCCCCCTGGGCGAGACGGCGCAGTGGACTGGCGAAGCACTGCAAACCGGCGGCGAGTGGGCCGAGGAGACTGGCGAATTTGGCGACAACTTGTCCGAACAGACCGGCGAGACCGCTGACGATATCGTGGCCTACGATCCGGAGTTCGACGCCCCGCAAGATGACTATGTTGACCAGCTCGATGAGACCCTCAACTAGAGCGTTTCAGAAGCGGTTCTGATATCGGTAGACCTTGTGAAACCCTGGCGTTTGACGGTTTTGACTCTGAGACCTGGTAGTTGGTTTGGCACGAGGGTCTGTGGGTGCGAGAGGCGGAACCCCCTTCGGGTTCCCCTCTCGCGCTCTCCAACCTCCCCGCGTCCGGGGGCTGCCAGCCCCCCGACACCCCCCGGACTTGCGGGCACGGTGGGCGGGAGGGTCTGCGGGTGGGATGGGTTTATTCTTCCAGTGCCTGCACGACGCGTGTCGACTGCGGCGAAGGGGCTGGCTGGTCGTTGGGCTGCGGAATGTATTGGGGAGTGAAGCTGTTCAAGTACTGTACAAAATCTCTTGGACGACAGTTTTTACCCTACGGCATTGACCCGGGCGCGGGCGAGCAGTTGACCCCGGTAGCGGTAGCCGACGGTTTTGATTTTGGCCGGCTCGCCCGGTGATAGCCCTGCTCCCTGGTGCAAGGTCGGATCGAAGGACACCTGTTCCCCCGGTGTGCCGATGGTTTCAAACCCGACAGCGTGCACGAATTCTTCAAAAGGCAGTATCAAGTCGAGCACCGTCTGGGCGCTGAGATCCGGATTCTGGTCGGCCGCTTTGCGCAGGGTCGGCAACTGCAACAACAACAGCTCCACCCGCCGGAAAAACGCCAGATCCCACGCTTCGCGCAGGTGGGCCTCAAGCTCGTTGAACTGGGCGCGCAGGCGCTCGTACTCCAGCTGCCAATCGGTGGTGGCCGGGGCAGCGAGGGGAACGGCCGGCTCGAAGCGCTCGATCAGATCCGCCACGTCCACGCCGAAGGCGGCGGCAATCCGCCTGAGGGTCTCCAGGCGGATGGCGGCAAGGTTGCCTTCCTGTAAATGCCGGGCGGTGCGCCGACCGATCTTGGCGGTTCGGCAAAAAGCGGTCAGGCTTGCAAAGCCCGCCTCGGCCAGCAATTCCGTCAGCACCGGCTGCGGCTTCGCAGTGCCGTCCATGGCAGATCCAACAGATCACGACGACATCTTACCCAACCGGCACGCTCTCATGTTTCGCGGGTATGCCCTTTCTCTATACTCAAGGGGGATTAAGGGGGATCCGATGGACACGCAAAAAATCGGCGAAGTCGAGCCGCACTCGCAAATCGAAGTTCAGGAGAAAGAAGACGAGTTTGTCAATCTGCTGCAGCTGAGCGATATCGAATTTCGGGGTGAGACGATTTACTTTATCGTGGTCGATCGCTTCTTCAACGGCGACCCGAACAACGACGACGGACCGGACCCGAGCCTCTATGATCCCGAGCGCCAGGACTGGGGCAAGTACTGGGGGGGCGACCTGCAGGGCATTATCGAGAAACTTGATTACTTGCAGCAGCTCGGGGTGAGCGCCGTCTGGGTGACGCCGCTCTTCGAGCAGGTCGAGGCGATGGCCTGGGAGGCGGCCCCCATCCATGGCTACTGGACACGCGATTTTAAGCGCATCAACCCGCGCTGGGTGGCGGGCGGGCACGAGGTGCGCCTGTTCGAGCGCAACGACACGACTTTTGACCGGCTCATCGAGGCGCTCCACAAGCGCGGCATGAAGCTCGTCCTCGACATCGTCTGCAACCACAGCTCCCCGGACGCCGGGGGCATCAAAGGTCAACTTTTTGACGACGGCAAGCTCATCGCCGACTACAACGACGACAAAGACCACTGGTACCACCACTACGGCGATGTGAACAATTGGGACGACGAGTGGCAGGTACAAAACTGCGACCTGGCGGGGCTAGCCACCTTCAACGAAAACAACGTCCGCTACCGCAACTACATCAAAGGCGCCATCAAGCTCTGGCTCGATAAGGGCGTCGACGCCCTGCGGGTCGATACGGTCAAGCACATGCCCATCTGGTTCTGGCAGGAATTCAACTCCGACATCCAGGCCCACAAACCGGACGTATTTGTCTTCGGCGAATGGATCTATTCGCACCCGCTGGGGGAGCGGCCGGTCGAGTTCGCCAACTATTCGGGGATGACGATTCTTGATTTTGGGCTGTGCGTCGCTATCCGCCAGGCCCTTGGCCAGGGCGATCCGGGCGGCTTTCACCTCATCGAGAACGTCTTCAAAGAAGACTGGCGCTACCGGGGGGCCACCGAACTGGTCACTTTTGTCGACAACCACGACATGCCGCGCTTCCAGTCGCTCGGGGCGGACGGTGAGGCGTTGCGTCTGGCGGTGGACTTGATCATGACCTGCCGGGGAATTCCTTGTCTGTACTACGGCACCGAGCAGTACCTGCATGACGACACCGACGGCGGCAACGACCCCTACAACCGGCCGATGATGGATCGCTGGGACACCGACACGCCGCTATTTCAAGACATTCGGGTGCTCTCGGAGGTACGGCGGCGCAACCCGGCAGTCAAGTGGGGCGGTCAGTGGACGCGCTATATCACCCCGGAGGTCTTTGCTTATGTGCGCAAGTACCGCGACTCGCGCTGCTTTGTGGCGATGAACCGCAGCCACGAAGCGGTGCGGCTCGAAGCGGTGCTCACCGAACTGCCCGACGGCGCGCATCGCTGCGTGCTGAGCGAGGCCGAATTCACGATCCAAGACGGTCGCCTCGAAAAACTGGAACTCGCTCCCCGGCAGATGGTGGTGATCAGCTTCGTAGGCAGGCCTGTGCGCGGACGCGAGATCGTCCGCATCCAGGTCAACGGTTTTCGCACCCAGCCGGGGGAAGTGGTCGGGGTAATCGGCGACTGCCCGGAACTGGGCAACTGGGACTTGAGCCGCGCCTTTCGCCTGGAGTACATCAACGACAACACCTGGTTTGGAGAGATTCCCTTTAAAGAGAGCGCCAACCAGATCGTCGCCTACAAGTACGTGATCTTCCGCGAGAACGGCCCGCCCATCAACGAAAACCGCACCAGCCGCCGCCGCTTCGTGCCGGACAAGAGCATCGCCAAGTGGCGCGACATATGGGAAGAAGGCTGAGGCGCCGATCGGGGCGCACTTGAGCCACAATGCTTCTCAGAAGGCCAAGGAGAACTGTGATGTCCGATACCCCGAGGCCGCGGCCCTCGATTGGCGCCCTGCAGCCGCAGCTGGTGCAGTGGCGCCGCCACCTGCATCGATTTCCTGAACTGGGCTTCCAGGAGCAGGCCACCAGCCGCTTCATCGCCCAGAAGCTCACCAGTTGGGGCATCGACGTGCAGACGGGAGTGGCAAAAACCGGGGTGGTGGCCACGATCGCAGGCCAGGGCACCGGGCCGGTGGTAGCGGTGCGCGCCGACATGGATGCGCTGCCGATTTTGGAGGGCAATCAAGTCGAGTACGCCTCCGAGAACACCGGCATCATGCACGCCTGCGGCCACGACGGCCATGTGGCCATCGCCCTGGGGACCGCCCGCTGGCTTGCCGAGCACCGCGACGCCCTTCCGGCCACTGTCAAAATTCTGTTCCAACCGGCCGAAGAAGGCCCCGGCGGCGCCAAGCCGATGATCGAAGCGGGGGCGCTCGCCTCACCCGATGTCGCGGCGATCGTCGGGCTGCACCTGTGGAACAACATGCCCCTCGGCCAGGTGGGGGTCAAGGGCGGGCCTTCCTTTGCCAACGCCGCCAAATTCAAGGCGACCATCCTCGGCAGGGGCGGCCACGGGGCCATTCCCCAGCAGACGGTCGACGCGGTGGTGGTGGGCGCCCAGGTGGTCAATGCTTTGCAGACGATCGTGGCGCGCAATGTCGATCCGTTCGAGCCGGCGGTGGTGACGGTGGGCAAATTCCAGAGCGGCACCAACTTCAACGTCATCGCCCAGAGCGCCTACCTCGAAGGCACCGTCCGCTGCTTCAGCCCCGAACTGGAAACCAAGCTTCCCGAGCGCATCGAGCAGGTGATTGCAGGCATCTGCCAGGCCCACGGCGCCAGTTACGAATTCGAGTACGACCGCCACTACCCGGTGCTGATGAACGATCCGGCCATGGCCGAACTGGTGCGCTCGGTGGCGGAAGAATTTTTGGGCCGCGGGCGGGTGCACCCGGAGACGACCCTGGGGGGCGAGGACATGGCCTTTTTCCTGCAAAAAGTACCAGGATGCTACTTCTTTTTGGGCTCGGCCAGCCCGGAGCGCGGCCTCGATAAACCCCACCACCACCCCTGCTTCGACTTCGACGAGACAGCCTTGGGGTTGGGGGTGGAACTGTTCGTGCGTTGCCTGGAGCGCTTCTGGGAGCGGTCCATCGCCCACTAAAAGCATCTCTACGGCCAGGAGGATCGAATGCCCGATGAATACTCGATTGTCGAGGCGCGCGATCATCTCTTCTCCAGCATGGAGCACAACTATTGGGATGCTCTGCACTACTCGGGTATGCTGGGGCGAGCGCGAAGCGCTTAAAACGTGAAATAGTATTTCTCCTAAGAACTCCATGCCCATCCGGTATGCCATCGTTGCCCTGCTCATCTGCCTGGGGGCGCTCCCCGCCCGCGCCGCCGAGGTGGCGGATCTGGTGCTCACCAACGGCCGCGTCTGGACGGGGGTGCCGGAGCAGCCCTGGGTGGAAGCGGTGGCCGTCGCCAAAGGCCACATTCTCAAAACCGGCAGCCGCGAGACGATAGCGAGACTCACTGGCCACAAAACCCAGATCGTCGATCTGGGAGGACGGATGGCGGCCCCCGGCTTCAACGACGCCCACATCCACTTTCTGGGCGGCTCACTGGATCTGGCGATTGTCGATCTGAACGGGACGAATTCGCTTGCCCAGATCCAGCGGCGGGTGGCCGAGTACGCCCGCGCCCACCCCGAGCGGGCCTGGATCGAAGGGGTGGGCTGGCAGTACAGTTCGCTGCCGGAGGGGCGGCTTCCGACCCGCGCCGACCTCGATGCAATCGAAGCGAAGCGGCCGGTGTTTTTGCGCTCCTACGACGGGCACACCGTCTGGGTTAACAGCCGCGCCCTGGAGGTGGCCAAAATCAATCCTCAGACGCGGGTGGAAGGCTTCGGTGAAATCGTCCGCGATCCGGTGAGCGGCGAAGCGACGGGTGTGCTCAAAGAATCGGCCATCGGCCTGGTGCGCCGCCACATTCCCGAGCCCACCCGCACAGAACAACTCGACGCGCTGCGCGCCGGGATGAAACTGGCCGCTTCGCTGGGAATCACCAGCATCCAGAACGCCGGCGGCAGCGCCGAATCCTTTTCGCTCTACGAAGCATTGCTCAAGCGTGGAGAGTTGACCGTGCGCACCGCCGTCGCCCTCTCGATGGGCCCGCAGACGACCGACGCCGAACTGGCAGAATTTACCCGGATCCGCGAGCGCTATAAAAACCACCCGATGCTCAAGCCCGGAGCAGCCAAACTGCTCATCGACGGGGTGATCGAGACCCACACCGCCGCCATGCTCACCCCCTACAGCGACAAACCCGACACCCGCGGGGAACCCGCCTACAGCGCCGCGGTCTTCAACCAACTCGCCCTGCGCGCCCACAAAGCCGGATTGCAGCTCTACACCCACGCGATCGGCGATCGGGCCGTGCGCATAGTCCTCGACGGCTACGAATACGTCAAGAACACCGCCAACCCCGTCGATCCCCGCTTTCGCATCGAGCATATCGAAGTGGTCTCCCCCCAGGACATCCCTCGCTTCGCCCGCCTGGGGGTCATCGCTTCGATGGAGCCCATCCACGCCGATCCCGGTACGGTCGCAGTCTGGTTGCGGGCCGTGGGACCCGAGCGCACCGAGCGCGCCTTCGCCTGGGCGGATCTGGCGGCAAGCGGCGCCCGACTGGTCTTCAGCAGCGATTGGCCCGACGCCATCAGCCTTGACCCGCTGCGCGGGGTGCACAACGCCGTCAACCGCCGCACCCTGGAAGGGATGCCCCCCGGCGGCTGGATACCCCGGCAGCGAGTAGATCTGCAGCGGGCCTTGCGCGCCTATACTGCTGAGGGCGCTTACGCTTCGTTTGAAGAGAACTTCAAAGGCCGCATCGCCCCCGGCCTGGCGGCGGACCTCGTCGTCTTCTCCCAGGATCTATTCAAGATCGACCCGCTGCAGATTGGCCGCACGAAGGTGTTGCTCACGGTCTTCGACGGCAAAGTGATTTACCGCGACACTATCTAGCTAGAGGAGCCTTGTGCACTCCGAAGGAGCGCTTGGAAGAATCCATGGGTTACATCATCGAGGACCTGCCCGGTTCCCGGCTCGTTCGGGGCAACCTTCACCATCGAGCCGCCCGCTCCGGTCGGATGATCAGCAGCGAAAAATAGGGCAGTTTTTCATTTGGAGCGGGCAGTTGCCGATAGATCCGCTCTTGCTCCCCGCTCACCCGGCTGAGCAGGTGGGCCTGCTCCAGGCGGTTGTGCGCTTTAAGCCAGGTGTAGACTTGCCCGTACACCGCAGCGACTTTGAGCAGTACAACGGTGCGACCGGGAGCGCAGGCGGCTTCCAAATCCTCGATGCGGTGCATGGCGGGCAGGATGGTGAGGGCTTCAGCGCCGATGGCGAGGGGTAATTGCAGGGCGGCAGCGGCGGCGAGGGGCGAGGCGATGCCAGGGATGATCCGCACGGCAATCGGCGCATAGCGCTCCTGAAATTCCCGCAGGATATAGGTAAAGGTGCTGAACAAACTGACATCGCCCTCGCTGATGAAGGCGACGTCGAGACCCAAGACCAGATCCGCGTAGAGCCTGTCGGCCGCTTCGCGCCAGGCCGCCTGGAGCACCGCTTCCTCTAAGAGGAAGGGCAGATAGAGCGGTGTGAGGCGTTGCTCGGGCCGCAGGTGGGTTGATGCGATTTGCGCCGCCATGCCGGGTGCACCCGCACGGTCGGCGGGGCAGGCCACCACCGCCACCGAGCGCAGCACCCGCAAAGCCTTGAGGGTGATTAGTTCCGGATCGCCGGGGCCGACGCCGATGCCGTAGAGTGTGCCGACGTTCACAAGGGCTGGGAGGAACGCAACAGAAAAACCGGGTTGAGGGGCACCAGCCGCGAACCGCTCGCGAGGCTTGCCGAGCGGGAAATTTGCAGTTGGGTGTACTGGACGGCCCAGCCCTGTTTGAGCAGGTAGCTCTGGGCGCTCACCAGCTGCTCCAATCCGGCAAAGCTGGCCACCAGCATCCCGCCGGGCCGGAGAGCGGCGGTGCAGGTTTCGAGGATGGGCAGCAACTGGCGTCCCCCGCCTCCCAAAAAGATCCGATCCGGGGCGGGCAGTTCGGCCAGGCCCTCCGGAGCGCGCGTGCGGCGCACCCGCACGTTGCACACGCCGAGCCGGGCGCAGTTGGCCTCGATGAGCAGACAGCCCGCCTCGGTCTTTTCGATCGCATAGACGCTGCCGCCGCCGACGAGCCGGGCCATCTCGATGGCCACCGAGCCGGTGCCGCTGCCGATATCCCAGCAGACCTGCCCGCGCTCCAGCTGCAAATAGGCGAGCGCCAGCACCCGTACTTCGTACTTGGTCATCAAGCCGGGCCTGTCGGCGAAGGTGACGAAGTGATCGTCGTGGATGCCGACGGCGGGCAGGGTGAGCGGGGTGCGGGCGGGGGCGCGCTCCAGCAAGACGACGTTCGGTTCGGCAAAATCGCGCTCGCAGGCTTGCTCGCAGCCGAGGCATTCCACCTGTTCGTCCTCGGCGCCAAGGTGCGAGCAGACCCAGAGTTTGTAAGGGGTCACCGGCGCCAGGTCCAGCACGAAGCGGGCGAGGCGCGCCGGGGTGTTGACCGGGTCGGTGAGCACCGCCACCAGATCGGGCAGCGAGCGCAGGGCCTCGCCCAGTTTTTCGAGGGAGCGGCCGTGGGCGCTGACCACCACCGCCTCCTGCCACGGGAGCTTTGCCCGATTGCAGGCCAGTTGCACAGCACTGAGGTGGGGCAGGAAGCGCACCCGTTCGCGGCCGAACCGTTCGATCACCAGCCGTCCGATTCCGAAGTAGAGCGGATCGCCGCTTGCCAGCAACACCGCCGGTCCTTCGGCAAGCGCCTGTTCAAGCCGGGCAAAGAAGGCCGCCAGGTCGCAACCCATCTCGATGCGCTCGATGCGCTGCGGCCACCAGCGCAGCTGCTCGGCACTTCCGGCGAGCACCGGGCTCTGGGCGATGAGCGCCTGGGTGTCCGCCGACAGTCCGCGGGGACCGTCCGCTCCGATGCCCACGATGGAAAGCAGGTGCATAGGCCGTACCGAGCCTCCCGGAACGCGGCGAGTATAACACCGCCGTCCACCGATCTACCGGTCCATCAACCCCTCCTGAATGGCCAGGATGGCTGCCTGGGTGCGGTCGCGCGCTCCCAACTTGCGCAAGATCGTGTGCACATGCACCTGGACCGTACCCACCGAGATAAACAACTGCCGGCCGATTTGCTGGTTGCTCAGGCCGTTGGCAAGTAACCCCAGCACCTGCCGCTCGCGGGGGGTGAGCTGGTAGTCGCGCCGCTCAGGCTCAGGCCCTGAGCGCAGATAAGCGGCCACCCGGCCGTCCCACCAGGCGTGGCCTGAACGCACCTGGAGGATCGCCTGCAGCAGTTGCTCCGGTTCGATGCCCTTGACGCAGTACCCGTCGATGCCCGCCTGCAACAATTGCTGCACCGACGGTCCGTCGGCGTGGGAGGTGAGCGCCAGAATTTTGATCCCCGGGTGGCACTCCTTGAGGCTCGTCACGATCTCCCGCGCCCCCATCGCCCCCGGTAGACCGAGATCGAGCAGCACCACATCCGGCTGCATTTGCAAACAGAGCGCCAGGGCGATTTCGCCTTCACCGGCCTCCCCAACCAGTTCGGCTACCCCGCTTTGCTCAAAAACGACGCGCAGGCCCACCCGGAACACCGGGTCGTCCTCGATGAGCAGTACCCGGGTTTTTCTAGCCATGGCCTTGGTCGGTCTTAGGTAGCGCCATCACAAAAGTGCAGCCTTCATCGCGGTTGTTGACCGCCCAGATGCGCCCGCTGTGAGCTTCGACGATCTGCCGGCTCAGATAGAGCCCCAGTCCCGTCCCCAGGCTCTGGCGCGTCAGGGGCGATTGGTAGAACTGCTCGAAGATCCGATTGAGATCATCCTCGGGAATGCCGGGGCCGCAGTCACTCACCTGAATTTGATATTCGGCAGTACGGCTTTCCAGACGCACCTGCACGGTGGAACCCAGGCGGGTGTAGCGCACGGCGTTGGCCACCAGATTGGTGATCGCCCGGCCGAGCTGCAGCGGGTCCGCCTCCACCTGCGCCCCTTCGAGCCCTTCGTACACCAAGGTCACCTGGCGTGCCCCCGCCGGGTCGATCCACTGGGTAACCACCTCCGCCGCGAGGGCATCGAGGTCGGCGCTGCGGCACCTCAGCCCCAGGGGCTCCCGCTCGTTGCGGTAGATAGTCAGCAGCGTATCGGTCAATTCCAAAAGCGTCCCGAGCGAGCGCTCGAACAGCTGCACCACCTGGCGCTGGGCGTCGGTGAGCCGGCCGAATTGTCCCTGGGCAAAAAAGCGCAGCGTCTGGGCCATGCCCTGTAGCGGTGTCTTGAGATCGTGGGTGAGGGCGGCGGTGAAATTTTCGTAGGCGCGCAGCAGTTGTTGCTGGCTTTGCACCCGAAAGCGCTGCTCCTGCGCCTCGCGCTGGGCTTGGCGGTAGCGAAGACTCAAAGTGCCCACCGTCCAGAGGGCCGAGCAGATAATCAATCGGTTCACCAGGGTGAGGCTGTTGAGTTCGAAGTTGGGAACAAACAAGCCTAAAATCGTCGAAGCCAGGCTCAAAAATGTAATCCATTGCGTCTGCCGCTCCGAAAAATGGTTGGCGGCAATCAATATGGGCACGGCGTACAGATAGCTGAATATGTAACCGGTCGGAGCGAAATACTCTACCGTTTCGACAAACAAGATCAAGGCGACAATGCCGTACAGCGCCCGTCGGCGCGGCTCCTGAAGCTTGAATGCGGTGTACATGGCCGAATGCTCGCCCTCACTACCGTTGGCCGTGGCATCTATATGAATTCATATATATGGAGCCTCTAGAATTTCCCCATAAAGGATGACATGGTTCGTCACATCTAGCACAATCGGGACGACGACTTTTAAGAGCTGACCTTGTTTTATTTTCTGCATTGGGGCAGTGGCTTTGTTCTGAGACTGGCGACGGCTATTTGAAACTGGTCGATGGGGGTATGCCTGTGACGAAGATAGCAGCGTATCGTATATTTTGCTCCGGAAGCCATTTCGGGGCATGCTCTATTCAAAATTACAACTATGCCCTCGGTAATCTTTGAAATTTTGATTGTCCTGGTGTTGGTCGTCGCCAACGGCGTGTTTGCGATGTCCGAGATGGCGGTGGTCTCCTCGCGCAAGGCGCGTCTGCAGCAGATGGCCGGCGAGGGCAATACCGGTGCGCGGGTGGCTGTGGAGTTGGCCGACGCACCCAACCGTTTTCTCTCGACGGTGCAAATCGGGATCACGTTGATTGGCATTTTTGCCGGCGCCTACGGCGGGGCGACGATCGCAGGCACGCTGGCGCCACAGCTGGCGCGGGTCAGCTGGCTCGCTGCCTACAGCGAGGCGCTGGCCTTCGTCCTGGTGGTCGGCACCATCACCTATCTGTCGCTGGTTCTGGGGGAATTGTTGCCCAAGCGCCTGGCCCTGAGTAACCCCGAGCGCATTGCTGCGCGCATCGCCGTTCCGATGAGCGTGCTCTCGCGCGTCGCCGCTCCGCTGGTCAAACTGTTGAGCCTCTCGACCGATCTGGCCCTCAAGGCGCTCGGAGTCAAACCCTCCGCCGCGCCCGCCGTCACCGAGGAGGAAATCCGCCTGCTCATCGAGCAGGGCACCGAGACCGGCGCCATCGCCCACAGCGAACAGGACTTGCTCGAGCGCGTCTTCAGCTTCGGCGACCGGCAGGTGGCGGCGCTGATGACGCCGCGACCGGATATCGTCTGGCTCGATCTTGAAGATTGCGAAGCGGAAAACCGGCGCAAACTCGCAGTATTTCACCACTCGCAGTTCCCGGTGTGCCTGGGAGCACTCGACAAGTTCCTGGGGGTGGTCCGGGTCAAGGATCTGTTCGAGCGTCTGCTCGCCGGTCGGCCGCTCGCTCTGGAGGAAGCGTTGCTCCAGCCGCTGGTGGTGCCCGAGACGGCACCTGCCCTGGTGGTGTTGGAGCAGTTCAAAAAGTCGGGGATCCACATGGCGCTGGTGGTGGATGAATTCGGGGGCGTCCAGGGTCTGGTCACCCTCACCGACATCCTCGAAGCGCTGGTGGGCGATTTGCCCGTGGGCGGCAGCGGCGACGAAGCACAGGCCGTTCAACGCGAGGACGGCTCGTGGTTGGTAGACGGGTTGTTGAGCCTCGATGAACTGGAGCACCTGGTCGAACCGTTGCCCGAGCTGCCGCGCGTCGGCTATCGGACCGTCGGGGGCCTGGTCATGGCCCAGCTGGGCCGCATCCCGAAGGTGACCGACCATTTCGCGCTGGGACCGTGCCGCTTCGAAGTCGTCGATATGGACGGCAACCGCGTGGACCGGGTGCTCATCGCCCTGCGCGAGCCCGTAGCGGGGAGCGACTTGCCGCCGTAGCGGCCCATCGGCCCGCCCAAAGCCGGCACCGAGGCGGTGCCTACCGAGTCCATCCAAGTCAGGGGGAAGCATGACAGTTGCCTTGAAACCCGAGGACGAAAAGACGCAGCCCAAGCCCGGACTGCTCAAACAGTGGATTTACGGAGCGCTCAAGGCGCGGTTGCTCGCCGCCCTGCTGCTGGTGGCGGTGATAGGTCTCGGAATCAATTCGCTGACGCGCTTCCCCATCGACGGTCTGCCGGATATCTCCAACGTGCAGGTGCAGGTGATTACCGAAGCACCCGCCCTGGGACCGCAGGAGGTCGAGCAGCTGATTACCTTCCCGGTGGAGATTGCCCTGACCGGCATGCCCCGGCTCACCCAGATGCGCTCGATCTCCAAGTACGGCCTCTCGCAGATCACGGTCGTCTTCGAGGACGGTACGGACGTCTATTTCGCCCGCCAACTGGTCAACGAACGGCTCAAGGGTATCGAAGCGCTGCTGCCGGTCGGTTCTGAGTCCCCGGTACTGGGACCGGTGAGCACCGGCCTCGGGGAGATCTTTATCTTCGAGCTGCAGGGACAGGGGCGCACCCCGATGGAACTGCGCACGCTCATGGATTGGACGGTGATCCCCCGCCTGAAGTCGGTCCCCGGCGTGGCGGAAATCAATCCGATGGGCGGCTTCGTCAAGCAATATCAGGTCCGCCTCGATCCGCTCAGGCTGTTGGGCTATGGGATCACACCACAGCAGGTCTTTGACGCCCTTGCCACCAACAACGCCAACTCCGGGGGCGGCTATCTGAGCAGCCAGCGCGGCGAGCAGACGATTATCCGCGGCGAAGGTCTGGTGATCACCATCGACGACATCTCCCGGGTGATCGTCGATCGCTCCGGCGGCGCGCCCATCTACGTGCGCGACATCGCCACGGTCGAAATCGGCAACCAGCTTCGGCAGGGTGTAGTTACCCGCGACGGCAAAGACGGGGCAGTGATCGCCACCGTGCTGATGCGCGCCGGCCAGAACGCCAACGCCGTGGTCAAAGACGTCAAAGCGCGCGTTGCTGAAATTCAGCAGGAGTTGCCCGAAGGGGTCGAAATCGTTCCCCACTACGACCGCACCCAGCTCATCACCGCCGCCATCAAGACCGTCGCCCTCAATCTCACCGAGGGCGCCCTACTGGTGACGGCCATTTTGCTCATCATGCTGGGCAACGTGCGCGCTTCAATCATCACCGCCTTGATCATTCCGCTGTCGATGCTGCTGGCCATCACCGGCATGGTGATCGGCGGCGTGAGCGGCAACCTGATGAGCCTGGGGGCCATCGACTTCGGTCTGCTCGTCGACGGTGCGGT
>JAHHGR010000026.1 GCA_019359725.1 Aphanocapsa lilacina HA4352-LM1 | reverse complement strand
AGCAGGTGCAAAGGGCAATGGACATGATCAATGACCGCCCGCGAAAAGTGCTTGGTTATCGGACACCACGGGAGGTATTCTTAGCTCAGTCAGGTGCTGTTGCACTTCAAACTTGAATGGGCCATTCTTAGCTCAGTCAGGTGCTGTTGCACTTCAAACTTGAATGGGCCTGGTTACCGAGCCTGTAGGCATACAACATTATTGAATCTCCCACCAGATGAGCTTCAAAAGCGAAAATAGTGATTCGGGTGCCCTGAATCGCACGGTAGCGAGTTGCTGAACGCTGATCACCATTCCCAAGGCCACCACCCTGCCATGAAGATCTGCTGTGTCCTGCTTAGGGTTGTTCTTCTTCGCCGAACAGCCTGCGCAGGATGTGCCCCTGGGCGCGATAGAGATCCTCGATGCGCTCCTGGTGCACCTGCAGTTGCCGCTGCTGGGTCTCGATGACCGGCAACATTCGGCCAAAGGCATCGGTGAGCTGTAACACGGCCGTGTTGGTAGCAGCCAGTTGGCGTTGGGTCTCGCCGACTAGCTGTAGTGTTTCACCGATCTGGCGCTGGGTTTCACCGATCTGGCGCTGGGTTTCACCGATCTGTTGCTGGGTGACGGCCATCTGCTGGTTGGCGACCACCTGCCCGACCCGCAATTCAGCCATCAAGTTGATCTGGTTGTCCAGGCGCTCTGTCAAAGCTTTCAACCACTGTTGCCATGGTTCGCTCATGCAGCACTCCTAAAGGGGCTGTACATTCCGATTGCCGCCTCCCTTGCTCCTCCTATTGTGCGCCATCGGCCAAACCCTCCCCAGAAAAACGTCCTGCCGTCAGACAGACTGTCCGGCGGTGACAGCGGCAGTGACGATCTCCCGGGCCACCCGCACGAACTCGCGCACCACCGCCGGGGGCTCCGCCCGCCAGGCGACGGCCACTTCCAGATGAGGTATCTGCTCACTAAGCGGTCTGTAGACCACCCCCGCTCGCCGCTGAAACTGGCGCGCTGAATCGGGCAGCAGGGCAATGCCGACGCCGCCCGCCACCAGACTCACGATCGTCTGGGTGAGCGCCGCCTCCTGGGCGACGCGCGGCTTGAAGCCCGACTGCTCGAAAATTTCTGTCACCAGGTCGTAAAACCGGCGGCCGTCGGCGCGCGGGTTGAGAATCAGCGGTTCGGCCGCCAAATCCGCAATCGCCAGGCTCGGCTTGTCCGCCAGGGGATGGCATTCCCCCACCGCGACCACCAGCGGCTCGCTCAACAGCACCGCCCAGCGCAAAGCCGGATCTCCAATCGGCAAATACAAAAATCCGACATCGATCCGCCCCTCGCGCAGGTCTGTCAACTGCCGGTCGGTGGTCGCCTCGCGCAGCACCAGTTCGACCTCGGCAAAGCGTTGCCGGTAGGTGCGCAAAATCGCGGGCAGCACGCTGTAGGCGGCCGAACTGTTGAACCCGACCGCCAGCCGCCCGCTCTCGCCCCGCGCCGCCCCCTGCGCCAAACGCACCGCCTGCTCCAGTTGGGCCAACGCCCGCTGCCCTTCCTCGTAAAGCACCCGCCCGGCCTCGGTGAGCTTCACCTTGCGGCGGGTGCGCACAAACAGCTCCACCCCCAGTTCGACTTCCAGCGCCCGAATCTGCTGGCTTAGGGGCGGTTGGGCGATGTGCAGCTTCTCGGCCGCCCGGGTGAAGTGCAGCTCCTCGGCGACCGCCAGGAAATATCTCAGATGCCGAAGTTCCACAGCCACCCACTATTTATAGCTTTTCAATATAAATTAGCTGTTTGATAAGTATTGGACGTATCAAATTTGACTTTCTAGGCTGGAAGTATCGTTGCGCGGGAGTGGACGGTGCCGGCGTTGGGCGGTGAACTAGCGGCTTTGGCCGCCGCCTTTTTGTGGGCGGTGGGTTCGGTGATCTGGAGCCTGGTGGGCAGGCGTATCCTGCCGCTGGAGCTCAATTTGATCAAAATCACCATCGCCATGGCCCTTGCGGTCCCGGCGCTGTGGCTGGCGGGTACGGGGCTTGCGTGCGCCACCAGCCCATTATTCGTGCTGCCCATCGCCGCCTGGATGGGCGAGAAAGTCGGTTACCGGGCCGTCTTGGGAGTGCTCGTCTCCCTGGGTGGTGTCGCATTGCTGATTGGACAGCGATGAAACACCGCCACAATGGAAAGAGAGCTACCCAGAAGCGATGGAAGAATCTACCGATAGGCCCGATGCCGGGCGCGGGCTGTGCGGCTTAAAAACGCGAGGCTTTGTGGAGATCATCGAACGGTTGCTGGATAAAGAGGCATTGCAGCCGAATGCCGAGGCTCGCCGCATCTACGAAGGAAAGCCCTACCGCGTCGAGAAATGGCAGGGGCACCTCAAAGTCTGGTCTCAGGGACGATTGGTCCTGGAGATGGCGGGGGATGAACTGCGCACCAGCCACCTCACTCCCCGGGATCTGCTGGAGATCGGCCGCATAGAAGCCAGGCTCAAACGGGAGCAGTGAACGGAGCTGATGGCGAGATTACCGGAAGAAAACGAGATCTTTGACCTGTTGCAGCGGTTGATTGCTATTGTTGACTCTGCTAAAGCTCTCGAATTCAACCTGCTCCAGCGCTACGGCGAAATCCCGGAACTCATAATTGATCTCGAACAACTGGACAACATTGCCCAAAGAGCTGCAGATCCCTACAGACGATTAACAAACCTGTTGCTCCGCAGAGCAGAATCGCAGCCTCTACCTACTACCGCTAAGCTGGAATTGCTGCAAAGTACCATGGAGATGCGTTTCGGTCTTGCAGCCCTCAAACCTCGGTTTGACGCAGAGAATATGAGTTATTGCTCGTATCTGTCAAGCTTGTTAACCTGATGGCATGACCAGCACGCCAGCCAAAGCCGTTTCGATGCGCCGTGCCCCTCAGCAGGAGCGCGGTCGGCAGCGCGTCGACAGCATTCTCGACGCGGCGGCCGAGATTTTTGCCGAGGTGGGTTATGAGGCGGCGACGACCAATGCAATTGCCGCGCGCGCCAAGACTTCGATCGGTTCGCTCTACCAGTTTTTTCCGGACAAGCAGGCCATCTTCCGTGCCCTCGACGCGCGCTACTGCTTGCAGTTGCACGCGCTAGGCGCGCAGGTGCTCACCCCGGCGATGGCCGCGGTAGGGCTGGAGCGCATGGTTGGCGATGTCATCGACGCCTACGGCGATTTTCAGCCGCAGCCGGGCTTTCGGGCGGTGATGCTGCAGCACCAGCTCACCCCCCATCTGTGCGAAGCAGAGGACGAGAGCCTCGATCGCGAACTGGTCAAAGTGCTTGCGGCGCTGCTTTCGATGCGCAATCCGGCCCTGGTGCCCGAGCGCTGCGAACTGCTCGCCGATGTGTGCGTGCGCACCGGCTGCACGCTACTCACCGCCGGGGTTCTAGGGGACGAAAAATATCATCTCCAGATGCTCGAACAGACTAAGCATATTCTCGTAGCCTACTTGCGGCCCTACGACAGTCCAAAATCCTAGGTGCGCCAGACCGCAGCGCTGTAGGCCGACCAGATATGGACGATCCAGCCGAGGGTGCCGAAGCTCACCACCCAAAGAATGCCGCTGAAGAGCAGATGCAAAGCGGCCGTGAGCAGGCGTCCCTGGGTGAGCTGCCCCAGGCCCGGTACGAAGAAACTGAGCGCCGCTGCGATCACGTTGCCTGCACTTCCCTGTCCTGCCATCGTGGAGTCTCCCTGTGGTAGAGCCGCCTCCAGTCTAGCCAAACAGAAGCATTCTCCGGAAGAGATGGTACAGCCACATCACAATACCTGCTTGCGGGCAAGAAGAACATCTGCAGCGGGCAGGCGATTGAATTGTTAATTAGAGAGGGAAGCAGTGTCCAACTACTTCCCGGCAGGGTTGCACTTATCCCGCTCTATTTTACTGAGTTTTTAAGCTCTGAAGATCTTTCTTTTTTAGATAACCACTGCTTATAGACATTATGAGTTTGATTTAATTGCTGAGTACTGGCTCAGGCCCGCTCTGCAAGTAGTGCGCAAACTCCCGAACGAAGCTCCCCGTAGCGATTGCGGAGCGCAGCAAGGCGGCGAAGCGGGTGAGCGTGGCGACGTTGTGAATCGATAGCAGCGTCATCGCCAGGATCTCTTCGCTGCGCACCAGGTGCGCGAGGTAGGCGCGGCTGAAGTGACGGCAGGTATAGCAGCGGCACGCGCAGTCGAGCGGCTCGTAGGCGCGGCGAAATTGGGCGTTTTTGAGGTTGATGCGGCAGTCGCCCCCGGAGCTGAGCAATAGCGCACTACCGTGGCGGGCGACGCGGGTGGGCATCACGCAGTCGAACAGGTCCACTCCCACGGCCACCGCCTGGGCCATTTCGCGGAAGGTGCCCACTCCCATCAAGTAGCGCGGCTTGTGCTCCGGCAACAGAGGGGCCGTGACGCGCACCACCTGCTCGATGAGCGTGTGCGGCTCACCGACGCTCACCCCGCCGATGGCGTAGCCGGGCAGATCCGCCGCGACGAGCCCTTCGGCGCAGCGGCGGCGCAGATCCGGCCAGATGCCGCCTTGCACGATGCCGAACAGGGCCTGCTCCGGGCGGCGGTGAGCCTCCACGCAGCGCTCGAACCAGCGCAAAGTGCGCTCCACCGCCCCTTCAACCTGCTCGCGGCCGGCCGGGTAAGGTGGGCACTCATCGAAGGCCATGATCACATCCGCCCCGAGGGCGTTTTGCACAGCGACGGCGTGCTCGGGTGTAAAGCGCACGAGGGCGCCGCTTTTCGGTTCGCGAAAAGTCACCCCGTCATCGTCGATCGTGCGCAAGCTGCTCAAGCTAAACACCTGGAAGCCCCCGGAGTCGGTGAGCATCGGCCCCGGCCACTGCATAAACCCGTGCAAGCCGCCGGCTTCCGCAACGATATCCGCGCCCGGCTGCAGACTCAGGTGGTAAGTGTTGGCCAGGATCATCTGGGCGCCGGTCTCGGCAAGTTGGGCAGGCGTCAGGGTTTTGACGGTCGCCTGGGTGCCCACCGGCATGAAGCTAGGCGTGTGCACCGGCCCGTGGGGGGTGCTGAAGGTACCGGCGCGGGCTTCGCCATCGCGGTGCTCGATGGTGAAGGCAAACCTAGCCGTCAAGGTCGTCGTCGTCGTCCTCGTCCCAGTCCTCGCAAAGACACGAAGACTCCATGAGCACCTCTTCGACCACGGAGCGCAGACCCGTGTTGAGCCGCTGCTGAATCGCCTGGGTATGCTCTTCGCTGTCGCGCTCTTCAAGCGGGTCGGTGGCGGGGATAAGCCGCACGACGCGCCCCTCCTGCAGCAGATTGAACTGCGGGCGCTCGCCGGTGGGCCAGTCAAGCTGGAGACAATCGAAACTGTTGACGTTGAGATAGATGGTGCGGTTGGCGATCATCGTCGCCCCGGACGGATCGCAGAACACTTCCATGACGTAGGCTTCGCCAACCCGGCGCACCTCGCCGTCCTGGATATCCAGGTAGCTGACCCTTCCTAGATCCTCGAGGACACGAATCATGTCCTGTTTGCTGACGACAAGCCCGACATCGACGATGCAGGGCGGCGCAGGCTGGTGCTTACTCATTCATCGTGCCTCATGCCTCAGGAGGATCACCGCCCGCAGTGCCAGCGGTCTGAGCTTGCCATACTGCTCAGTATATCCAGTGGCCACCGGAAAATGACAAGTGATCGCGAACTTTTCGAAGTCGGCAGCAGTAAGACTTGCCCCCGTCCGATACAGTGGTTTACAGAGACAACGGTGCTGAATACCCTCGTCGGGCAGCGGGAGTGAACGGATGGGAAAAGACCGTGCGCATCGCAATTGATGCCATGGGCGGCGATTACGCCCCACAGGAAATCGTGCAGGGTGCCCTTTTGGCCCGGGCACAGTTGGGTGTCGATATCGTGCTGGTCGGTAGCGCCGAGGCCATCTTGCCCGAACTGCGCAGGCACAATGCCGCCCAATCGGTCGAAATTGTCGATGCACCGGAGCAGGTCGGCATGGGCGAGGAGCCCACGATCGTCCGCCGCAAACCGAACTCCTCGATCATGGTGACGATGGATCTGGTCAAACAGGGCCGGGCGGAGGCGGCGGTGGCCGCCGGCAACACCGGGGCGGCGATGGCGGCGGCCCTCTTTCGCATCGGCAGGCTTCCCGGCATTGAGCGGCCCGCTATCGGTGCGATGCTGCCGACGCTCAAACTGGGCAAGCGGGTGCTGCTGTTGGATGTTGGGGCGAACACCGACAGCAGGCCGCGCTTTTTGGAGCAGTTCGCCCTGATGGGAGCGCTCTACAGCCGCTACGTGCTTGGGGTAGCGGAGCCCAAAGTCGGTTTGCTCAACATCGGCGAGGAGCGCGGCAAGGGCAATGAACTGGTCGCCGACGCCTACGAGATGCTCGTCAAAAACCCCCACGTCCCATTTGCAGGCAACTGCGAAGGGCGCGACGTGATGACCGGCCGCTTCGATGTCGTCGTCTGTGACGGCTTCATGGGCAACGTGCTGCTCAAATTTGCCGAGGGTGTCGGGTTGGTGGCCCTGCAGATTCTGCGCGAAGAGTTGCCACGGGGCATCCCCGGCAAGATCGGTATCGCCCTAATGCGCAACAACCTGGGCCAAGTCAAGCAGCGCATGGATTACGCGGCCTACGGCGGTGGGCTGCTTCTTGGGGTCAACGGTGTGTGCATCATCGCCCACGGCTCCTCGAAGGCCCAGGGCATCTTGAGCGCCATCCGCCTCGCCAAAGAGGCCCTCGACAACCGGGTGCTCGAGCGCATCCAGCAGCAATTGATTTTGCCGATGTGACCGGTTAAAAACCAGTCGCCCCCTCAGCAGTTGCTAAGGGGGCGTCCCGGCGAATCTGGATATTCCGCAGTCTTGACTGCCGAAAGGAAACTCTTAGAGAGCCACAGCTCCGGCGCACAGCCGACCGTTTGCGGTCCGAAGATTCAAGTTAGTACCAGGTATACTCATCGGCACCACCTCCCTTTTCCTATTTGGTGAATGTTGATGTTCCTCACGAATATAACAGCGCCCCGGTCGTAGTGGCAACTCCGTGCCCAGATACCTGCACCGCCGGGGATAATGACCGAACGACCACCCTCCAAACGCAAGCGGTACTAAGCGGTGTCTCCGTACTGCGGCTCCTCCGCAGCGTAGAATTCTGGGTCTTCGGAATAGAAATTGGCGTTCTCATCGAAGCTGTCGTCCTGCGCGAAGGTGTCCTCGGTGTCGGCGACGAAGCCGACCTCCGTTTCCCCTTCTGCGCCCTCGACGCCGTCGGCCGACGCCTCGACGGTCTCGTTACCCTGGTCGAACAGCAGGTCGTCCCCTAAACCCAACACGAGGCCGGTAGCCAGCGCTCCACCGGCCGCCAGCGCGCCGGCACCAGAAATCGCCAGCACTCCAGCAGTCGCAATGCCGCCGACCAACATAGCGGTGTCGTTGTCCATGCCGAAGATGTCGCCGTCGGCAGGATCCAGCCAATCCGGCATCTGGAAGCCTTGCACATCCTCTGGAAGGGGTTCTTCGCTGAAATTTTGGGGGTTCTCGGTCTCGCCTCCCAACTCGTCGTCCGTCGGTGTCCCCCCGGCGGGTTTGGGATCCGGCTCGTGGCCGTTTTCCTCATGGGACAGATTCCCGGTGGTATCGTCGCTACTGCCCTTGTCGTCGTTGTTGTTTGGCATTTTTTGTCTCTGGGGTGGTGTGCACGAAGCACAGCAGAAACGAACCCTACTACCGCAGGATTACGCATCGACTATTGCCTGCATTTTCCTGTAGGGATAGCCACTATTTTTTGCAACGCAACCGGCGGCTTACCGACCGCTCCTAGCGGGCGACGGCGGTGGGCGATTGCCCTTCATTCTGGAACAGGGCCGTGCTCAAGTAGCGCTCGCCGAAGCTGGGTTGAATAAAGACAATGAGCTTGCCGGTGTTCTCGGGACGCTTGGCCAGCTGCAGAGCCGCCCACAGAGCCGCCCCGGTAGAGATGCCCGAGAGAAGCCCTTCTTCTTTGGCAAGTCTGCGGCTGTATTCGAGGGCCTTGTCGTCGGCTACGGCGATCACTTCGTCGATCACGTCGCGCCGCAGTACATCCGGCACAAAGCCCGCGCCGATGCCCTGGATGAGGTGCGATCCGGGTTTACCGCCGGAGAGCACCGGGCTTGCCGCCGGTTCCACCGCCACAATCTGCACGCCGGGCTTGCGCACCTTCCAGACTTCGCCCACTCCGGTCACGGTGCCGCCGGTACCCACCCCGGAGACAAAGACATCCATCTGCCCGTCGGTGTCGCGCCAGAGTTCTTCGGCGGTCGTCTCGCGGTGGATCTTGGGATTGGCGGGGTTGCGAAACTGCTGGAGTATAAACGCGTCGGGCACTTCGCGGGTAATCTCCTCGGCGCGGCGGATCGCCCCGCGCATTCCTTCTGAACCGGGGGTCAATTCGAGTTGGGCGCCGTAGGCCCGCAGGAGCGCCCGCCGCTCACTGCTCATCGTCTCGGGCATCGTGAGGATGAGCCGGTAGCCGCGCGCCGCCGCCACCATGGCCAGGGCGATGCCGGTGTTGCCGGAGGTGGGTTCGACCAGTGTTGTTTTGCCCGGCAGGATAAAGCCCGACTTTTCGGCTTCGTTGATCATCGAGACGCCGATGCGGTCTTTGACGGAGGCGGCCGGGTTGAAACTTTCGAGTTTGACCACGATGCGGGCAAGGGCACCCTCGGCGGCCGGGATACGGTTGAGCTGCACCAGCGGAGTGCGGCCGATCAGTTCGGTGATGTCGTGAGCGATATGCATGGGTGGCAGGTTCGCTTAGATATAGTACATGACGGTGCTCTGGCGGCGGTCGTGCAGTTCGCAGAGCTTTTGGAGCGTATGGCCTTTGAGCACTTGCTCGGCCGCCCGGCGCGATTCGTCCCACGCCTCGCGGACGATGCTCGCTTCGAGGGTATTGGGGGCCGTCTCGTTTTCGTCCTGCCCTTCGATGCACTGGACAATTTCCAGCAGGTGGATGGCAAACGGTTCGCGCGCAAGCAGGTACCCCCCCCGCGCTCCGCGTTGGGATTTGACCAGCCCGTGGCGGCGCAGGTCTGCCAGCAACTGCTCCAGATAGCGGTCGGGTATCGACTGGCACTGGGCAATTTCTTTGATTTGCATCGGCTCGCCCTTGCCGTGGCCGAGGGCCAGCTGCAGCATGGCAAGCAGAGCGTATTCACTTTTGGCGGAAAGTTCCACGGCCGCACCTCGCGCGACGACTCTCCTATGATACTAAATCTCCACCAAGTTAGTGGGGATTAAGCCCCGGATCCGGGGGACTCCAGGAAGCTGTTCATCGACTCCAGGTAGGCGCCGGGCGCTTCGAGCATCGGAAAATGTCCCGTCTGGGGAATGATCTTCAGCTTCAGGCCGGGATTGACTGCCACTGCCCGCTTCGCTCCTGCTGCGGGAATAATCTGGTCGTACTCGCCGCTAATCAGCAAAGTCGGCACCGCGAGTTTGCGAAAAGCGTCGGGCATCTCGTAGGTGGCGTGTTTGCCGATCGAACTATAGAGCGTCCCCTGTGCGGCTGCCTGATGAGCGACGACGTAGTCTTCGATAAACAACCGTGCCCAGCGATCTTCGAGCAACTTGTAGACGAACCGCCGCTGGAAGGCTTTGCGGGCGACGGCAAAATTCACCATCCAGGCAGGCCGCACCGCGATCACCACGTTGCTTGCCAGATAAAACGTCTCGAACAGCAGAGCTTCGTACTGAAACACGCCGGTGCAGGTGAGCACCAGTTTGCGCACGCGCTCGGGAAACAAATTGGCAAAGGCCAGGCCGATCGAGGCTCCCATCGAGTGGGCGTTGAGGTCGATGCGCTCGAACCCGAGCTGGTCAATGAGGGCCAGCAGTTCGCGGCTATAGGCTTCCAGTGAAAAATCCTGGCTCGAATCAGGTGTGAGGGGAGATTGCCCGAACCCGCGCAGGTCGTAGCGCAGACACACGGTCCTCTCTGCCCAGGTCTCAGCAACAGGTTCCCAGTAGCGCGACGAACCGCACCAGCCGTGCACCAGCACCAGGGGCACCCGCCTCGGCTTGGGTTGGCCGCTGAGGACGTAAAAGTGCCTGGTGCCGTCGATTTCTAGATAGGGCATGGGTCGGTCGAGTTTTTCTCAGCTTAAAGCGGTTAAGGTTCCGCGTACACTGTAGGCCACCTGCAACCTTATGGACGTTTGCCTTCATCCTGGAACCTGAGACTTGGGGGTTGGCTTTGCACGAGGGTCTGTGGAGCGAGAGGCGGAACCCCCTTCGCGCTTCCCCTCTCGCGCTCTCCAACCTCCCCGCGTCGGAGGGCTGCCAGCCCCCCGACACCCCCCGGACTTAGCGGAACGGAGAAGCACGAGAATCGGTGGGTGGGCTGGGTTTACTCTTCTAGGGCCTGCACGATGCGTGTCGACTGCGCCACAAAGACTTGCTCGCCGCTGGGCTGCGGATATCTCGGAGAGTAAGGCGGTGTAGACAAAGGGTACACGGCCCAGATGGTCAATAGTTTTCCCTAAGACCTGAAACTAAGCACTGTCGCTTGCAAATTTCCCAAGAATGGAATTTAATCGGGTTGTCCTTGTTCCTGGGCACAGTGGCCACTTCTTCTATACGCACAACCCGCGGCGAATCATTGGTTGGCATCCTGGTGGCGACGGCTATTCTGGCGGGTGTTGGCGGACTGACGGCGGTGACGGTATCCACGCGCGAGAGTGTGCTCAAAGGCCAAATCATCATGCGTTTTGCCGAATTCATCGATTATTTCGACCAGTTGGCCAGCGAGCAAACAGCAAACAACTGGGACAATCCGGCCTTCCAGGCCACCAGCCTCGCCGGCAGCTATCCGCTCACCCCTGAGAGCACCAAAGAGTTTGTCAACGTTGATTTTCAGGGATGCGTGAAGCCCGCAACCTTACTAGCTGTGAACAATCGTTCACCCGAGGAGATCCAGGCACTGTTCGCGCAGGCTGCTGTCGAGACACCTGCGCTATCCATTTACGAAGGCAGCGGCCAGACGGGCGGCATCCTTATCAACGAACCTTACGACCGCAAACTCAGCGACTCGCCAGTGCTTTTCAGCTATCTATTAACAGGTCCCAAAGAGAGCGGTTCACATCTGATGTACATCATTGGAGATACGCGCCAATGCCCTCCGTAATCATCTGCCTTCTGTTGTTAATACTTGTCATTCCAATGATGACCGCCACCAGCATCAATAGTCAAAATCATTACAACGATGCTAGAGCTTTTGCGGATCAGATCATTGAGAAGTCTGTACTTAAAAGTGCCTTACGAACAGCTATGGTTGCAGCAGCGAATAATATCGGCGGCCAGCAAATGCAACAGGAGTTTTCGCCATCAGGAATAAGCGCGTTTGTACTTAGTAAACCTGAGGTTAGAGATGAATACTCGATCATTCGCTTTTGGACAACTGCACGCCCCCGAGAGCAAGCATTAGGAAATCGATCCACCAACAATAATGCTGTGGTAACGGGTGCTTATGATCCATTTACTAGGATCGCGACTCGAAGCAGATTTGTAACAGTATCGAGGCCTGTAATACCAAATCACTAAATATTTAAGCGGTATAATAGGGAGTAGTAATTCTGCGAAAACCGATGCCTCGACTTCTAAATCTAACTATCACACATTCTCCTGCACAGTTGCACAAACTCATGTCTGAGCAAATGCCTAACTGGGCACGTGAACGTCTGCACGCCGGGTCTCCTGAAACGAGTGTGTAGAATGTGTGCAGCTATACATTCTGCCAATGGGCCTCGAAATCACCGAACTCCTCGAACTACCGAACATCTACGTCGAATCCTACTCCAAGACCGACAAGGGGTGGCTGTTGCAGTTGCGCCCTCTCAGTGACGGCATGCGTTGCCCTGGTTGTGGACGGTTCATTGACCGTGTCCATCAAGCACCAAAAGTAATCATTCGCGACTTGGCTATTCTCAAACGACCCGTCCATCTACAAATCCCCCGCCGTCAATTTCACTGTCAGGGCTGTTTCATTCTAGCTTTGCATTGGATGCAAATGAGAATCGAGAGCGGCAAAAGCCTTATTGCTTGTTGAGCAGGTCAAGCTTATTGACATGGCCGAATGGGGTTTTTGGAGAATGAAACAGCCCTGTGGGCCCATCTTTGGCAGGTAGATTTTTCCTAAGCCCGCACGAAACGCCCAAAAAGCTCCTCCCCCCGGCGGCTCGGTACCGACATCGGCGCGGGTAAAAGCGCAGTGATCTTGAAGCGCGGCGAGAATAACCGCTCGATCTCGCCCGCGTCGGTGCGGTAGGGCGGGCCGCCGGGGCGGGGATGGGCAAAGAAAATGGCCACCAGTTCCCCACCGGGTTTGAGCAGCCAGTGGACGATCTCGACGTACTCTTCGCGCCGGACCGGGTCGATGGCGCAAAAGCAGGTGTGCTCGACCACCAGGTCGAACAACCCCGCGAACGGCCGGGGCAGGTTGAAAAGATCCTGCTGCAAAAAAGTGGCCGCCGCCCCGGCGCGCAAAGCCAGCCGGGTGGCATCGGCGATGGCGTCGGCGGCAAAATCGAAACCGCACACCTTGTAGCCGCGGGCGGCAAACAACAGCGCGTCGTGGCCGCGCCCGCAGCCCGGTACCGCCACCGTCCCCAAGGGCGGCGCTTCGGAGCTAGAAAGCAAATGCACAAATGTAGGCGCCGGTTGACCCAGATCCCAACGATCCTGGCCGCCGCGGTAGCGATATTCCCAGAAGGCAGGCTGATCGACTCCGGAAGATTCCTCGGACGGCATGGGACATCAAGCGGGGTGCATCCAAGTCTACCCGTTTGCCCCGCTGGATCGAGGCACCGATTCACAGTTTGGCAGCAAGCCGCAATCCGGTCCCCGAGGGCCGCTGTGGTAGCGTAAAAAACAGATCGCTCGCTGGTGAACGCCCTTTGAGAACCGCCAAGCCATCGCCGGGACGCGCCCTCGCCTGGCCGGCCCCCGCCCGGCTGAGCTGGATGGCCTTTCTAGCAGGAATTGCTGCGCTACCTGTCGCTTCTCCGGTGACGCTCGCCTGCTGGCTGGTGGCCCTGGCGGCTCTGGCCAGAGGCGGCGTCGGGCACCGCCTCGGTCCGGCCGGACGCTATCTGGCGGCGACGGCTTTGGTGTTGGTGGCAGTGGTTCCTTTTAGCGTGCGGCCGGGCGACAGCCTGCTGGGGCTATTCAACTATTGGCCGTTTTTTTTGTTTTTTGGCCTCGCCGCCCGGCTGGTCGACAGTCCCGGCAGGCTGCGCCGGGTGCTGCAGGTCGTGCTGGTGGGGGCGCTTGTCACCGGCGGGGTAGGACTTGTCGAGTGGGCCTCCGGGAGCAACTGGCAGTGGGAACCGGTCAAGGGCCTGGTGCTGCTGGTGATTGGCTCCAAGCAGGAGGCAGGCATCCTCGATCGGGTGACGGCCTTTTTTGCCTGGCCCACTTCGGCGGCGGCCTACTTTTTGCTGGTACTGCCGGTGGCCCTGTCCACGGCTCTGGGTGGTGAAGCGCGCCTGCGGCCCCTGGCCTGGGCAGCCTTTGGGGCGGTGGGCATCGCCTTGGTGGGGACCGCCTCGCGCAACGCCTGGATCATTGCCCTGTTGGCCAGCGTCGCTTTGCTGGTGGTGGCCCGCCGCCTGGTGCCGGTGCTCTCCCTGGCGGCGGCGGCGGCGGTGGTGGCGGTGGCCGGTCTGGGTCCGACTGAATGGAGTGTCGTCGAACTGCTGCGGCGGGTGGTACCTGCGGCGCTCTGGCAGAAGGTGGCCGAGAGTGTCACCAGCGGCACCGCCTCGTTCGAATCGCTCATCAACCGCTTCGACGCCTGGCAAATTGCCTTCGAGATGACCCGCCGGCGCCCCTGGACCGGTTGGGGACTGCAGACGTTTCCGTTTGTCGAAAGCGAAATCTTTGGGCGCAATGCGGCCAATTTGCTCCATGCCCACAATCTTTATCTCACCTACAGCGCCGAAACCGGTCTGCCCGCCGCCCTGCTGCTGGTCGGATTCTATCTGTGGACCCTGTGCGCAGGAGTGCAGCGGGCAGTAATGTTAAAGGGTGTTGCGCGCTGGCAGCTAGCTGGACTCGTCGCCGCCCTGGCCTCCTACTTGCTGTTCGGGCTTTCCGATGTGCCCTTCTACGACGCCCGCATCAACGGCCTGCTCTGGTTGTGGTTGGGACTCATCTGGAGCTTTCCGGCCGACGTCGCCGCACAGCAGACAATAGAAGCAAAGCCGAGCTGAAGGAGCGCGGATATGGAGCCCGGGGCAGGTATCGTCGAGCAGACACCCCCACCAGTCAAGAGCAACGGCCAGATGCGCAGGTCCGACAAACTGCGCCAGGTGCTCTCCAAACACCCGGATGAAAAACATCTGGTCGTCTTGCAGGATTTTCCGGACCCCGACGCCCTCAGTGCCGCCTGGTCCTACGGCCTGATTTGCCGCCAGTTCGATATCGAATGCGTCAACGTTTACGCCGGTACGCTCAGCCACCAGGAAAATATCGCCCTGGTGCGCCTGACGGGCCTACCTGCACAGCGCTGGAATTTACAGACCGAGCAGCGCGACTTGAGCGGATTTAATGGAGCGGTGTTTCTGGACAACCAGGGCACCACCAGCCAGATTACCCGGCTGGTCAAGCAGGCCAAACTGCCGGTGATTGCCGTCGTCGATCACCACGCTCCCCAGGAAGACCTCGCCCCCCAGTTCTCCGACATCCGCACCACCTGTGGCGCCACCGCCACGATGTTCGTGCAGTACTTTCAAGAAGGGCTTTTGAGCCTCGACGCCACGGATCCCAACCACGTCAAGGTGGCCACCGCCCTGATGCACGGCCTGCGCTCCGAGACCCATCAACTGATGCAGGCCAAAGAAGAAGACTTCCTGGCGGCTGCCTATCTGGCGCGCTTCTACGATCCGAAGTTGCTGGAGGCGATTTTGCAGACCGCCCGCTCCCGCCGGGTAATGGACGTCATCGAGCGCGCCCTCAAAAACCGGATCGTCAAAAACAGCTTCTCGGTCTCCGGGGTGGGCTATTTGCGCTACGAGGACCGCGACGCCATTCCCCAGGCGGCGGACTTTCTGATCACCGAGGAGAACATCCACACCGCCGTCGTCTACGGCATCGTGCGCACCGAGGACGAACGCGAGATGGTCTCAGGCTCGCTGCGCACCAACAAGCTGACCCTTGACCCCGACGAATTTATCAAAAAGACCTTCGGCCACGACGCCGAGGGCCGCTTTTTTGGCGGTGGACGCATGCGCGCGGGGGGCTTTGAAATCCCGGTGGGTTTTCTTGCGGGTAGCAGCGAAAATTCGGCTTTCAACCAGCTCAAATGGGAAGTCTTCGACGCCCAAATCAAACAAAAGCTCAACCGGCTGATCACCGACGACGAAGAGGACGATTGATCCTGCCCAAATTGCACGTCGGCACAATACCCCCCGATCGTGTGCCTGCATCGAAGGCATTTTCCTGCAGCACGGGCGCAAAAATATACATCAGATCTGCAGGAGATGCAGCCAGGGAAGCGGGCAACCCGCAAAGCCACAAACCCAACGCCGACAGCCACAGTGCAAGGAATGGCATACTTGCTTTTTGGTACGAGAGCACACTCCGGGCAGGCGCTTCTGCGGTACTGCCATGACCAGCCTACTGGTCTCCTCGGCGGATGGCTTCTACAAACTCGCTCACAGCGTCGTACTGGTCGGCAAAATCCAGATAGCGCTGGAGCACCGACAACTCCAGAGCCGGAAAAAACACGCTGCGCTCGCGCTGGACGTAGCCCTGTTCTTCCAGGTGAAATAGCGTAATTTGGCCTTTTTTCCAGAACCAGACTTCCGGAACCTGCTTGGGTCTGTAAATTTCGGTTTTATCCAGCCTGCCGCTGGTGATGACGACTTCAATGACAATGTCTGGAATTTTCTTCCGGGTGCCGATGGCGTAGGATTCGTCCGGGGTGCCTGAGGCCGTCTTGGGGGATTCGATGGTGAAGCCGCCACAGACGTAGAACCGGATGCCTTTTTCTCGCATATAGGCTTCCAACAACAGGCCCAGGGTGCTCTTGACGTCTTCGTGCCGGGGACCGACAGGGGACATGATTTCAAGCACCCCGTTGAAGTACGACAGTTTGACCCCTTTGCCCAGATGGGCCAGGGTGGCTTCGATCGTTTTGAATTGTTCCCAATCGACGCCGTACAGGGTGCTGATCCCTTCGACAAGCGGCGGACTGGTGGATTGCAGCGGTGCCGGTGTAGTCATAGAACGTTCTCGCAGCGGTGCTGGCAAAGTGCCCGAAGCACCTCCTCCAGTGTAATCGTCCGGCAACTGCCGGTCCTGACGGTGTTTTCGGCTGCTATCTGCGGCTGAAGATCAGCTACAGTTACCTGTGTTATCGAACACCTTGACACAAAAGGACGATTGGCATGACTGGCTTGAAGCTCCGGCAAAGCGCTGGACGGCGCGCGAAAATCCTGGCTGTTTCTGTCCTGGTGAGCCTGCTGGGCGCCCTGCCGGCCGCCGCTGCCTACGACAAACTCTTTTTTGCCGGTATGAAGGCGCGCAATGTCGGTCCCGGCAACATGAGCGGCCGGGTGGCCGCCGTCGCGGCGGTGACGGCCCAGCCGGAGATTATCTACATCGGCACCGCCACGGGCGGCGTCTGGAAAAGCACCAACGGCGGCACCACCTGGAAGCCCATCTTTGACGAGCAGGACACCTCTTCGATCGGGGCGGTGGCCGTCTTTCAGCCCCAGCCCGAGATCGTCTGGGCAGGCAGCGGCGAAGGGAACACCCGCAACAGCGCCGGGGTGGGCCGCGGCATCTATAAATCCATCGACGGCGGCAAGAGCTGGCAGAAGCTGGGCCTCGAAAAAACCGAGCGCATCCACAGAATATTGCTGCACCCCACCAACCCCGACATCGCCTACGTGGCGGCGATGGGCACCACCTGGGGCGAGAACCCCGATCGTGGCGTCTTCAAGACCACCGACGGCGGCAAAACCTGGAACAAGATCCTCTACGTCGATGAGCGGACCGGCGTGGGCGATCTGGCCATCGATCCGAGCAATCCCGACAAGCTCATCGCCGCGATGTGGGAGCACCGCCGCTGGCCGTGGGCGTTCAAATCCGGCGGCTCGGGAAGTGGCCTATATATCACCACCGACGGCGGCGGCAGCTGGCGCAAACTTGAAGCCCAAGACGGACTTCCGGCCGGAGAACTGGGCCGCATCGGTATAGCCGTCGCCCCGAGCAATCCAAAGATCGTCTATGCCCTGGTCGAAGCGAACAAAAACGTGCTGCTGCGCTCCGAGGATGGAGGATCAAGCTGGAAGACCGTCAACACCCGCCCCGACATCAACCCGCGCCCCTTTTACTTCGCCGACCTCGAAGTCAATCCCAAGGACGAAAATCTGCTCTATCGGCTGCAGGTCAACCTGGATATCAGCACCGACGGCGGCAAAACCTTCAAGCCCACCGCTCCCCAGGGCATCCACTCCGATCACCACGCTTTGTGGATTCACCCGAACGGCAATACTCTCATCAATGGCAACGATGGCGGCATCGCGATCAGCTACGACCGGGGCAAAAAGTGGCAGTTCGTGGATAATCTGCCGCTCGGGCAGTTCTACCACATCGGCGTGGATATGGAGCAGCCCTACAACGTCTACGGCGGCCTGCAGGACAACGGCTCCTGGCGCGGCCCCAGCAATGCGCTCAAACCTTCCGGCATCCTCAATGCCAGCTGGGAAGCGGTCGGCTTCGGCGACGGCTTCGCCACGCTGCCGGATCCCGAGAACGCCGAGTACGGCTATGCGATGAGCCAGGGCGGCAACCTGTTCTATTTCAATTCCCGCACCGGCGTGCGCAAAGCCATCCGCCCCACCGAGACAGAAACCAAGCACCGCTACAACTGGAACGCGGCCCTCGCCATCGACCCTTTTGACCCCAAGACGATTTACTACGGCAGCCAGTTCGTCCACAAAAGCCCGGACAAGGGCAATTCCTGGCAGATTATCAGCCCGGATCTGACCACCGACGATCCTGAGAAGCAAAAACAGGCCGAATCCGGCGGTCTTACCCGCGATGTCACCGCCGCCGAAAACCACTGCACGATCTTGAGCATTGCGCCCAGTGCCCTCAAAAAGGGCCTGCTGTGGGCCTCCACCGACGATGGCAACGTGCAGCTCACCACCGACGGCGGCAAAAGCTGGCAGCGCGTCTCGGACAGTCTGATAAAAGCGGGGCTGGTCCCGGCGGGTACCTGGGTACCCCACGTCGAAGCTTCGAAGCATGACCCGGCCACGGCCTACGTGGTCTTCGACGATCACCGCCGCTCCAACTGGCAGAGCTACGTCTTTGTCACCCGCGACTACGGCAGGAGCTGGAAGAGTCTGGTCACCCCCACGATCGACGGCTTCGCCCACGTGATCGAAGAAGACCCGGTGAAGGCGGACCTGCTCTACCTGGGCACCGAATTCGGCTTGTTCGTGAGCGCCGACGCCGGCAAAAGCTGGTTCAAGTGGACCCAGGGTCTGCCCACGGTGCCCGTCACCGATCTGGTGGTCCACCCGCGCGAGCAAGATCTGGTGATCGGCACCCACGGCCGGGGCATCTACATCCTCGACGACATCCGGCCGCTGCGTTCTATCAATGAGCAAATTGCCACCCAACCGCTGTACTTGTTCCCGGTGGCCGATCCCGATCAGATGCACTTTGCCCCCTTCTCGGGGCCGTACTTCTTTGCGGGCGACGCGCTCTTTCGCGGCAAAGCGCGCCCCTACGGAGCGCTGTTGACCTACGTGCTGAACGGCCCCGGCCTGGAGCCCGCCAAAGCCGACGCCGAGGAAGGCGAAGAAGCCGACAAAGACAAAGAAGAAGCGGCCACGGCACCCAAAAGTAGCCGGCCGATTCCCCCTTCCGGAGCCCCGGCAACCGGTGAGGACAAACCCGTCGCCTCTGGCCCTGCCGCTGAGACCCAGAAAAAAGAAGAAGCGAAACTCGACATCGAGATTCTCGACGACACCGGCAAGGTGATCCGCACGGTCAAAGCACCGATGAAGGCAGGTCTCAACCGGATTGCCTGGGATCTGCGCCGCGAAAAATTTGCCGTGCCCCAGTTTCCCCTCAGCGACCCGGAGCGGATCAAAGAGCGCGAAAAAGCCGACAAAGAGCGGCGCGGGACGCTGGTGCCGCCGGGCAAGTACACCGCCCGCATCCAGTACCAGGGCTCGATCGTGAGCCAGAGTTTCGAGGTAAAACCCGATCCGCGCATTCCTTACTACCCGGCGGCGCGCCGCCAGAGCTATCAATTGGCGCTCGAAGCCGGGGCGATGCTCGAATCGGTGGCGAAGGCCTACCAGCAGATCTGGGATACCCGCAAGACGATCCAGACGGCGACGCAGGGGGATAAACCCGCCAACCCGTCGCTTGCCGAGCGCGGCAAGGCTCTAGATGCCAAACTGGCGAACCTGGCGGACCGCATGGCCCCCAACGAAGATCGCCAGGGCATCTACGACCGCACCGCCGAGGTCGCCAATCAGATCGCTATTGTGCTCGGGGCTTTGCAGAGCAGCTACGACGGACCCAACCAGCCGGTGCTGGTCAAGTTCGAAAAAGTCAAACAGCAGACCGCCACTATCCTTGCCGAGTACGACACCCTCAAAAAAAGCGAAGTGGTCGCCTTCGAGCAAGCCCTGCGCGCCGCCGGTTACCCGGCCGGGGTGGGTACTGCAAGCCAGAGCGCCCAGCCATAGGGAGCTGCATCAAAAAGCGCACCGGGGTTACCTCCAGTGCGCTTTTTGCATTGAATGCTTCTACTCGGCGGCTACGGGCTGCATCGCCGTCTGGGCAATCGGGTAGACGCTCACTTTCTTGCGGTCGCGGCCGAGGCGCTCGAAGGTGACGATACCCTCGATGAGCGCAAAAAGCGTGTCATCGGAGCCGCGCCCGACGTTGGCGCCCGGGTGAATCTTGGTGCCGCGCTGACGGATCAGGATATTGCCGGCTTTGACCCGCTCGCCGCCGTAGCGCTTGACACCCAGGCGTTGGGCGTTGGAGTCGCGGCCGTTGCGGGTGGAGCCTGTACCTTTTTTGTGTGCCATGGTTACTTCCTCAGGTGCTGGATACTGCTTCGGCTTTCGCTTCGGCCGTGAAGCTCCTGCCTTCAAAATCGATCGATTCGATCATCACGCGCGTAAAACGCTGGCGGTGGCCCTTTTTGCGGCGATAGCCCTTTTTGGGACGCATTTTGTAGACGGTTACCTTGGCCGCCTTGCCGTGCTGGAGTATACGGCCCTGCACAGCCGCCCCCTCGACAGTGGGCTGGCCGACGGTGGTCCCGTCGTCGTGGCGCACCAGCAGCACCCGGTCAAAGGTGAGCGTGGCCTCGACATCGAGGGCTAACAACTCGACATCATAGAAGCGGCCCGGTTGGACCAGCACCTGTTTGCCGCCCGTCTCCACAATCGCGTAGACCATATTTCTCCTGCCGCCGTACAGGTGCGCGCGGTGCACGCTTGGTTAACCTGGTTCGAGCGAAATCACAACAGCTAACTATTATGGCAAAGCAGTGGACAGGCTGTCAAAGCCGTCCGGAGGTGCGGGGCCGGAAGAGGCCGAAGGAGGAGGTGTAGCCGTGCAAAAAGGTGGTACTTCCCACCGGCCCGATTTCGCCGTTGCAAAAAAAGCCCGCGAGCGGCACCCCCTCACCCAGGACCTGGGCGAACAGGGTACTGTCGACGTTCGGTTCGCCATAGAGAGATTCACCCCGCCCGAGGCACGAAAAGAGCACGGCTCCGGCGGGCGGCGCGCCGCTGTGCTCAAGTCGGTGGCGCTGCAGTACCAGCTGCAGATCGTCTCGGGAGGCGGCCGCGTCGCGCAGGTGAAAGCGGACGGTCTGGCCGGTGCGCAGCCATTCGCCCACCGCCAACCCGCCCGTGCGCGGATCGACGCCCATCAAATTGCGCACCAGAAAATCGCCCTGCTCGGAACCCGAATGAAACTCGCTCATCCGCACGCCGACGAACAGCGCCTGGCGCGCCAGGCGCTGTTCATCCTCGTCGAGTTGCTGCAGGACCGTTTGCAACACCTGCAAAGCCGGTTGGCCGTCCAGTTCCCATAGCAAGTTGCCCTCGGCGCGGGTGATCTGAAAGGTTTCCCCCACCGGACGACAACCCTGGGCCACCGCCGCTTCGACGGCGATGTCGCCTGCGAGGGCCACCCCCACCGCACCGCTACCCACCGCCCGATCGCCAAAAAACAGGCGGTTCTGGCCGGGGCGGTTGCCGCCGCTCGCCAGACCCCCCACCTTGATGGCCCTCGGAAAAGCAAAATCGAGGCCACCGATGAGCGCGTCGACCGGAAAACTGCTGCCGTCGGCCATCAGCACAAAATGGGGAGCCGCCCCGGCAGAGATTTCCATCAGACTCTCCCAGGTCTTGGGAGAGCTATCGAGATCGGGAAGCTCCTCGGCTTTGAGCCAGAAGGATCGCAGCTCGACCCCCGGCAGGTGCGCCGCCAGCAGCGACAGCGCCGACGGCCCTTCGACCTCGCTGCCCGCACCGATGATGCCGCCGCCGGAGCAGCCTATCTGCACCCGGCAGGCCAGTTCGCGCTGCAATTCCCCCAGCCACTGCCCGGCATCCTGGGCAAAATCCGGGGAGGCGAACACAAACAGCAGATCCACCCGCCGGCCGGCCATCTGGGAGCGGATCGCCCGAGTGGCTTCGGCGAGGGCCTCGCCCACGGTGGGGCGACGCGCAAGGGCACCGGCCCAGTGCATCGTATCTGAGGCAAAACCGACCATGCTCAATGCCTCCTTGTGGTTGTGACGAACGCTAGAAGGTCCGTCCCCAAGATAATATGGCCCAATGAGCCGCGATCCTGTCGAAATCCTCTCCGCCACCGAGTTGCGACGCACGCTCCAGCGGCTTGCCACCCAGATTATCGAGAACAACCGCGGTGTCGAAGATCTGGTGCTGTTGGGCATCTATACGCGGGGGGTACCCCTCGCCGAGCGGCTCGGTCGGCTCATCGACGGCCTGGAGAACACCAGCGTGCCGGTGGGTGCCCTCGATATCACCCTCTACCGCGACGATCTGCGCGACATCGGTGTCAGGCCCCTCAGCCGCAGCGAGATCCCCTGCGACATCACCGAGCGCAACGTCTATCTTGTCGACGATGTCATCTACCGGGGACGCACCGTGCGCGCCGCCCTCGACGCGCTCACCGACTACGGCCGCCCCGCCGCCATTCGCCTCGCAGTCCTTGTCGATCGCGGCTGGCGGGATCTGCCCATCCACCCGGATCTGGTGGGTCGCAAATTGCCCACCGCCCGCCACGAACAGGTCAAAGTGCTGCTCGAAGAGATCGACGGCCGCGACGGCGTGCTGCTGTACTGACTTGCCGCTGATGATTTGTGGTGATAGGCTGGGACACTGTTGAGCATTTGCAAAAACCAATCATGAACGCCCAGGAGATCATCCGCTCGATCGAAGCGGAACAGATGAAGACCCAGTTGCCCGTGCTGCACATCGGCGACACGGTCAAAGTCAACGTCCGCATCCGCGAAGGCGGCAAAGAGCGCATCCAGGCTTTTGAAGGCACGATCATCTCCATGGCGCGCGCCGGCATCAACCGCACAGTCACAGTGCGCCGCATCTTCCAGGGCATCGGCGTCGAGCGGGTCTTTCTGGTCCACTCGCCGCGCATCGAGAGCATGACCGTTACCCGCCTCGGCAAGGTGCGCCGCGCCAAGCTCTACTACCTGCGCGACCGCATCGGCAAAGCCACCCGCGTCAAGCAAAAAATTACGCGCAGGGCCAACTGAGGCCCCGCCCTGGGGCGTTTGCACTCTGCCCCTTCTCGAAAGGTGCTCCTTGACGGCAGGATCGACAATCTTTAAGATCGGTAGTTGCACAGCCGCTTTGGGCGGCTGATACGCATGCGTGGTTAGTTCAGTCGGTAGAACGCAGGTCTCCAAAACCTGATGTCGAGGGTTCGAGTCCTTCACCACGCGCCTTTTTTTCGGAGTGCCCCGCCAGTGACCACCGAGCCAAAGTCCACTTCCCCCGAGGTCCCCGCCAAGTTCAACCCCCGGCAGTTTTTGACCGAGGTGCGCGGGGAACTCGACAAGGTCGTCTGGCCCGATCGCAAGCAGCTGATCAGCCAGTCGGTGTCGGTGGTGCTCATCGTGGTGGTGATCGCGAGCTTCATCTATTTGCTCGACGAATTGTTGAAATGGTTATCGGGATTGATTTTCTGATGGATTCCGCAAGAAAGCCCGAGCCGCTCGAGCCGCACTGGTACTTCGTCCAGGTGGCCTCCGGGTGCGAAAAAAAGGTCAAGACCAATCTGGAGCAGCGCATCCAGACGATGGAGATGAGCGACCGCATCCTCAAAGTCGAGATTCCCGAGCGCCAGGCAGTGCGCATTCGGCAGGAAGGCTCGCGTACCGCGAGTGCCGAGAAGATTTTTCCAGGCTACGTGCTGATCAATATGGTGATGGACGACGAGTCCTGGCAGGTGGTCAAAAATACCCCGAACGTGATCAACTTCGTGGGCACCGAGGAGCGCCGCCGCTACGGCCGCGGGCGCGGCCACGTCACCCCCCGGCCCTTAGGGTCGGCGGAGGTCAACCGTATCTTCCGCGCCGCCGAGCAGGAGGAGCCGGTGATCAAGGTCGACCTCGAACCTGGACATAAAATCGAAGTCACCGCCGGTCCGTTCCAGGACTTCAACGGCGAAGTGGTTGAGGTTAACCCCGAGCGGGGTACCCTCAAGGCGCTCATCTCGATCTTCGGCCGCGACACGCCGGTCGAACTGGGCTTCAATCAGGTCCGCCGTCTCGACGAATAGGAGGCACCCCTGTGACCGTTCTGGTGATTGTTCTAAGAGTTCTGTGGTCGCTGCTGGCGGTGGGTATCGTCGTCGCAGTGCTCCTGCACGCTGCTAAGGGCGACGGCATCGCCGCCATCGGCGGCAGCGCCCAGCTGTTTTCGAGCCAAAAGAGTGCCGAGAGCAACCTCGACAAGGTAACTTGGGCCGCGGTGGCCGGCTTCCTGGCGATCACCCTGGTATTGAGCGCGGGCTGGCTTGAGCAGCCGGGTGCGAACACCCCGGCGACGGCCATTCCCCAGACGGCTCCCACGGTCCCCGCTCCCGAACCGACCAAAAAATAGGGATATGCCCCTGCATATCCCTATTTAAAGTCTGGTATCTACTACTTGTTGTTGGTAAGCACTGCTTCTTTGAAGGTCTTGCCCGCACTGAAGGCCGGTGCAACCGTTGCAGGAATGATCATTTTTTCATTGGTCTTGGGGTTGCGTCCCTCCCGCTCGGCCCGTTTGCGCGCTTCGAAGGTGCCAAATCCGACCAGGGTGACTTTTTCGCCGCTGGCGACGGTGTCCTGGATTTCGTCGAAGACGGCGCTGATTACGGCGTCCGCTTCTTTGAGGGTTATCTTGGTTCGCTCGGCCACAGCCTTCACCAATTCGCCTTTGTTCATGTAGTCGACGTCTCCTCAGATCTGTCTTGAAATATTAAAGCATGAGAGCCTTGAGTAGAGCCGATTTGAGCGCTTTGGCCGTCAATAATTCGCAATAACAGGTGATCGTCGGCTGTTAATCTGAAAGGTGGGTAAGACAAAAGAGTTCGCTCCGATGCCAATTACATTGCTCGTTCTCGATCTCGACGGCACAATCGTGGGCCGACAACTGCAGGTCAGCGCCGCCGTCATCGGGGCGATCCGCCGGGTGCGCGAGCGGGGAGTGCGCGTGGCGGTGGCCACCGGCCGCATGTACCGCGCGGCACTGCCTTTCTACCGGCTGGTGGGTTCGGACCTGCCGCTGGTGAGCTATCAAGGGGCACTGGTCAAAGATCCGCTGGACGGTCGGGTGCTGCTGCACCGGCCGGTACCCATCGAGCGGACCCTGGAGGTGCTGGCGTTTTTGGAGGGCGAGGAACTGGCGGTTCATCTATACCTCAACGACACGCTCTACGTGCGCGAACTGACGGCCGCAAGTCGGCGCTACGGCGAGCGCACCGGGGTCACTCCCCAGGTGGTGGGCGATCTGCGCCGGGTGTTGACGGCGGAACCGACCAAGATTTTGGGGCTCACCCCCGGCGAGGCGGCGACCGATCGTCTGCTCGGGGTGCTGCGGGAGCGCTACGCTCCTGAGACGCTCTACCTCACCAAGTCCGACCCAACCTTTGTAGAGGTGGCCCACCCCCAGGTCAACAAAGGGCTGGCGGTGCGCTATTTGGCTGAGCAAATGTTGCAGATCCCCCGCGAAGAGGTGATGTGTGTGGGCGACCAGTTCAACGACGCCGAGATGCTCGCCTACGCCGGGATCGGGGTGGCGATGGGCAATGCGCCTGCCGAAGTGCAGGCGCTCGCCGATTGGGTGGCCCCGACAGTCGAACAGGACGGTGTCGCCCGCGCCATCGAAAAATTTATCCTGGCACCCGAGAGCCTCCCATGCATCCCCGCTTCCGTCTCACCGGCATCCTAGTCGGGCTTGCGGCCCTCGGCGGTATTTTGGCGTCCGCGGGCGATGCCCGCCTCCCGCGGACACCGCTCATCCTGCCGGCTCTTTCCAGCCTGCCCGCCGACGCCCGCGCTTTGCCGCTGCAATTGCCCTTTGCCCGGGGAGCCTGTTTTGTGGTCACCCAGGGCAACCAGGGCGGCTACAGCCACCACGAGCGCTCCAACCGCTACGCCTGGGACTTTGCCATGCCCACGGGCACCCCAATCGCCGCTGCCGCCGCCGGTCGGGTGGTGCCGGTGCCCAAAGTTGACGAAGGCATCGGCAAGAGCGTCGTGCTCGACCACGGCGGCGGTCTCTACACCCTCTACGCCCACCTGAGCCGCGTGAGGGTGCGTCCCGGCGAGCGCGTCGGGGCCGGTCAAATCATCGCCGCAAGCGGCCGGGATACCGGTGTGGCCCCACACCTGCACTTTGGGGCGATGACGCTGTTGCCCTCGCTCACTTCGCTCCCGGCCCGGCTGGCCGATAGCGCGGCCCCGGACGGTGTGCCCAAACAGGGCGAGCGCGTCTGCGCCCGGGGGGCGGCGGCGGGCAAGCCTTCCGACACGCCCATTACGGCCGACGCTTTCATCGGCCAGGGCATCTTGCTGAAGACCGCCCCACCCGCCCACGCCCTGGTGATGGGCAAAAGCTACAAAGTGGCAGGGGTCTCCGCCCGCCCCTTCGGTGCGGTGTTCTATCAGGTGCGCTCGCTTGCGGGGCTCATCTACACCAACAACGCCGTTTACGGTGATGCGCGGGGCCGCTTCAGCTTCGAGGCAGAAACACCGCTGGGCAAGCTGGGCGAGCCGGTCCAACAAGTGATCTTTAGCGACCTGGCCCGACAGGGTACGGCCGTCTCGACGGTGGTGCTGGTCGAGCGCTAGGGCGGCGGTTGTTGCGTATCATGGCAGGCAGGGTATCGATGTGCACCGATGTCTACAAAAACTGTCCTTGTCTGGTACCGCAACGACCTGCGCCTGCACGATCACGAACCGACCACCCGTGCGCTGCGCGAGCATGCCCGGATTGTGCCGCTGTACTGTGTTGACCCGCGCCAGTTCGGCAAAACGCCCTTCGGTTTTGAGAAGACTGGGCCGTTTCGCGCCCGGTTTTTGCTCGAAAGTGTCGCGGATCTACGCCGTTCGCTCGGGCGCCTGGGAAGCGACCTGCTGGTGCGCCGGGGCCATCCCGAGGAGGTGATCCCGGCACTGGTAAGCGAGTTGGGGATCGCGTCCGTCCACTACCACGGCGAGGTGACCTCGGAGGAACTGGCGGTCGAGCGCAATCTTCAGGCAGCACTCGCGCCTTTGAATGTGCCGATGCGCCCGTTCTGGGGAACGACCCTGGTGCACCCGGATGATTTGCCCTTCGCCATCGAGGCGATCCCGGAACTGTTCACCGATTTTCGCAAGCAGGTCGAGCGCGCCGCCGCCGTCAATCCACCCCTGCCCGCTCCTGCGAAGCTGCCACCCTTGCCTGCAGTCGATCCCGGCGAGATCCCGCAACTGGCGGATTTGGGTCTTGAAAGCCCGGTCACAGACGAACGGGCTGTGCTGCAATTCAAAGGCGGCGAGACATCGGGGCTCGCCCGCCTCGACGAATACTTTTGGAATAAAAGTTTGCTCAAGACCTACAAGCAGACCCGCAACGGCATGCTCGGGGCCGATTATTCTTCAAAGTTTTCAGCCTGGCTTGCCCTGGGATGCCTCTCCGCCCGCTACATCCACGAACAGGTGCAGACCTACGAACAAAAGCGCCTCAAGAACGATTCAACCTACTGGCTTATTTTCGAACTGCTTTGGCGCGATTACTTTCGCTTTATCGCCGCCAAGCACGGGGATCGGTTGTTTTACACTTCGGGCCTTCGGGGACTGGACATTCCCTGGAAAGAGGACTGGGAGCGCTTTGAACTGTGGCGGAGCGGCCGGACCGGCTTTCCGCTGGTCGATGCCAACATGCGCGAACTGGCGGCCACCGGTTTCATGTCCAACCGGGGCAGACAGAATGTCGCGAGCTTTTTGACCAAGAACCTGGGCATCCACTGGCACATGGGAGCCGAGTGGTTCGAGTCGCAGCTGATCGACTACGACGTCGCGAGCAACTGGGGCAACTGGAACTACACCGCCGGGGTCGGCAACGACGCGCGCGGCTTTCGCTTCTTCAATATCCTCAAGCAGGCCAGGGACTACGACCCCGACGGCGCCTACGTCAAACACTGGCTGCCGGAACTGGCCGGATTGCCCGCGGCCAGGGTGCACGAGCCCTGGAAATTGCTGCCCGTCGAGCAGAAGCGCTTCGGGGTGAGACTGGGCGTGGACTACCCGCAGCCGGTGGTGGATCTGTTCCAATCGGCCGCCGCCAACGAGGCCGTTTACAACGCCGCCGGAGAACACCACCACAGAAAGCGCCGCGGACAACCGCGAAGCCGCACTTGAGTCGATATATAGGAGCGGTTAAAGTACGAATAGTTTTGAAGCACCACCCGCGATGATGGATTGGTTGCAAGTTCCGCCTTTGCTGGAAAAAGATCCCGAATCCCCGGCGGCGAACGGCTGGGGGACGGTGCTGGCCAGCGATCTCGATAGTCTGCTCTTTGGCAGCCAGCGCGGCATCTACCGCGGTCGAGACCCGCTCAAAAAGCGCTACGGCTGCGAGGGCGGCCAGCTGATCGCCGAGGCCAGCTTCTGCCTGAGGCTGGGGGGCTGCCTGCTTAAAAGCTCCCCCGAGATCCGCTTTTGCTCCAATCCGCTATTGGAAGTGCTGCTTCGAGAAGCCCTCGACGCGCTGCCCAGTTACCCCATCTGGCTTGCGGATCGCTGTGTCGAAGCGCGCTACCGTATCGGCATCGACGCCGGCCGCAACCAGGTGCAGATCAAGTGGCTGCCTGCCCCTCTGCGCTAGCGTCCGGTAAACTCGATGAGGGCTGACGTACAATACATTTAGAAGTTGTACGTCACCATGCAAGCAAAGTTGACCCTACGTCTCGACAAGCAGCTTATCGAAAAGGCCAAACGCTGGGCGGCCTCACGCCAAATTTCTGTATCCCAAGCTGTCGAGCAATTTTTTGCCCAGATTCCAGACCCGGATGCCCCCCGACATCCGCCATTGAGTCCCTGAATCAAGAGCTTGAGCGGGCTGCTCGATGAAGGGCAACCTGCCCCGAGCGATGCTCAGCTGCGCGAAGAGTATATCGATTACCTTGAGCGCAAGCACCAATGAGCGCGGTGCTCTTTGACACCAACGTCATTCTCGATGTGCTGTTGGAGCGGCAGCCATTTTACGAGGCATCGGCTTTGGCCCTAAATACAGCCGTTGGCGGAGCGGTGGAGGGTTATATCGCCGCTCATGCGGTGACCACCGTTGCCTATCTGCTGCAGCGTCGGCTCGGAGCCACTCGCACCCGCGTTGCCCTGGTTAATTTGTTGTCCCATTTGCGGGTAGCTCCCCGACGTCGCGGCTCCACAGCGAATATTCCGACTGGAGGGCACTAATCGGATGCACCCTCTGGGCGCGGCGAAGCGTCTGGGGAGCCGCCTCCGAGAGACCGATAAAGCGCACCTTGCCCGCTTGCACCAGTTCGGCCATCGCCCCCACGGTCTCCTCGATGGAGACTTTCGGGTCGACCCGGTGCAGGTAGTACAGGGTCGATGACTTCGACCCCGAGCCGTTCAAGGGACGCTTCGCAGCTGGAGCGCACGTACTGCGGTGAACCGTTCACCCCGCGAAAGCCCCGGTCTTCGCTGCGCACGATGCCGAATTTAGTGGCGAGCACCACTTTGTCGCGGCGGTCGCGAATTGCTTTACCCACCAGCTGCTCGTTGGTGTAGGGACCGTACATGTCGGCGGTATCGAGAAAATTGATCCCCAGTTCCAGCGCCCGGTGGATGGTGGCGATCGACTCGGTTTCGTCGGTGGCGCCGTAGAACTCGGACATGCCCATGCAACCAAGGCCCAGTTCGGAGACTACCAGTCCCTGCGTGCCCAGTGTGCGCAATTTCATGGCTATCGCTCCTGAAGAAGTGTGCATGGGATCACCTTAGAACTTGGAGCGCGCTCTAGGTCAAGGCACCGCGCCAGCTAGCGCGAGTAGACGCCCAGATTCTCGATCACCATCTCAGCCAGATCGTCGATGAACGTCTTGTTGACATTGAGGGCCTTGGCGCGGCGAAAGTCGTGAATGCCGGAAGCTTCAGCCACTTCGCGGTATTCGATCTCGATTTCTTGAAGGGTCTCGATGTGCTCGGAAATAAAGCTCACCGGCACCGCCAGCAGGGAGCGCACCCCTTTTTGGGCCAGTTCGTTGATGGTGTCTTCTGTGTAGGGCTTCAGCCACTCCACCGGACCGACCCGGCTCTGGTAGGCGAGCGAATGGGCGTTGGGGCGTCCAAGCGATTGCATGACCAGGTCGACCGTTTCCTCGGTCTGGCGCTGGTACGGATCGCCGTCTTGATCGACGTAGGTGCGGGGCACACCGTGGGCGGAGAAGAGAATATGGACCCCATCGGGGTTGTCGAATTTGTCGAGGCCCTCGCGCACGCGCTCGCCCATTGCCCGGATGTAGCCGGGGCGGCTGTACCAGGAGTTGATCGTGATGCGCTCGATGGCTTTGAGGGACGGATCGCGCTCCCACATCTGGTCGAGCAATTTGAAGCTCGAACCGCTGGTGGAAATCGAGTACTGCGGGTAGAGGGGCAGAAGCACCAGACGGCGAATGCCGTCGGCTTTGATTTTGCGCACGGCTTCCTCGGTAAACGGGTGCCAGTAGCGCATACCGACGTAGATTTCGATGTCGAGTCCGCGGGCGGTCAGCGCTTTTTTGAGCACCCGGCCCTGCTGGTTGGTGATCGCTCTGAGGGGCGAGCCGCCGCCGATAGCCTGATAATTCTTGCGCGATTTGGGAGCGCGCAGGGTCGAGATCAACCAGGCGAGCGGCTTTTGCAAGGGCGGCACCGGAATGCGGATAATTTCCGGGTCGGCAAACAGGTTATACAGAAAAGGCCTGACGTCCTCTTGTTTGTCCGGCCCCCCCAGGTTGAGCAACAGCACTCCGACTTCAGCCATGCGCCACCCTGACTACACAACGATCCTCAATCAGGCTAGCTCCGATTTGGTTTCCCGAAAAGACATCGCGCCCAAGAAGCGATCCCGGCCGCTGATCCTGGGTGTGAGTCTCGCTGCGACCCTGCTTGCCGCCGCCGCCGCCAGCTGGATGGTGCGCGCCCAGCCCGCCCCCCAACAGCCCCTCGAGGGCAAGCTCGAAAGCAGCCGCGAGGAGCCACTGGCTCCCCAGTACAAACTGGGCCGGGAACTGTACATCAAACACTGCAGCTACTGCCACCTGGCCATTCCGCCGGAGGTGTTCCCCAGCGATACCTGGCGGGCGCTGTTGCTGGATAGTTACCACTACGGCCGCCAGGTGCAGATCGATTTTCGGCCCGAGAAGCTGCTGGTCTGGCAGTACCTGCGCGACTACTCGCGCGCTTCGCAAGAAAAAGAACCGGTGCCTTATTACTTTGCCGAATCGCGCTATTTCCGGGCGCTGCACCCGAAGGTGCCCCTGCCCAAGCGGCCCAACACCGCCTCCTGCCTACAGTGCCACCCAGGGGCCAAGGTGGGCAACTACCCGCGCCTCAGTGCCGAGTGGGAAGAGAAACCGTAGCCCAAACGGCAGCCTGCGCTACACTCGTTCAGGTTGAAATTACAAGCGGGCCATGCTCAACAAATTTACTCGCCTCACCCTCACCACCGTCCTGCTGCTCGCGGCCACTGCCGGAGTCATGGGCGAGATCGTCGTCGCCCAGAGCCCCAGCCCCACCACAGGAAAGAACAAAATGTCTCAGCCAGGACAGACTCCCTCGTACACCACTACCACCTCCGGCCTCAAGTACCTCGATGAGACCGTGGGCACCGGCGCTTCTCCCCAACAGGGCCAGAACGTCACCGTGCACTATACCGGCACGCTCGAGGACGGCAAGAAGTTTGACTCCTCGCGCGACCGGGGGCAGCCTTTCACCTTCAGGATCGGTGTCGGCCAGGTGATTCAGGGTTGGGACGAGGGGGTCGCCACGATGAAGGTGGGCGGCAAGCGCAAACTGGTCATCCCGCCAAGTCTCGGCTATGGCGCGCGCGGCGCGGGCGGTGTGATTCCGCCCAACGCGACGCTGCTGTTTGATGTTGAACTGTTGGGCGTCAAGTAAACGTCGCTTCCTGGTGCCGACGATCGCCTGTCGGCACCGCAAATCTATCCCACAGGCTGGGGTAAAATAAGCGACGCTACGTCGAAGCAACAACCTTTACAAAAGTATGCGGGACCAGGGATATTTCGTTCTATCATCATTGGGCAAGGTGGACAGAAAGGTTTTGACAAGCTGCGGAAAATCGAGTAGCACCGCTCTAACGAAAAAGAAATGATTTACAGCCCGAAGTTTACACGACTTCGGGCTGTTTTTGTAGGATCAATTCCTGACATTCAACACTTCTGTGAGCTGTTTATCTTGGCATTCGCGCAAGAGGTCTATTGTGCAAGCAAAGGTGCGCTCAAGCTTGCGGGGCTGTCCGAAGAACTTGCAGACGCTTACGAATTCTCACATCCAGTCTCGAAAAGCCTGGGCCATTCGCCCATCGTTTGCCCGCAATCCGTCGAAGTAAAAAAACACTTCCCCCCCCAATCCCCGCTCGCGGTTGAGGGCAATGCGCCTGCGCAGGTCTTCGACGCCGATTTCGACACCGTTGGCCTTGAAGGCGATTCCGGGTGCGATCCGACCCGCCACCTCGGGCGGAAAATCTCGTTTGAGCCTGTCGATCTCCCGCCGGTACTTGCCGAAGTTTTCGCGGTAGACCTGGGGATGGAGCAGATCGAACCAACCCCGCCGCGCCCACTCGGCCACATCCTGCAGGTAGTGGTTCAAGCTGAAGGGGTAGACGCTCGGAGCCAGGGAAAGCAGCAATTCCGGCCGAACGGATTTGATCTGTGTGTATAGCCTTCCTAAAAATTTGGTGAGCCTGTCTGCGCGCCATTGCACCCAACCCGGCTCACTCGCCCACCCGGGAGGATTGGTGCCGGTGGCCTCGCGAAACTGCCCGATCGTGTACGGATCGTAGCCTCCTTCTACCGGCAGGGCCGGCAGCCGGTCGTCCCCCTGGACTCCCGCGATGTCGTAGTGCGTCGCCACTTCGAGCATCAGGCCGAGAACGAAATTCTGCACCTCGGGATCAAAAGCATTCATCCAGACCAGACCGTTTTTGACCAGCGGCGCTCCGCCGCTCACCCGGGCCGTCCACGCGGGCCGGGTGAGCAAAAGGTGGCCGCCGTCAGCCCGCGGCGAACTGGCAAAGCCGTACTCGAACCAGGGGATCACCATCCGGATGCCTGCCCGCCTTGCTTCTTCGATGACTTCCGCAAGCGGGTCGCGCTGCGCTTCGGCGTAGAGCGGATCGATCTCGATGCCGAACAGTTCCAGCATGATCCGACTCGGGTAGAGGGTGAAACCTTGGTTCCAGACCACGGGGAAGACCGCGTTGAAGCCGGTTTGGGCAAGCAGGTCCATCGCCCGGGCGATCGCTTCGCGCGAGTGCAGCACGCGGCTACCAACATTCGTCAGCCAGACTCCCCGCAGAGGCTGCCTGCTCAAGCGCCGAACTCCCGGCGCAGCAGGGCAAATATCAGCAGATCATGGAAGCGGCCTGCTTCGAAGTACTGTTCGCGCTGGCAACCTTCAAGGCGGAAACCGAGCCGGGACAATAGCCGGATCGAGGCGGCATTGGCGGCGCTGGTGTCGGCTTCGATGCGGTTGAGGGCTATCGATTCAAAACCGAACCGCAAGATTGCCTGCAGCGCCTCCGCCATGATCCCTTTTCCCCAAAATTCCCGCGCCAAGTCGAAACCGATCGAAGCGCACTGATCTACTGGGGACCAGTAACTGAACCCAGCCATACCGATCACCCGCCCCTGCCCGGCGAAGGTGATCCCCCAGCGCAGTTCGCTGCCGGTTATGCCACCGGCAGCGATGTCTTCGATCACACTGCGCGCTTGCTCCAGGCCCGTGTACGCTCTGCCGATGTTGTAGCGGGTCACCTCGTAATCGCTGCGCAGGGCAAAGATGGCCTGCGCATCCCTCAGCACCACCTCACGCAGCAGCAACCGTTCGGTTTTAAGAATAGGAAAGGGAGCAAAGTCAAAAACTGGCATCGCCGGTTTCGGCAGGAGACTGGGACCGATTGTCCCACATTGCCCGCTGCGGACACCGCCCCCTGCGAGAGGGCTTAACCCGCCGAGGTCTCCTCCCGCGGTTCTTCACCGATAGGTTCATTGAGAATCTCTTCGTCGGCATTCGGCCCGCCGAAGCGCTCTAGGGGTGAATCGACTTCGTCGGGCTCCTCGGCAGCTTCGACCTCGGGGGATAGATCGCTGGACTGGCCTTCGCCAAGATTGTCGGGTTGCTCGGCCTCACCGACAACCACGCTCTGCACCAGTTTGCCCTGCTCGGTGAGGCCCTCGTCCGTCGCCAGGATACCGGGTTCCGGCGTAGGCTCGGCGGTTGCGGCAGGCGCCTCGGCCGGTTGGGCCAGTTCCTGGGCTTGTTCGTAGGCGGAGGTTAGATCGACTTTGGTGGTGTCCTTCTGGCTTTCCATGGTGTGGCCCTACTCGATTGTCATGAACATCGCACAGCCGGTAGGGCGGACGCTTCCCTCCCAAGTCAGATGCGCAGGTCTGTACCTGTCCTTTGCAGGAGGGAGCCTTTAAAGCCATTCGGTAAAGGCGTTGGCCAGGATCGCCGCCTGGGTGCGGTCGCGCACCCCGAGCTGGCTGAGGATCTTGGTGATGTGGAACTTGACCGTTCCTTCTGAGATGTAGAGCGCCCTGGCAATCTCGGCGTTGCTCGCTCCCCGGGCGATCAGTCCCAGGACTTCCCGCTCGCGGGGAGTCAGGGCCGTCAGGGCAGCGGGCGGCGGTTGGGAGCGCACCGGGGAAGCAGCCGGGATAGTGGCGATCACTTTTTGCAAGATACCGGGGCCGAGCGGATTGTAGCCTTTGTACACCAGGCGGATGGCCTCGGCCAATTCGGCCACCGGGGTGTCCTTGAGCAGATAGCCCAGGGCGCCGCAGCGCAGGGCTTCAGAGATATATTCGCTGTCGTCGAAGGTCGTCAGTACCAGGACTTTTACCCCACAGAAGCGCTCGGCGATCAGCCGTGTGGCTGCGACTCCGTCCATCACCGGCATGCGCACGTCCATCAGGACAACATCGGGTGTGCGGCCGCAGGCGGCCAACTCTTCGAGTATCGCCAGTGCGGCGCGGCCGTGCTCGGCGCCACCCACCACCTCGAAGCCCCCCGTTAGTTCCAGCAGCGAGCGCAGTCCCTCCCGGACGATGCTCTGGTCGTCCACCACCAGCACGCGAATCACAGGCAAAGCTCCGGCAACGAAAAACGGGCGCGGACGTGACAGCCACACCCAGGGGTACTCTCGATGGCCAGATCCGCACCCAAGGCGAGGGCGCGCTCGCGCATGCCCTCCAGGCCAAAGCCGCTCGGGTTTTCCTCGGGGGCAAAGCCGCTCCCATCATCCGCCAACAGCAGGTGCACGCCATCGTTGCGCGAAAAAACCTCCAGAAGCACCGCCGTTGCACCACTGTGTTTGCAGATATTGGTGAGCCCTTCCTGGACGATCCGAAAGATTGCCGCTCCCACCTCCGGGGTCGGCTCCGGATCCAGTACCACCCGGCAATCGAGTGCAATACCGGTCGTTTGCTCGAAAGCCCCGGCCAACTCCCCCAGGCTCTCGGCCAGCGACCGGTTGTGCAGCGGGTCCGAGCGCAAGGCGGAGACCGATTGGCGCACTGCCTGCAGCGAGACGGTGCCCAGGCGTTTGGCATCGGCCAGATAGCCCTGGGCGCGCTGCGGTGCGAGGGGTATCCAGGCGAGGGCCATCTCCATCTGCATGTTGAGGGCGGTCAGCGAATGGCCGAGCGAATCATGGATGTCGCGGGCAATCCGGTTGCGCTCCTGGAGCGTCGCTTGATCCTCGATGCGCCGGGCATAGGCGCGCAGTTGCCGGTTGGCGAGGGCGAGCTTCTGGCGATTGGCATGCTCAGCCAGCATCGCATTGACCAGCAGCAGCACGAACAGCAGCGCGGTTCCGAAGGCCAGAGCCGCACTGAGCGTCAGGTGCAGCACCACCGCCTGGATGTTCTCAGGCATCGCCCCCAGTGGCGGCGGGGGTGCGCCGGCCAGCGCTCCGGCGGCGCCGAACAACCGGCCGGGGGGCAGGCCCGGCGGCAGGGGCCGCACGAAAAAAGCGACATCCTGCACCCGCCAATGAGTGCTCAGTACGCAAAAGGCGTAGGCTAGGGCGGCGACGGCAATCCGGCCCACCAGGGGCAAAATCAGACAACCGCGAATAACCAACAACAGCAGCAAAAACGGGATCAAAGTCCGCTGGCCCCCCTCCGCTGCCAGCGCCGGCAGGATCAGCGCAAAAGAAACGGCAATGTAGAGGCCTTTGGTGATGCCGCGCGTGGGTAAGCGCAGCCCCATCGCCCCATAAACGGCCACAATCGCCACCTTCAGCCACGGGAACGCCCGCTCGACGGGCAGAAACGGAGACCAGATGTCGCTCACCAGGGCGACCCCCAACAGCAACCACTCCAGATACAGCAAAAACGAAAACGGTTCTCTGCGAATCAGCGCGGGCAACGGCAGGCGAAAAGCGACCATGGCAGCCGGGTTGCGAATACTTGTACCAGTGTAGAAAAACTGGCCCCCGCCTGGACACAGGTCTCAGGTCGAGCCCTGGACGCAGTCCCCTGGACCATCGTCAAGGTGGATATGTCGACCAGCGGCCAGGGTGCAATCCCGACTTGCGCCCGGCAGGATGAAGCGCGCTCCCACTTTAGGATCGAGAAGCTAGGCACCTTTCAGGAGACAACCGTGAAAAAGGCTTTGCCGCTGCTGATCTTGGGAGTGCCGCTGTGGGCTACTCCCGCCCCGGCCGAATCGATTTCGACCATGCTGCCCTGGTTCGGGCTGCAAGCAGGGGGTCTCGAAGCAATCGATCTCACCAGTGACCAAAAGTCACGCATCAAACAAATCGTTCAGGCTAGCCGCGAACGCAGTCAGCCTCTGCTGCAACAACTTCGGCAGATAGCTAAGGACACCCACCAGCAATTGGATGCCGTGCTCACCGCCGAACAACGCGCTCAACTTGAATCGCAACACCCCGACTTGCTTGTCGAAGCACCGTAAGCCAGGGCGCGAGCCGAAACCCCAATGTCTTGCCGGGGAATAACGATACTCCCCGGCAAGACAGCTGTACGAATCTGCCTTTTTCGATTTATAAATATAAGTCCGAATAACTCAGCGGCTGTTCGCTGGACTCGCAGCCACCATTTAAATTACTTAATTTCAGTAGATTTACTGTACTTAAATCTGGACTTATTTCCGTCTGGGGCGAGGGCACAGGTTGCTCGCATCGCTGGTAAGCCCAGGTTATTGGCCTAAAGCGTTACCTGATTCACGGAAACAGGCCGTTGTGGGCTAGCTCTACTAAAGGGTCGCTGCTGTGGCTCATCGGACACAAAGCCTGCAACACCCTAAAAATGAGCATTTTCAGCGGTAAATGTCGCCAACGGTGAAATTGGCACTTCATCGCCGATAAAGTTACGTTTACCGATCGAAGTACGAGACTTTTTTGTTTAAAAAGTAGTTTCTGATACCGAAGACTGAAGGTCTGGTCGACTATGTTGCGTTTGTTGAAATGTATTAAGACTCCACAACCTACTGGCCTTGGTCGTCCATCGGCGGCCAATTCGGGTCTGCTCGAGACGACACCTGTGAGTGCGCTTGAACGGTTCCCCAGAGATGGGGTGATCTGTCTTTTGAGCAGGGTGGGGGTGAAATTGAATCGGCAAAACTTTGCCTGCTCCTGCACTCCAAGGTGGAGGGCCGACAGGCGCTCCCCAGGTCGGCGTAGACCAACTATCGTCAGGCCGGGTCTGGATTTTGCTCAATCACGCAGGAAGCAATGGCATGAGAGTCGGAGTCATCGGTACCGGGTACGTCGGTCTGGTTACGGGCGCCTGTCTGGCTGCAGTAGGCCATCAGGTGCGCTGCATGGACAACGATGCGCTTAAAATCGAGCGCCTGCGCCGCGGGGTGATTCCGATCCACGAACCTGGTTTGGAGGATATCGTTCAGCGCACCAGCGCGAACGGGTCGCTCGAATTTACGGCGGGACTGGCGGAGGTGGTGAGTGGCAGCGAAATCATCTTCATTACCGTCGGTACCCCATCGCGCGCGGACGGCTCGCCGGATCTGACGGCGGTACGGGCGGTGGCCCGGGGCATCGGCAGCCACCTCGATGGCGGCTACCGGGTGATTGTGAACAAGTCGACCGTCCCGGTCGGGTCGGGCAACTGGGTGCGCATGCTCGTCGAAGAGGGAGCGCGGCAACTGGAAGGGGCGACGGTGGTCAGTACGCCGGCAGGGAGTACTGCCCGTCCGATCGAGCCCGCCTTCGATGTGGTGAGCAACCCCGAATTTTTGCGCGAAGGGTCGGCGGTCTGGGACACCTTCAATCCTGACCGCATCGTGATCGGCGCAGAATGTGAGCAGGCTGTGGCCGTGATGCGCGAACTGTATGCCCACTGGATCGCGCCCGAACCCCTGGGTAGGGCCTTGCCGCTGGTGGTGACCGACCTCGCCTCCGCCGAGATGATCAAGTACGCCGCCAACGCCTTTTTGGCGACCAAGATTTCCTTTGTCAACGAAATGGCCAACGTCTGTGAGCGCGTCGGCGCCGATGTACAGCAGGTGGCCGAGGCGATCGGCCTCGACAAGCGCATCGGGCGGGCATTCTTGAGCGCCGGCGCCGGCTGGGGCGGCTCGTGCTTTCCAAAAGATGTCTCAGCCCTGGTCAGTACCGGCCGGGAGTACGGCTACGAATGCACGCTGCTCAAAGCGACCCTCTCCGTCAATGAAGCGCAGAAGCAGAGCATCGTCGAGAAGCTGCAGCGGGAATTGCGCATCCTCAAGGGGCGGACGGTGGCGATTTGGGGATTGGCCTTCAAGCCCCACACCGATGACATTCGCTGCGCACCGGCGCTTGAGGTGGCCGAGCAGCTCGTCGCTCTGGGTTGCCGGGTGGTGGCGCACGATCCGGTCGTACCTAGCGAGCGGGCGCGCGAACAACTGCCCGAAATGCAGGTGGCGGCCGATCCGCTCGCGGCTGCAACCCAGGCGGATGCCCTGGTGGTGATGACCGAATGGCCCCTCTACAGCGAAATCGACCTGAGTGCGTTGCGCCGTCGCCTGCGCCAACCCATTCTCATCGACGGGCGCAACTGTCTCGATGCCGCTGCCGCCCGGGCGGCGGGTTTGACCTATATCGGCGTCGGACGCCCCTGACGCCCCAAGCCCGAATCCAGCAAGATTTCCAAGGAGAAAAGCTATGCAACGCGCCTGCCGGAACAAGCGTCTATCGGGTATTGGTTGGCTCGCGCTCTGCAGCCTGGCATTTGCCGCGCAACCGGCCGAAGCCACAACCTTGAGCACCTTTGACCGGGTCTCCGTAGCGGTGGCCAACGGTGAAGAGTTCGGTTCGGCCAAAGACGGCACCGATCCTGGGTTTCTCATCGGTGCGGACGGCTCCATCCATGTGCCGCAACTGGGCCGCGTACCGGCGGCGGGACGGGAGGAGATCGAACTGCAGGAGGAACTGACCGAGCGCCTGCGAGCCTTTATCCGGGTGCCGGATGTGTCGGTGCGCGTGGTTTCGTTGAGCCCCGCTTCCGTGGAGGTCACCGGCGCGGTCTACCGGCCGGGGCAACTGACGATTCGCTCCGCCGCCGGGAGCGAACAGGGTTCGACCCGCACCGTCTACAACGCCATCAAAGATGCCGGCGGGGTACGGCCCGACGCCGATGTGGCCGCCATCGCACTGGAGCGCGCCGGCAAGCGCATCGAGCTGCCGCCAGGCCAGGACGCCCCGGTCATCGGCGGCGACCGCATCATCGTGGCAAGCCTTGGAGCAGGACAGTCCGAGGCGAGCAATCTGCCTACCCAACTGGCGCCGGAGACCATCACCGTCTACGTTTCGGGCCAGGATTTGCCGGCGGGTTCGGCAGGACCTGTGAAGCTGCGCCCCGGCACCACCCTCGCCGGGGCGCTCACGGCCGCAGGCGGCTCGGGCGAGTCGTTTTTGCGCTCGGGGCGCAAGGTGACGCTGATACGCACCGATCCGGCCAGCGCTCAGCGCACCGCCAAGAGCTTTGAGATGGCCGAGGTGCTGGGCGGCAGCAGCGATCCGAAGTTGATGCAGGACGACTCGATCGTGCTCGACGCCGGTTCGACGGCGAATACCAGCGGTGTTATGAGTCTGCTCTCGCCCTTGTTGATGCCTTTTGTGTGGTTGTTCCGCTAGTCGCCCACCGTAGCTGAGGAAAACTTTGCCATGAGCAGTATCGTTGCCATCGGACGTCGGCACTGGCGACCGTTGCTGGCCCTCAACACCGTATTGTTGGCCGCCACTGTCGGGATTGCCCTTTTCTATCCGCGCACCTGGACCGCCTCGGCCCAGCTTATCTTGCCCAACACCAGCAGCAGCCTCAGTGCCAATCTCGGGCCCTTGGGCAATATCCAGCAGCAGGGACTGGCGTTTTCCAACGAACTCAACCCCACCAGCATCCAGTCCAACATTTTGTTAAGCAGCGATGTGCTGCGTCCGGTCTGGCAAAAGGACCCCGAGCGCACCGAGAAATTCACCCGCCTTGAAACCTACAGCAAGCTGTTCAAAGGCAAAGCCGGCGATCAATCGACCATCGTGCGGTTGGAGGCTAAAGGTTCGAGTCCCGAACTGGCCCAGCAGCGCGCCGAATCGGTCCTCCAGTCTTACCAGACGCGCCTCAACGCCCTGCGCCTCGACGATGCCCGGCGGCGCGACGAATTTAGCCGGGTGGAAACGGTCAAGGCCCAAAACAATCTCCAAGCCGCCCAGGCGGAGCTTTACGGCTACCAGCGGCGCACCGGGTTGGTCAACGCCGACGATCAGACCCGCGGCATCGTCGAGACCCTCAATTCCCTGCGCTCGACCCAGACGCTCACCCTCGCTCAGGCCGAAGCCGCCGCCCGGCGCGCGACGGCCCTCGAGCAGGCGGTCGGCATGGACCTGCGCCGCGCCACCGCCGCCCTCAATTTGGGAGAGGACAAAGGTCTTCAAGCCCTGCGCCAGCGCCTTGCCGACATCGAATCGCAACTGGCCCAGGCGCGGGGGCTCTACACCGGCAAGAACCTGCGCGTCAAGTCGCTCGAACTCCAGCGCGAGGAACTGTTGGGCAAAATCAAGCAGCAAGTCGGCAGCATCGTACCCGACGCGAGCAAAGTGAACGTGTCCCTCGGCGGCAACAGCTATCGCGATTCGCGCATCGACCTGATTTTGCAACTGGTGCAGTCGCAGGCCGAAAATGGCGCCCTCACCAACCAGGCGGCGCGCATCGGCGAGAAAGCCGCCGTGCTTGAAGAGCGCCTGCGCACCCTCGCTCCCCAACAAAGTCGGCTGAAGGAGTTGCAGCGGCGCTACGAGATTGCCGAGGGGATTTACCGGGGTCTGGTCGCCCAGGTGCAGCAGGCCAAAGTCAACGCCTTCGACGCCTACCCGAACGTACAGATTCTCGACGCGCCTTCGGTCGATGCCCGGCCCAGCCCCAGCGGGTTGTTGGTCGCCCTGGGCGGCCTGGTCTCGATGATTGCCGGAAGCATTGCGCTGGCACTATATCTGGAGCGGCGCAACCCGATGTTGGGGGCACGCGAGCTGGATGGTACCGGGCTGCCGGTGCTCGGCCGCATCCCCAAGCTCAAAGACGCGGCCCTCAGCGCCGCCGAGGCCGAGGAGTTCCGGCAGCTCGCCTCGGTGGTCAGCCTGTTGCCTTTGCCCGCGCGGCGGCTGATGATCACCAGCGCCAACACCGGCGAAGGCAAAACCACCGTCACCCTGGGGCTGGCAAAAGCTTTGCGCGAACTGGGCTTCCGGGTGCTGGTGGTCGACGCCGACTTTCGCCAGGCGGGTCTCGGCCGCAAGCTGCAGGTCGAACCGGGCAGCACGCCGGTCGCCCTGGCACCTTCGCTGAGCTTCTTGCCGGTGGGCCGGCCGGACGAGAGCACGAGTGTCGGCGAATACATTGCCCGCGGCCATTTCAGCCGTTACCTGGGCGAGCTGGAGAGTACCGGGGGGTACGACTTTATTCTCATCGACACCGCCCCCGAAAATCTGGTCGCTGAAACCAAGCTCATCGCGGCGACCATCGGCAACGTGCTGTTCGTCATCCGCCAGGGCGTCAGCAACCGCGACGAGGTGAATGCAAGCCTGGCTGCGCTGCAGCGCTTCGGCAGCAGCATGCACCTGGTCATCAACGGCGGCGAACCGGCCAAAGGTTCTTATCGCTACCGCTATGGGCGTCCGGCCCTCGCTACAGCGTCTCAAAATTAGGTGGAAACCATGGCAACGACGATTGCGGTATCCCCCAGCCTCCTAGTCCGCATCCAGAGCGCCTGGGAGCTGCTGAGCCATGCCGAGCGCATGATCTTCGCGATGATTGTGCTGTTGCCGGTTTGGTGGGCGATTGGCTACGCGTACATTTTGCTGTTGCTCCTGATGGGTATCGCCCTGAGCGATTGGTGGCGCTTCGGCCGGTTGCGCTTCGCCAAACCACGGCTGGAGGCCGTCCTGCTGCTGTGCTTCGGTGCCTACTGCTGGGTCAACATCAACCTCAACGTCCAGACGATCACCGGCAACACGCTGCTTTCACCGCTTGCCCACTGGCTGAGCGGCGGATTGTTGCTCTGGTATATCCAGAGCAACCCGATTCGGGTAAGGCTAAAGGTGGTGCTCTGGGCCTGTGCGGTGCTGATGGCAGAGATCCTGGCGCTCTGGTTTGTCGCTCAGGTGGTCATGGGCGGCAACGTTCCGATTGGGCGCTCTTTGATGGGGTTGTTGCTGAGCAAGCAGGAGCAGTACGCCGCCGGGACGGGAGATACAAACTATCTGCGCTTTCTTGACTCCAGCGAAAGCGCCAATTTCTTCGGCATGGCGCGCTACTATTCGTTTTTTGCCCATCCTGAATTCGCCGGCCAGGCGATGGCGTTCGTGTGCTTGTTGTCGTTGAGCGGCCGTGGACTTTGGCCAGTGTGGTTGGGGGGAGCCGGGTTGGTGGCTTTGCTGTTGACGGGTACGCGCTCGGCCCTTCTGTGTCTGCTTATTGTGGTTGCCCTGCGCTTTGTATTCAGCCTGGGCAAAAGCGGTGGGATCGCAGCCGTGCTGGCGCTGGTGGCCGCGGGCAGTTTCACTGTCCTCAGCCTGCCGCCGGTAACCGATGCGGTGCTGGGCAGTTTTCAAGGCACAGTGCAATCGACGGGTGACTTTCGCAAAGAATCAACCGACGCCCGTCGGCTTATTTACGAAAAGACCTTCGAGAAGGTGGCCGAGGAGCTGCCGCTGTTCGGTTTTGGGGTACCCGGCAAAACAGTGATCCCCGGCTACAAGCCCGCCCAGATAGGCAGCCACAGCTTTATTCTTGGGCTGCTTTACTGTCAGGGCTTTGTAGGAACGGCGCTGTTCCTGGCGTTCTGGTCGCGTTTGTGGCTCAGGCTTTGGCAGGAGCGCGCCGAGCGACCCGACTGCGGGCTTTGGACTTTGTTGCTCTGGACGATAATCTCGGCGGTCGTGGCCTTCGAGATTGTTCGTCTGTCGGTGGTGCTGTTGTGTGTTCTGCTGGTCGTCGACCAAAAGCCGACAAATTCGGCAGTGTCCTCCAGATTGATGCGGAGCGTGCCATGACTCAAATCAAACCTGATAGCGGCGCTGTACCGCTGGTGAGCGTCCTGATGTGCAACTACAACTTTGGCCGCTTTATCGGCCAGGCTATCGAGAGCGTTCTCCGGCAGACCTACCGCAACTTTGAGCTGATCGTCGTCGACGACGCTTCTACAGATGAATCTGCCGCGGTGATCCGCACTTACGGTGATCGGATCCAGGCGATTTTTCTGGAGCGCAACAGTGGTCAGGCCGAGGCTTACAACACGGCCATCCGCCACAGCCGTGGCGAGATCGTTTGTTTACTCGATTCGGACGACTACTACCATCCCAACAAACTGGAACAGGTGGTGCGCGCCTTCGCGGAGCATCCGGAGTGGCTGCAAATTTCCCACCCGTGGATCTCCGTCGACGCCGACAACGGCGTGATTGGAAAAGGTGTGCGCACCTTTGCTGCCGGAGATGTCCGCGAGATGCTCCTCACCTGGGGACGCTACCCGTGCGCCATCACCTCGGGGCTTGCCTACCGCCGAACCATTCTCGAGAAGATTACTCCTATTCCCAATCGCGAGGTGATCGTCGCGGGCCGCCCGTACAACAACGGCTCCGATTGCTATTTGGTGGCGGTGGCGCCTTTTTATGGACAGGTAGGCTACATCGAGGAGCCGCTGATGTACTACCGCATCCACGGCAACAACCGGCGCAGCCGCAGCGGCAACTTTGCCTACGCGCTGATGTCCTACAAAACCGTAGCCGAATTTATCAACACGATGGCCGAAAAACACGGCTTTGCTGAGCGCTTTGACCTGGAGCGAGACGGCGACTATCAGGCGATGTTGGCCCTGCAAGCTGGGGCAAAGCGCTACCCGGCCTGGAAGATGATCGCCCTCACTTTGCGCGAGGGGATCGCCAGTAGATCCCAGCCGCGAGATCTGCTCTGGCGCCTGCTGTACCGGACAATCTGCGTCGCGTCGCCCGAAGATGGCAAGACCGTGCTGCGCATCGGTCTGCGCAGCTTTTTCCGCAGCAAGTTCACCGCCCCTTCTTCCGGCTTCGTCGACACTCCCCCTTCTTCTCGACCCTAAATAGCCATCGAGAGCCAAGTGCGTCCCATCCGAGGTGACCGTGTCCCACCCCTTCCATCGGCTGCGCGCTTTCCTGCAGCGGCTGCCGTTGCGCGGGCGTCTGGCCCAGGGCAGCGCTCTGCTTGTCGGCGCCTTTGTGCTGGTCAAAGCTTCCCAGTTTGTCATCCAGATTTTGCTGTCGCGGTTGCTCTCGCCCAGCGACTTTGGACTGTGGGCGATGGTGCTGGTGCTTACCGGTCTGTCGCTTTTGTTTCGCGACGGGGCGATTGCCGCGGTGCTCGTCCAGCGTGGTCTCGACGACAAACGCCTGGTCGATGCCGTCTACAGCCTGGGGTTCAACGTCTCTGTGGGCCTGTTCGTGCTCCAGGCCCTGGTAGGCTATCCGCTGTCGCTGTTTTTTGGGGAGCCGATTTTGTGGCCGCTCACCGCTTTGCACGGGACTATCTTCTTGATCAATGCCGGTACCGGTACCCACGATTCGGTGCTCCTCAGACAGATGCGCTTTCGCGAAATCGCTTTGTGCGACTGTGCTGCGGGAGGTGCGCGCTTGATTGGGGCGGTCGCATGCGCTCTGGCCGGCGGAGGAGTCTGGGCGTTTGCGGCCGGTGAGATCGCCTACGCGGCTGCCGATGCCGTCGCGCGGCGGCGCGCCAGCGGTTACCGCTTTACTTACTCGTTCTGGCCGGATTCCCAGGCGATTCAGGCGGTCCGGCGCTACATCGCCGGCATGCTGAGCATCAATCTGGCCGTGCAGACCAACACCAACGGCGACAACCTTGTCATCGGTCGGCTGCTGGGGGCCGAGCCTCTCGGTTTCTACAATGTGGCCTACCAGCTGGCGATGGTGCCGGTCTTTGCCCTGACGAAGGTCAACCGGGTGCACTTCACGGCCCTGTCGAGTATGGATCGGGCCGAACAGCAGTCCTACGTCTGCCGCGCCCTGGAGCAATACGCCCTGCTGGGAGCCCCGATTTACGGGCTGTGTTTTGTGCTCGCCCCCTGGCTCATCCCGTTTATCTACGGTCAGGAGTGGACTGAGGCGGCGGTGCTCTTCCAGCTGGTCCTGGTCTTCGCCTACGCCCGCGGCTTGATGTCCATCATGGGCACTGCCCTCAATGCCTTCGACAAGCCCGGCATCAACGCGCGGATCAACTGGGTGCTTGTCCCGCTCACCTTCCCTTCGTATGTACTGGGTGCCTGGCTGGGGGGGGTCGTGGGCGTCGCCATCGCCGTCGCCCTGGTCATGGGCGTCGGGGCCACCGGCTGGTTCTGGGTTGCAGTCTGCCGCACTTCCGGCTGGACGCTCGGGGTGTTGGCCAAGCCGGTGCTGCTGCCTACCGTCGCAGCAGCCGGAGCAGCCGGTTGCGCCACTTTGCCGGCGTTGCCGCCGGTGGCTGCGGCGGCGCTAGTAGTCGCATTGTACATGCTGTTTGCTTCTCCAGCCATCGTCAGCCTCCTTCGGCCAAAGCCGAATACACCGCCCTTCAAGCTGGATGAGCTGGCCGGAGCTGTATCTTCTATAACCAGAAAATAATGGACACGCTTACCCGCAACTTGCAATTGCGCACTTTGCCGGGCCACCTGGCCGGCAAACGCCTGCTCGATCTGACCGGGGCCGCAGCGGGGCTGCTGCTGCTCTTTCCGGTGTTTCTGCTGATCGCTGTGCTGATCAAACTCGACTCGCCGGGGCCGGTTTTTTTCCGGCAGGTTCGCATGGGTCTGGGCGAGCGGCGCTTTCGCGTCTGGAAGTTCCGCACCATGACCGTTGATGCCGAGGTCAGGCTTGAGCGCCTCGAAGCGTTCAACGAGTCGGAGGGCGGGGTGCTCTTCAAGATGAAAAACGACCCGCGCGTCACCCGCCTTGGAAGCTTTTTGCGCCGCACCAGCCTCGATGAGCTTCCCCAACTGATCAACGTGTTGACAGGCGAGATGAGCCTGGTCGGTCCGCGGCCGCTGCAGGAGCGCGATTGCCAAAAAGCCCGGACATTTGTGGAGCCCCGGCGATTGGCCCGCCGGCAGTCGGTGCTGCCTGGAATGAGTGGGCTGTGGCAGGTTAAGGGGCGCAGCGAATTGGACTTTGTGCAGATGTTGGAGCTGGATTTGCAGTACGTCGATTGCTGGTCTCTCGGTCTGGATCTGTGGATTTTATGGAGAACGGCGCTGGTGGTTCTAGCCAAAAAGGGAGCCTACTGAATCCGGCAATTGAATCGACCCTTTCGAAATCAGGAGCAAAATGTGCTTTTTCATCCAGCGGCCACCGGCGCGCCGGTTTTGAGCCCTTATCGCGTGGTGCTCATCCATCCAAGCGCGGGCGTGAATCTCAGCGGCGGGGCCGAGGTCTTCAGCATCGAGATGGCCCGTCAACTCAGCGAACACTTTGAAGTGGAATTGCTCAGCGGCGCGGACTGCGGCCCCTGGAGCATCCCGACCGGCGGCATACCCCGCACGCGGGCCCGGGAATTTTTTGAGCACCCGAAGCTGGCACCGCTGTGGAAACCCTTTGTCGACGCGCCCGAGATCTGGTCGGAGCATCTGACCAATTTTCTACCCTGCCTGTGGCATCTGCTCAGGCGGCCGGCGGACTTGATCTTTCCCAACAACGACATCGGCGGGTTGGCGGTCGCCTGCCTGGTGCGCGCCCTGAGCGGTACGCCGGTACTGTTTACCGAGCACTGCGGTCTGGTGGGAGGGGGGCGGCTGCTGGAGCGCAACCTGGGCTTTAGACCTGATCATCTGGTGGCCCTTTCCGAGGAGATCGCCGAGCGTGTCCGTAGCCGCAGCCCCCAGCAGTCCGTGGCCGTCATCCCCAACGGCGTCGATCTGGCCCGCTTCAGCCCGCACGGCGATCGCGCCGATCTGGGCCTCGAAGGACCGGTGGTTCTGTGCGTGGCCTCGCTGTGGCAAGGAGGCCACAAACGGGTCCACCTCGCCATCGAGGCGGTCTCCCGGCTTTCGGGCGTCTCGCTGCTCATCTGCGGCGACGGCCGCGATCTTCCTTACTTTGCCGCTCTTGGCGAGCAAAAACTCGGTGCGGGGCGCTTTCGCATCGCTACGTTCCCCTATGCGCAAATGCCGGCTGTCTACCGCGCCTGCCGGGCGTTTACCCTCCCGTCGATCGACGAACCCTGGGGGCTGTGCTACCTGGAGGCGATGGCTTCGGGCCTTGGGGTCGTGGCCACCGACGATGCCGTGCGGCGGCTCATCGTCGGCGACGGGGGCCTGCTGTGCGATGTGACCGACGTCGATACCTACGCCGCGGCGCTGCGGCGGGTGCTGGCGGGCGACTGGCGGGAACGGGCTCAAAAAAGTGCGACGCGATTTGGCTGGGAGCGGGTGGCCCTGGCCTACCGCGACGTGATGCTCGAACTGATCGGCTCAAAAAAACTCCGCCCGGCCGGGCGGAGTCTCATTCAAAGGGGCTGAAGGCGTCAGGGGAAGGTAATATCCTGCCATTCCCCATTGGGAAAATACCAGTTGGTATTGCCCATGGCCCGGTTGTTGACCTGTTCGCCGTTCCAGGCGGCAGTCGAGCTCAACCACCAGTCCCCCCCCATCTGTAACAGCGCCGAACCGGAAATCTTCACCCGCGTCTTGACCCGGCAGCCGGTCACCGAAGCGTCGGTAGGCCAGGAGGCGCGGGGCGTGGGCATGTACCAGTGGTAAAACAAATCCGGGTTCTCAGAAGGATAGACGATAGCCGAATTGTTGGTGGGATTGTATGTCCAGGGCATTGGGGTGGAGACGGGGGCGCCGTCCCAGGTGTCGCGGGAGAAAAGCCCCCCGAACAGCGTACCGACATCATCCGCCAGTTTGGTATCGACCCCGTCGATGGTGCACCACAGTTGGGTGTAGGCGACTTCGACCGAACCGGTGCCCGATTTGGCCGTATCGACGAGGGCCACTGCCCAATAGGTTGCGGCGTTGAAGCCTGAGGGAGGGGTGGTCGGCGTCACCAGACAGGCGATCGGGGTCGGGACGTCCTCGGGAACCCCGGCGTCTTGGACCCCAAAGTTGGCTGTGCTGTAGATGGTCCCAGCAAAGGTTTTGACCGAGATTTTGCCGGTGCGCGCGGGGCAGGGAACTTCAGCTTCGAGCTTTTTGTCGGAGAAGATCCGGTAACTAGTCGGGGCGCCGTCAAAGGAAACGCCGTTGATCCCTACCAGGTTGAGGCCGTTGATGGTGACCGTAGTCACAGGATACGCCGAGCCGCTTGTAGGCGAAAAGCTTGTGAGCTTGGGCGGGTCGCTGGTGAAACTGCCCGAACTGCTGGCCGAACCATTTTCAAGGGTGGTGAGTGTGATCTTCCCGCTGACGTTGCCGGTTTTGGTCGTGGCTGTGATCTGGGTCTCAGAATCGACTGTAAAGGCAAGGTAGATGCTGCCGATTTTAACCGAGGTCACATTGATAAAGTTTGCTCCCTTGATGACAACTTTCGTACCCGGCGGACCGTTCGTTGGCGAGAAGCTATCCACTCTCGGCTGAAGTGTCGTCACCGTAAAGGTTCCGGAACTGCTGAGGGAGGTTCCGCCATTGTTGACGGTGATCTTGCCGGTGGTGGCACTGGTATTGATCAAAGCTTCAATCTTGCTGGCAGATTCGCGCACAAAGCTCACGTAGCCGTTTCCAAATTTTACGGAACTGACACTGTTGCTAAAGCCAGTGCCGTTGATGGTCACCGATGTGCCGACCGGGCCACTGGCGGGCGAGAAACTGCTGATCACCCCAGGCACCGTAAATTGACTGGCGCTACTGGCCGAACCGGCACTCGTTTTCACCTGGATCTTACCGGTGGTTGCTCCTGACGGCACTGTCGCTTTCAACTGAGTGGAGGACACCCAAATGTAGGCTGCGTAGGCACCGTTGAAGTTGATGTTTTCAAGTTCGTCGAAGTTGCTGCCGTTGATGGTCACCTGGGTGCCCGGACCGCCGCTGGTGGGCGAGAAACTGCTGATTGCCGGAGGCGAGCCTGCCCAGGCATAAGGCTGATTGACAAACGGAGCAAAGAAGCGCTCCGGCAACTGCACGGTATTTAGTGCAAAAAACACTGAAAATCCGCAAGCAAACACTAACTTGAGGCGCATAAACCCCCCAGAAATTCTGTTGATTTAACAAACCATTAGCAAGAACGCGAACAGCCACAAAACCTGAAATGCACTTTCGCATAAGCGACTAATCTAAAACCAATCTCAGGCTTTTAGCAGGAAGGGAAACCAGAAAACAAAATAGAGAATCCGAAATATCGATCTCTGCTTGGGAAAAGCTATCGCAGAATATACGAAAGTGCAGAAAATTCCCGCAAAAAGGGTAAAATGCGGGTAAATACAGTTCAGTGTTTTACCCGCAAGAGCAATTGCCCTAGAATAACTTCCCTCAGTAGGTCAAGTCGAACAATGCACAAACTGACAAAGGTGGCTAAGTACTTACGTAATTATTTCCGCATGAGCGCTGAAATTCTTGTAGCTGCTTTTGATGTCTACCGCCAGCCAATCAATACATTCACCCGCAATGGTTACGAGGTTATTCCTGCTTTTCTGGGCAGCCAGGACTGCAGCAGAATTGTAGATTTTGCCAAAGAGTATTTAAGGGGTGAAAGTTACATTATCCCCGAGCAAAACTATCGAAACAGCGACGGAGACGGTGGCAAGTGTTATGTCAATTATCGATCTGAGATCCGAGATGTTAACCTCGGTGTTGTTCAGTTTATCAATGTTCAAAAGCTGGACCCGCGCTTTTCGCAGCTGTTAAGCAAGGTGCAGCGGATGCTCGAGGAGCGAACCGGCGAACGTTTGGTGGCGCAGAGTGCCGTCATTCAACTGGATATGCCCGACAGTACCACCAAGAGGCGGTTGCACACCGACGGCTTGACTTTGCGCTATAAAGCGTTTGTCTACCTGAATGACGTCAACGGGCTAGAGGATGGTCCTTACAACGTTGTTCCTTATTCCCATCGCCATGCAGTGCGCAAGTTGGTTAATTTGTTGTATGTGCGGTGGAAGACCCTACGCTGGAGTCACGAAAAGTATACGCGCTCCGACAAATTTGGAGACATGGTTCTTTTCTATAGTGAGCAACAAAGTAAACCGATACTTGGCCAAGCAGGCACGCTAACATTGTCAAATCAGTTGATTGCCCATCAGGGTGGTTACAACCAAAATCCGCGATGGGCACTGATCCTGAACTTTATTCCCTCCAAACATTGGGACGGCAGACCCTTTGACATGTGGCAAAGGGAAGTGGAAGCTGAAGTTGGAAATCGAGACCGAGTGCCGGATAAAGCGCAACTTCCCCTGTCCTGAACGGGTGGTCAGCGGCTGTACCTGGGGCGAGCCGAGCGGTAGAACCATGGATATTTTTCACCAGAAGGCCTGAATATGAACGTTGGGAAAGTCCGGTCGCGATTGATGTATACTCTCCTACCTGTGGCATGGGTGAGCTTTTTGTGGATGGGCTTTGTGGACGCGTTCCCTTCTCGCGCCCAGCCCACGGGCAAACTGCTGCTGAAGACGCCCGAGGCCGATATCGTCAAGAATCGGGTGGTTTTTGGCACAACCCGGGGAAAAATATTGGCTGCAAAGTCGATCACGCTGACCAACTCCGGTTCTGGCCCTCTGACGATCAACAGTCTGTTGCTCGGCAATTCGGAGGAAGCCGCCAACGCGGTGAGCGGGAGAACCGGCGATTATCAGCGCCCCGGTGACTTTCAGATTCTCAACACCCCGGCACTGCCGTCGACCCTTGCTCCCGGCGCTTCTTTGAATCTATCCATTCAGTTTGCTCCCCAGCGCGTGTCGAGTGTGATCTCAGGCAGTCCCACCCACACCACCAACGGCGAGAACTATGCCACTTTGACCATCAACTCGGACGACCCGACTTTGCCCAGCGCCAAGGTGCAATTGGCCGGGCTCAACGCCGCCAACTTCGAAGGCAGTTTCGAGCCTGCAATTGCTGAGATTGCCCGCACTTTTGGCTTCGGCACTGTAGTGGGTTCAGAAAGCATCAATCCTAGCGGTGCCAAAAAGTGGCTTGGAGAAGAGGTCTATTCTCCGTACTGGGTGCGCGCCGATTCGAGCAAACCTGTATACGTGTGGCCGCTGGGCAGATATGCGGGCCGCAGCACCAATGTGAGCGGATATACCAACTACTATGCCAAAGCAGGCACCAACGGCAACAATAGTTCCATCTACGCTTTCGTAGGTGGAACAGACGAGAACGGCGGTGAGAACCAGAAGCTCTTGCCCAATGTGACGCTCGACTTTGGGGCTACCAGTGTCACACCGAGCACAGGCAACACTGCCGAGTATCCCAACAGCGCTTTTACTCTCTATCACGTCGACACCTACACCGACGACACCCTCAATAAGCCCGACTTATTGCACAACTGGCGGCTGTATCCTGCCCGCGACAGTCTCGGTCGATTAATTGCCAACAGTTGGTACGCCGTGGCCGATCCGGGCAATGTTCAGCCTGGACCCAGCAATCCCAAGAATTTTGATTACAACGACGGGGTCTTCTTGCTCACCAACGCACGGCCCGAAAACTCCGGCCTCGACCCGGCCGTCGTCGCCCCCGCCCCCGGCGCCTCCAAGCTGGTGCTCTATTTTCGCTCCTCGGTCTCCAACAGCCTGGTGGATGCCAATGGCCAGGGCCTCGGTTTTCTTAGTGCCCAGCGCAACAGCAGCGATACGTTCTCCTCGGTGGTTTCCTACGACCCCAATCTGCTCAGACTCGATTTCAGCAATACCGGCACTCTCAACGTCACCACCACCAACTCCAGCCCCAGCCGCACCGACAACACCCTTGTCAATGGGTTGCAGTTGGCCTTCGATGGCCGCTCGATCCCCTTTACCGCCAGCGCCAAGATCCTCGGACCGCTCTCACAACTCAACACGCCACCCTATCAGCAGGCCGGTATTTTTCTCGGACCGGACCAGGACAACTTTGTCAAAGTGGTTGGCCGGGCCACTGCCCCCGGCGCCGTCGGCGTCGAGTTCTACCAGGAGCGCCGGGCCGTTGGCACTTCGCTAAGCACGATCACCCTCACCGATCCCGCTTCGCTGCAGTCGTTGGAAGTGTTCTTGATAGCCGACCCGACAGCCGGCACGGTCCGGGCGGCTTACAGAGCGATCTACCCGACGTTTGACACGGGGCAGGTGCTGCTGCCCGGCACCGTCACGCTTGCCGGGGCGGACAAAGGCCGCTACTTCGACCGGCGCAGCCGCGCCGGGATCATGGCCTACAGCAAGGACGCCCCTGCGGTACAGGTTGTCTACGACAACTTCCAGGTCCTCAAAAGCGCGCCTTGATCCCGGTGGCTCGCGTGCCACTGTTTCGCCTCGGGCACCCCGGGGCCCATTCTTCGTTGGGAGCCCGCCCATGCCCTCCACCGTGCTGAAGGTCTCGCAAAACTACTTCGTCCGCGGCGGCTCCGATCGCTACTTTTTCTCGCTCGCCGCCTTGCTCGAAAAGAAGGGCCACCGGGTGATCCCCTTCGCCGCCCGCCACCGCGAGAACCTGCCCACCCCCTTCGCTCCTTACTTCCCCGACCCGGTCGACTTCGCCTCCCCTTCCCCGGCCGACCTCGTGCGTTTCGTCCACTCCCGCCCCGCCGCCCTCGCCCTCGCCCGCCTGCTCGCCGAGCACCGCCCCCGCCTCGCCCACCTGCACATCTACTACGGGCAGCTGACCACCTCGATTTTGCCGGTGCTGCGCCGCGCCGGCATCCCGGTGGTCCAGACTTTGCACGAGTACCGCCTGGCCTGCCCAGTCTCCACGCTTATCGACGCCCAAGGACGGCTCTGCCAGGCGTGCGACGGCAAGGACTACTGGCGGGCGGTCGCCGGGCGCTGCAACCGCGGCTCGCTCGCCCGTTCGCTGCTCAGCGCCGCCGAGGCCTACCACGCCCGGCTTTTGGGCGGAGTCGTCGACCACATCGACCGCTTCATCACGGTCAGCCACTTCCAGCGCCGCAAGCTCGCCGAACTCGGCGTCCCGGCCGAGAAGATGAGCACCGTGCACAACTTCGTGGATGTCTCGCAGATCGCTGTCAACCCCGAGCCGGGGGAGTACTTTCTGTACTTCGGCCGCGTGGAACGGCTTAAGGGGATTTTCACGCTCATCGAAGCGGCGGCACCGCTCGGGCGGACACCGCTGTTGATCGTCGGGGAGGGGGAGGCGCGCGCCGAGGCCGAGGCGCTCGTCGAGCGGCGCGGGCTTTCCCACATCCGACTTCTCGGTCCCAAGGGCGGCAAAGAGCTGCAGCGGCTCATCGGGGGCAGCCTGGCGTGCGTGCTGCCCTCGCAGTGGTACGAGAACTGCCCGATGTCGGTGCTGGAGGCGTACGCCCACAGCCGGCCGGTGATCGGCTCGGACATCGGCGGAATCCCGGAATTGGTGGACCCCGAAAGCGACGGCTGGCTCTTTGCCGCGGGGGATGTTGAAGCGTTGCGCGGGCGGTTGCTCGCCGCCCTCGCCGACCGGGAGCAAACCCGGTCGATGGGCCTGGCCGGTCGCGAAAAAGTCGAGCGGCGCTTCAGCGAGGAGCGCCACTACGAACAAATCCTCGACGTCTACAGCAAAGTACTCTAGCAGAGCTGCTTTGAGCACATACTTAACTGCTATTTGTAGTTATTACTGGAGATAAAGATGCGCATTGCGTTTTGTGGGACGCGCGGACTTCCCGCGAAGTACGGTGGCTTCGAGACCGCGGTACAGGAGATCACAGCCCGATTGACCACCGAAGGGGTCGAGTGTGAAGTCTTTTGCAGGGCGCGCATGTATCCACAGAAGCTTGAGCACAGCGAGGGGCGTCGGCTGATTTACGTCGAGGGTGCCCACAAAAAGAGCCTCGACACATTCATCTCCTCGATTCAGACCGGTTTGTTCTTGTTGGCCAACCGCAGGCGCTACGACTATGTCTTCTGGTTCAACAACGCCAACCTCCCGGGCATTTTGATCACCTTGCTCTCGGGCATTCCGATGAGCGTCAACACCGACGGTCTCGAATGGCGGCGGCCCAAATGGTCGGCTCCATTCAAGCTCTATTATTTTCTCGCCTCCGCCGTGATTGCCAAGTTTTGCGACCTGATTTCTGACTCTAGAGAACTGAGTCTGTATTACAGAAGGCGCTTCGGGGCCACTTCCGTGTTCATTCCGTACGGTGTTCCCCGGCTGCCGGAGGTCCCTGCCTCCCGCAGCGCCGAAATCCTTCGCCAGTATGGCGTCGAAGCGGGAAAGTTCTGTCTGCAGATTACCCGCATCGAGCCGGACAATCTGCCCGCCGAAGCGGCCTCCGCCTTTGTCGAATCTGGGCTCTCCGCCCAAGGTTACAAGCATCTGGCCGTTGGCTATTCCCACGACACGGCCTACGGGCTCAAACTTCAACACCTGGCCTCCCAGGCGGGATCGAGCGTGCAGGTGTGCAGCGCGCAGTACGACGCGCAGGTGTTAACAGTGCTGCGCCGCCACTGCGCGGTGTACATCCACGGCAATTCGGTGGGCGGCACCAATCCGGCCTTGCTCGAAGCGATGCAGTCTTGCCCACGGGTGCTCGCCGTCGACACCCCCTTCAGCCGCGAAGCGCTCGGTGAGGACGGCGAGTACTTCACCGTGGCGACGCTGGCTGCGGACTTGCGCCGGGCGGTGCAATCGCCGGATCGCAGCCGGGCTTTGCGGCGGCGCATCGAGCGGTTCTACGACTGGGATGCGGTGGCCGATGCCTACCGCGCCCTGGCGGCCCGCCGAGCGAGCGTGGCCCAACCGGTCTTTTCTGCCGAGGAGCAAGCCGGTGTCAAAACCCCGTCTTGAACGCCGCGACGTCCCGGTGACCATTTTTCGAGCGCTTGAATCGATGAGCAGGAGATTCCGGCAATGTTTGAGAACTTAAAAGAAGACATCGAAGTCTTTCGCCAACACCATGGCGGTTCGTGGGTGAGTTTTTTGTACTACCCGATGTTCACGGCCGTGGTACTTTACCGGTTCTCGAGCTGGTGCTACCGGCACCGTCTCAAGCCCGTCGCCTACCTGGCGGTGCGTCTCAACGACTTTTTGCACGGCGTGTGGATCGGTCCACGGGTGAAGATCGGGCCGGGGTTGTTTTTGGCGCACGCGCGCGGATTGATTGTCAATCCGGACACGGTGATCGGCAATCGCTGCGTGATCCTCCAGAATGTCACTCTCGGTGGACCCAATATCGTGGTCGGGGATAACGTACTGATCGGTGCCGGAGCCTTGATCATCTCCCGGGAGCACCGCGTCGGCGGTCTTGCTGTGGGCGACAACGCCAAGATCGGTGCCGGGGCGGTGGTGCTCAAGGATGTGCCCGAGGGGGCCGTGATGGTGGGCAACCCGGCCAGAGATGTGAGCAAAAAGGAAGTCAACTGTTGAAAGAAGCGGGCGCGCAAGTCCATCGCCTGATGGCAGCCGCATTTGCGGTGATCTGGTCGCTGCTCTATCCGGCCGCCGGTACCTCGGCCGAGTTGTCCTCCCTACGGGCCGAGGGTCGCCCGCGGGCGTTGGCGGCCGACTATTTTGGGTACAACGGCGCCAACTTGCTCTACCGCGTCGATTGGACCACGCCCCAGTTTTTGCAGACTCTCGCCTTGCTGCGGCCCTCGACGCTGCGCTACCCGGCCGGTACCGAAGCAAATTACTGGGACTGGCGCAAAGGCTGGTTTGTCTCCGGCGCGGATTTACCCCCGAGCTACCGCGGAATCGAGCCGAAAGTCAATACCAATCGCCTGGAGGATCTCCAGCCGGCCCTCAAAGCGGCAGGAGCCAAACCCCTGTTCGTGGTCAACATGCTCACTTCCAACCTCGAAGAGCAGCTGGCGATGCTGCGCCGCGCCGAAGCACTGGGCATGCCGGTTGCGTACGTGGAACTGGGCAACGAGTACTACATCGGCCAAGGGGATCACAAAGCCGCCTTTCCCTCCGCCAGAGACTATGCCCTGGAAGCCAACCGCTGGAGTGCCGCCATCCGCCGGGCTTTTCCCAAAGCCAAGATTGCGGCGGTGGGTGCCTCCACTGTTCCGGAACAAGCCTCCGACCCGCGCTGGACCGGGTGGAACCGCGAGTTGCTTCCGCGCCTGCGGGGCGCCGACGCGGTGACGATCCACCACTACTACAGCAGCGGAATCGGTGATACCCAGTTCAAGCGCTCGCGCGAGGCGCTGCCGGTGCGTTACTCCCCAGCCGAAGTGGCCGTGGTGCTGGGAATGCCCTTTTCGGCCTGGTCGAGACTGCAAAAGAACGGCCTGGCGCTGGTCGAACCCGACCGGGAAGTCTGGATCACCGAGTACAACCTCTTCGACCAGGGTCAGCCGCTCCCCGGCACCTGGACGCATGGATTGGGTCTGGCCGCAGCGACCTTGTTGTTCACAGACGACCCCAAAATCACCCTCATCCAGTGCCACGCCCTGATCGGCAATGCTCTGTTTGCGAGTATCTTCAGCAGCGATCGCGGTTTTCGGCTGACAGGCTTTACCAGTCCCACCGAAGCGCCCGCGACGGTGCCTTTCGCTTTGACCGCGAGCGGCCGGGCGCTGCAGCTTGTCGGCGACGCCCTGCGGGGAATGACCAGCGTTCAAAGGTGGAGCGCTCCAGGCTTACCCACTCAGCAAGGGCGTGGGGGATTTGCCTATCCGTCGGTGGCGGCGTGGAGTTTTAGCGACGGCCGCCGCCGGGAGGCTATTTTGTTGAATCTTGCGGCGGGCTCACGGCAACTTGCCCTGCCCGCAGCTTTGGCCAACGGCCGATTCGAGCAGCTTTTGGGGACACCACTGACCCCGGTGAGCAACAGCGGCTCGTTGAACCGCAACCAAGGCCGCTTCGCGGGCAAGCTGGACCTTCCGCCTTACTCCATTACCCGCCTGTCTTTGCCGTGAACTGCACACGCCTAGCCTGCATTACCCAACCACCGAGGAAACTGGCGCGATGAAAGGGATCATATTGGCCGGGGGCAAGGGCACGCGGCTCTACCCCCTCACCCTGGGCCTCAGCAAACAACTGCTGCCCGTCTACGACAAACCGATGATCTACTACCCGCTGGCCACTTTGATGCTGGCCGGCATCCGCGAGG
>JAHHGR010000025.1 GCA_019359725.1 Aphanocapsa lilacina HA4352-LM1 | reverse complement strand
ACTTGCAATGTTGCATGTGTCAGGAAGTCAGTTATGTGCATTGGCTGGGAAAATTGCTGGGCAGCTGGAGGCGCAGGGTCTGGCCGCTCGAACTGTGTGCAAGCGTTCACTGATTCAACACTTCTGGGCTTGATCCTACTACACGCTTTTTCTTTTCAGACAAACAGCGAAATTGGGGGTTGCATTCGCGCCAGGCTGACCTATGATTTTACTAAACGGTGTAGTTAAACCCAGTGTACCGCTCGCTCCGCCAAGGGGGGGAAATCATGCAGCAGACGACAACCGCGGCGACGGCTTTTGATCCGGTCGCCACCGCCGCCGCCACTCGCAAAAAAGGGCCGAATTGGCGCCTCCTCCTGCTGGTGGGGGGGCTTTTGGCGGTGGGAGCCGGGGTGTATTTCTGGTTTGCCCTCTCGCGGCCGCCCGCCGACAGGCTCGCCCTGAGCGGTCGGCTGGAGGGCTACGAGACCGACGTGGGCGCGAAGACCGCCGGTCGGGTGGACCGGGTGACGGTGCGCGAAGGGGACGCGGTGCGCCGGGGACAGCTCATCGTCCAGCTCGACGACGCCGAGATTAAAGCCCAATTGGCAGGAGCTGAAGCGCGCCTCGCCGCGGCCCGCCAGCAGCAGCGCCAGGCCCAGCTGCAGATCGACGTGCTCGAGGCGCAGGTGACCCAGGCGCAGCTGGAACTCACCCAGTCGCGCGGCGACGCCCGGGGACGCATCGAGCAGGCCGACGCCCAGGTGGCCGCCGCCCGCTCGCAACTCGCCCAGGCCGAGGCGCAGGTGAGCGAGGCCGAGGCGGACCTCAAGCTTGCCGTCGCCAACCGCAACCGCTTCGAGCAGCTGGTGCGCGAGGGGGCCACTTCTGTGCAGCAGTTCGATCAGGCCCAGACCACCTTCGACGCCGCCCAGGCCACCCTCGCCGCGCGCAAGGCCGCCGTGGACGCTGCCCGCAAACAGGTGACGGCCGCAGAAGGCACCCTCACCCAGACGCGCACCGTCGCCCTCAACCCGGCGGTGCGCACGGCCGGGCTCGATGTGGCGCGACGCCAGTTGGCCCAGGCGCGCTCGCAGCTGCTCGCGACCGAGGAAGACGTCAAAAACGCTGAGGCTAGCCGCCGCGAACTGCTGGCCCAGATCGCCTACCTCAATATCGTGAGCCCCATCGACGGGGTGGTCACCGCCCGCAGCGTCGAACCGGGGGCGGTGGTCACCGCCGGGCGGACGGTGCTCTCGCTGCTCGATTTTCGGACGGTGTACCTCCGGGGCTACATCCCCGAGGGGCAGATAGGCCGGGTGCGCGTCGGCCAAAAAGCGCGGGTGTTTCTCGATTCCGCTCCCGAGCGGCCCCTGACGGCCCGGGTGGCCGCCGTCGATCCGCAGGCGTCCTTTACGCCGGAGAGCATCTACTTTCGCGACGAGCGGGTCCGCCAGGTCTTTGGGATGAAACTGCTCATAGAAGATCCGGCGGGCTTTGCCAAGCCGGGCATGCCCGCCGACGCCGAAATCTTGACGGAGGAGACGCCGTGACTTCGCTGCACCCGGCCGAATCGCTGCAACAGACTGCTCCCGACGCGCCCGCCATCGTTGTGCAGGGCCTGGTGAAGCGCTACAAGCAACTGGCGGCGGTGGACGGCATCGATTTTGCCGTCCGCCGGGGCGAAGTCTTCGGTCTTATCGGGCCGGACGGCGCCGGCAAGACGACCACTTTTCAGATCCTGGCGGGGGTGATGGAGCCTACCGCCGGTACCGCCTCGGTACTTGGCCGACCGCCGCGCGACGCGCGGTTGAAAATCGGCTATATCACCCAACCCTTTTCGCTTTATCTGGATCTTTCCGTCGATGAAAACCTGCGCTACAGCGCCGAGCTTAAGCAGGTGGACGAAGCGCTCTTCGAGGAGCGGCGAGCGCGCTATCTCAAGCTTGTCGATCTCGATCGCTTTGCAGACCGGCTGGCGGGGCAACTATCCGGTGGGATGAAGCAGAAGCTGGCCCTGTGCGCCGCCTTGATCCCGCAGCCGGAAATTTTGTTGCTCGATGAACCGACCACCGGTGTCGATCCAGTCTCGCGCCGCGAATTTTGGGATGTGCTCGCCGCCCTCTCCGAGGAGCAGGTGACCGTGGTGGTCGCCACCCCCTACCTCGACGAGGCCGAACGCTGCCACCGGGTGGCCCTGATGTATGGAGGACGGCTTGAATCGCCCGATACCCCCGCCCGCCTGCGCGCCGGGCTGGGATTAGCTCGGCTGGAGGTGCACGCAAGCGATCTGGAGCGCGCCGAGCAGGTGCTGCAGACTCTCGAAGCAGTTGAAGATGTGCAGACCTTCGGCGACCGGCTCGATGTGCTGGTGGCGGACCCTGAGCGGGGCGAGCGGGCGGTGGCGGACGCCCTCTCGGGGCTCTCCCCACAGGTAGGCCGAGCCGATCCGACCCTTGAGAACGTGTTTGTAACTCGCCTCAGACAGCAGGGATCCGATCCGCCTTTGCTCAATTTTCCGCATCCGCTGCGCCGAAGTGCCCCCGCAGAGGCCGTCGCCATCGGCGCGCACCAGCTGGGTAAGACCTTTGGGTCATTTCGGGCGGTTCACGACCTCAGCCTCGAGGTGCATCCCGGCCAAATTTACGGCCTGCTGGGGGCCAACGGTGCGGGCAAGACGACGACGATCAAGATGCTGTGCGGCTTGCTGCCGCCTAGCACCGGTTCGGTCACCCTGGCGGGCGAGAGCGACGGGCTGCGCTCCAGCGAGTTGCGCCGCCGCCTGGGCTATATGAGCCAGAAATTCACGCTCTACGACGATCTGAGCATCCTGCAAAATCTTGAATTTTATTGTGGCGTCTACAGCGTGCCCCGCCGCCTGCGGCGCGAGCGCATCGACTGGGTGATCGACATCTGCGGCCTGCGCGGCCAGGAAAACTTGATCACCGGCCAACTGCCGGGGGGCTGGAAGCAGCGGGTCGCCTTCGGCGCCTCGGTGATGCACCAGCCGGAGGTGCTCTTTCTAGACGAACCGACCTCGGGTGTCGATCCGCTCGCCCGGCGGCAGTTCTGGCGGCTCATCGAGATGTTCGCCCGCGCGGGCACCGCTGTGCTGGTGACCACCCACTACCTGGAGGAAGCTGAACACTGCCACCGGCTGGGCTTCATGGTGGCGGGCGAACTGGTGATCCAGGGCACACCGGGGGAGATTAAAGCCCGCCAGCCCGGACAAATCTACGAAGTCGTCAGCGCCGATCTGCCCCACGCCGCGCGCGCGTTGCGCTCTTTGTTCGCGCAGGCATCCTGGCGGGTGGCGCTGTTTGGCGACCGGCTGCACGTGGTGCTCGATGAGCCGGACGCCCGCTTGGCGAAGCTGCAGGCGGTGGGCCATACCCGCAAGATCGAGTACTCGCTGGAGGACGCCTTTATCGGCATGGTCCAGCGCGCCCGCCAGGAGGGATCATGAAACGCATCCTCGCCCAGTGCGCCAAGGAACTGACCCAATTTCGCCGCGACCAGCTCACCGTCGCCCTCGCTGTGCTGCTGCCGATGGCCACATTGCTCATCTTCGGCTATGCCATCCGCCTGGAGGCCAACAACATTCCGCTGGCGGTGCAGGATCTGGAGCGCTCCCCCACCAGCCGCGCCTTTGCTGATCGCTTTTATGCCACCAACCAGTTCGTGCCGGCGCACTGGGACGGCCGGGGCGCTCCTGAGGCACTACTCGATGCCGGGACAGCAAAGGTGGTCTTGATTATCCCCTCGGATTTCAGCCGCCGCCTGGACGCCGGCAAAGTCGCCCCGATCCAGGCGCTCATCGACGGCACCGACAGCAACAACGCCCGGGTAATCCGCAACAGCGTCCGCCAGGTGACCAACTTTTATTTGAGCACCCGCTCGGAGACCGCCCCGACCATTGCCCTGCGCTCGCGGCTATGGTTCAACCCGGGGCGCGAAGAGGCGCTCTACATCGTGCCGGGGGTCTTCGCGCTGGTGCTCGCCATCTGGCCGCCGCTGCTGATGGCCATCGCCATGGTGCGCGAGAAGGAGCAGGGCACGATTATCCAGGTCTTCGCCTCCAGCCTGAGCGCGGCCGAATTCTTGCTGGGCAAAGGGCTTGCCTACTTTCTGGTCGGGGTGGCCCAGGCGGTGGCGGTGTTTGGCCTCGGGGCAGTGCTCTTTGGCTTGCGCCTGGCGGGCGATCCGACCCCGCTTGCCATAGGCACCGTAGCGATGCTCGCCGCGAGCGTTTCCTATGGTTTGTTCATCGGCACGCGCACCACCACCCAGAGTGCGGCGGTACAGGCGGTGGCCACCAGCGGCTTTCTAACGGCGCTGTTGCTCTCAGGGTTTATCTACCCGCTTAGCAACATTCCCTTTCCGCTCTCGCTCGTCTCCAACATCGTGCCCGCCCGCTACTTCATCGAAATCACCCGCGACGCCTTTGTGCGGGGGACCGGCTGGCCGGGGATATGGTTCGCGCCGCTGCTGCTTGCCGTATTGGGAGGGGTGTTTTTTTTGGCGAGCTTCCGCAGCCTCAAACGCATGCAACTGCCGGGGTAAGGCTATGAAATTTCTTGAACGTCTGCTTGAAAGTCGTCTGTGGGCGCTGATGCGCAAAGAGACCGTCCAAATTCTCAAAAATCGCCAGCTGCTATTTTTGTTGCTCTTTCCGCCCACCGTCCAATTGTTGGTTTTTGGTTATGCTCTAAGCCCCGATGTCCGGCACCTGAAGCTCGCCGTCGCCGATTATGCCAACACCGCCGACAGCCGCGAACTGGTGGCCGCCTTCGCCACCAACGGCATCTTCGATGTGGCGGCAGCCCTCAACAGTCCGCAGGCAGTATCCGAGGCGGTGCGCACCGGCCGGGTCACCGCCGCGCTGGTCATCCCGCCCGAATTTCAGCGCGATCTGGCCCGGGGGCAGACCCCGGAGGTGCAGCTACTCATCGACGGCGTCGACGCCAACACCGCCGGGATCGCAAGCGGCTACGCAAGCCAGATTGTCCGGCAGTTCGGCTATACGCTCGCAGGCACCTCGCCTGCGGCCATCGACCCGATCGTGACCATCCTCTACAACCCAGGTTTGCGCAGCAGCTGGTTTTTTGTGCCGGGGGTATTGGGTCTGGTGCTCACCCTCACCTCCTCGCTGGTCTCCTCGGCCACGGTCGTGCGCGAAAAGGACGTGGGCACCCTTGAGCAGTTGCTGATGACCCCGGCTGCAGCCTGGGAGATTCTGCTCGCCAAGCTGGCGCCGCTGTTTGTGCTGTTGGTGGGCGAGGCGCTGCTCGCTTTGGCGATCGCGCGCCTGGCCTTCGGGGTGCCCTTCCTAGGCAACTTTTGGCTGTTCATGATCTTCACAAGCCTCTATATCTGCGTGGGTGTGGGCATCGGCATGATGCTCGCCACCATCGCCCGCTCCCAGACCCAGGTGGTGCTCACGGCGTTTTTCGTCAACCTGCCCTTGATCCAGTTGTCGGGGGCCATCGCCCCCATCGAGACGATGCCCGAATTCTTTCAAGTCGTCTCGCTAGCCGATCCGCTGCGCCACTATATCGCCATCGTCCGGGGCATGCTCCTCAAAGGCGTCGGCATCGAGGCGCTCTGGCCGAACGTGTTGGTACTTGCCGCCTCCGCTTTTTTGCTCATCGCCATCAGCACCAACCGCTTCCGGCGACAGTTGGAATAGGAGAAGTCTCGATGAGCCGCAAGGCAGGGCGGTGCCGGTGGCTACTTCCTCGGGTACATAGGTGCCGATATGGACTTCAGACTTCGGAGGCAGGTTCTCTAGGTTCTATATAGTTACTTTGGACAGCGAAGAACTCTATAAAAAGAGAATCAAAATGAAAGATTCAAGTTCAACAATTCTCGTTACGGGTGCAACCGGCAACCAAGGTGGAGCGGTAGCGCGTCATCTTTTATCGCGCGCAAAATTCAAAGTGCGCGCCCTAGTGCGCGATCCGAATAAGCCCGCCGCCCAATCCCTCAGGCAGGCGGGCGCAGAACTCGTAGAAGGAGATTTCAGCGATCGCGCCTCCCTTGGCCGTGCTCTGCAGGGCATCTCGGGGGTTTTTTCAGTACAGGATTTCCAGGACGGCTTGGAAACCGAAATCACTCAGGGCAAGATGCTGGTGGACGCGGCAAAAGCAGCGGGCGTTCAGCATTTCGTTTACAGTTCTGTGGGCAGTGCGGAACGCAACACGGGCATTCCGCATTTCGACAGCAAGTTCCAAGTAGAAGAATACATCCGAGCAAGTGATCTACCCTACACGATCCTGCGTCCGGTTTTCTTCTTCTACAACTACAACTCGATGCGGCCAATGATTGAAAACGAAACCCTTCCCCAGCCCCTCAGTCCCACAACAAAATTGCAACAGCTCTGCGAGGAAGATTACGGGGAAATGGTCGCCGCGGTCTTCGAGCGTCCCGCAGAGTTTTTGAGCCGCGCAATAGAAGTTGCCAGTGTGGAGATGACCATGCCAGAAATCGCCGCTGCGTTCAACCACGTTTTGGGCAAAAACATTGAATATAAGCCCATTCCGTTCGAGGCGTTTCAGCAGCAAGCCGGAGAAGAAATGACCATTATGTACCGCTGGTTTGAGGACGTTGGCTACGCAGCAGATTTGGCCGAGTTGAAGCGCGTTTTTTTTGAACCGACCGACTTTGAATCCTACTTGCGTGACCACGGCTGGACGGAGCCCGCCGAGGGTGCCCACGCTGGCGAGCCAAAAGGAGCGACCCTGTGATAAAAGTATTGATGGTAGGAGCAACGGGCAAATACGCCGGCCTGGTGGTGCCTGCGCTCGAGCACCGCGGTGTTACGGTGCGGGCACTGGTGCGGCATGGGAGCAAGTCCGATGCGGCGCGGCGGCAAGGGGCACAGGAGATCGCAATCGGGGATCTCCATAATCCGAACAGTCTGCGCGCAGCCGCAGCCGGTGTCGATGGCGTCTTTCACCTCAATCCTGCTTTCGCACCACAGGAAGCGGAGTTGGGTGTGGCGATGGTCGAGGCTGCTAGAGCATCCGGTGTGCGGAAGTTTGTTTTCTCCAGTGTCATCCACCCCTCGATCTCCAAGCTGAGTAACCATGCGGCTAAACAGCCGGTCGAGGAGGCATTGTACGAGTCAGGAATGCAGTTCACCGTTTTACAGCCGACTATGTTCATGCAGAATCTGGATAGCGGCTGGAGCGCTGCGCTGAAGCAGGGACATTTCTCGCTACCTTACTCCAAATACATGAAGGCGTCCTACGTAGACTACCGCGATGTAGCGGAGGCGGCGGCGATGGCGCTGACGGAAGATGAGCTGGGCTAGGCACATTCGAGCTATGTGCCCCCGGCATGGTCGATCGCGTGGAACTGGCGGCGATGATGAGCGAGGCGAGTGAGCAAACGATCGATGCGGGTGAACTTCCCTTCGACGAGTGGGCGCAGGCTGCGCACATCCCGGATGGTCCTGTTCGCGAGGGTTTGAGGAAAATGTACGCCGAGTACGATCGATCGGGTTTTCCCGGCGGCAATGCCCTCGTGCTGCGAGCGATTCTCAAACGGGAACCCCGCACGCTTCGGCAGTACATTCAAGCACTGGCGAAGCGCGGAGCACCTTGACTTCAATAATGCACCTGCAATAACCCACAAAGTATGGGCAATTTCAATCTAGGCTGCGCCAGAGGTACCAGCAAGCGATCGTGCAGTAGGGATGCCACGGCTCGGCCATTGCCGCCATCTGCTCGGGCGAGGGGAGGGCTTCCAGGCCGTAGGCAAGCCGCATGGCTTTTTGAATGCCCAAATCTCCCTCCGGCAGAACATTGGGCCTGCCCAGCCGAAAGATCAAAAACATCTGGGCGGTCCAGCGGCCGATCCCTTTGAGGCGCACCAGTTCGGCGAGGATCGCCTGATCTTCGAGGATGTGGAGTGTCTCGATGGCGAGAGCGCCCGATTCCACCTGGGCTGCCAGGGATTTTAGATAGTTAAGCTTCTGGCGCGAGAGGCCGACGCCGCGCAAGCGGCTCTCCTCCACCGCCAGCAAGGCGGCGGGCAAAGGCGGCCGACCGTCGAACAAGTCGCACAGGCGTTTGTGAATCGTGGCGGCGGCTTTGCCGGACAGTTGCTGGTAGACGATGGCACGCACCACCGCGTCGAAGTGGGTGCCCGCCGCCGAAGTTTGGTAGCCGCAGTCGCCCACCCGCTCGATGATCGCGGCCAGGATCGGGTCCGACCGCTTGAGGTGGTCGACGGCTTCTGCAAGGAGGACGGTGGCGCTGGTTTGCATATGGACAGAATATCACAAGCCGTCCCTCGCCGGCGCCGTCACCGCCTGTGTTCGTCTTCCTCGAACAGCCGGTCGAGGCCCCAGGCTTTGAAGGCCGATTCGCAGGCTTCTTCAAAGCGATGCACCAGGGGGCTGACGTGGGTGTCCACCTGGACCAGCGCCTCGTCGACGACCAGTTCGACTCTGTCCATGGCGCGATCGAAAGCCTGGAACGCCTCGCCCACCCCGAGCGGATCGATAGGCAGCGGCATAACGCCGTGGGGCGGAAAAGCCCACCAGCGCCCCCCCAGAATTTGATCGGGTTCATTGACCCAGCACGGGTCGCTGTAGCCGTTTTGCCTGCACCACTCTTCGAGCCACCAGGGCACTTCATCCATGGATTTCCCCCCGCACGTAGGCGTGGACGGACTTGTCGCCGATATCGTCGGGGGCAGGCACCGAAAACTTGCGGATCGCAAAGATCAACAGCGACACGGCGCAAACGACGAACAGGCCTGTCTCGACTGCGGGGCTGAGAATTCCGCCTAAATGCCCAAGCAGCAACAGCGGCAGAGCGGGCACCACCAGCACCGTCTCCCACCAGCCGAAGCAGAACGATTCTTTGATGCAAATGCCCGTGAGGGCGGCGAAGACAAAGCCCGTGGCGATGAGACCGACCGGCTCGCTGTAGGCGATGAGGGCCAGGGGGGTGCCGGTATTGAGGGTGAGGACGGCGCTCGCCGTCACCCCCACAGCCCACAACAGCCACAGGGCCCGGTGCAGGGCAAGCAGGTAGATGTGGACCGTGGCGAGGGCGACTCCGAGGGCGGCAGCCAGCAGGGCAAACAGGGCCGTCACCACCCAGGGCGAGCCGCCCGCCAGGACCACAGCGCCCCCCGCCGCGAAACTGACGGCCACCGCCAGCAGGGCCAGACGGTAGATGAGCACGCCCCGGCGGTCGGCCTCGGTGATTTCGTAGGTACCGAAGCGGCCGGAGTAGATGTTCGAAGCAGTCTGCGGTGCCATGGGTCGAAGCCTCATCGCCGTACCCCAATCTTAGCGCCGGGCGGTGCTCATCCCCTTGATCCCCCGGCTGGGGGGCGCGGGGAGTGACGGATTACAATGGGTGGCGAGACCCCTGGAGCATCGCTTTATGACATCCCTCTGGCGGGATATCCGGCATGAGGTGGCCGCCTGGCTCGGTTCGTTGAAACTAGCCATCGGGCTTTTTCTGGCCATCGCCGCCGCGAGCATCGCCGGTACGGTCATTCCCCAGGGCGAATCGACCGATTTTTATCGACAGAGCTATCCCGATTCCGGTGCAGTGGTCTGGGGGTTTGTCACCTGGCGCTTTATCATCAGTCTCGGGCTCGACGAAGTTTACCGCAGCTGGTGGTTTGTGGCCCTGTTGCTGCTGTTGGCCACGAGCCTCACCATCTGTACCTTCCGCCGCCAGATCCCGATGCTCAAGGCGGCGCAAAACTGGAAATTCTATACCGAACCGCGTCAGCTCAGCAAATATGCCCTACGCACAGCCATTCCTGCCCGGGGCACGGGGCCGCTGGCCGAGCAACTGCGCGCCGGCCGCTACAAAGTCTACCAGCGCGACGACTTGATTTACGCCACCAAGGGCACCATCGGCCGGGTAGGGCCGATCGTCGTGCACGTCAGCCTGCTGCTGATTATGGCGGGGGCGATGATCGGGGCGTTCGGCGGCTATCAGACCCAGCGGATGACCCTCGCAGGGGACAGTTTCGATATCAAAGCAGTCGAGCAGTCGCGTCTGTCGCTCGCGCGCACGCCCGACTGGACAGTACGCGTCAACAAATTCTGGATCGACTACCGCCCGGACGGCTCGGTGGACCAGTTCCACTCGGATCTCTCGGTGGTGAGCCCCGCGGGCAAAGAACTGACGCGCAAGATCATCTCCGTCAACGACCCGCTCATTTATGACGGGGTGACGATGTACCAGGCGAGCTGGGGGGTCGGCGCTTTTAAGCTGCGCCTCAACGACAGCCCTGTGCTCACCATCCCGATGCAGCCTATCGAAGCCCCAAATGGCCAAGAAGCTTGGGGTCAGGCGATCCCCTTCGACAAAGACGGCCGGGTGGCTCTGCAGATGGTCACCCGCGGCCTGCAGGGCAGCCTGATGCTGTTGCCCTTCAACCCGCGCACCGGTGAAACCGTCCGCGAGGCGGCCACCCCCGCCCGGGTCGGCAAGCCGGTGAACATACTCGGTCAGCGGCTGGTCATCGAAGCACTGGTGGGCCAGACCGGCATCCAGATCAAAGCCGATCCCGGTATCCCGGTGGTCTACGCCGGGTTTGCTTTGTTGATGGTAGGGTTGGCAATGAGCTATCTCAGCCACTCCCAGGTGTGGGCCATCTACCGCGACGGCCAGTTGCACCTCGCCGGGCGCACCAACCGGGCGCAGATCAGTTTTGAGCGCGAACTGGTCCGCATGGTGGCCGCCGTCCAGACCCCCCGTCCCCGCACTTCCGACGCCCTATCCGCCGCACAGGAGTAACGGTCCCATGAACGCGAGCCAGCTCGTCGCCATCCAGGTGCTTCTCGACAACGCCGCCTTTGCCGCTTTGATGGTGGCCACCGCCCTCTACTGGCTGGCCGCCGCCTTTCGCCGGGTGCCGTTGTTGCACGAACTGGGCACCGGCGCCTCGGCAGTGGCGCTTTTGAGCGTCACGGGGCTACTCACCGCCCGCTGGATCGAGACGGCCCACTTTCCGGTAAGCAACCTCTACGAATCACTGTTTTTCTTGTGCTGGTGCGTGCTCGCCGTGCACATCGCCGCTGAGGCCTTCGCCCGCCAGCGGCTGGTGGGCGTGTTCACCCTGCCGGTGGCGCTGGGAATGGTCGCTTTTTCTTCGTTTACCCTCACGCCCGCGATGAAGGCCGGCGGACCGCTAGTGCCTGCCCTCAAATCCAACTGGCTGATGATGCACGTGAGCGTGATGATCCTCAGCTACGGCGCGCTGATGGTCGGTTCGCTGGTGGCCATCGCCTTTTTGATCGTCACCTGGAAGCAAAAGGACCCCGAATTGCGCGGCAGTTCTGTAGGCACCGGCGGCTTCCAGAAAGCCGAGTACGCCGATGCTGAGGGGACAACGCCCGCAGCTTCGACGTTTGCGAGCCTGGGGGGGTCGGGCGGCGACACCACGGTGACGCTGACTTCTTCCGCCCCGACTGCTGTTACCGCCCTGCGCCGCTCGAATCTGGCCGAGACCCTCGACAATCTGAGTTATCGCCTGATTGGCCTCGGTTTTCCGCTCATCACCGTCGGCATCATCGCCGGGGCGGTCTGGGCCAACGAAGCCTGGGGTTCCTATTGGAGCTGGGATCCCAAAGAAACCTGGTCGCTGATTACCTGGTTCATCTTTGCGGCTTATCTGCACGCGCGCATCACCCGGGGCTGGCAGGGCCGCCGCCCGGCCATGCTCGCCGCCGTAGGCTTCGTTTCGGTCTGGATTACCTATCTTGGGGTCAACTTCCTGGCCCAGGGCCTGCACAGCTACGGTTGGCTATCCGGAAACTAAAGCGCGTCACGAGTGTGGGGAGCCTGACGTGGTGGACCATCCGAATTCGACAGAGCCGTCCCGGTCATCCTTAGGCCACGGTTTCTGGCGCCGGCTGAGCAGCCGGCGCGAAAACATCCAGACTATCGTCCTCGCCGTCTTCCTGGCGCTATTGATTCGCTCGTTCGTCGCCGAGGCGCGCTATATCCCTTCAGGTTCGATGGAGCCGACCTTGCGCATCGACGACCGGCTCATCGTCGAAAAGCTCAGTTACGAATTTCAACAGCCCGAGCGCGGCCAGGTGATCGTGTTTATGCCGCCCAAGCGCACCAACATCGATCAAGCTTTCATTAAGCGCGTCATCGGCCTGCCAGGGGACACGATCGAAGTCAAAAACGGCAAAGTTATCCTCAACGGAGCGGCCCTGAACGAGCCCTATACCGCCGCTCCCCCCGCCTACGTCCTGCCCCGACAGCAAGTACCGCCGGGGCATTTTTTTGTCATGGGCGACAACCGCAACAACAGCTTCGACTCGCACCTGTGGGGCTTTCTACCGCGCCAGAACGTCATCGGCCGGGCCATCTTCCGTTTCTGGCCCCTCGAACGGGTCGGTACGATCGACTGAAGCCGTTCGTTTCAGGCGGTTCTCGATGGCTGTCCTAAAACCCTGCCCAAGGTGGAGGACAGCTGCTGGTTGCGGTCCAATATTTGGCGGGCGCGCGGTTCAGTGCGGGCGGTAGTGCGTGCTAAAGTGTCCCTACCCAATCGAAGCACCGCCTCCACCGCCTTTGCCGCTGAGAATAGCTACCTTATGAAGACACCTAAGTTTTTATTGCCGGTCGGCCTTGCCTGCGCGACCGTTCTGAGTTTGTTGAGCGCATTTAATATGCCCAGTTGGGCCAACTTCAAAGATGCGCCGAAGGAGATCATCGACGAAGTCTGGCAGGTAGTCAACCGCGAGTACGTCGATCCCACCTTTAACAACCAGAACTGGCAGGAGACCCGCCGCAAGTACCTGGCCAAAGACTACAAAAGCCGCGAGGACGCCTACAAGAGCACGCGCGAGATGCTCAAGGGCCTGGGGGATCCGTACACGCGCTTTATGGACCCCAAGCAGTACGAGAGCATGAAAGTCGAGACCAGCGGCGACTATCAGGGGGTCGGTATCCAACTGGGTCTCGATGAAAAGACCCACGAACTGACGGTGGTCTCGCCCATCGAGGATACCCCGGCGTTTACGGCCGGGGTCAAACCCAAAGACGTGCTCCTCGCGATCGACGGCCGCTCTACCAAGGGCATGGATATCGACCAGGCAGTCAATTTTATTCGCGGCCAGGCGGGCACCAGCGTCGCGCTCAAATTTCGCCGCGAAGGCAAACCGCTCACCCTGTCGCTGGTGCGCACCCGCATCGAATTCAAACCCGTCAAATATTCGCTGCGCACCGAGGGCGAGCGGCGCGTCGGCTATATTCGTCTGTTGCAGTTCAACGCCTACGCCGCCAAGGATATGGGCAACGCCGTGGCAAAACTCACCCGCGAGCAGGCCGACGGCTTCATCCTCGATCTGCGCAGCAACCCCGGCGGGCTTCTCTACGCCAGCGCCGACATCGCCCGGCTGTGGCTCTCCGAGGGCACGATCGTCTCGACGGTGGATCGCGACGGCCAGCGCGAGAGCATCACCGTGAGCCGCCCCGCCATGACCAGCAAACCGCTGGTGGTGCTGGTGGACGGTGCCTCCGCCTCGGCCAGTGAAATTTTGGGCGGCGCGCTGCAGGATCATCATCGGGCGGTGCTGGTGGGCATGCGCACCTACGGCAAGGGGTTGGTGCAGTCGGTGCATTCGCTCTCGGACGGTTCGGGGGTGGCGGTGACCATCGCCCACTACCAGACACCCTCCGGCCGGGACATCAACAAAAAAGGCATCGACCCGGACATCAAAGTCGAGATCACCAAGGAGATGGCCAAGAACCTCAAGGCCGATCAGGTGGCCACCCTGGCCGACCCGCAGTACGCCCGCGCCGTCGATGTGCTCGGTCAGCAAATCGCCGGGATGCCCGTCGAGCAGGTGGTGGCGGCGGCCGGTAAATCTTTGCCTGCCGAGCGCCAGCCGGTCGCCACCGAACACCAGACGCCGGTGGCGACGCCATGAGCGCGAGTCTGGGGGCGACGCGCTTGGGGCCGGGTCTGCTGAGTCTCGACGACCTCGACGAAGCACAATTGCACGCGCTTCTGACCCTCGCCCACCAGCTCAAGTGCGGCGAGCGGGTGGCGAACCTGCACGGCAAAGTGCTGGGTCTGGTGTTCCTCAAAGCCTCCACCCGCACCCGCGTCTCCTTTACAGTCGCGATGTACCAGTTGGGCGGCCAGGTAATCGACCTCAGCCCCGGCACCACCCAGGTAGGCCGGGGCGAACCGGTGCGCGACACCGCCCGCGTTCTGGGCCGCTACGTCGACGGTCTGGCCATCCGCACCTTCGCCCAGGCGGAACTGGAGGAGTACGCCCACTACGCGGGCATCCCAGTCATCAACGCCCTCACCGACCACGAGCACCCCTGCCAGATCCTGGCGGACCTGCTCACCATTCGCGAAAATTTTGGGCGGCTTGCCGGGCTCAAGCTCGCCTACGTGGGCGACGGCAACAACGTCGCCCATTCGCTGCTGCTGGGTTGCGCCAAGGCGGGCGTTTCGATCGCAGTCGCCACCCCCGAGGGCTTTGCCCCCGACCCCGCCGTGAGCGCGCGCGCCAGTGAAATTGCCGGGCGCACCGGTGCCGAGGTGCAGATCCTGCACGACCCGTTCGAGGCGGCCCGCGGCGCGCACGTGCTCTATACCGACGTCTGGACGAGTATGGGCCAGGAGGCTGAGACCCAGCGCCGGTTGCAATTGTTCGAGCACTACCAGATCAACGCGGCGCTGCTGCACTGCGCCGAGGCGGAGGCGATTGTGCTGCACTGCCTGCCCGCCCACCGGGGTGAGGAGATCACCGACGAAGTCATGGAAGGCCCCCGCTCGCGCATCTGGGAGGAGGCCGAAAACCGGCTGCACGCCCAGAAGGCGGTACTCGCAGCACTGATGGGCGGCCGGTATTTTCAGGCAGGCGGAGAGTGATGTGGACGGCACGGCGATTGTCCTTTGCGACGGCCTCTATGCCACCGGCAGCGGCAAGACGGCCCACGGCCTGGTGCGCGAGACTGAGCGATACAAAATTCTGGCGGTGATCGACGAGCCGACCGCCGGGCAGGATGCCGGGCAGGTGCTCGATGACCGCCACCGCAATATTCCGATTTGCGCCACGATCGCCCAGGCACTGGCGCAGCTCCCGGTACGGCCCGCTTACGCCGTGGTCGGCATCGCCACCAATGGCGGCAAGCTCACCCCCAGCCTGCGCGCTCAGCTGCGCGAGGCGCTCGAAGCCGGGATGCACGTCGTCAGCGGTCTGCACGAGTACGCTTCTGACGACGCGACCCTGGCTGGGACTGCCAAGCACCTGGGCCTCACGATTACCGATATCCGCAAGCCCAAACCCAAAGATCAACTTCACTTCTGGACCGGCAAGATCAAGGCGCTTTTGACCCCCCGCATCGCCGTGCTGGGCACCGACTGCGCCCTGGGAAAACGCACCACCGGCCGCTTTTTGCTGGACGCTTGCACCAAAGCAGGGATCCGCACCGAACTGATTTTCACCGGCCAGACCGGTTGGATGCAGGGTGCCCCCTGTGGTTTTGTGCTCGATTCGGTGGTCAACGATTTTGTGAGCGGCGAAATCGAACACGCCATCTTGACCTGCGCTGAGCGCTTTGCCCCGGAACTCATCTTGCTCGAAGGCCAGTCGGCCCTGCGCAACCCCGCCGGTCCCTGCGGGTCCGAATTTATCCTCTCAGGCGGAGCGCGCGGCGTTATACTTCAGCACGCGCCGGGAAGGCTCTGTTTCAGCGGCTTCGAAGCAGAAGGCATCCGCATCCCGCCCATCGCCGAGGAGATCGCCCTCATCGAGCTGTTGGGAGCCCGGGTTCTAGCAGTCACACTCAACGGCGAAGCACTGACGGGCGACGCACTTATCCGCGCTCAGAAGCAACTGGTGGAGCAGCTGGCCCTGCCGGTGGTGCGCCCCCTCGAAGAAGGTGTCGGCGCCCTGGTGGAACCGATCCGGGCATTCCTCCAGGCGGAGACGGCCCGGTGAAAATCGCCCAGGCCACCGCCCGGGTGGAGGCGTTCGGTCTGGTGCGGCCCTACACCATCGCCCTGCGGCACGTCGGCACCGTCGAGAACGTGATTGTGCAATTGCAGACCGCATCGGGGCTGCTCGGTCTGGGGGCGGCTTCTGCGGCTGCGGACGTGACCGGTGAGAGCGATCAAGCCTGCCGCGAAGCGCTATTGGGCGGGGCCATCGGCTGGCTGGTGGGCGAGGATGTCCGAGAATTGCCGAAGCTCTGTCGGCAGCTGGGCGAGCGGATGGCAGGCAGGCCCGCCGCGCGGGCGGCGGTCGATATCGCCCTGCACGACCTGCTGGCCCAACACCTGGGGGTGCCGCTGGTGGCGATGCTGGGCCGTGTCCACACCGGCCTGCCCACCTCGATCACCATCGGCATCAAACCCCTCGACGAGACGCTCGCGGAGGCCAGGGAGTATCTCGGGCGCGGTTTTCGCATCCTCAAAGTCAAGACCGGCCTCGATCTCGAAGGAGACATCGAGCGGCTTGCCCGCCTGCGCGAACAGGTGGGTGACGCCGTTCACCTGCGCGTCGATCCTAACCAGGGCTACAGCGTCGCCGAGGTGGAGCAGTTCGTGCGCCGCACGGCGCATCTGTTTCTCGAATTTTTAGAGCAGCCCATCCCCGCCGGGGATATCGCCGCCCTGCGCGCCTTGCCCCCCGACATCCGCATCCGCATCGCCGCCGACGAGAGCTTGCTGGATGAACGCGACGCGCTGAAGCTGCTGACTCCCTCCCCGGCCTGCGGCATCTTCAACATCAAACTGATGAAGTGCGGCGGCATCCGCCCGGCTCTAGCCATCGCGGGCCTGGCGCAAATCGCCGGGATCGAGTTGATGTGGGGCTGCATGGACGAGAGCATCGTCAGCATCACCGCGGCCCTCCACGCCGCCCTCGCCTGTCCCGCCACCCGCTACCTCGACCTCGACGGCAGCCTGGACCTGGTCCGCGACGTGGTGACGGGCGGTTTTGTGCTCAAAGACGGTTACCTATCCACCCGCGAAGCGCCCGGTCTGGGCGTTCAGTTGTTGTCATGAAAAAATGGCTTGCTCTCCTGCTGACCTTGCTGATGCTCTGCACTATGACCATGCCTGGTTGGGCCGATGCGATCGACGATTATGTCCAAAACCAGATGCGCGAGCAGCGCATTCCTGGTCTGTCGCTGGCGGTCGTGCAGAACGACCGCCTCGTCAAGGCCAAAGGGTATGGTCTGGCCAACATCGAATTGAACGTCCCGGTTGCTCCTGAGAGCGTCTTTCAGTCGGGCTCGGTGGGCAAGCAGTTCACGGCCGCCGCGGTGATGCTGCTGGTAGAAGCAGGCAAAATCAATCTCGACGACAAGATCAGCCGGTCTCTACCTGGAACGCCGTCCGCCTGGCAGGGAATTACGATTCGCCATCTGCTCACCCACACTTCGGGGATCAAAGATTATGAAGAGGGGACCGCCATGGCCATCGATTTTCGCCGCGACTACACCGACGAGGAACTGGTCGCCCGGGCCGCCGCCATGTCCCTCGATTTTGCCCCCGGTGAAAAGTGGAAGTACAGCAACACCGGCTATGTACTGCTGGGGATTATTATCAAAAATGCCTCGGGACAGTTCTATGGCGATCTGCTCAGCGAACGGGTCTTCAAGCCCCTGGGCATGCAGGCCACCCGCGTGATCACCGAAGCGGACATCGTTCCTGGCCGCGCCGCCGGCTACCGCCTGGAAAACGACGCCCTCAAAAATCAAGCGTATGTTTCCCCGTCGCTCAATCGAACCGCCGACGGCTCGCTCTATCTGACGGTGCTCGACATGGTCAAGTGGGACGCAGCCCTTGGCACCGAAAAACTACTCAAAAAGTCCAGTTTCGATGCGATATGGACGCCGGTGACGCTCAACGACGGCAAGACATACCCTTACGGCTTCGGATGGGCGCTCGGATCGGTGGCCGGGCGCCGCCTCATCGAGCACGCAGGGCAGTGGCAGGGATTTACCGCCCACATCGCCCGCTATGTCGACGACAAACTCACCATCGTCGTTCTGGCCAATCTGGCGGAAGCCAACCCGTCGCGCATTGCCCACGGTATCGCTGGACTGTACGTTCCAACCCTGGGACAGCCCCAATCTTCCGCCGGTCGTTGACGGATTTTTCGCGGCGACCCATGTAAAGTTGGGCATAGATGCAATGCCACGCAAGATTCATCGGATTGTTTGTTGTATGAAGTACTTTTTTTTGGCTGAAGGGTGGAGAGTCGCCCGCGTATGGGATAGCGCAGGGGTTTGGGACGATCTGGTGCAGCGGCGCAAACCCCAGCTCGAGCGCATCAACCTGGGGATTGTCGAGCAGGGAGAGGCTTTCTGGCTCTACCGGACTGAAGAAGCGGTGGTGATGGTCGAAGTGAAGCGCACCGAGCAGACCACCAACCCCGCCGTCCAGGGCATCGCCCAGGTGCTCCTCAAGCGCCTCATCGACGCGCGCGAGACGCTCGAACGGTTGAGCGGGGCGGAGTCGGTCTTCAATGCCGGTGAGCACCAACCCGCGATCACATTGTCGCGTGAGCAGAGTACCCGCACAAACTGATGGACCCGCATTTACGGGGCATTTTGGCCGTCCCAGGGGTTGACAACGCTTGCCCCGAATCTGTGAAAGTGGCGCACATTGCGCGTGGCAACCGCTAGACCGTGACGGGCGGCGGTCGCGGCGATCCGTCGGCACAGGGATTCCAGCTTGTGTAGCGGCAGCGACGCTCTTACCCCCTGCAAACTGCACCTGCAGGCCCAGCAGCCAATGGTTCAACTCTTGTTTTTTGTGCCCGGCGGGAGCAATCCGATCCCCTTGAAAATCTTGCCAATCGTGTTTGAGGACTTTCCCGTAACGCGCTCCACGAGGTCGCTAAATCTGTTTTTCGCGTCAGCCCGTTGCCATTGCATTGCCAAGCTATCTTTTTGGCTAGATTGTCTAGCGGCTATAGCGCATCCTGCAGGAAGGCGGGTTTGCGCTCTGCCTCCAGGGTGCCGCGCGACTGCTGCTCCCGTTCGATCGCTTCAAAAAGCGACTGAAAGTTGCCTTCGCCGAAGCCGAGGGCTGTTCCCTGGCGCTCGATAAATTCGAAGAACAAGGTCGGCTCCGCGAACAGCGGTCGGGTAAATATTTGCAAGATTCGTCCTTCGCTTTCGTCCTGGTCGACGAGGATGTGCAATCGGCGCAAGGTCTCCATGTCCAGATCGGCCAGATCGACGCGATCGCCGAGGCGCTCGAAGTAGGCGGCCGGGGAGTCGAGAAATTCCACCCCCAGGGTGCGCAGGTGGTCGACTGTGTGGGCAATATTCGTCGTGCGCAGGGCAATATGCTGCACTCCCGGGCCACCGTTGGCCTCCAGAAATTCGCTCACCTGGGAGTTGGCGGTCAGCGGGGCATTTAGCGGCAGGCGCACGCGATGGGCAGCGTCGGTGAGTACCCAGCTTTTGAGGGCCGAGCGGGGGGTAGAAATTTCAAAGTAGCGGCGCGCTTCGAGCCCAAGCACCTGCTGGTACCAGTGGATGGCAGGCTCGAAGGCTTCTGTGCCGAGATTGAGCACGACGTGGTCGATCGCAGCGAGGTCGCGGCGCGGCACCGCCCCCGGCAGGGGAATAAAACCCGGCGGCAAATTGCCCGGCTGGGGAGGCGCGAACGTATGGGTGATCCCCGCCGGCCCCACGATTTGTCCGGTGGTGGGCAGGCGACCGGCGAGCATGCCGGGGCCACCGGGAAGCACCTCCGTCCAAAAAGCGACATCGGCGATCCCCTGGGGATGGCCATCGAGGTACCGCTGCACCGGACCGGTCGCTCCCAGCGCCTCGCTCATCACCAGCAGCACACCGCCATGGCGTATCGCGAGACTGAAAGTATCGCAATCTTCGAAGCGGCCCACCGGGGTAAAGCCCATCTGGGTGCACAGGCGATCGGCGCTCGCCTGCACCGACTCGACGAACAACTCCACCCAGGCGAACCCCAGCAGCATTATCCCTCCGCCTTGTAGGCCGCGAACACGCCGAAGCGCACCAGCCCCCGCGCGTAGCTGCGCCGCATCAACTGCATGGCGAGCGCGCCTTTGATCACCGTCGGTCCCTGGGCGATCACCTTCCACAGCACCGCCGGTTCGAGGGCCGAATCGATCACCAGCGACCAGAAGCGGGCCACCCGGTCAGACCAGTCGGTGGTGCGGATGCCTGAGAACCCCGTCTCACTGAGCAACTGCGCGTAGCTCTCGATCGAGAGGATGTAGGGCAGGTGGTAGATCCGGTAGATAGCCTCCAGCCATTTTTGATCCCGCGCGTCCAAGGCGCCCCGGCGACAGCACCAGGTCACAAACACCAGCCGGCCGCCGGGCCTGAGCACCCGGTGGCATTCGCGCAAAAATTGGGCCTTATCAGCCATGTGCTCACCGCTTTCGAGCGACCAGACCAAGTCGAACCGGCCGTCGGCGAAGGGCATCCGGTGGGCGTCGGCCACCTGAAAGTGCACCCGCTCCTCCAGATGGTGCTCGCAGGCGCGCTCGCGGGCACGTCGGCACTGCACGGGGCTGAGGGTGATCCCCTCCACCCGGGCGCCGAAGCGCTCCGCCAGAAACAGACTGCTGCCGCCGATGCCGCAGCCGACATCGACGATCGACCCGGCCCGGTCGATCCCCGCCCAGTCGAGCAGACGCACGACCAGATCCACCTGGGCAACGCGGCGATCTTTGTCCTCCTCCCCCACTTCCCAATGGCCGTGGTGCATGTGCTCGCCCCAGACTTCCTCCCACAACCCGGAGGACACGTCGTAGAACCGCCGGATATTTTCGTTGAGAACCGTTCGCTCGCCCATCGCCGCCTCATCTAACAAGAAATACGCCACTCACCTTCCCACGGACCGCCGCCGGTCTCCAGCCCTCCCAGAGGTGTCCGGCCGTCGAATACCACCGCCCGATCGCCCCAGCGCCGCTCCAGGCGGACCCGCACCTCCCCCTTGAGTGTGTCGCGGCACACGAAGCGCGATCCGCTCACCGTCGGTGCCAACAGCTCGATGCCGCCCTCCGGGGCGACGGTGCCGCTCACCACGATGCGGTGGCGCTCCGAGAGCGCTTCGATCTGCCAGTGGCCCCAGGGGTTGACGGTGCAGGTGAGCTTTTCCCGCCCCGCCGTGAACCGGTAGAATCGCCCGGCCCAGTAGAAGCCGACCATCGCCACCGATTCTTCCCACCACAGCACCCCGCGCCGACCGCCCCCGGCCACCAACGCAGCACCCGGGGCACCCTCGAAGGCATTGGCCTGCACCCAGAACCACTGGGTGGGAAAGGCTCCGCCCCAGTTCTTTTCGCCGTAGGCAGGGGCGTCTGTGAACGTGTAGCGCTTTCCTCGCCACTCGATCCAGCCCTCGGCCAGACCGTCGGCCATCAAGATTTGCCAGCCGGGTTCGAACACCGGCAGGTACGATAGCCAGCCCATCGTCGCCATCGGCCGCTCCGGTGCTCCCCAACCGTGCACCGGCCGGATCCGGTAGCACCAGCGGGTGATCTCGCCTGTCTTGTCTTCGATACAGCCCTGGTTGAGGTTGTCGGTGGCCTGATAGCCCCGGCGCACGGTCGCATCAAAATCCTCCGCCTCCAGATAGCGCGCCGGCCCGGGCGGGTCCTGCCAGTGGCCGAGGGCCAGGCGGTCCGTTGTCGCCCAGAAGCCCTGCGCGCCGCCAAAGCGCTGGTAGGTGCGGCCATCCTCAGGACCGAGCACCTGGGCAAACCCGCCGCTGGTGGGCGATCCCCCGACCGGATCTGCGATTGCGTACATAAAGGCGAACGATTCGCCCTCCTCCACGAGGCTCACCCGGTAATACCAGCCTTCGAAGAAGCGGCGATTGCGGGACGACAAGAGCGACCCCGGCCAGTGATAACCGCTGTGGGGGGTGGTAAGAAGGGCGGCGGGAAGCGGCATGGTGCACCTGAAGGTATAGGTAAGGTCGGCCAACATTTCAATTTATAAACGCTGGTCCCCTCCCCCCGCCCGTCTGGAGTTGGAAAATGTCGCCCCCTGGGACTGCCGGGCCATCTTCAGGAGCGGTATCGTGTGGGGGCGTTCCTCTCTGTTCTGTACATTGCGGGAGTTCCTCCGTGTCCCAGTACCGTCTCACACTGATCCGCGGCGACGGGATCGGCCCGGAAGTGACGCAGGCAGCTCGGATCGTACTCGACGCCACCGGGATCGATTTCGAGTGGATGGTCGTCGATGCCGGTGCTGAGGTGATGGAGAAGTCCGGCACACCCCTTCCAGCCGATGTGGTTGAAGCGGTGCGCACGAGTGACGCCGCCATCAAAGGCCCAATCACCACTCCGGCAGGTTCGGGCATCCGTTCGGTCAACGTCGCCTTGCGCCAGGCCCTCGACTTGTACGCCAACGTGCGCCCGGCCCGCAGCCTGCGCGGGGTGCGCTCGCGCTACGACCATATCGACGTGGTAGTCGTGCGCGAAAATACCGAGGATCTCTACAGCGGCATCGAGTTTGAAAAACATTCTCCCAAGGCCGTCGAAGCGATCGAGATGCTGATGCGTCTGAGCGGCAAAAAGATCTTTCCAGGATCCGGCCTTGCGGTCAAACCGATCTCCAGCGAAGCGAGCGAGCGGATTGCCCGCTTCGCCTTCGAGTACGCCCGCTGCAACGCCCGCCGCAAAGTGACCGCCGTGCACAAGGCGAATATCTTGAAGCACACCGACGGCCTGTTTCTGGAGGCGGCCCGCCAGGTAGCTGCGGAGTATCCGGATATTGAGTTTGAAGATCGGATCGTCGACAACCTTTGCATGCAACTCGTCCAGAAGCCAGAAGTGTTCGATGTCCTGGTGCTGCCCAACCTCTACGGCGATATCGTCTCGGATCTGACCGCCGGGCTGGTGGGTGGGCTCGGGGTGGCGCCGGGGGCCAATATCGGGGATCGCAACGCCATCTTCGAGGCGATCCACGGCTCCGCCCCGCGCTACGCCGGTCAGAACAAGGTCAATCCCTCGGCACTGATATTAAGCGGCGCGCTGCTCCTTCGATACCTGGGGGAGCAGGAGGCGGCCGGGCGGGTCGAGCAGGCCGTGGCCGACGTGATCGCCGCGGGCCAGAAGGTTACCTACGACCTGGCCCCGGCAGGAGTAGCGCCCGTGGGCACCCGCCAGATGGCCGAGGCGATTGCGGCAAAGGTTGCTGCTTAGAGTAGGACAGCCGGACATCAGAAGATTTCCCACAGCTTCCAGTACCTGTGCACAAACCCACTTCCACAGACTGTCGCGCAACCCCAAACGCCAGATAGCAAACGCGCCGCTACTTTCAGCGGGCGGTCCGCACAGTGGCGCTTTGGGAGCCCAGCGGATTGTCCGGTAGCACAAAAAGCAGCCCCGCATCCGAGGGTGAAGCCCCGGCGTTGGCGCGATTGACGGTAAATTCGACATTCGCACTGCCAAGCGCCGGTACCGACACCGCCGTGGCCCCGGCAACGGTGATCCGCGCACCCGGAGTCAAAGCGTACAGCCCCGCATCCGGCGCCGTGTCGGTGAGCCCAAAAAAGCCCAGAGCCGTCGAGCCGGTGATCGCCCGCAACTGCAGACGGGTTTGGGCGGTCGCCCCGATCGAGGAAGCGAGAACCGGCAGCACCAGCTGGCTGGCGTTGTAGTGGATCTGGGTGTAAAAATCCGCCAGCAGCAGCCCCGTCGCCGCCTCCAAAATATAGGTGACATTCTGGCCGGTGGTAGCCCCGGTCAACAGTTCCAGGTCGTAGTTGAAGACGAAGTAATCGGCAACACCGTCGCCGGTCACATCGACATCGATTTGCACCGGCGAATTGCGCGGATTGGTAAAAGGGCGATAGAGACTGACGGCAAATTCAACCGTCTCGGCGGTGTCGCCCGCAGCCGGCAAGAAGCGCACGCCCACGTCTTTGATGTCGGTATTGATCAGATTTTCGCCTTGCTCCGGAGCGGGCAGATCCAGCGGGTCGCTGCCCACGAGATTAAAGACCTGGGCGGTGGTGGCCGCGACGCCCGCATTGTCCAGGGCCACCTGAGATTCTGCAAGGCGGCCGGCCTCCACCGCCGATCCCTTGCGCGGCAGCAGCAGATACGGCAGCGAGACCGTGTTGTTGCTCCCGCCGTCGATGGTGATGAAGCCGTCCTGCTCGAAGGCGCTGAAGGCGGCGGTGTCGTTGCCCCCGAGGCCCACATCGAGGCCGCCCGCGGGCAACAGATCGCTTTGCACGTTGACGCTCACCGGGAAGGTGCGCGTCTGGCCTGCGGGCACACTGAGCGTCTCGGGCACCTGGAAGCTCACCCCTTGGCCCGCATCTTCGGGGTAGCGCGGTTGGATCGCGAGCTTGTAGGTTTTGGCGCTGGCGGACAGGTTCTGAACGGCAACCGTCCGCGTCAGGGTCTCAGGCTGGGGGAAGACCCGGTAGCCGAACGACAGCGAAGCGGGCTGGGCCGGATCGGCGGCGTCGAAGGCGAGGGTCTCCAAGTTCGCCGCCCGGTCCGCCTGCACCCGCCCGGCCCCCTGGCGGGCGATAGGCACCACTGTCCCCGCCGCCTTGTCGGCGAAGACTTGGGGATTGGCGCTGTTCATCAGCGCGGCTTTGACCTGATTGGGGGTGTAGGTGGGGTGCTTGGAGAGCACAAGCGCCGCGACACCGGAAGTCACCGGAGCGGAGTTGGAAGTCCCGCCAAATTCCGCTCCCAGAGCGCCGGTGCCGATGTTGGCTTCAAAGGTGTTGGTCGGGGCGGTGATGTCGGGTTTGATCCGGTTGAGCGCCGGGCTCGGGCCGCGCGACGAAAAATCGGCGATCTGATCGAAGTTGGGATTGGGGATCGACAACTGCGGCACAAAGGTGGCCGTGAGGCCGGGATCGCCCGCAAGGGCTGCTTTGAGGGTGTTGCCCTGCTCCTGATCGACGATGAACGACGGAATGCTCACCAGCGAAGCGGCCGCCCCGGGGGCCATGGTGAGCACACCTGGAGCGTTGTTGACGAGGAGACCCGCAATCGCTCCCGCCTGCTGGAGGTTGTAGACTTTTTCAGAAAATTCGCAACTGCCGCGATCGGCGATGCCGGTGCTGCCGCTCAGATCGGCGATGGGCGGATCGGCGGGCGCGGGCGGATTCTGGTTGGCCGGATTGCTGCAGGCAAGGTTGATATCCGCACTGCCCGCGAGTGTGAAGGTGGTGGTCAAAGGCTCCGTCAGCGCCGGGCCGAACTGGGCGGTGCCCAGTGGATAGGTGACTCCCAGGCTGGGCACTTCCAGCCCCGGTCCGACGTTGAGCGGCGGCAGGCTCGCAGCTACCCCAATCACCGTCTCGGTCGAACCGGGGGTGCCGGTAGCGTAAGGCAGATCGCCGCTGTTGCCGGCGGAGGCCACGACGACTACGCCCGCCTCGACCGCATTGCGCACCGCCTCCGACAGATCGTCCACCGACGGATCGAAGAAGGCCGCCCCCAGCGAGAGGTTGATCACCTTGCGCACCGGGTTTGGATAGCCGGGAAAGGCATCGGAGACATCGAAGGCAACCGCCGCTTCGATTGAGTTGAGCAAAGCGCTGCCTTCGCAGCTGGCGCTGATGCGGCTGCAACCGCGGTAGGCGAGCACCTTGGCCCCCGGCGCGGTTCCTCCTGCCAGCCCACTTTCCGGCAGCGGCAGGCCCGCCGAGGCCGAAGAGACCGCCGTGCCGTGACCGGCAAAATCGGTGTCCGTCTGTTTGTTGTCGACCGGGTCCGGATCGGGGGTGACCGCGAGCCCGCCCGCATCGGCGGCATTACCGGTCCAGGTCTCGCCCAGATAATCAAAACCGCCGATCACCTTGGCGTTCGGAAAATCCGGCGCGTCGCCGACGACGAGGGGAGCCGAACCACGCACAGCCGTTTGGTAGGCGGCGACCGTGCCCGTACCTCCAAGGGCCGCGTGGGTATAATCAACGCCCGAATCGACCACCGCGATCACCACGCCCTCGCCGGTGATCCCGGCCTGCTGCAAAGCCGTGGTGCCGATCAGTTCGCCGACGCTGCCGGGCGGGCTCTGATCGGGGCGGTAGATGCGGGCGGGGCGCACCGATTTCACCCCGGCCAACCGCCGGATCTGGGAGAGACGGTCTTGGGCCACCTCGACGACCGCGGCGTTGAGGACATTCGACAGGACACTTTGCACCCGGCCGCCGAGCCGCTCGATTTGCGCCAGCCTTGGAGCGCGCAGCCCGGCCAGTTGCTCGGCATAGTCTCCAGCTTCGGCGCTACGCAAGTCGATGCCCGGGCGCAACCGAACCGTCGGTTTCTCGAGAAACTGGACGATCACGCGCACCCGCCCCTGAGAGTCGGCGGGCACCACGGCTCCTGCGGCTGGGGAGCGCAGCGGATTTTGGGTCTGGGCAAACGGCACCTTCTTTTGCAAACCAACAGGAAGGCGCTCCGCCGCCGATAGCGGCGCCGTCGTCAACGGCACACTGAGCGCCAGGGACATAGCGATGGCCTGCAAACGCAAGGAAGTAATCCAGAAACTTTGGACAGCAAAATGGGGTAGCAAAGTAAAGCTCACCGGGACTTCACAAAAATTGAACCATAAAGTGCATTGCGTATGCACCAATATGGCTCTTTCCTTGCAAAAAAGTATGAACTGCAAATTTGCAGCTTATCGCCGCTGTGGCTCGACACCTGCGAAGCGAACGCTTGCACTCGCTGCGCGTCAAGTCGGACGATTTGCGTGATGATTGATACAGATTTATCCCGCTTTGGTGCTCACGCCTTGGGCACAGGCCGGTTTTGCAGACGGGCAAAGATCATGCGGCCGGCGGAAGTCTGCAGAGCCGAGGTCACCGAGACGCTCGCCTGCTCGCCGATATGGCCGCTGCCTTCTTCGATGACGACCATCGTGCCGTCCTCGAGGTAGGCGATGCCTTGATGGGGTTCTTTGCCTTCGCGCAGCACCTTCACCTGCAGCAGATCCCCGGGCAAAAGGCGCGGCTTGAGCACGTTGGCCAGATCGTTGACGTTGAGGACGGTGAGCCCCTGCAGGTTGGCCACCTTGTTGAGGTTGAAATCGTTGGTGATGAGTGCCCCTTCGAGATCTTGCGTGAGGCGCACCAGTTTGGCGTCGACGGTGGCAAGTTTTGGGTAATCGAGTTCGTGCAGGATGAGCCGCTCGCCAAAGCCCGACTGCCACTGGCTGAGGATGTCGAGGCCGCGCCGGCCCTTGGAGCGTTTGTCGGCGTCGGCGCTGTCGGAGAGCAGTTGCAACTCGTCGAGTACAAAGCGCGGCACCACCAGATAGCCTTCGAGAAATCCGGTGCCCAGCAACTCTTCGAGCCTGCCGTCGATGATGCAGCTAGTGTCGACGATTTTGGGGCGGGCGTCCCCCTGGAATTGCCCCGACTCGGAGCCCGCATTGAGGCTGTTGAGGTTGAAGCGCCTGAGCAGCGTGCGGCCGTGCACGTCGGAGAGGGTCATCCCCAGGTACGCAAACACCAAACTCGCCAGAATCGACGCCAGAAACTTAATGAATGCGAGCGACTCGGGAAACGGAAACAAAAAGATGGGACCGAGCAGAAAGTTGGCAAGCAACAGACCACCCACCAGGCCGACCGAGCGGGTCAAAAGCGCGTCGGTGGGCATCTCGCGGATGTTGCGCTCCAGGCGTCGGTAGGCGGAGCGCACGACGGCCCCGAGGGCGCCGCCGAAGACAAAACCAAACCCCAAAGTCACCCAACGCACACCGCTGATGTCGGCGTTTGCCGTCCAGGAGGAAGGCAGAAAAGCGATGCTGTTAAAGCCGATTCCTGCCCCTGCTAGGATGAAAAGGCAAACGATGGCGACATCTAACATCCGGAACAATTCCGCTCGCGAATGGAACGACAGGACGAGGCGAACACACAGATTATAGCCTCTACCGTCCCGCATCCTCTCTGTGCAACACTTCCTCAAACTTGCCCGGGGCGCTTCGGTGGACTGCCCACTGCCGCCTACTTGCACATTCCGTTTTGTCGCACGCGCTGCCGCTACTGCGACTTTGCGGTGACCGTCGGTACCGAAGGGCTGCTCGAAAAGTACGTGCGCTTTTTGCTGGCGGAGATCGCCTTGACCCCGAGCGAGGGCCAGGGACTCGATACGGTCTACTTCGGAGGCGGCACGCCGTCGCTGTTGTCGGTCGAACAACTCGGACGCGTTCTGGCAGCTCTGCGGGAACACTTCGGCGGTTTTGCCCCCGATGCCGAAATTTCGCTGGAGGCCAACCCCGGCACTTTTGACTGCAAGAAACTCACCGGTTACCGCTCGCTGGGGGTCAACCGCCTGAGCGTCGGCGTCCAGGCGTTTCAGCCCCACCTGCTCGCCCTTTGCGGTCGTTCCCACGGATTGGAGGACGTTTATTCCTCCGTGGCGACCGTGCGGGCGGCAGGTTTCGAGAATTTTAACCTCGACCTCATCTTTGGCCTGCCCCACCAGAGCCTTGCCGATTGGGAGTTTTCGCTCGCGGAGGTTTTGCGGCTGGAGCCCGCCCACCTGTCGCTCTACGACCTGATTCTCGAAGAAGAGACCCCTTTTGGCCGGGAGTTCCTGGGGGGACAGGCGCCGCTTCCGGGCGACGACGACACTGTCACGATGTACCTGCGCGCCTGCGAGCGGTTGCAGGCGCACGGCTACCGGCAGTATGAGATTGCCAATTTTGCCCGGCCCGGTTTTCGCTGCCGCCACAACCGGGTTTACTGGGACAACCGGCCCTACTACGGGATCGGCAACGGTGCGACCGGTTATGTCCGGGGGGCGCGCGTCGAGAGGCCGCGCCGGTTGCACGATTATTTTGCCTGGGTCGAGGGGGGCGAGTTTCCGGCGGGTGCACCGGTCATGCCCGAGGAAGCCCTGTCCGACACGCTGCTGTTGGGCCTGCGGCTGCTCGAAGGGGTGGCGGTGAATGCGCTTGTGCAGCGCTTCGGCCACCGCGCCGTCGCCCGCCGGCTCGCTGCGTTGCAAAGCGCCCTGGAGCGGGGACTGTTGATACTATGCGACGGCCGCCTGCGCCTGAGCGTCCCGGAGGGACTGCTGCTGTCCAACGAAGTCTTCATGCTTTTGGTGTAGGACAGAAGGTAACTGAGCCTTTACTATGTTCCTATGGGAATATAACTGGACTTGACGAAATGTATGGGGTTGAAACATTGCATTATCCATTGAGCTTGTCAGCCGACCTTTGTGCGAGGAACCACCCATGAAAGCCTTCGTGCTCGCCGCTGGCAAGGGCACCCGCCTGCGGCCCTTCACCGATGACATCCCCAAGCCGCTGGTGCCGGTGCTCAACCGGCCGGTGATGGCCCGTGTGCTCGATCTGTGCCGCACCCACGGTTTTGACGAGGTCGTGGCCAATCTGCACTACAAGGGCGAGAAGATCAGCCGCCATTTCGAGGATGGTTCTCAGTACGGTGTGCGCCTCGATTATTCCTGGGAAAAGGAGCTGATGGGCACGGCGGGCGGTGTGCGCCGCCAGGCACAATTTCTGGGGGATGATACGTTTCTGGTGATTTCCGGCGACGTGGTCACCGACTTGGACATCACCCGTCTGGTGTATTTCCACAAAGCCCATGGGGCGATTGCAACCATGGCGGTCAAAGAAGTGGGCGATCCGAGCCGCTTCGGCATCGTCGTCACCGACGGGGCGGGGCAGATCCAGTCGTTCCAAGAGAAGCCCGCCGCCGGTACCGAGCGCTGCAACCTGGCCAATACAGGCATCTATGTCTTCGAACCGGCGGTCTTCGACTGGATTCCCGAGGGGCGGTTCTACGATTTCGGCAAAGATCTGTTCCCGGCCCTGGTCGAAAAGGGGGCGCCGGTGTTCGCGATGCGCACAGGCGACTACTGGTCCGACGTCGGTACCCTGGGCCAGTACCTCTACACCCACTGGGATCTGCTCTGCCACCCGCACCTCAAGCAACGCATCGGCGAAGGCACCGTGATCGAGCCGGGGGCGATCCTCTCCAGCCACGCCCTGATTGGCGAGAACTGCCACATCGAGCGCGGTGCGGTGGTGATGGGATACAGCTGCATCGGCGACGGCTGCGTGGTGCGCTCGGGGGCGACGGTCTTCGACAGCATCGTCTGGGCGGCGGAGCAAATTTCGCTGACCGTGGCAGACGAACTGGTGCGCTCGATCTACGGAAATGATAAACAAGTAGCACTCGGCGTACCGACGCTGTAGACAGGGCGTGGATCAGCGGGAGTTTCAGAAGCAGCTCAAGGCACTCTCAGAGGCGCAGGAGGGGAAATTCGGCTATCCCTTCCTATCGCTGCGGTCCATCGGCGAAGCGTTCGGATTGAGCGTCGAGCAACTGACCCGCCACGTCATAGCGGAGCGCGAGGCCGGGCGGGTGGTGATGAACCCGATCGACGAGAAAACCGAGGAGAATCTGCCCGCGACGCTGACGGTGCTGCACCTGAACGATCCCGACGGCACCGTCCGCGCCTACGTGAGCCTTGCCCTCAAGCCCTGAAACCGGCCCGGCGAGCGGGGCAAAATGCTAAGATAATGTAATGCATTGGACATTTTAAGCCGCATTGATCGCCCGTTTCACCGACGCCATGAGCGCAGGGAGGCGGGCGGTCATCTTATCTGGGAGCCCACAGGTACATGACGACGATCATCCCGACCAACCTGCGCAACGAGATGCAGCGCTCCTACCTCGAATATGCGATGAGCGTGATTGTCGGGCGGGCGCTGCCCGATGCCCGCGACGGTCTCAAACCGGTGCACCGGCGTATTCTCTTTGCGATGCACGAACTGGGTCTGGGGCCGGACCGCCCGTACCGCAAATGCGCCCGCGTCGTCGGCGATGTCTTGGGCAAATACCACCCCCACGGCGACTCGGCGGTCTACGACGCGCTGGTGCGCCTAGCGCAAGATTTTTCGACCCGCTATTTGCTCATCGACGGCCACGGCAACTTTGGCTCGGTCGACAACGACCCGCCCGCGGCGATGCGCTACACCGAGTGCCGCCTGACCCCCCTCACCCGCGACACGCTGCTGGCCGATCTCGAAGCGGAGACGGTCGATTTTAGCGACAACTTCGACGGTTCGCAGCAGGAGCCCACGGTGCTCCCCTCGCGCTTGCCGCAGCTGTTGCTCAACGGCAGCGCCGGGATCGCCGTCGGCATGGCCACCAATATTCCCCCCCACCACCTGGGCGAACTGGTAGATGGGGTGGTCGCGCTGCTCGCCAACCCCAATTTGAGCCTTCCCGAGTTGATGCGCTACATTCCCGGCCCCGATTTTCCGACCGGTGGCACGATCTTGGGCCAGTCAGGCATTCGCGAAGCCTACACCACTGGCCGCGGCTCGATCACGATGCGCGGCGTGGCGGCCATCGAGACGATTCAGGTGCGCGGCCGACCGGATCGCGAGGCGATCGTGATCACCGAATTGCCTTATCAAGTTTGCAAAGCGGCCCTCATCGAAAAGATCGCCGAACTGGTCAACGACAAGCGCATCGACGGCATCAGCGACATCCGCGACGAATCGGACCGCGACGGCTTGCGGGCGGTCATCGAACTGAAGCGCGACGCCTACCCGCGGGTGGTGCTCAACAACCTCTTCAAACTGACGCCCCTGCAGACCAACTTCGGCTGCAACATGCTGGCCTTGGTCAACGGCGAGCCGCGCCTGCTGAATTTAAAGGAGTTCCTGCAGACTTTTATCGATTTTCGCGCCGAAGTGATCACCCGCCGCACCCACTACGAGCTGCGCAAGGCCCGCGAGCGCGACCACATTTTGATGGGGATGCTGGTGGCGCTTGCCAACCTCGAATCGGTGATCGCCTTGATTCGCGCCGCCGACGACACCGCCTCCGCGCGCGCCGAACTGGTGAACCGCTTCGAGCTGAGCGAGGCCCAGGCCGAAGCGATTTTGCAGATGCAGCTTCGGCGACTCACCGGCATGGAGGCGGGGCGCATCGAGGCGGAACACCGCGAATTGCTCGCCAAAATCGCCGATCTCAGCGATGTGCTGGAGCGGCGCGAGCGCATCGACCAGATCATCCGCGACGAGTTGCTCGCCGCCAAGCAGCGCCTGAATGATCCGCGCCGCACGATCATCGAAAAGGCCGAGGGCGAGATCGACGACACCGACCTCATCGCCAATCAGGAGATGGTGGTGCTGGTGACGGAGCAGGGCTATATCAAGCGGCTGCCCGTCGATACGTTTGATCGCCAGCGGCGGGCCACCCGCGGCAAATCCGGCGCCCGCATGCGCGAGGACGACGCGGTCGAGCACTTTATCACCTGCTGCAACCACGACACGGTGCTGTTTTTCACCAACCGGGGCGTCGTCTACGCCCTGCGCGGCTACCAAATCCCGGCCGGTTCGCGCACCGCCAAGGGCACGCCCGTCGTGCAGCTGCTGCCCATTCCGATCGAGGAGAAGGTAACTTCAATTGTGCCGGTGCAGGAATTTGCGAGCGACGAATTTCTGGTGATGCTCACCCGCACGGGCTTTATCAAAAAAACGGCCCTGGCCGCTTTTGCCAACCTGCGGGCCAACGGCCTCATCGCCATCGGCCTCGAAGAGGGCGACGAGTTGCGCTGGGTGCGCCGGGCGCGCGCCGAGGACGACATCCTGGTCGGTTCGCGCGCCGGGATGGCGATTCGCTTTCGCGCCGATGAAGAGCAATTGCGGCCCCTGGGCCGCACCGCCCGCGGCGTCAAGTCGATGGAACTGCGCAAGGGCGACGAGCTGGTGAGCATGGACATCTTGAGCTGCGAGCAGCGCGAGCGGGCCGAGGTGAACGGCGAGTGCGGCCCCTGGGTGCTGGTGGTCACCGCTGACGGCTTCGGCAAGCGCGTGCCCTTCAGCGAGTTTCGCGCCCAGAACCGGGGCGGCATGGGGGTGATCGCCACCAAGTTCCGCGACCAGGGGGACGAACTGGCAGCCTTGCGCGTGGTGAGCTGCGAGGATGAGCTGATGATCGTCACTGCCCGGGGGGTGATCATCCGTCAGCAAAGTGAAGAAATCTCCCAGCAGTCGCGGGCGGCCACCGGGGTGCGGGTACAGCGGCTCGACGAAGACGATACGATCGTAGGCGTCGCCGTGGTGCCGGAGTCGGCCGAAGACGGCGGCACCTTTGCTGCCGAAGAAGAAGAGGAAGCAGAAGAATAGATGGCCACCCACGTCTCGGGCCTGTTCGTCTATCCGGTCAAATCCTGCCGGGGGATCGCCCTGGAGGCGGCCGAACTGGGTACCCGGGGCATCCGTTTGGATCGCGAGTGGATGGTGGTCAACGAGCGCGGCACCTTTGTCAGCCAGCGCAGCTACGCGCGGCTCGCCCTGGTCGAAACGGCGCTCACCGAGACGCGGCTGCGGCTCAGCGCCCCGGGGATGGAACCTATCGAAGTGCCCCTTGCCCCCCAGCCGGGTGCCGCCGTCGAGGTGACCGTCTGGGGCGACCGGTGCGCAGCGATCGATCAAGGCGAGGAAGCGGCCCGCTGGTTCGGCGCGCTGCTCCAGACCCCCTGCCGTCTGGTGCGCATGGATCCCGATTGGGTGCGGCCGGTCAACCCCCGCTACGCTCCGCCCGGATCCCAGGTGGGCTTTGCCGACGGCTATCCGCTTTTGGTCCTCTCGGAAGCTTCGCTGGCGGATCTCAATGCCCGCCTCGCGGAGCCGATTCCCATGGACCGCTTTCGGCCCAATCTGGTGGTGAGCGGCTGCGAGCCCTACGCCGAGGACACCTGGCCCGCCGTGCGCGTGGGCAAAGTGATCCTGCGCGCCGCCAAACCCTGCGTACGCTGCAAGATCACGACCATCGATCAACAGACCGCCCGCCCCACGGGTGAGGAGCCCCTGCGCACCCTGGCCGCCTACCGGCAAATCGACAAGGGCCAGATCTTCGGCCAGAACATGGTCCATACCTCCCCCGGTCGGCTCGCCCTGGGCGATGCGGTCGAAATGGTCGCCCTTGCCGGGCCTGTCTAGTGGACTTTTACCGGCTGGTGCGTCCATTGCTCTTTCGGGCCGATCCGGAGGATGCCCATCGCCGGGCGCTCGGTGCACTGGCCTGGGCGGCGGAGCAGCCCTGGGTCGGGCGGTTGGATTCAGTATTTGGATACCCGGATCCTCGGTTGGCGGTAAAGCTGTGGGGACTGTCTTTTGCCAATCCGCTCGGACTCGCAGCCGGATTCGACAAAAACGCCGAGGCGCTTGGCGCCTGGGAACACCTGGGTTTCGGTTTTGCGGAAGTGGGTACCGTCACCCGCTACGCCCAGCCCGGCAATTCCCGCCCGCGCCTATTTCGGCTACCTGCCGATCGGGCGGCTATTAACCGCATGGGTTTCAACAACGGCGGGGCCGATGCCCTGGCGTCGCGGCTGGCGGGGCGACAGTGGGGGATCCCGATCGGAATCAACCTGGGCAAGTCGAAAGTGACGCCGCTGGAGCAGGCGAGCGACGATTATCTGTACAGTTTTGAGCGGCTCTACGGTCTGGGCGATTATTTTGTCCTCAACGTCAGCTCCCCCAACACGCCGGGATTGCGCGAACTGCAGCAGGCGGACCGCCTGGGGGAAATCCTGGCCCGTTTGCAATTTGCGAATAGCGCATGCAAACCGCTGCTGGTCAAGATTGCCCCGGATCTGGGTTGGGAGGCTATCGATGCGGTGGTCGATCTGTGCGGCGAGCACCGCCTGGCGGGTGTGATCGCCACCAACACGACGATCGCCCGCACGGGCTTGAAAAGCGATATTCAACAGACGGGAGGACTGAGCGGAGCGCCGCTGCGCACCCGTTCCACCGCAGTCGTCGCCCACATCTGGAAGCGCACCGAGGGGCAGTTACCGATTGTCGGCGTGGGAGGCATCTTCAGCGGCGAGGACGCCTGGGAGAAAATTACCCATGGCGCCAGCCTGCTGCAGGTCTATACCGGCTGGATTTACGAAGGCCCCTGGATGGTGCGCCGCATCCTCGCCGGCCTGGCTGCCCACATGGAGCGCTCCGGGTTCAAACACTTGCAGCAAGCGGTGGGGTGTGCGTTTCGCCAGGTGCATTAGCCCCTGGGAGGATAAAATTCCAGCGAGGGCTTGATCGCTGTGCCACGTGGTAGGATTGCTGAGAATTGCCGACCTTCCCACAGCGCCGCCGTCAGGAGCGCCTGGATGACACAGGCAAGAAACAGGGCACTCCCGAGCGACACGAACGACATGGCCATCTTTGCCTGCGTCGTCAATTTCGGCAGCTTTGCACGGGCCGCTGAAGAACACAACCTCACCCCCTCGGCCGTCAGTCGCATCATCTCCCGCCTTGAGCTGCGCCTGGGTGCGCGGCTGCTGCAGCGCTCCACCCGCAAGTTGTCGCTGACCGAGGCGGGCGCTATCTACCACGCCCGGGCCCTACAGATCCTGGCGGACGTTGCCGAAGCCGAGGCGGAAGTGGCGGCGGCGAACCTCCAGCCGCGGGGCACTTTGAAGCTGAGCGTGCCGGTGGTGTTCGGTCGGCTGCACGTAGCGCCTTTGATCGGCCGCCTGATGCGGCAGTTTCCCGAACTTGCCGTCGAGCTGACCCTGACCGACCGGTTCGTCGATCTGATCGAGGAGGGGATCGACCTTGCCCTGCGCATCGGTGCCCTGCCGGACTCCCGGCTGATCGCCAGACGCCTTTGCACCAACCGGCGCATCCTCGTCGCAAGCCCCGATTATCTGGCCCGCGCCGGCATCCCTGTGCGCCCGGCCGATCTCACCCGGCATTCCTGTTTGATATTCACGGCGCTCACCCGGCCGCGCGACTGGCGGCTGGTCGGGCCAGAAGGCACCACGAGCGTCTCGGTGACGGGCCGGTTGATTGCAAACAACGGCGATGCCCTCCTCGAAGCGGCCCTCGAAGGCCTGGGCATCTGTCCGACCGCGACGTTTGTGGCTGTGGATCTGTTGATGCGCGGCGAGCTGGTGCGTGTCTTGCCGGAGCACGAATTCGAACCGACAGCTGTCCACGCTGTCTACCCTTCAGCCCGGCAGCTGTCCACCAAGGTGCGCAGCGCTGTCGATTTACTGGTCAAAACCTTTGCAGATCCGCCGCCCTGGGACAGGCTCCCGGTACCTGCCCCGCCGCCCTCGGCGAGACGCTAAGATTTTCCCCGCACCTCAGCCTGTGACCTGGAGCAGCATCTTGCCGGTCGAGGCGCGCGTTTCGAGGGCCTGCTGGGCCTCGGCTGCCCGCTCCAGCGGGTAGATCCGCGTCGGCACAAGCCGCACCGCGCCGTTGGCGATCAGTTCGATGGCGCGGTTGGCCGCGCCGTTCCAATTTTCGGGCGAAGCGGCGGCGAGGCCACCGATGTTGTATCCGAGCACGCCCTTGGTCCCGAACCACAGGTCGAACGCCGGCAGAGCAATCGGACCGGCCCCGGAAGCGTCGCCGAAGTACGCGACGCGCCCGAACGGAGCGAGCACCTGCAGACAAGCCGCCAGGCTGTCGCCCCCGACGCTCTCAAGCGCGATGTCGACACCGCGGCCGCCGGTGAACGAGCGCACCGCCTCTATCGAGCCTTCGCGCAGGACGACCTGGTCGCAACCGGCGGCCAGAGCGACCTCCACCTTGGACGCAGAGCCGACCACACCGAAAATACGCGAAGCGCCGAGGGCGCGGGCGAACTGGACCGCCAGCGATCCCACCCCGCCGGCGGCGGATTGGACGAGCACGGTTTCGCCCGGTCGGAGCCGGGCGACATCGGCCAGCAACTGGTAAGCGGTAACGGCGGCGCAGGCAAAGCCGGCCCCTTCTTCGTATCCGAGTTCCCGCTCGGCCCTGCGCAGCGGCACGGCGAGGTGGGAGTCGAGCACAACCCGCTCCGCATAGCCGCCCATCGCTTTGCCGGGTGTCCATGAAAAGGCTGCCACCGGCTCGCCGTAGGCAAATCCGCTCACCCCGGGCCCAATCTCAGCGACGGTGCCGGCGACTTCGAGCCCTGGCACCGTGGGCAACGGCGTGCCCGCCAGGGCACCCCGCCGCAACATGATATCGGCGAAATTGACCCCCGCGTAGCGGACGTCCACGGCGATTTCGCCGCGGCGGGGCTTCGGGAGCGCCACATCGGCAACTTCGAGCACCTCAGATTCACCGAAAGCGCGAAACTGAACGACGCGCATGTCCCCTCCCCGCCGGATTCCAGCAACAGGCCGTCCAGGGCCTTCCTCTAGAACTACCTGCGATTCCCCGCCCAGTCATCCGGGGTACCGGAAAGACAGAAATGCGTTGGATTCATCAATCGAGTGGCCTCAAGATGAGCGCCCCAGCCTGCGGGCATCGGCTGTGACTCTGGTTCGGCGGCAGTTGGGGGCGCGGGGGCGGGGTGTTTGGTGAATTCTTATCACCAAAGCCATTCTCTCAAACCGGATGATGGCGCCCGGCGCTTCCTCCTACGCTGTGCACAGACCACCGCCATCAGCGGTGGGTGAACCCACGGAGTGACCTATGAACCGCATTGCGAGCACCGCCCAGCTTCAAATTGCACCGCCTGTCTTCGCCCGCCCCCTTGAGGACAAAGTGGCGATCGTCACCGGCGCCAGTTCCGGCATTGGGCGGGCCACCGCCCTCGAACTGGCGCGCCGGGGCGCCAAAGTGGTCGCCAGTGCCCGGCGCGTTGGCCCGACGCTCGAACTGGTGGAAGCCATCCGCGCCGAAGGCCACGAGGCGACCTTCGTACAGGCGGACGTCACCGACGAAGCCTACGTCGAGCGCCTCGTGGCCGAGGCAATAGCGACCTACGGCAAGCTGGATATCGCCTTCAACAACGCCGGCACCGAGGGGGTCTTCGCCCCCTTGCTCGAGCAGACCAAAGAGACTTACGACCTTGTCTTCGACGCCAATGTGCGCAGCGTGTTCTATTCGATGAAGCACCAGGCGCAGGCGATGCTCTGCGCGGGAGGAGGGGTCATCGTCAATAACGCCTCGATGGGTGGTGTCATCGGCTTTGAGAATGCCGCACTGTACATCGCCACCAAGCACGCGGTGCTGGGCATGACCAAGAGTGCCGCCCTTGAGTGGTACCGCCGGGGCGTGCGCGTCAACGCCATCTGCCCAGGCATCATCGATACGCCCTTCCAGGACCGCATCTGGCCGAGCACCGAAGCCAAAAACAGTTTCGCCAACGCGACGGTCGCTGGCCGGGCCGGCACGGCCGAAGAAATGGCCAAAGTGGTCGCTTTCCTGGTTTCAGAGGACGCTTCGTTTGTCTCCGGCCACGGCCTGCTCGCCGACGGCGGGTACTCCATCGCTTGAAACCTGCCTGGAACGCAAATTCTCAGGAATATCCAAAATGACACAACCGCTGACCCTCTTCGCCCGATTCCGGGCCCGGCCCGGTCTGGAGCGGCAGTTGAGCGCATCGCTCGAAGCGCTGGTCGCCCCGACCCGCGAAGAACCCGGATGCATCGAATATGTCCTGCACCGCTCGACAGAGGATCCCTGTGTGTACCAGCTCTATGAGAACTGGCGGTCGCAGGCCGATTTCGACGCCCACCTGGCCATGCCGTATCTCAAAGCGATGCTCGCCGAGAGCCCGGCCTGGCTTGCCGAACCACTCGAGATTCGTTTTTTCGAGCGCATTCACTGAACCGGCCTGGCGAACTTTTGCAAAGCTTCCAACACGCGGTGTCCACTGGATTTTTCAGAGCTGGGCACCGCACTCCTGGTCATCTGTTCTCTCCGTCTGCCTTGAGCCCGGCGGGGATATTTGTGGTGAATTGTGCTGTGCTAGATGGAAGATAGCCCTCTATCAGGAGTACTACTTTTTCCTTAAGTTTTTAAATTTCTAATCTTTTCTGGTCAAAACTATATCGAGCAAATACAATTATATTAAATCGGTAAAAGGCGAAAACCATGTTTTCTTTTGCCTGGGTTTTTCTCCTTTTCAATCCAACTTGCTGTTCTTTGAACGAATTCAGGAATAAACGATGAATTTCGAACAGCTCAGGGTGTTTGTAGCTGTCGCCGAGCACTTGAATTTTACCCGCGCTGCGGAGAAGCTTTCCCTCTCGCAGCCGGCAGTCAGTTCGGCGGTGGCCGCCCTCGAAACATATTACAAAGTTCCCCTTTTTAATCGGATGGGTAGGCGGATCGAGCTTACCAACTCGGGGCAACTTTTGTTGAGCGAGGCCCACAAGGTAATTCAAGAAATCACAACGATCGAAAGCAAGCTCCGGGAAACCAAAAGCTTGCAAAGGGGAGAACTGTACATTGGCAGTAGCCAGACGGTAGCAAGCTGGTGGCTGCCGCCGCAACTGCAAAGGTTTCGACAGCAATATCCGAAAGTGCAGCTCAAAGTGCTTTCTGGAAACACCGAAGAAATTGGAGAGTGGGTTTCAGCGGGCCAGGTTGATATCGGCTTAGTCGAGCGGGAGGTCCGAAACAAGTCATTGACCTTCAATGCGATTGGAGGTGATAAAGTGACATTTGTTGTCGGCAAACAGCATCCTTTATGGGAACGTACAAATGTCGGATTGGACGAACTGAAAAGCACACGATGGGTATTGCGAGAGGCTGGCTCGGACGTCCGAAAATTCTTCGAATACCTATGCTTTACTCATAATATTGACACTGGAAAACTCGATATCACTCTCGAATTGCCCAATTGCATGATGACAAAAAGAGCCGCAGAAATTGGAGCTGGAGTAGCTCTCCTGTCGTTGCCCCTGGTTGAAAAAGAGATCAAATTAGGTGCACTTCGTAGCCTAAATACAGTTTTGAAGCCGGTGATGGAACGCAGTTTTTATTTGATCACTCGAAACAGCCAGGTTCCATCGCCGGCCGTCAAGGCGTTTTCTTCTTTGGTGCGTCCAAGCACTCCGGTCAATGTATAGTGCGTTGAGGGACGTAGCCTACCGCTATGCTGCCATAGACTCCCAGAGCATAGAGACGATTTTGCGACGGCTCGAAATTTCGGAGTTGACAAAGGAGAGGCTAAAAAAAAGCTGGAGGGCTACATTGACGCAGCATACCGTTCGTATGCTCGTTCAATCCCCGCTCCCAACAGGGATATGGCTTCGCAAAGTAGCACGCTGCTCCAACTGCTTCGCTCAGCTTCTCGTGCTCGCTAAATTCCTTACCAGCCCTTGCGAGCGGTTGCGCTTCAGTTCCCGACTGATAGTGCCGGCGTTGCGGCCCGGTAAGCCGGCAATCGCTTGGAGGCTCAAGCCTTGCTGGGATCGGCACGCATAGATCTGCTGGCGTTCCTGGGCGCTCAGCTGGGTGTAGCTCATGGGGGTGGCCTTTCGTCGTAGTAAACGCCAGGCTACCTCCGTGAGCCCCCTCAGGGGAAGGCTCTCAGCCGTTGCACTTCATTTTTGAATCGGCGCTGCGCCAGCGGTAGAAAGTCTGCTGAGAAATACCCATTTTGCGGCAGATCTCTGCCACATCAGTGCCATTGGCCGCTTGCTGTAAAGCAAAGGCAATTTGCTGCTCGGTAAAATTGGACTTGCGCATCAGATTTCTCCAAGAGTAGAAAAGTACTCTGCGCCGGGTTCTCCAGTTTCCCGTGGTCCAGTTTTCCGGGTCAAGACCAGTCAGCAGGCGGAGACGCCCAAACACCGCTCTCCGCCTGCGGATCGCGGGGCGCTTCGCCCGCGCTTGGGGGTCGCTGGGCGGCCCGCTGGATGAGGGCGGCGACCAGGCCGGTCCAGCCGGTCTGGTGGCTTGCGCCGATCCCCGCGCCGTTGTCGCCGTGGAAGTATTCGTAAAAGAGCAGCAGGTCGTCCTCAAAAGGCAGGTAGGCGCTGCCGAAGACGGGCCGTCGGCCGCGTCCGTCAGGCTTAAAGAGCGAGACGAGTCGGCGGGACAGTTCCGCCGCGACCTCCGCCAGATTCAAGTAGCAGCCCGAGCCGGTCGGACATTCGACTGTGAAGCCGTCTCCCAAATAGCGGTGAAAGCGCCCAAGGGCCTCGATGATCAGATAGTTGACCGGGAACCATACCGGCCCCCGCCAGTTGGAGTTGCCGCCGAACAGGCCGCTCATGGACTCGGCCGGTTCGTAATCCACCCGGTGCTCCGTGCCGTCGTTCAAAATCGTGTAGGGGTGGTCTTTGTGGTGGCGGGAGACAGCCCGGATCCCGTGGGGGCTTAAAAATTCCTCCTCGTCCAGTAGGCGGCGCAGCACCCGTTTGAGTTTGTCGCCGCTCACAATCGCCAGCAGCCGGTGCGCGCCCATCCCGGCGCTCTCCATGCAGGCGACGTTGCGCCTGAGGTCGGGGCGGTTGCGGATGAACCACTCCAGGCGGCGTTTGAAGTTGGGCAACCGCTCCAGGGTTTGCGGTCCCAGGGTCTCGATGGCGTAGAGCGGGATGAGCCCGACCATCGAGCGCACTTTCAAGTAGAGATGCCGGTTGTCGAGGTGCAACACATCGTAGAAAAACCCGTCCTCCTCGTCCCACAGCTCGGTACCATCGCCGCCGATGTGGTTCATCGCATCGGCGATATACAAAAAGTGCTCGAAGAATTTCGAGGCGATGTCTTCGTAGGCCATGTTTTCTTTGCTCAGTTCGAGGGCGATGGCGAGCATGTTCAGGCAATACATACCCATCCAGCTGGTGCCGTCGGATTGATCGAGGTGGCCGCCGGTCGGAAGCGTTGTACTTCTGTCGAACACGCCGATATTGTCAAGGCCCAGAAAGCCACCTTGAAAGACATTCTTGCCCTCGGCGTCCTTGCGGTTGACCCACCAGGTGAAATTCAACAGCAGCTTCTGGAAGACGCGCTCCAGAAAGCTGCGGTCGGCGCGGCCGTAAATTTCCTGCTCCAGCTCGTAGACCTGCAGGGCAGCCCAGGCGTGCACCGGGGGGTTGACGTCGGAAAACTGCCACTCGTAGGCGGGCAGCTGGCCGTTCGGGTGCATGTACCACTCGCGGGTGAGTAGTTCGAGCTGGCCCTTGGCGAAGTCCGGATCGACCATCGCGAGGGGAATGGCGTGGAAGGCCGAGTCCCAGGCGGCGAACCAGGGGTACTCCCACTTGTCGGGCATCGAGAGGATGTCGTCGCTGTACAGATGGGGCCATTCGTGGTTGCGCCCGCTCCGACGGCTCGCGGGCGGCGCCGGCGCGGCGGGGTCTCCCTTGAGCCACCGTTCGACTACGAAGTGGTAGAACTGCTTGTTCCAGAGCATCCCGGCGAAGGCCTGGCGCTGGATGTTGCGATCCTCAGGCGAGCCGTCGGGGCACACCCGCGCGTAGAATGCATCCGCCTCGTGCATCCTGGCCTGGAGGACCGTTTCGAATTCGCCGCCGAAAGGCTGGGCCAGATCGGGCCGGTCGCTCAGCCGCAGGCGGATCAGCGCCCTCTGGCCGGGGCGGATCGAGCGGGTGTAGTAGGCCGCGGCTTTGGTGCCGCGGCGATCGGGGTTGACCGCCGCCGCTTCGGCGCCGACAACGCGGGCGTGGAAGGCGTCTTTGACGTAGGGCGAGGCGTTGGGTACGCCAAACAGGCGGGCGTAGTTCGTCTCGTTCTCGGTGAAGAGCAGTTCCTCCGGCCCTTCGCAGTAGAGCCACCGCCGGCCGAGGGTGGGATGGTCGGCCTCGATCAGCGCGATAGCCGAACTGGAGCCTGTCGCCCTCAAGCTGGGCTTCACCTGCGCGTTCCACGACCAGGTGTTGCGAAACCAGAGCGTCGGCAGCAGGTGCAGCGGCTGCTCCTCCGGCCCGCGGTTGGCGGCGCTGATCTGAATCAAGATGTCGTCCTGCGAGACTTTGGCGTATTCGACGGTAAGGTCGAAGTAGCGCTCCTCCCGGAACACCCCCGTATCCGCCAGTTCGAACTCGGGCTGCCCCCGGCCCCGCCGCCGGTTCTCCGCCACCAGTTCGGCGTAGGGGAAGGCCGCCTGCGGATACTTGTACAAATATTTCATGTACGAGTGGGTGGGCGTATTGTCGAGGTAAAAGTAATACTCTTTGACATCCTCGCCATGGTTGCCCTCGCTGCCTGAAAGACCAAAGAGCCGTTCTTTGAGGATCGGGTCCCTGCCGTTCCAGAGGGCGAGGGCGAAGCACAGATACTGGTGGTTGTCGCTGATCCCGGCGATGCCGTCTTCGCCCCAGCGGTAGGCGCGGCTGCGGGCGTGGTCGTGGGGAAAGTAGTCCCAGGCTGTGCCGCGATCGCTGTAGTCTTCGCGCACCGTGCCCCACTGCCGCTCGCTCAGGTACGGCCCCCACCGCCGCCAGTGGACCAGGCGGGAGCGGGCTTCGAGCAATCGCTCTTCTTCACGTGTCACTGAGTGTTTCTCCTGCAGGTCGAATGAGCGGCGCTGAGACCCCCCGCGTTTGGCATCGCGCTGAGCATACTGAGGCGACAGTGGCTAGAGGACGCACTATCGGGCTAGATCAAAGTTTGCATCGCCCAGTGCGCCGCTCCAAGCAGGGCGGCCCGGTCGTTGAGGATGACGCGCACCGGCATCGTCTCCAACAGCGGGCGCAGGCGGCCTTTGCCAAAAAACGCCTCCAAAAATGCCGGTCCTTTGAGCCGCTCCACCAGCCTCGGGGCGATGCCGCCCCCCAAAAACACTCCCCCAAGGGCGGTGACCTTCAAGGCCAGATTGCCCGCCTCCGCACCGTACAGCACAATCAGCAGATCGAGGGCCTGCTCGCACAGCCAGGACTTGCCCGCGAGGGCCGCCTGCGAAATGACCGCCGCCGGGTTGGGATGGTTGTGCAACTCCTCGGTGAGCCAGTCGGGTTCCTCGCCGCGCCGGGTGTCGCGCAGAAATTGATAGAGATTGACCAATCCCGGACCGGAGAGCACCCGCTCCCAGCTCACATGCGCAAAGCGCACCCGCAGATGGCACAGCAACTCGATTTGCAGCGCGTCGCCGGGCGCAAAATCGGTGTGGCCGCCCTCGGTCGCGAAGGGCCGATGCCGACGTCCGTCCCAAAACAGTCCCGCCTCCCCCAGCCCTGTGCCGGCCGCGATGACCGCCTGATTACCGAGCGCCCCTGCCGCCCCCGGGTTGAGCACGGCAAAATCTGCCGGTCCCAGCAGCGCAATACCGTGGGCGTTCGCCTCCAGATCGTTGATGAGTGCCACAGTCGGCAGCTTGAGCGCGGTCGCCAGGGTGTAGGTGTCAATTGACCAGGGCAGGTTGGTCGGCTCGGCTCGGCCCCGCCGCACCGGCCCCGCCACCCCGAAGCAGGCGGCGGCGAAGCGCAGCCGGTGCGTCGAAATAAAAATATCGATGATTTCATCCAGGCTGGCGTGCTCGCGGCTGGCAAAAGTCTCAGCCACAATCGGCATCAAATTGCCCGCGACCGGCTCGAAGCCCGCCAGGCGCGTGTTCGTACCGCCCACATCACCCGCAAGAATCATGGTCCGCTCCCCGCCACTGCCGACCGTCGCGCCCGAGCAGCTCCTGCGCCTGTTGCGGTCCCCAACTGCCGGCCGGGTAGGCGACTAGATCGGCTGTCGAATCGCTCCAGGCTTCGAAGATCGGCTCCACAGCCCTCCAGGCCGCCTCCACCGTGTCCGAGCGCTGAAACAAGGTGGCATCGCCCATCATGCAATCGTAAATCAACGTCTCGTAGCCGATCGCCCGCCCGCCGCCGAAGTGGCGATTGTAACAAAAGTCCATGCCGACCCCGGCCATATGCACCGCCGGTCCCGGCACTTTGGCGCTGAATTCGAGGCTGATGCGCTCCTCCGGCTGGATATGGAGCACCAGATAGTTGGGTGCGAGGCGCTCCACGGGCGTGGCTCGAAACATCGCGTAGGGCGCCTGCTTGAAGCGGATGGCAATCTCGGTGCTGCGCCGGGCGAGGGCCTTGCCGGTGCGCAGATAAAAGGGCACCCCCGCCCACCGCCAGTTGTCGATGGTAAGTTTGAGGGCGACGAACGTCTCGGTGGTCGAATCCGGCGCCACCCGTGGCTCGGCGCGGTAGTCCGGGAGTGTGTGCCCCCCGACGGTGCCCGCGCCGTATTGGGCGCGCACGACGTGGGCTGCTACCTGGGCGGGTTTGAGGACCTGGACGGCCTCCAGGAGCTTGGTCTTCTCGGTGCGCACGGCGTCGGCTCCGAAGCAGGTGGGCGGCTCCATCGCGGTGAGGGCGAGCAACTGGAATAGATGATTGGGCACCATGTCCCGGAGCGCCCCGGCCCGGTCGTAATAGCCGCCCCGCTTCTCGACCCCGACGCTCTCAGCCACGGTGATCTGCACATGATCGATGTGGTTGCGGTTCCAGAGCGGCTCAAACAGACCGTTGGCAAAGCGCAGAACCAGAATATTTTGGACGGTTTCTTTGCCCAGGTAGTGGTCGATGCGATAGACCTGTTCTTCTGTGAGGTCGCGCCGCAGGCGGGCGTTGAGGGCTTGGGCGGAGGCGAGATCGTGGCCGAAGGGTTTTTCGAGGATGACGCGCCGCCAGTCATGGGTCTGCTCGCGGGTCAGACCGGCCCAGCTCAACTGATCGACGATGCTGCCGAAGTATTCGGGGGCGGTCGCCAGGTAAAACAGGACATTGCCGCCGGTGTTGAATTCCCCTTCCACCTCAGCCAGCCGCCGCCGCAGCCCGGTGTAGGTGTCGGGGGCTTCGAAGTTGGCTTCCAGATAAAAAAACCGCTGCGCCAGCGCGTTCCAGACGGCCGGGTCGACCGCGCCGGTGGCGTAGCGGTGCAAAGCTTCGCCCAGTTGCGCCCGAAAGTCCGCGTCGGTGAGCGGGGCGCGGGCCAGCCCGATCAAGGCGAACTTTTCGGCCAACAGTCCCGCTGCAGCCAGGTTGTAGAGTGCGGGCACCAGTAGTCGACCGGTAAGATCCCCGGCCGCCCCAAAGACGACCATCGCACAGGGTTCTGCCGGCGGGGCGTTTGGGGAGGGCGTCAAATCGGTCGCCATCGTTTTTATCCTCACTTGCCGGTGTGCTCGGTGTGCCCGCCGAACTGAAAGCGCATCGCCGAGAGCACCTTTTCGGCGAACGTGTGCTCCTGCCGGGAGCGAAACCGGGTGTACAAAGCCGCCGAGAGCACCTCCGCCGGCACTGCCTCCTCAAGAGCGGCGCTCACCGTCCAGCGCCCTTCTCCCGAGTCCTGCACGACACCGGAATACCCCGCAAGTTCCGGGTCCCCGGCCATGGCGATGGCGCTTAGATCCAGCAGCCACGAGGAGACGACGCTGCCCCGGCGCCACACTTCGGCGATGTCCGCCAGGTTGAATTGATAGCGATATCCCTCGGGCAACTGCTGCGCACTTGCTCCGCGCAGGATGTCGAAGCCCTCGGCGTAGGCCTGCATCAGACCGTACTCGATGCCGTTGTGGACCATTTTGACGAAGTGCCCCCCGCCCACCGGACCACAGTGCAGATAGCCCATCTCGGCCCGCGCGTCGAGTCCCGTGCGCCCCGGGGTGGGCGGGATCTCCCCGCGTCCGGGGGCGAGGGCTACAAGCAGCGGGTCTAGATGACGAACGTTTTGCTCCTCACCGCCAATCATCAGGCAGTAGCCCCGCTCCAGCCCCCACACACCGCCCGAGGTGCCGACATCGACAAAACCGATGCTCCGCTCGGCAAGCAGACGGGCGCGGCGCACGTCGTCTTTGTAGTAAGAATTGCCGCCGTCGATGACGATGTCCCCCGGCTGCAGGCGTTCGGCCAGAGCGCCGATCGTCTGCTCGGTAGGATCGCCCGCAGGAAGCATCACCCAGACGGCGCGGGGGGTAGAGAGTTTATCCACCAACGCGTCGAGGGTCGCAGCACCGGTGGCCCCTTCGCTCTCCAGTTGCCGGACTTTCTCGGCGCTGCGGTTGTAGACTACACACTCGTGACCGTGGCGCAGCAGGCGCCGAACGATGTTGGCGCCCATGCGCCCGAGTCCAATCATGCCAAGTTGCATCGGATGTTCTCCTTCATGGAGTCGCGCTTGGGCTTGCGCGCCTTAGGCGGCCATGCCCGAGCGCGGCCATAATAAATCGGTCAACCAGTAGGCGGTAGCCTTGAAGCTATAAATCGGCGTGGGCAACAGCCCCAAATAGCGCAACTGGCGGATGAGCAGCCCCAGGCGGCCCGCCACCTCGTAGCGGTCAAAAATTTCCACTGCCCCTTCGCCCAGGCCAAGTTTCATCATCGTTCCCAACGAACGGACGGGGGCTACCGAGGTCTGTCGCCCGAAGGCTAGAGCTTCGAGGTTGTAGGCGATCCCCTCGCCCTCCTGGTAGGCGGCCTGGGCTGTGGTCGGCTGCGGATGGTCCGGATCGAGGGCCAGATCGCCCCCGGCAAACACTTCCGGAAAATTCGGCAACTGCCAAGTCGGGGTGACCAGCAGGCGTCCGTGTTTGTTGTACCCCTGCGGGGGCAAACCCTGCAGCTTGAACGGCATCGCCATCCCACCGCCGCCACCCCCACCCGTCCAGACGACGGCGGCCGCCGGGATTAACTGGGCGCTGCTATCGCGCTCGTAGTGCACCCCATCCGGCTCGACTTTTTTGACCGACGCTCCTAGAATCACCTCCACCGGCACAGTGCGCCGGGCGAGCGCGTCCACGGCGGTTTTGCGCAGGTGAAGGCTCATATCCTGGGGCAACAACTGCATCCCCCTTTGCAACAGTGCTACGCGCACCTCCCGGCCGTCGCCCCCTAAGCGGGTGAAGCTCGCGGGCAGCCAGTCGGCGAGCGTCGCCGCCAGTTCGATACCCGCCGGTCCGCCGCCCACCACCGCAACAGTCAGCAGCCGTTTGCGCTCCTCCGGCTCGCCAAGCTGGGTGGCCTGCTGCAGGCAGTTGCGCAGGTGCTGCCGCAATTTGAGCGTCTCCTCGCCCGTGCGCAGAAAAAAAGCATCCCGATTGTCGGGTCCGGCACCGCCGAGTGCACCGCCCAGGGCTATCACCAGATTTTTGTAAGCGTAAGAAAGCCCCGATTCCAGTTCGACCCAGCGCCCCTCCAGGTCGACAGTCCGGACGGAATCCTGAATAAAGGTAATGCGACTGCCGCGCAGCAACTCCTCAAAGCGCGGCCAAACTTGGTAGGCATCCATCTCGCCGCTCAACAACTCGTACAGCAAAGGCTTAAAAGAAAAGCGCTCCGAGCGGTCGACGAGCACGACCGGGTGGGGGTAGCGCCGACGGTTGAGGCGCAGGGCGGTAAACAGGCCAGTGAACCCCCCGCCCAAAATCACGGTGCGCTCACTGGGCATCATGGTTGGCATCGGCAGATCCCATTGTCGAATACACTGCGCTGGATGGCTAAATCTTGACCGTTCCCCGCCGGTCGCCGAAGGTGCACTGCAGGGAGGGGCGAAAGCGTATGCTGAACCTGTCGATACGCCTTCGCCCGCAGCTTTTTCCCCATTAGCGCTCGATCTTGGCGTAGGCCAGGGTGACGTCGAACTTTTTGCACCAGATGGCGATCGAGCCGTAGTCTTTGATGTTGAGATTGGCCGGGATGGCGTAGCGCTGCTCACCCTTGCGGCTGACCAGGGCTCCCAAATCGACGTACTTTTTCGGGTCGTAGGTCTTTTTGGGCGGAGCGGCGTCTTTGTAGAGCGTCATCCGGATGGCGGGCGCTTCGCCGATGGTGAAGTCTTCGCTCAGCTGAACATAGGACTTACCGCCCTCGAGGACGATGCGTCCGGTGCCGGTAGTTTTGGCATCGACGCTGACCAGGCTTAAAGGGGCGGTTTCAACCGAACCCGCCGCAGCGCCGGGACTGGAGTCGCTCATGGCGGATTGGGCCAAAAGCCCGAAGGAGCCGGAGCGGGCCGCCGGAGCGATCGACAGAACGGCGCCCACAACAAAGGCGAGGGCAACAACAGTTTTGGACATCGGTAGTATCCTCAATTTCTGAAGGTGGTCTGCAGATGCAGGCGAAACCGCTCAGGCCTGTCGCCCGAGGCTGTGGGCGCGGACTGGGGGTTTCCAAACAGCCTGCGCCCATTATGGGCAGCAAAATCGGGGCGAAAGGCGAAGTTGTCCTGGTTAGCCCACAAGTTAAGCCATCGAGCCTGCGGCGCTCGTGCGGTCCCTGCCGCTGCCGATGAAACGACCGAGCGGAGCCCTGGGGACTCCATTGCGCTCTAAAGTTCGCCGCTAAGTGAGCTATCTCCTTCCCGGCGGCAGGCCGGATGGACAACAGTGGTGAGGCCTGGTGCACCCGCAGCCGTGGAGACCCTCGGATGAACGCCACAACCCTCCAAACCACCTTGACCGCCACGCGCATCGTGCTGGGAGTGTTTTTCGTCCTCTCGGGCATCGCCAATTCCTTGCACTTTTACGACAGCGGCGGTCTGCTCGAAACGCTCAGTACGGCCAAGTTGCGGCTGTGGGGGCTGGGCTTCGAAGGCATCGGCCCGCTACCCGCCTGGATGGCGCTGCCGTATGCCTATTTGCTGCCGGCGGTGGAAATTGCTGCAGGTACGCTGTTCGCCCTGGGGCGCTGGACGAAATTTGCCGGGGCGCTGATGCTGCTGATGCTGTCGAGCTTTATCCTGGCCTTTGGTTTGTTTCCGGCGGCGGGCCTGTTTCCCAGTAACGAATCGACCTGGGACAAAAACGTCTTCATCATGATCAATGTCTGGATTTGCATGGTCTGGGAGGAAGTCAAAGCAAAAGCTGCAGGGACGCCTTTGGCCTCCGGCCGGCGGGCAGCGGCCGCCAATCCGCCCGGGCAAGCGGATCCATCGCGCCACTAACATCAGTACGGCTGAATCGCCAATCGGGTTGATTGCGGTTGCCAGAACACCGCCGTACCGTCCGTCCTTCGGCCCATCACCAGGATCGCCCCGTGAGCGCGCTGATTGCGAAAATACCCGGACAGCTCTATCTGTGGGTCGCAGTCGCGATCTTCGCCGCCTCCGGCGCTGTGACGCGCCAGTTGAACGAACTGGGCGCCCAGCACCCGACCATCGACGGCAGAAACCCGATATCATTTTGCAATCTGTTGTTTGTGGGCAACCTCTGCGCCCTGCTGGTCCTGATTCCGCTTTACCGCAACCAGCTGAAACCGGCGATTTTGCGGCAGTTTTCCCCCGCCGACTGGTTGGGGATGGTTGGGGTGGCTTTGCTCGCAGGAGCACTGGCCCCGGCGCTCATCTTGATGGCCCTTTCCCAGACCATGGTCAACAACGTCACCCTGGTGGGCCGTCTTGAACCGCTGTTGACGCTTGCCCTTTCCTTCTGGTGGCTGCGCGAACGCCCTACCCCCTGGCAGACCGCCGGTGCCGCCGTGGGTTTTCTGGGGGTCATAGTGACAGTCACTTTGCAGGGCGTTTCGATGGGCGGCATGGCCGCGCTGCACCTGAGCACCACGGGCCAGGGGGAATGGCTGACTGCATTCGGGGCGGTGGCCCTCGCACTTGCGAACATCATCAGCCGCGCGCGCCTCAGCCGCATCCCGGTCGGAACGTTTGCCGTCGTGCGCACGGCCATCGGAACGGTCGTATTTTTTGTCATCGCCCTGTACCTGTTTGGCAGCCACCATTTCGTCGATGCCTTTTCGCCATTGCTTTGGCAGTGGATGCTGCTGTACGGCACGCTGATTGTCGTGGTCGGTCAATCGCTCTGGCTTCTAGGACTCAAGCGCACAAGCGCCGCTCAAGCCGCCGTCATCGAAGCTTTTCATCCGCTCGGGGCGATCTTGGCCGCCTACTGGCTTTTGGGCGAAGCGCCCACTTCAGCCCAGTACGCGGGGGGCAGCATCATTCTTTTGGGCATTGCCTTGGGTCTTGTAGGCAGCAGGCGCACTACGGCGCAACCCTGGGGAGCGGGCATGGGATTTAAAGGCTGGTAGCTGTGCAAGCCTAAAAAAATAGTAATCTACAAAAATCTTTAAAGTATAGATTGATCGAATGGGTTTGATGTCAACGGCAAACCCATTCGATAAAGCCGTTGAGATTGATAGTATGGGACGCAATAAAACACTGCAAACTAAACAAATAAACTGAGTGTGAAATGCATTAAAATGCATTAAATCCTTCGGCAATTCTGTTGTGTAGAGCATAGTCTTAATGATGGATTTAAATTCGAATAACATTGGATTTTCATCAATGATGAGGCACCATTTTTGTTGTTAGCGACAGGAAAAAATATGATCCGGCGCAGGAAATGCTTGACTTTGATAGAGTGTTTGTTTTCGGTCCATTAATTGTTGATTTTTAATTTACCAACTGATATATATTGTAATATACCCACCGCCCCAATCGCTGGAGGACGCTTCAGGCCGCGACCACAACCGTAGATCGATCGAGTAAAGACAGCGAGCCCGGTTGCCTGCTCCAAGGCCGAGCCAGGACCGATCGCCTGCGTATTCGTGGGCAATACTGCGCTCCATTCGGGGTAGTTATTTTTGCGGAGAGTCCGATGCAGACCTTTAAAGTCGGCCGCCAGCGAGGATTCGTTTTGACGGAGAGCGGCTGGGGCAAGCTGCAGGCCAAAATACACGATTGGGAGTTCAAGAGCGGGGTGCGTTGCACCGCCCGCAAACTCTCGATGCAGGCGCAGTTGGCCGGTTTGCCGGGAATGCACCACAACACAGTCAAGCGCATCCTAGATCGCAAAGACGGCGTGGATTTCAGTTCGATCGGTCTGTTGTTCCAGGTTTTCGACCTGGCCCTCGAAGCAGGCGATTGTGTTTACGCGCGCCTGCCGGAAGCTAGCCTCCGCATGGCGCGTATCGACTGTAGCGAAGCGATCGATGTGACCCACTTTTACGGGCGCGCCGAGGAGTTGGCTCTGTTGCACCGGTGGATTGTCGAGGAGCGTTGCCGCGTGGTCAGCCTGTTGGGAATGGGCGGCATCGGCAAGACCGCCCTGGCGGCCCGATTCATCGAGCGGCAGCGCCCGACTTTCGAGTGCGTCATCTGGCGATCGCTGCGCAACGCACCGCCTATCGAGCAGATCCTCTCGGATGTGCTTCGTTTTCTCGATGTGGGGCCGGCGGCCGAGGCGCCGCCTCACCTGGACGGCAAATTGCACCGGGTGCTGCAGCTGATGCAAAAGCAGCGCTGCTTGCTGGTGCTCGACAATATCGAGACGGTGCTGCGGGAGGGCGGCTGGGCTGGGCACTACCGTGAAGGCTACGAAGGGTACGGCGAGCTGTTGCGCAGCGCGGGCGAAATTGCGCACCAAAGCTGTCTGCTGGTGACCGGCCGGGAACAGCCCCACGAGTTGAGCGCCCTGGAGGGCCACGCCCTGCCGGTGCGCTCGCTGGTGCTTGCTGGTTTGGGCGAGGCCGAGGGCCGCCAGGTGTTTCAGGCTCGGGGCGCTTTTTTTGGTTCCGAGGCGGAGTGGCGCACGCTGATTGAGCATTATGCCGGCAATCCTCTGGCTTTGAAGATGGTCGCACCGACGGTGCAGGAGCTGTTCGAAGGGCAGATAGGCGAACTTGTCGACTTGATTCGGGGCGGGATGGCCGTCTTCGGCGATATTGAGGAGTTGCTGCAAAAACAGTTCCACCGCCTCTCGGACCTTGAGCAGGCTGCAGCCTTCTGGCTGGCGGTGGAGCGTACACCGGTCACCTTCGCCCGCCTGCGCGAACGCTTCGTCTCACCTGCCGCTCAGCCGCAACTCGTCGAGGTGGTCCGCTCCCTCAGCCGCCGCTCGCTCGTCGAAAAAACCGGAGAAGGCTTCACGCTGCAGCCGGTGGTCATGGAGTTCGTGACCCGTCAACTCATCGATCGGGTCTGCCACGACATCCTCGCAGGTGAAGTCGGGCTGCTCGAAAGCCACGCCCTGCTGCATGCCCGGGGCAGAGATTACCTGCGCGAGGCGCAGCTGCGGTTGATTGTCGAACCGACCGTCCAGCGTCTGCAGTCGCTATGCGGTGGGAGAAGCGCTCTTGAAGCCTGCCTGGGAAAGGTGCTGTGCCGTCTGCAAGACGGTAGGGCGGGCTACGCCGCAGGCAACTTGCTCAATTTGCTGGTGCACCTGGAGACCGATTTGCGCGGTTGGAATTTCGCCGGCCTCACCATCCGTCAGGCCGACCTGCGGGCGGCTTGCCTGCGCGAAACCGACTTTTCGGGCAGCCGCTTTGTCCACAGTGCCTTTTCGGATCATTTTTGCGGGGTGCTGGCCCTCGCCTTCAGCCCGGACGGCCGTTGGCTCGCCATGGCCGACACCCGCGGCGAGGTGCACCTGTGCCTGGGGCAAAGCCTGGAGCAACGCTTCGTTTTGATTGGGCACAGCGGTTGGGTCGAGGGGCTCAACTTCAGCCCCGACGCCCGGACGCTGGCGAGCGCCGGTCTGGATGGCACCGTTCGGCTGTGGCAGGTGGATTCGGGCCAACTGCAAGCTACCTTGATCGGCCACAGCAAGGGGGTGCGCTCGGTCGCCTTTTCTCCCGACGGCCACCGCATCGTAAGCGGCAGCCTCGATGGCACCCTCAAAGTGTGGGACGCCCAGGACGGCCTGTGCCGCCATACCCTGACCGGCCACCGCAACGTGGTGGCGGTGGTCGTCTGGAGCCCGGACGGCCGGTACCTGGCCAGCGGTAGCAACGACGGTACGGTCAAAATGTGGGAGGCGGCGGGTGGCGGGTGCCTGTGCACGTTGCGCGGCCACACCGATGAGGTCTGGTCGGCAGCCTTCAGTCCCGACAGCCGCGCTTTAGCCAGCGCCAGCTCGGATGGCACGCTGCGGATCTGGGACATCCGCAGCGGTTCGTGCAGGCAGGTGCTCACCGGCCACCAGGACAAAGTGCGCCAGGTCGCGTGGAGTCCGGATGGGCAGCACCTGGCCAGCGGCGGTTGGGACACCACCGTTCGGGTGTGGCATGCCGACGGCCGCTGCCAATCGATTCTGCGCGGCCACACCGGGATTATCCGGGCGGTCGCCTTCGCCCCGGACGGCGGCCTGCTGGCCTCCGGCAGCATCGACCGGACCGTCCGGCTGTGGAATGTGCAAAGCGGCCAGTGCCTGTATTCCTTCAAGGGCCACAGCGACGGTATCGGCGCCATTGCAGCGGACGGCCGCGGCAGATTCGCCAGCGGCGACGGCGACCACCGCGTGCGGATCTGGAGCATCGGGGAGGGCCGGTGTCATCAGGTCATGGCCGGGCATACCCACCCGATCTGGTCGGTGGCCTTTGCCCCGGACGGCGCCACCGTGGCGAGCGCCAGCGCGGATCATACGCTGCGGTTGTGGGAGGCGGCGGGTGGCCGGTGCCTGCGCGCGCTGCGCGGCCACACCAGCTGGGTCTGGTCGGTGGCCTTCAGCCCCGACGGCCGACGGTTGGCCAGCGGCAGTGCCGACCGCACCGTCAGGCTGTGGAACACAGCAAACGGCCAATGTCTTAGAACGATTACAGAAGCCGATCATCGGGTGCTGGCCGTCGCCTTTATGCCAGACGGCCAGATTCTGGCGGGCAGCGTCGATCAGGCTGTGCGGCTGTGGGATGCGGCCACAGGCCGGTGCCTGAGAACGCTCACCGGCCACACCAGCTGGATCTGGTCGATTGCCGCCAGTGCGGACGGCCGCTTGCTGGCCACCGGCAGCGCCGATCGGAGCGCGCGCATTTGGGAGGTGGCCACCGGTCGCTGCCTGAAGCACCTGGAGGGCCACGGCGGTTGGGTTTGGACGGTGGCCTTCAGCCCGGACGAGCGCCAACTGGCCGTCGGTGCGATGGACGGCAGCGTGCGGCTATGGAGCTTACCGACGGGGGAGGCGCTCCAGTCGTTCTCCTGCGGGAGTGCTGTGCGAGCGCTCGCTTTTGAGGGGGACGGACAGCTACTGATTGCCGGTTGCGAGGACGGCTCGATTCGCCTCTGGTCGGTGGCTGCGGGCAGGTGCCTGCGGGTGCTGCGCGCTCCCGGTCCCCATGCCGACATGAACATTGCCGGTGCCGTCGGATTGAGTGAAGCGCAGCGCTCGTCGCTCGTCGCCCTCGGCGCGGTAGAAAAGCCGAGCAGCGACAAAACAACCTGACCGCCGCCGCTGTCGGGCGCCCTTTCAAGTTTGAAGTGCAACAGGGCCTGACTCACCCAAGAATACCTCTCGCGGAGTCCGATAACCAAGCACTTTTCGCGATCGTTCAACAGCTCCCTTGCTTTCTGTACTTGCTCGGCTTTGACAATGCGAAAGTTCGTTGACTTGGGAAAAAATTGACGCAGTAGGCCATTCGTATGCTCGTTCAATTCGCGCTCCCACGAGTGATACGGTTTGGCAAAGTAACACGCCGCTCCTGTCGATTCACTGAGCTTTTCGTGCTCTGAAAATTCCTTGCCGTTGTCAAAGGTCAACGTCTTGACCTGCTCGCTTTTTACCTGAACCAGCAGTCCTTCGCTGACCGTTGCCCTCCGGTTTTCCATCAGCCCCACCAGCAGATATTTTGAGTGCTTGTCCACCAAGGTTACCAACCCACCCTGGTGATTTGCTCCGATAACGGTATCCCCTTTCCAGTGGCCTGTCTCGACTTTTAACCCCGCAATCGCCGGGTGTTCCTCGATGTCCATGCGGTTGGGAATCTGGCCCCGCTTGCTTTTCGCCCCGCCCCGCCTCCGGCGTTTGGGCCGACCCTGACGCAAATACTTTTGGTAAGCTCCCAGCCCTGCGTGGTTGGCATAGATCATCTGATAGACCAACTCGTGGCTAACGAAGTCTTCACCCTCCAATTCCAGCCGTCCGCACAATGGTTCGGGGCTGTGAAAAGAAGCCAGGTGTTGTTTGATGAGCAGCACCAGTTCCAAAGACACTTTCACGAAACGCCGTTTGCGGTTGTGTCGTCGCGCCTGTGCCAAAGCTTGGGCTGCCTGAGGAAGGTAATGCCCATCGGACTGGTTGCGCAGCAGTTCGCGGCTGATCGTGCTTGGGGAGCGATGCAGCAAACGGGCAATGGCTTGGATGTCCAAACAATTTTCATCTCTGAGCACATAGATCTGTTAGCGCTCAGCCAGGCTAAGCTGCTGGTAGCTCATGAAGGTGACCTTTCGTCGTGGTAAACGTCAGGTTACCTCCGTGAGTCCCTCAGCAAAAGGGCTTCAGGTGTTGCACTTCATTTTTGAAGTGGCGAAGCATTTTCGATGGAAGGGCGTCTGGACCGTGCCGAAGGGCGGCTTGATCAGCATGGGGAGTTGATAGCCGAGCTGCGGGCCGCCACGCTGACGAGCACTCAGAACCTCGATCAAGCAGCAATCAACGACTACATTTTGCGCCGCGACCGCGAGGGTGGCAACGGCCAGGCGGAATGAGGCGCCATTCGCTCAAGAAGCCAGTTCTTTGTCCGGGGGGAAACCATGCTGCTCGCGGCCGGGGGGGCCGTCGTACTTTTTGGATGTCTTGTACAGTTCAAAGCGGCCGTCGGCGGCAAGGGTCGCGTACTTCGAGCGCATCGCCGCCAGTTTCTTCTGGTCGAAGGGGACGAAGCCCCGGGCTACCCGCAGATTTTGCTCCAGGATGACCGGCGATTCGATTCCGCTTACAGTAGTGGCGACCGGCAAGCTCATCGTGTAGCGCAACGCGTCCACCGGGGAGAGCAGACCTTTTTTGAGCATCTCGCCGCTGCCGCCGAAACTTTTCATACCGATTGCAGCGATCCCCAGCGCATTGAGACGCGGCAACACCTGCTGTTCAAAAGAGCGAAAACTCGCATCGAAACAGTTGAGGGGCAACTGGCAGGCATCGAAAGGATAGCCCTTCTCCAGCATTTTCAAATGAATCGCCGGATCTTTGTGACCGGTAAAACCGACGTAGCGGACTTTGCCTTGTTTTTTGGCCTGCTCCAGCGCTTCGATAACGCCGCCCGGGGCGAAGTGCAGATCCGGGTCGTTGTCGTAGATCACCTCGTGGACCTGCCAGAGATCGAGATAATCGGTGCCCAGGCGTCTAAGGGAGTCTTCGAGCTGGCCCATGGCCACCTTGCGATCCCGGCCGTGGGTGCAGACTTTGCTCATCAAAAACGCCTGCTGCCGCCTGCCGCCGCGCAGGGCTTTGCCCATGCGCTCCTCGCTCAGCCCGTCGTGGTACTCCCAGGCGTTATCTAGAAAATTCACTCCCGCATCCATCGCCGCATGGATGATACGGACGGCCTCCACATCGCTTTTAGCCGAGCCCAGGTGGTAGCCGCCTATTCCAATAATCGACACCTGCACGCCCGTCTTACCGAACGGACGGCGAGGGATCGTCCCCTGGGCCTGCCCCCTCTGTGCCGTCAGCGCCTGACCGGCCGCGAGCAATGCCGCACCCGCTGCGAACTGCTGGATAAACCGCCTGCGATCTCCACTCATCATCATTTCTAAGCTTCTCGATTGTTGGAGACACTCTCGCATCTACATCCATCTGCGGTCTTCTGTCCTGAGTAAGAGTAGGAACTATTAATTCACCAGATCGAGCGTTCTACTTAACCAAAACCACCACTAGTTGTCTTAACTTTCTTCTCTAAAGAAAGAACAATGTCCCTGATTCTATTAACATCAGTATTTAAATTATTCATGCGTCGCTCCCAAGAACGATTGTTAGCTTCTGCGTTAATTTCATCTATTTGATCTTTGAATGATTCAGTGTAGGAATTACTGTCAATATTAACACCCATTAAACCGAAGGATTTTCCATCAATTGAGACGGCACTAAGCCAGAAGTGTTGAATCAGTGAACGCTTGCACACAGTTCGAGGGGCCAGACCCTGCGCCTCCAGCTGCCCAGCAATTTTCCCAGCCAATGCACATAACTGACTTCCTGACACATACAACATTGCA
>JAHHGR010000024.1 GCA_019359725.1 Aphanocapsa lilacina HA4352-LM1 | reverse complement strand
AAGGTTTTGACAAGTTGCGGAAAATCGAGTAGCATCAGCTCAACAATAATTATTTCACTTAGCCCAAAGTCTACACGATTTTGGGCTTCTTTTTGTAACCCCAATTCCTAGCGTTCAACACTTCTGCGCGAATGCCAAGATAAACAGCTCAAACCATTGGAAACTCGTTCCGTGATCCAGTTCATGCAAGAGGTCTAATAGAAGTACTGACGCCCATGGGTTTACGACTCCCAAGACATCCGGGGTCGCACTGCGCGCGACGTCGAGAGCGCAGAGGCCGCCGAAGCAGTAACCCAGGGGCGCTTCAAGTCGGTCGAACGGCCATAGGCGACGTAAGCTCACACCGCCACATAGCGAGCAAGGGCCGGATGGGGGGAGTGCACCAGACATGGCACGACGGCACCTCAGCGCAAACGGTACCCGGGGGGCCGAATACCTAGGCGGTGACCGTCACCGGCAGTTGCGCAAACACACCCTCCAAGATGGCGAGAGCTTCGTCTACTTCGATGGCGCTCACGATCAGCGGCGGCACGAAGCGGATCACCTCAGGCCCGGCGGAGAACACTAACAGCCCTTGCTCCATGGCCTGGCGCACGATTTCGGCGGCGCGCGGCGCAGAGAGCACCAGCCCCTGCATCAGGCCACGGCCGCGCGCCGTGCGCACCAGCGGCTTGAAGCGCTCTACCAGCCGACCAAGACCTGCGGCAAGCTGGGCTCCGCGCTCGCGGGCGTTGTCCACCAGAAGCTCCGCTTCAAGAGTCTGGCAGACGGCAAGGGCCGCGGCGCAGGCGAGGGGGTTGCCCCCGAAAGTGCTCGCGTGATCCCCCGGCTCGAAAATCGCAAAGGCTTCTTTGGCGCACAGCGCACCGATGGGCACGCCGCCGCCCAGGGCCTTGGCCAGGGTAAACACGTCGGGTTCAATGCCCAGGTGCTCGTAGCCGAACAGGCGACCGGTGCGGCCCATGCCGGTCTGCACTTCGTCGAGCATCAACAGAATGCGCCGCTCGGAGCAGAAGCGCCGCAGCTTCTGGAAACATTCGACATCCCCCGGTACCACGCCGCCCTCGCCCTGAATCGGTTCGATGAGCACAGCGGCCGTCGCGTCGGTGACCTGGGCGCGTAGCGCCTCAAAGTCGTTGTAGGGGACGTGCACGAAACCCGGCACCAGCGGATGGAAATGCTTTTGGTATTTGGGTTGGCCGGTGGCGGTGACGGTGGCCATCGTGCGGCCGTGGAAGCTCTGGTGGGCGCTGATGATTTGCGGCTCGGCGATGCCCAGCACCGTGCGGCCGTACTTGCGCGCAAGCTTGATGGCACCTTCGTTGGCTTCGGCCCCCGAGTTGCAGAAGAACACTCGGTCGGCTGCCGAATGGGCGGTGAGCCATTCGGCCAGACGGGCCTGCTGGGGCGTGTAATACAGGTTGGAGACGTGGATGAGCGTGCGGGCCTGCTCGGCGATGGCCGCGCTCAGGACCGGATGGGCGTGTCCGAGGACGCAGGTGGCGATGCCGGCTACAAAATCCAGGTAGCGCCGGCCATCGCTGTTCTCGAGGTAGCACCCTTCGCCGCGCTCGAAGACCACAGAGAAGCGCGCATAAGTGTGCATCACATGCTGTTCAAAAGCTTGCTGGACTGTCATCACGGCTACCACTTCAAATCAAAACCACTCTACTCCATCCTTCCTGAACGCGCCTCGTTGCTGAACGGCATCTTCGCCGTCAGTTCCTGTCGGATGAGGTATACAGCAGCCCTGGGCCGGTCCGTATACTGAAGGCAAGGGAATACGGTTTATTTTGAGGATTTTAAGATGGTTCTTCCCGCCAAGACCCTGTTGCGCCGCGCCGCCTCCTGCAGTCTGGCTTTGGGCCTCGCCCTGGGCGCTGTGGCTTTCGACGGCGCCGAAGCCTGGGCCAGGCGCTCATCGGGAGGCCGCATCGGCGGCGGCTCCTTCCGCGCCCCAAGCCGTAGCTACACCCCGGCGCCTTCCCCGCGCACCTACTCACCTGCCCCCGGCGGCTACTACAGCCCGCCGCCGGTTATGCCGGTACCGGTTCCTGTGCCCTACGGCGGCGGTTACTACGGCGGCGGTGGTTACGCCGTCGGGGGCCCCGGTATCGGCCTCAGTTCGATTATTTTGATCGTCGTGGTGGTCGGGGCGGGTTTCTACGTCCTGCGGGTCATCCGCCGGGGAGCTTCCGGGGCGGTGGGCGGTCAGGAGGGTGCCTACGCCGCCGGCTTTGACCCGGATAAAGTCGAAATTTTTCGGCTGCAGGTGGCGCTACTCGCTTCGGCGAAGCAACTGCAGCGCGACTTGACCCGCATCGCCGAGGAAGCCGACACCGGTACCCCGGAGGGACTGGCCCGCCTCAACCAGGAGGTCTCCCTGGCGCTGTTGCGCAACCCCGAATTCTGGGTATATGCCAAGAGCGACCAGCAGATCCTGCCGCGTCTGACGGCCGAATCGCAGTTCAACCGCCTGGCTTTGGCCGAGCGCACCAAGTACACCGACGAGACCGTCAGCCGCAGCGGCGAGCAGAGTGCTCTGGTCAAAAAGACCTTCACCAACGACAACCCCGACGAGACGGCCGAATACATCGTGGTCACGATTCTGGTGGCCAGCGAGTCGGGCGTGCCGACGCTCGAGGAAGTCCGCAGTTCCGACCAGTTGCGCCAGGCGCTTGCCACGGTCGGCAGCCTCTCGGGAGAGCAGATGGTGGCACTCGAGATCGTCTGGTCGCCTTCTGACGAAGAAGACACCCTGACCGCCGAGGAACTGCTCACCCAGTACACCGATTTGGTCCGCATTTAGGTGGGTATCCTACCCTCGAATCCATCCATCGAGGGCAGGATCATGGGCACACAACTGCAACCGCACCGCGAGGCGCTTGAATCGGAGGCGCAGGCGATGATCGACGATCTCTTCTACCGGATAGAGGGGTTGCTCGCTGAGGCGCAAAGCAGCGATTGCGAACCGGCGCCCTTGCCGTCGGTTGCGGTCGCCGGTGCTGGATTCGACCTGGCGACGACGGCGGGCTTTGCCGCAGCCTTGGTGGCTACTTCTTTAGGAACGGCGCTATGGAGCGCCGCCAAACCAGCCGCTTCCCTCCCGATTGCCACCCCCGCCCCTATGCCAGTAACGCGCGAGCCGGTGCCGGACCCGTTGACCCAGACCCAAGCTCTGGCCCACCGGTTGGCCAGACTTCCTGCGGCCACCAAAGACCCTTTCGAGCCGCCACGGATATTCATCGCGCCGGTTCCTGCGGTTGCTGCGGCTTCCGAAGCGCTGCACCCCCCCGCCAGGCTGGTGGGAGTGATAGCAACCGCAGATAAGCCGGTGGCGGCGCTGCTGCAATTGGGAGAGCGGTTCGGCGAACATGTCCCTGGGGGGGAGGTCGGCAAAGGCTGGCGATTGGAGCGGATTGAGGCCGACCGCGTTATTCTGAAGCGAAAGGGGCACACGCACACCTTGACCATCGGAGGCGACTGAATTTCTATGGGCGTTTGGGAAGATTTCAGCCAGTTCCTCGAAGGTCGCCTGGAAGAATTTCTCGAAAAAAATCCGCGCCTCAAACTGCTGGTGCTGCTCGAAAATGTCCGTCAGCAGGAGGCGGAAGCCGAGCAACAACTGACCCAGTTCCAGGCCGACATGGGCCGCATTCAAGATGAGATCGTCGCGGTAGCCCGCGATGTGCAAAAGTGGCAGGACCGCATCGCCCAGGCCAAGGCGGGCGGGCGCGAGGATCTGGCCCAGGCTGCCAAGGAGCGCTCCGACGCCCTGCTGCGCCGCGGCAACGAACTGTGGGGCCAGATGAGCGTGCTCAAGGAGCAACAGCAGCAGACAGCGGCGATGCTGAGCCGCATTGCCCAAAAACGTCAGGAACTCGAAGCGCACATGGCTGCCCAGCAGGGTGAAACCGCCGCGCGCGCCGCCCGCAGCACGGGCTTTGAAGGCGCCGACGACCTCGATGCGCGCTTTCGCGATTGGGAACTGGAGCAGGAACTCGAACGGCTCAAGCGCCGCAAGTGAGCCTTAGTTGAATAGATCGCCAAAATTTTCTTCCAGGCTGCGGTGGAAGCTCGGGTTGGGCAGATAAGCCCAAAACAGGCAAAGCACGATCCAGCAGATAATCCAAGGGATCAAGTTGCCCAGGGTCAAAAACAGGGCACTGACCAGGCCGAAGAAAAACGAGGCGCTGGTGTGGACCAGCAGGCTGCCGCGGTTGATACGGCGGTAGACGGCCGGCACCAGAAAGCCCACCAGCAAAATGATGATGAACGCGACCAGGAGCGCCAGAAACGCCCGGCCCAGATCGTTGGCGACCGAAAAAGACAGCGCGAAGAACAGTACGAAAGTCAAAATCGGTGTGGCGAGTGTGAGTAGAGCAGTCGGAAATTCGAGGCGGGGCCGGACCGGGCCGTTAGTCATGGCAGTACTCCTCAAAAACTAGACATCAACCATAAAAGTGTCTCGGCGGGGTGAGGCCTTTCCCGAACAGGCGATGTGCCGCCTGCGACCGGGAACGTGCGTCTTGATTTTAGTGGGCGCAAACTGCGGCAGCAAGCGCTTTAGACTGGCTTCAGGACGCTCTGGAGCTCTGGCGATGAAACTGGCTTATTTCGACTGCCCGGCGGGTATTTCGGGCGACATGTGCCTGGGGGCGCTCGTCGATGCCGGTGTACCTGCCGACTACTTGATTTTGCAGCTGGCGAAACTGCCCATGCACGACGAGTACCACCTGCACTTTGAACGGGTCGTCAAAAACGGCGTCGCCGCCACTAAGGCCCGCGTGCCCATGGGGGAGCGCGCCGGTCACACCCATCGCCACCTGCCGGAGATCCGCGCGCTGCTCGAGACGGCCGGTTTGCCGCCGCGGGCGGCCGAGTGGAGCGTGCAAGTCTTTGTCGCCCTTGCCCACGCCGAGGCCCTCGTGCACGATACCACCCCAGAGCGGGTGCACTTTCACGAAGTCGGAGCCACCGACGCCCTGGTCGATGTCGTGGGCACCTGCCTGGGCCTCGATTACCTGGATATCGAAGCGCTGCACTGCTCGGCGCTGCCGGTAGGCGGCGGACTAGTGCGCGCCGCCCACGGAGTGCTGCCTGTGCCCACTCCGGCGGTGGTGCGGCTGTGGGAGTCGCGCCGGGTACCGGTCTACAGCAACCGCATCCACCGCGAACTGGTCACCCCGACCGGGGCCGCCATCGCCTGTGCTCTGGCGGCAAGCTTCGGCGAAATGCCTGCGATGGCCGTCTCGCGGGTGGGATTGGGCGCTGGGGATATGGACCTGCCCATCCCGAACATCCTGCGCCTGTGGCTTGGAGAAGCAACCGAGCCGCTGCTCGCCGCGCGCGCGCACACGGTCACCGACGTTCACACCCAGGGCCACGCCCATGCCCACCACGATCACTCCCACGAGGAGGTGGTGGCCTGCTTGGAGACCCAGACCGACGATCTCAATCCCCAGATAAGCGGCTACCTGTTCGAGCGGTTGCTCGCTGCCGGGGCGGCGGATGTCTTCACCGTCCCGGTGGGCATGAAAAAATCCCGCCCCGGAACGCTGATGACGGTTCTCTGTGCGCCCCATCTGCTTTCTACCTGCGAAGAGATCCTCCTGCGCGAGACGACCACCCTCGGTGTACGCAGACATTTTCAGGTGCGCTCGGTGCTTGAGCGCCACCACGAGCCGGTCGAGACGATCTTCGGAACCGTGCGCATCAAGGTGGGTAGCCGCGCTCAGCAGGTGCTCAACGCCCAGCCCGAATTCGAGGACTGTCGGCGGCTATCCGAACAAACCGGCCAACCGCTCAAACTGGTGCAGCAGGTCGCCCTGGCCACCTGGCACCAGCGGCGGCCTACACAAAGTGAAAGACAGAACTAGATACTTCTTACTGCAGGGGGAGTCCAACAGTCCTTGATTTCTGATAAAAGTGGAAAGTCAATCCAACACCATGTCAGCCCATGCTCGAACCGTTCATCTGGATCGAAGCAGCATCCACTACCACCGGGAGGACCGCATGAGTATTCAAGAAGGCGTTCTCAAGTACAGCGAACTCATCAACCGTCCCATCCTCGATTTGCGTACCACCGAGGAACTGGGCCGTGTCGACAACCTCTCGACGGTAGAGGACGCTCACCGCGTGGCGGGCATTATTTACAAGTCCGGTTTTTTGGGGGGCCAGAAGAAGACTTTGCCGCTCGGCCAGATCCGGGCTATTGGACCTGACGCCCTCATGGTCAACACCGATGGCGAATCCGACGAACAGATCAAATCCGGTGAGTCGCTGGTCGGTCACGAAGTCTGGACCGACGGCGGCAGCCGCATCGGCAAGATTACCGATTTTCTGTTCGACGGCCAGACCGGGGTAATCAGCCATTATCTGTTCGCGGCTTCCGGCTGGAGCGGCATCACCGACGGCACCTACCTGCTCGAAGCGTCCGCCATTACTACCCCCGGCAAGAAGCGGGTGATCGTGAACGAAGCGGTGGCCAAATCGAGCACGCTGTATTCCGAGGGACTCAAGCAACGCCTCGGTACTGCCCTGGAGCAGGCCAAGGAGCGCAGCCAGTCGCTCACCGATCAGCTCAAAGAACGCACCGCCGCCCTGGGCGAGCAGGCCAAGGGATTGGTTGACCAGGCCAAAGAGCGCGGCCAGGTTCTCGGTGACCAGGCCAAAGAGCGCGCCGCCGCCCTGGGTGAGCAGGCCCGCGAACTGGCGGACCAAGCTATAGAGCGTGGTCAATCGCTGGTCGAATCGACCCAGGAGCGTCTGCATCCGCCGACTACCGATGTCGAGGCGACCGTCGTCGAGGAACCACAGCTGTTGCCCCCTGCGGAGCCGGTCGACAGCAGCGTCACCCCGAGCGAACCACTCGAACCACAGCCCAAAGATCCGAACACCCCGCATTAAGTTCGCCTAGGTGGGCCTGGATAAAGCCGGGAAGTTTCCTGCTTCCCGGCATTTCAGGCCAGCTCTTGCGCCCGAATTGCTGCAATCACTCGGATAGCGTCGCTGAGCGGAGCGACTGCGTGGGTACGCAGGTAATCCACGCCGGCCAGATACGCCCAGATTTCGGCGGCCAGGGTACCGTGGTCTCGCCCCGCGGCAGGGCGCCCCCCCAGTACGCTGCCGATAAACGACTTGCGCGAAACACTCAAGTACACCGGCAAGCCGAAGCGGCCCAGTCGGTCAACGTGGGCAAGCACCCTCAGACTCGGTTCGGGGTTGCTGCCCAAAAAAAAACCCATGCCGGGGTCAAGTATCAACTGCCGATCCTGCAGACCGGCACCCAGCAACCGGTCGATCCGCCCCGAAAAAAACGCTTCGATTTCATTCCAAACCGTTTCGCAATCCCCGGGCCGCTGCTCGGCGCGGGCCTGCCGGTTGCGCGCAAACATCAGCACCACCGGCACCCGAAAGGTTTTGAGCACTTCGACACTGCGCGGATCTGCAAGGGCGGTGATGTCGTTGATCATCTGAGCACCCAGTTCCAGGCAACGAACCATCACCGAGCTTTTGCAAGTGTCGATCGCCACGGAGACCCCGTCCGCGCTCAGTGCGGCAACGACCGGGGCGAGGCGCTCTGCTTCTATTTCTGCCGTAACCTGTTCACCGTCAGGGTTGCTCGATTCTGCACCCAGGTCGATCCAGTGGGCACCCTCACCGCGCAGCCGCCGTGCATGACCGATGGCCCGCTCAGCATCGAGAAACTGGCCTCCGTCCGAAAAGGAATCGGTAGTAATGTTGACGATGCCGACTATCTGGGTCATCAGCAGCAGGAGCAGGCAAAGGCCAGATCGGCATGATCGCGCGCCCACCGCCGAATCTCGTCGCCTTCAGGGCTGCGCAGCACAAAAGCATTGATGTCGCTTAAACTTTCGAACTTGCCCCGGGCGTGCAGCTTGAGGATGGTGTTTTTGTTGGGCACCCGCGGCCACTGCTGGGCAATCCAGTAGCAACCGGGCAACTCCCGGGCGACCTTCATGCGGGCTTCCACCGGCGAAGGCGCTTCACCGAGAAGCGAGTCATTCAATGTAGAAAGGCTCAACCGCCGGTACTCGCGGAAAAACCAGGTACTGAACTCTTTTTCAGGGTTGGGCGGGGCGCTGAAGCCTTTGCTCATACGTTAGCCACGGGGTGACTGCTCCATTATGGGCTGATTGCTCCACCACCTACACCCAGCCGTTGCGGCGAGCCGCTCTGGGGCGATTGAATAAAGTCATGGAACTGCGCTTGTTCGTCGGGCTCGGCAATCCTGGCCCCCAGTACACCCAGACCCGCCACAACGCCGGGTTTCTTGCTGTGGACGCCCTCGTGAAACGTTGGCAATGCAGTTGGGTCGAAAAGAGCCGCTTCAGAGGCTATCTGGCCGAGGGGGCCGGGCCTGGGGGCCGGGCCATTCTGCTCAAGCCGACCACTTACATGAACCACTCCGGCCAATCGGTGCGCGCGGTGGCCGATTACTTTCGGCTGCTTCCGGCGCAGGTACTGGTCCTCTACGACGAGATCGCTCTGCCCCTGGGCAAAATCCGCCTGCGCCCCGAAGGGTCCGCCGCCGGTCACAACGGCATCAAATCGCTTATCGAGCATCTGGGCACCAACCAGTTTGCCCGGCTGCGCATCGGCATCGGCCGGGAGCCGCCTCCGCCGGTGCTCACCAACTACGTGCTGGGCAAATTCGCTCTTGAGGAACAAGAGCAGTTGCCTGCTATCCTCGACGGCTGCGTGGAGGCGGTGGAGGCGGTACTCGCCAAGGGGCTGGAAAAGGCGATGAGCATTTATAACGCGAGGAATTTTGGATCCCCCCCAGACCCTTAGCGCGGGGGATCTTGAGAGTGAGAGCGAGGGGGAGTTTAGCGCCGAGAGGGGGGTACAGTCGAGGTACGTTCATTTTCGACCATTAGAGGACAAAAGTCCTCAAGCAGCTCATCCTTCAAAGTAGGGCTGTCCTCTCCGGGGCGAGAGGCTCGGGCACCCTCTCGCTGTCAAGCCAGTATTCGCCCGCGAAGAGCGGCCCGGGGCGAATTCGCCGAACGTCCTTCAGGCAATGAGCGGAAAGCGGCGCAGGCCGACAAGCCCGAACGCGCCAAGCAGGAGGGTGGGCAAAACCAGACCGGCCAGGACGGGGAACGTCCGGGCGGCGACGGCGGCCGTATCTTCCTCAAAGAAGGTGTAGCGGGGAGCGCGATCGAGTTCGGCGGCGCTCAGGTTGGCCTTGGCGAACAGGCGCGGAAGGAAGTAGCCGCGCCAGGCGCGGTGGTGACCGTCGACCTGGCGGCCAAAGTGCCGGAAGCGCTCCACCCCGGTGCCGGCCAGATCGTTCAGGGCCTCCGCGGCGAGCAGGGCCGGCGACAGGAAGCGCAACTGGGCAACCGACGCCTGCTGGCGGGCCAACTGCTCGTCGAAGCGATCGAGAATGGGAGCAAGGCGTTTTTCTTCGGTGTCCAACGAGAGAACGTACTTCACGTAGCTGTCGGCGACGTTGTAACCCGAGCCTTTGGGGACCAGTTCCGGGTGATCTTTGTGGTACTGCCCGAGGCGGGCTTTTGACTCTTTGTCGGCTTCGAGCGTCGCCTGGCGCGCGGCGGCGATGAGTTCGAGGCGCGAGGGCATCGGGTCCGCGGCAGTGACGGCGACGTTGACCAGGGCGGGAATGACCAGGGCCATCACCAACCACAGTCCGACGAGGGCAAGGGCGTTGGTAGCGGAACTTTTGCCCAGTGCGCCGACGGCGATAGCCAGGGCAAACCAGAAGCCGCCGTAGGCCACGAGGAGCGTTATCCAGAGTGCCAGACGAAGCCACACCTGCGCCTCGGATAGACCGGCGTCGCTCAGGAGCACGGCCAGCAGCGAGAAGCCTGCCGCCAGGGCCACCACCACTGCCCCGCGTGCGGCGATCTTGGCCAGCACGAGCGTGCCCAGGGCCAACGGCTGCGACATCAGCATTGCAAGCGTTCCCTCGTCCCGTTCGGCCGACAGCAGGTTGTACGAGAGTGCCAGGATAAAGAGCGGGTACAGATAGACGACGACAAAGGCCAGGTCGAAATGCCCGGCCATCTGGTTGGTCGGATTCTCCAGTTCGTCGTTGTTGGTGAAGCTGACCTTGTTGGCCATCGTCACCCGAAAGTAGTAGGGGTACAGATCGCTCTGACCGATGGCGAGGGCCGCGAGCGATCCGGGCGGAAGAGTTGCGTTGCGTGCCGCCCGGGTGCCGAGAAATCCCGCCGAGCGGGGATCGGGTTCGGACGGATCGGTGATAGCCCCGGTGGCCCAGGCTTCGACGACCCCGGCGCGCATTTTCGCGATGCGCCCGGTTTCTTCCTGGGCGACAGCCTCCAGGGTCTGCTGCTGGAAATGGACCCAGTGCAGACCGTTCCAGACCCCGTAGCCGACGAGCAGGGCGAACAGGACGGCCACGGGCCAGAGAATTTTTCCGGCGCTCATCTGGCGCCACTCGTGACGGACGACGGTGAGAAACACAGGTTGCAAGCCTCGGGTAGGGGATCAGGAGGGCCGCAGACGGCCGGTGGCCCAGTAGGCGGCGGCCGTGGCCAGAACACACCAGGCCAACATCAAGCCGATGCTGGGAAGATACTGGCCCAAAACCCAGTCGACACCCGGCGGGCCATAGCGAAACTCGGGGAACTTTGCCCAGGTCTCGGCGGGGACTTCATCGTTCCAGTTGTTGTACTCGGTCTTGAGCATTTCTTCGTTGGCGATGCGGTTGATGAGGCGGCGGTGGTTCTCGGCGGCGGTCGCAAAGTGGCGGTGCTGCTCGAAGTCGCTGCCCGCAAGCCCCATCGAGAGCGAACGCACTGCCAGGAGCGGGGCGACCGCGGCCCCCCATTGGTGGACGGCGTTCTGGTTGCGGTAGGTGTCCCAGAGGCGGGTGTAGTGCTTGTCGTAGACTGTGTTGCCGTAGTCTTCCCCTGCCTGCAGCGAGAGGGCGTCGAAGTTGACGGGCAGATCTTCGACCCGCTTGACCCCGTACTTCTTGAGCACAGCAGCTTTGAGGTCGTCGAGGCGTTTATCGGAAGAGTTGTGGCCATCGGCGCCGCGGGTGATGTCCTCGCGCACCGCCTGGGTGAAGGCGAAACTCGAAGGACCGGGGAAGGCCCCACGCGCCAGATCGGCCACGGCGCGCGGGGCGACCAGGCCGTTGACGATCCAGAAACCAACCAGCACCACCAGTGCCAGTTGCGCCGAGCGGGCCCGGGCGGAGACGGCGATGGAAAGGCCCACGAAGGCCCCAAAGTACAGTAGATAGCCCAGGCCCATCAGCCACAGGCGCAATGGGCCGTCTCCCCAGCCGGAGGTGCCGGCACTGAGCGCGAGGGCCGCTATCCCGAGGGCAGTGGCCGGCACCAAGAGCACCGCCAGGGCCGAGGCGACGCCCAACGCCTTACCCAGGGCGAGGTCCGAGCGCGACACGCCGAGGCTGAGCAGTTGCCTGAGGGTGCCGTTGTCGCGCTCGGCGGCAAAAGCGCCGAAGCTCAGTAGCACGATCACCAGGGGCAGCAGCAACTGCAGCACGACGGCCGCCGTCAGTTCGCCGAAACGGGCGGCGGCGGTGGCGTCGGAGGCCGGCTTGTAGCGAAATTCGTTCTGGCGGTGGGCTTCGAGCCAGACGGCCGTGCCCACGTACTTCTCGATGCCCGGATCGATCGAGGCCAGGGGCGATTGGGGCCGGAAGGCCCAGACGCCATAATGGGCCGCCGAGTGGGGGTTGCGCGCCCCCTGGTTCAACCACTGGGCGCGGGTGATCCGCTCGGCCGTGAGGCGCTGGGCGGTGCTGTCGACGTGGTGCTTCCAGCCGGCGGCGAGGGCCGCGACCAGCAGGGCCATCACCAGGGCCGCCGCCACCCGGAAGCGGCCGTCGCGGACCATCTCGGTGAACTCTTTGCGGGCGATGCGCGTAATCACAGCGCCACCTCCTCCAGCGGCGAGCCGTCAGGAATGCCCGCCGCCATGCTCTCCAGATACAACCGCTCCAGATCCGCGTGGGTCAGATCGGCGGTGCGGGCGGTGGTGAGCAGTCTGCCCGCTTTCATAATGCCGACGCGCGTGCCCGCCTCCTTGGCGCGAAACAGGTCGTGGGTGGCCATCAGTACCGCCACCCCCGCGCCGCTCAGCCTGAGCAACAGTTGCGAGAACTCGTTGGAGGCCTTGGGGTCGAGCCCGGAGGTGGGCTCGTCGAGCAAGAGCGCCGTCGCCCGCTTGGCGACGGCCATGGCGATGCCCACCTTCTGGCGCATGCCCTTGGAGTAGGTACCCACCCGCCGCAGCGCCGCCTCCCGCGACAGGCCCACCCCGTCGAAAAAGCCGAGCAGTTCCTCTTTGCCGTAGCGGTCCTGACCGGCGAGGGCGCTGAAGTACTCGAGGTTTTCGAGCCCCGTCAGATTGCGGTAGAGCATCACCTGCTCCGGGATGTAGGCTACCAGGCGCTTGGTCTCGAGGGGGTGGGTCTGCACGTCGAGGCTGCCGATGCGGGCAATGCCCGCGGTCGGGGCGCTGAAACCCAAAAACAGGCTGATGGTGGTGGTCTTGCCCGCGCCGTTGGGGCCGAGGAGGCAGAAGACCTCCCCCGGCTCGATGCGCAGGTTCAACTGGTCCAGCGACGGGACGGGCGTACCGTAGTTCTTGGTCAAGTCGATCGCTTCGAGCATTGGCGTCTCCCCTGGCAGTTAGCGGCCAGCATAGCGACAGATTGTGAGAATGACTATCATTATTTAAGGATTTATTTTGACCATCTGCGCGGCAAAGTCGAACGAAGCGCTTTCGGGAGTGCTCGGGGGCTCAAGGGGAGCGCAGCAGGTAACGATCCAACCAGTTGACCTCCGCTTCCACCTTCGAGCGCATGAAGGACGGCCGGGTGTAGCTGTGTCCCTGATTGGGGAAAACCAGTCGTTCTGCTGGCACCCCGTTGGCGCGCAGGGCCCGGTAGAACTCAAAACTCTGGGCCGGCGGGACGACGTCGTCGGCATCACCGGTGGTCAGAGGCGTCGGTGTGCGGATGCGGCCGGCCCCCGAGATGGGCGACTCCCCCCAGTACGTCTCGAAGCTCTCCCAGGGCGGCTTGCTTCCCAGGTAAAGACTGGTGAGAGCCCCATTTTCGGCGGTGCCGTAGTAGGAGATTTCATTCCAGATGCCGCTACCGGCCACCGCGGCCCGGCATCGATTGGTACGGCCGAGCAAGCAGGCGGTCAACTCGCCCCCAAAACTGTACCCGAAAAGACCCAACCGGGCCGAGTCGGCCCAGCCGCGCCCGACGAGGTGATCAACCCCACTCAAGACGTCTTTCGCCGGCAGCGAGCAGACTGCCCCCTCGATGCGCATGAATGCATCTCCCCGGCCGGTGCTGCCGCGGAAGTTGGGTTCGAGCACCAGGTACCCCCGCGAGGCGAGCAGGGCCGGGTAAAAGGCCCAGGGGATGCCCAGGGCGAGCGCTTCGGTGCGGGCAAGGTCCGGCCCGCCGTGCAGGCTGACCACCAGGGGCAACCCCGAGCTTCCCCGCTGCCCGGGCGGCCAGAAGAGGACGCCCTCGACCGTCTGTCCGCTACCGCCCGGGGCGGCACGCGGTTCCCGAATGGGCCCCTCGACCGTCGCAAGGACTCGGGTGCTCCCTCCGTTTTGCCAGTGGACGATGCGTGCCCGGGGAAAAGGGCGGTCGAGCAGCAGCGCCGCACCACCGATGCCCACCATCTCCCCTGCCTGTCGGACAAACTGCCTGCAACCCGCCACGGGCACTCCCACCGCAGTACACGAGAATGATAATCGTTACTCCTGAACTCAGCAATGGCTCTCCCCGTCCAGCTTTGTCCCGGTCCCCGCACCCGGGCAAAGGGGCAGCGAAACCCAAACCCTTTTCCACTTTCTGAAAGAGTCCATCCTGCGGCCTTGCCGGATCAATCTAAGAATGATTATTATTCTCATATGAATTCCAATTCGATCGTGGCCGTCACCGGTCCGCCCGGTGTCGGTAAAACTACCTGGATCCGCCAACAGTTGAGCCGGTACGAAAAGGGAGGCATCTACTGCAGCCCTGGGACAGAGTCGGTGCCGATCGACTGGACACGGCTTGTCGCCGATTTTCCAGGAAAGCTCGTGCGCTTGGTGGGCAATTCGTGCGTGGGAGAGACGGGCTTTCCCTTCTTCATCGAACTGGGTTACCACCTGAATCTATCCTCCGCAGGTGCGGGTCTGGAAGGGCTGAATCTTCTGCGAGTGGCGGTTGTGCCGCCGCAGACGGACGCTTCTGAGTGGTACACATGGGCGGACGAGGTGGCGGTAGGGGCCCCGGTCGAGCGTGTCGAGAGGCCACAATTGTGGCGGGCCGCCACCACGGGCGAAGTGATCGACATCGAGAGCCTGGATGTCTTTTGGGAAGAATTAACCGGCGGGGCGTACGGCCGGGCGGTCCGGGTGAAGGGAATTTTCGAAGTTTCCGACGGGAGGGCGCTTTTCGGCGAATTTGTCGCCGGAGTCGATGTCGAGCAATTCACAGAACTGTCCTTGCCCCGCTGGTGGTCGGGTCGCCCGAGGCGATTCAGCGGCATCGAAGTGTTCGGCGAAGACCTCGACGAGGCAGCCCTGGGCGAGACGTTGCGGCAGTGCTGCTTGAATGACCAGGCTCTTGCCCATTATCAGCAGCAGATCAAAGACCAACTTGCCGAGGCAGAAGTCATCCTATGAAGTTTGCGGTGTTGTCCTGTATCCATGGCAATCTGGCCGCCCTCGAAGCGGTACTCGCCGATGCCCAGGCCCAAAAGGCCGACCGGATTTACTGTCTGGGCGACTTGGTCGGTTACGGTCCATACCCCAACGAAGTCGTGGAGCGCATCCGGACACTGGAGATTCAGACCTGTCGCGGCTGCTGGGACGACGACACGGTGGAGGGCGTCAACGCCTGTGAATGCAGTTATCCTTCTGTGCTGGCCGAGCAGCGGGGTCTCGCCGCCCACCTGTGGAGCAATCGGGAGGTGAGCGACCAGGCCCGCGCCTTCCTCGCCGGTTTGCCCTACAGCCTGCGCGAAGGGAACCTTTGCTTCGTCCATGGCAGCCCGTACAGTGCCCACGAGTACCTGCTGCCCGAGACGGACGCCTTCGTGGCCGTCGAACGGGTGCTCTCGACCGGGGCGGACGTCCTTTTCTGCGGGCACACCCACGTTCCCTACGTGCGTACCCTCGATGCGACCCCGGTCGAGATCACCGTGCGCGGACCGGCCTCCGCCTCCGGGGAAGTCCGGCAGTTCAGCGCCTCTCTCAAGCGCATCGTCAACGCGGGCTCGGTGGGCGAACCCCGCCACGGTCGCCCCAACGCCACCTACGTGCTCTACGACACCGAGCGTGTCGAGGTGGATCTGCGCGAGGTCGAATACGATTGGCGGAGTACCTGTGCGGCGATCGTCGAGAAGGGCCTGCCTGCCATCTTCGCCTGGCGCCTCGCCCGCGGTCTCGAATTTGCCGAGCGTGCCGAAGACCCCACCCACGTCTGTACCCGCTGACCATGTGGGCAATCCTGAGTGGTGTCGAGGGCAACCTCACCGCTTATCAGGCGGTCCTGGCCGACCTGAAGCGCTTGCACTCCCGGCTCAAGGCCGTCTACATCCTGGGAGACCTGGTCGGCCCCCGGCCGGAGAGCGAAGCTTTGGTGGAGCTTGTCCGCGCCGGCACTGCCGGTTTGCCCCAGGCGGCGGTTTGCCTGGGCTGGTGGGAGGAGCATTGCCTCAGCCTGCACGGACTGGGAGGCAACGGCGACCCGGAGGCATTGATTCGTCAGCACGGTGCCGACACGGTACAGACGCTCTGGAAGAGTGTTCCTCTGGCCACGGCGCAGTGGCTGCGCTCCCTAGACCTGGGCTTCTACGAGCGCGACTGCATGCTCATCCACGGCAGCACTCTGGGTGTCCATGACTGCCTGCACCCCGAGACGCCCGCCTTCGAGCTCCTCGACAGGTTGGTGCGGGCCGACGCCCACCGGCTCTTCTGCGGGCGCTCGGGTCTCATTTTCGAGTTGGTGGTGGAGTCCGCCCGGGTCGCCACTACCATTACCACCCTGGACGGGCCGCAACCGGTGACCACGCTCGACTTCGTCCCGCGCCAGGTGGTCGGGGTGGGCAACGTTGGGCGCTTGGACGGACAGGCCAGCTACATCCTCTACGACCCGTCCACGGATCGCGTCGAGTTCAAATCACTTACCTACGGGACGTCCCGCGGCTGCGGTCGTCCTGGAAAATCGGACCTTTAATCGCAAGTGATGCAACGCCCCCTCGTCGATGCCCGCGCCCTCCTCGCAGCCCGAATGCTTGCCCGCGACGAGCAAGGCTGCCGGGAGGTGTTGCGCCTGCTCCAGCGCGTGGCTTCTCCCGCGCAGGTCGTCAGCCTCTGTCTGCACGCGGTCGCGGATCTGGCCCCCGGCGAGAATCGGTTCGATTGGACCGTGGAGTACTTGCTCCGTCCGGACGACGAATGGCATCGGGCGATGGTGCAACTGGTTACCGCCTGGGTGGCAAAGCACCTCGTGGAGAGGGGATTCGCGCCTGGACGGGACTTCAGCGTCACAGCCCAGGGGCGCCTGGCCGCGACCGCGCCGGTACGGTTCGGAATCGAGCGCTTTTTCGCCGCCGATTCGGCACTCGAACCTGTCCCCACCCATCCACCCACTCTTTCAGGAAACCGCACGATGGAAACCGCCACCGAACAGGAAATCTACACCAAATTTCAAAGCCACTTCGACGACGACGGCAACTTTCACCCGGACGAATTCGGCCTGGGTGAGGACGTGCACAGGCTGGAGGTACCGGCCGGTAAGCAGTTCGCGCGCTACGAACTGGAGATCCACACCGACACCATGGGCAGTACGGCGTCGGTGACCCAGGCCCCGGGAGTGGGCGCCGCCGGGCGGCAAGTGCTCAAAGTCAAGTGGATGTACGGCTCGTTCGGCAAGCTCGCCTACACCGTCCGGGCCTTCGCCTCCAACGACCCGCCCGCGGGCCAACCGGTGACCGTCTGGGTACCCAAATCCCAGTGGGAGCGCAGCACGCTCGACCTCGTCCGCCAGGGGAGGCCCGCCCGCCTGGTGCTCCAGGGGCCGGACGCCCTCGTGCTCGTGAACGCACTGCGCCTGGAGCAGGGCGAGCCGCCCCTGCCCCGTTTCCAGGCGTCCCATGCAGCTCCGGTGCCGCAAGGGGCTTGGACCGATGCCGTCGCTGCACTTTCGGCGGCGGCAAAGCTGATTCCCCTGGCGGTGTCGGCTGTCGCCTGCGCGGCCGGTCAGTACGGCTACCGGGGCGAAATCCGCTTCGACCGCAAAGGCCCGCTGCCCTTCGACGATCACCTCGAAGTGCTGCTCCTGCCCACGAGCGAAGCCTGAAGGGCCAACGCGAGCCAGGGACCGGCCAGGGTAACTATAGATAGGAACTTCTAGCTCAGCGGTGTTCGCTTAGCATACCAGGCATGAATGAGGAGGGTCTGGAAGAACAATACAGGCGCATCAAAGCCGCTCGATTCAATGATTGATTCGACTTCAACTGGCGGTAGCACAGCAACATCCCGACCATAAGAAGCACGAAATTTTTCAACCTCCTCAGCAGGCACCTCGGAATACTTCAGCATGCGTAGCCAAACCTCAAGAAGGCTTCGGTAGGCTGAAGTAGACATATCGGAAGCTAGATCAGAACTGACCAAATATCCATCAGAGGAAAGTCGTGAAGCAATTTGACTAAAAAAGTTGCGTCGCTCATCTTGCTGTGTAAAGAAGTGAGAAACTAGAAGGCAAGTTGCCGCATCGAAAGAGGGCGATGCAGGCAGTGAATCGAGATAACCTTCGTGAAAAGTGCAACGTGACGCGATGCCACACTCCTCAGCGCGTTGGCGACAGATGTCAAGCATCGGTGCCGCGGGCTCTACCGCAGTAAACTGCCACCGTGGAAATGTTTGGGCGAGGTCAATCAATTCCAAGCCGGTTCCCACGCCGACACAGAGAATCCGTGCATCGGCAGGAAGTTCGGAAAATACCAGACGGATAAGCAAATGAAGTGCGTCGCGCAGCGGGGCTATCTTGGCGAATCTTTTGTCGTAGGAAGCAGCGCGTTCCTGGTCAAAAACAATAGATGACTCTTGATTTTGCATGATGAAAGCGAATGAGGTTGCAATCTGTATTTGGCCAGTCGCATTGTACTCAATGCCTGCCGGACCCCCGGCCCTCGGTTGAGCGACCCCTGGTACTCGAAGACGTCGGCGGGTTCGGATTTCAGGGGCAGGTGGAGCCGGACGGACCCGTAGCAACTGGTGGCGAAGCGCCTCTGCCCCGGATGCCACACCAGACCGGAGATCGTGCTTGTGTGCGGGGGCTCGGCGGTGCGGATAAGTTGACCGTCCGCGCTCCAGAGGTTGAGGCGGCGGCCCGCGGCGGTGGCGAGGAGGTAGGGGGCGTCGGACCAGGCGAGGTGCTCGACCCAGGCGGCACCACCCTCGAGCGCTGCCATCTCGCGACCGGTGGTCGGATCCCAAAGCCGGGCTCTGCCATCCTGACGGCCCGTGGCCAGGCGCCGGTCCCGGGGCGACCAGGCGAGGGTGAGGGTGCCGTCAGGATGGCCCGGCAGGGTGGCCGCCACCTCGCCGGTGTCGCCCGCCAGAAGGGCCACGGGCCCCGAAGCGGTTGCCGCCGCGAGCAACGTGCGCCATCCGCAGACCAGGCCGTGGCGGTGACGTAGTCTTCCAGACCCGTGCGCCAGCGCTCCGCCAGGGTGTGCGGGTTTCTGGAGCGCTTCAGACCAGACACGCTTTGAACTCCCGCACCAGCCGGTTGCGATCGAGGTTGCGGCCGATGAAGACCAGTTGATTGGTGCGGGGTTCGTCCCTGCCCCAGCGCCGATCGGCGCTGCTGTCGAAGAGCATGTGCACACCCTGAAACACATAGCGGCGGTTGTCGCCCTGCAAATGGAGAATGCCCTTTGTCCGAAAGATATCGGCCCCCTGTTCACGCAACAGGACGCTCAGCCAGGCGCTCAACTTCTTTGGGTCGACCGCGCCCCCTGCACTTCGATACCCACCGAGGTCACCTCCTCGTCGTGGGTGTGCCCCGCCTCGAAAGTCCGTTCGATTCGGGGTGTACGGGTGGCACCGTCGGCGGCGTGCACCGTCAGGTCGAATTCTTCCGGGCGGTGCTGGGTGAAAAGGGAGTAGGTCCCCGCTATCTGGATTTCAAGGAAAAAGTCTTTCGCGCCCGCCTTCGCCAGGTTGAGGGCGACGGGTGCCGCCTAGGGCACCAGCGCGCCTTTGGGATGGACCGGCGGCGCCTGCTGCGAGAAGAGGTCGGCATAATTGCCGCCATCAGGGCGCAGGGCGAAGCCACCACCAGGAAGATGAGCGCCCGGTAAATGGTTGCCTCCCAGGTCCAATTCCAGAACAGAGCCGGCACAGTGGCAACAACAAGTAGAATCCCCACCGCCACGACCACCCGGACGTAGCCCCGCTCGAAGCGTTCGATGAAGCGCTGCGAAGGCGGGGCCTCGGTCTGCGCCTTTTCCACCAGCCGGACGATCCGTCGGATGAGGCTGCTTTCCGGCGCGCACTCCACTCTGATGCGCAAAGCCCCGTTGCCGTTGATGCTGCCGGCGTACACTTCCTCCCCCACCGCCTTTTCCACCGGCATCGATTCACCGGTGATCGGGGCCTGGTCGAGGGCGCTGTGCCCATCGACGATCCGCCCGTCGACCGGAATCAGTTCCCCCGGCCTCACCAGTACCTCGACACTAGCTTGATCTGTCATATTGAGACTTTTCAACGAAGGCAGGGCGTTTCAGCCCACGAGACATTAACGTTTCACCCATGTCTGACAGATCAGGGTTAGTGTCAATGTCAAGTTGTCCAGAGAAATAGCTGTCCGCGGAGTGGGTGGGCGATGCGCGAGGGGCACCTGACCATTAAAGAACTGACTGACGCCGTGGGTGGCGGGGTCACTCCCCGCATGGTGCGGCACTACCACACTCTCGGTCTGATGTCCGTGCCGACACGCTCCGAGGGTAACTACCGACGGCTGGGGAGGGCTGCAGTCGCTGTGGGACGGTCTTGACGGAGCGGTCGCAGAACACCCGGAAGAGTTCGGCGAATCGCTCCAGATGCTTTTGCCCGACCTGTCCGGCCAGTCGGAAATCGAGGTGGATTTGCTGTCGAAGCTGGTGCTTGCCTGCGGGGATATGTCTCTCGTCCCGTTCCTCCGGATAGGCCCCGGGGCGATTGCCGCCGCCCGCGATCGCTTGGGCTCCGGTTGCGAAGTGGTCGCGGATGTTCCCCCGGTCGGCTCGGCGTTGGATCACACCCGTCTCGCCCACCTGGGTTGTACGGTCCGGACGCTCATCGACGACCTGCACATCGCGGGTGTGGCCGAGGCCGAGCACGCCTTCTGGAACAACCGGGAGTGGACGGAGCGCCTGGCGGTCACTCCTCCCGGGTCGGTCTTCGTGATCGGTTATGCCCCTTCGGTGCTCGTGGCACTGTGCGAAGCGATCGAACGGGGACAATTGCATCCCGCCCTTGTGATCGCTATGCCGGTGGGCTTCAGCCATGCTCCCGCCGCCAAGCGCCGGTTGGTGCGACTGGAAATCCCCTGGCTTACGCTGGCAGGGACAAGCGGCGGCGGTCTGCTCGCCGCGGTCGCCCTCAACGCCCTGGCCGATTCGCTGATCGAGAAGCCCGACTGCCATTGCTACCTGGAGAGTAGATAACTCTCACCCAGTCATGCCGGTGGTAGAACCGACCTGACCGGATCTGCCCCGAGTCGAGCATCTTTCGTCAGCCGGAACGGCGCTCGCGCCATTGCTTCGCCTGCGGCACCGCCCTGACCGCTGGATGCTCCCACTCGCGGTGAGGCTCTCGCCTCCTGGCGTTTCCGGTTCTGTCCCCACTGCGGCAAGCCCTACCAGGAGCGGCTACAGGTGTCGATAGAAGTTTGAAGACAAAAATGCTCGAATGCCTGTTTTTGGACGGATCTCGGCAGTCCCCGGTTATCCCCTTCCTTGAGGACCCTCCTCAAACCAAAGCTTCTTGCGAGCGTCTGTCCTCTAATGGTCAACAATGGACGTACCTCGGCTGCACCCCGAGAGCAACTTGCGCACCGCCCGGCCCCGGTGGCTGTGGCGTTCTTTCTCGGCAATGTCGAGTTCGGCAAAGGTCTTACCCAGTTCCGGCACCAGAAAAACCGGGTCGTAGCCAAAGCCGCCGTTGCCGCGCGGGGCGTGCAGGATGACGCCCCGGCATTCGGCTTCGACCTCTGTCAGTACCCGGCCGGGTTCGGCCAGGGCGATGGCGCAAATGAAGCGCGCACCCCGGTCGGCTTGCCCCGCCAGCGCAGCGAGCAGGCGGGAGATGCGCTCACCGTCGTTGCGGCCGTAGCGCGCCGAATACACTCCCGGCGCTCCACCGAGGGCGTCGACCGCCAAACCCGAATCGTCCCCCACACTCCACTTCCCCGTGCGCTCCGCCGCCGCGAGGGCCTTGAGGCGAGCGTTCTCAGCAAAGGTCGTCCCAGTTTCCTCCACCGCAAAATCCGGCGGGGCCGCCTGCACCACCCAGCCCGTGCCAGCGAGCAAACGGCGCAGTTCCTGTAGCTTTCCTTGATTGTTTGTTGCCAATATTAGGAAACGCATCATTAGTTCAACGAATAAAAAGTAAACACTGACATCTTTGTATTATTGTTTCAAGGGGATTGCAACGAAGCTCAATGAAACAATGAGCGATATCAAGATGTGGAATAAATTTGTTGTGGAATAGATATTTAAAAGCTTTTTGGCCTAACCTGAATTTATCGCTCCTTCGTCTGTGGATCAATAGCAGTGGGTGTGTCCGATGGCAAATTTCTATGACCTGAAACACTACATCGCCCATTACATCAATAAAGGGCGTTGCCTGGTCAGCGAAAAGGGGAAAATCACGACCTTCTCTGAGCGGGTCTACGATCGCCGTGGCAATTATTCCGAGCAATTCAATCACTTTATCGACCGTCTGCTCGAAAGCGGCGAATTTTTCCATCTCTACGTCGAAGGGGATGGATATGCTTTCTCCGACTTGATTCATTCGCGCTTCGATCTCGAATATTGCGTGCGCTGCCGTGAACCGATCCCGGTACCCACCAACGGTGCGCTCGGTCCACCGGCGTGCTATCTGTGTCCGGAGTTCGAGCCGCAACAAGAAGCCCAAGTCTCCTGAAGCAAAAAGCGGGTGCTGGAGCGCCCGCTTTTTTTGTTGTGTGGGCTGAGGCGTTACTTAAGCTGCCCACTTGCGGGCGACCAGTTCGGCCAAATCGACGACGCGCTGGGAGTAGCCCCACTCGTTGTCGTACCAGGAGATCACCTTCACCAGGTTGTCCTTGAGCACCATGGTGAGCTGGGCATCCACGATCGACGAGACGTCGGTAATCCGGTAGTCGATCGACACCAGCGGAATTTCGCTAAAGGCGAGGATGCCTTTGAGTTCGTTCTCGGAGGCCTCTTTGAGGACGTGGTTGACCTGCTCGACAAGGGTGGGTTTTTCGACTTCGACCACCAGGTCCACCACCGAGACGTTGGGGGTGGGCACCCGGAAGGCTAGACCATCCAGCTTGCCCTTCAGTTCGGGCAGCACCAGGCCGATGGCCTTGGCCGCCCCGGTGCTGGTGGGCACGATGCTGAGGGCGGCAGCACGGGCGCGGCGCCAGTCGCGGTGGCTCGCATCGAGCAGGCGCTGGTCGCCGGTGTAGCTGTGGATGGTGGTCATCGTGCCCTTGACGATCTTGAAGTTCTCGTGGAGCACCTTGGCCACCGGGGCCAGGCAGTTGGTGGTGCAAGACGCGTTGGAGATAATCGTGTGCTTCTCAGGGTCGTAGTTGTGATCGTTGACACCCATGACGAAGGTGCCGTCGTCATTCTTGCCCGGCGCGGTGATGAGCACTTTTTTGGCGCCGGCGGCCAGGTGCTTGGAGGCACCGTCGCGGCTGGTGAACACACCCGTCGATTCGATCACCAGATCGACTTCCCAATCCTTCCAGGGCAAATTGAGCGGATTGCGGTCGGAGAAGCACTTGATGGTATGGCCGTTGGCGGTGAGCGAATTTTCGTCGGCGCTCACCTCGCCGCTGAACTGGCCCAGCATCGAATCGTACTTGAGCAGGTGTGCATTGGTGTTGGGGTCGGAGGTGTCGTTGATGGCAACGACTTCAAAATCCGACTGTTTGCGACCCAACCAGCAGCGCAAGAAGTTGCGCCCGATCCTCCCGAAGCCGTTGATTGCTACTTTAATCGTCATTATTGCGTCCCTGCTGAATGAACACCCATGGTGTGGGGTAAGCCCCAGCCATCTGAAGTTTACATTGAAAATTCTACCAGGGGGCTTGCCGATTCTCTGAAGCATTCGACACAGGGGATCGCCTAGGCTGGAAGGCGTCGCTCGTCAAGATCCCGACTTTGCAGACCCAGGCTCTCTCCTCTCGGCCGATCGTGCTGGGCGTGGCCGGCGCTTCCGGCTTGATTTATGCCGTGCGCACCGTGCGCTTTTTGCTGGCGGCCGGTCATGCAGTTGACCTGGTCGCTTCGCGGGCGAGCTTTATGGTCTGGCGCGACGAGATGGGTACGGCGATGCCGGTGGAACCCCACGAGCAGGAGCGCTTCTGGCGCGAACAGAGCGGCGAGACCGGCGGTAAACTGCGCTGCCACGCCTTTGCCAACATCGGCGCTTCGATCGCCAGCGGCTCCTACCGTACCCGGGGGATGCTCGTCATCCCCTGCAGCATGGCCACCGTCGGCAAACTGGCGGCGGGCCTCAGTTCTGATTTGTTGGAGCGGGCCGCCGACGTGCAGCTTAAAGAAGGCCGGCCGCTGGTGCTGGTGCCGCGCGAAACGCCCTTCAGCCTCATCCACCTGCGCAATCTGACGGCGCTTGCGGAGGCAGGGGCGCGCATCGTGCCGGCCATTCCCGCCTGGTACCAGCGGCCCAAAACGATTGAAGATCTCGTTGATTTTGTGATCGGCCGCGCGCTCGATCAGCTCGACATCGACCACAGCCTGTTCGAGCGCTGGCACCCGGACCCCTGAAATGCTCCGATTGAGCGATTCATCACAGTTTCATGCTTCGGTGCGTTTATAATTTGGGCGCAGGTCAACTGTGGGAGCGGGTTGGTGATGGCAACGATTCGAGTGGGGCTTCTCGGGTACGGCGGTTTGGGTCAGGCTGCCGCCCGGATGCTCGCTGCCAAAAAGCAGATGATTCTGGTTGCTGCCGTCGACAGCAAAGGGTACGCCTATCACCTAGAGGGACTCGATGCGGCCCACCTTTCGCTCGCCATCTCCCGGCATGGTTCTATTGGCTACGAACCTGTTGTCGGTGTAGTTGCCGACGATCCGATCCAGGCGTTGCTCGAACACCAATGGCCGGTAGACGGCTACTTTCTTGCCCTTCCGAATTTGCCCAACACGTTTATGGCCTCGGTGGCTCGGACCTTTATCGCCTCGGGCTGGCGAGGGGTGCTCGTGGATGCCATCAAGCGCACCAGCGCCGTCGAACAACTGCTCGCCCTCGGTCCTGATTTGGAACGGGCCGGGATCACCTACGTCACCGGCTGTGGGGCTACCCCCGGTCTGCTCACCGCCGCCGCCGCCCTGGCCGCCCAGAGCTTCAGCGAGGTGCTGAGCGTGCAGGTCACCTTCGGTGTCGGTATCGGCAACTGGGAAGCTTACCGCTCGACGGTGCGCGAGGACATCGCCCATCTGGAAGGCTACTCGGTCGAGAGTGCCCAGGCGATGAGCGACGCGCAGGTAAGCGAACTGCTCGATCGCACCGACGGCCTGCTCAAGCTCGAAAAGATGGAACACGCCGACGACATTTTGCTGGAGTTGGCCGGTATCTGCGGGCGCGAGCGGGTGAGTGTGGGTGGCGTTGTCGATACGCGCAACCCCCGCAAACCACTGAGCACCAACGTTCGCGTCACCGGCCGCACCTTCGAAGGCAAAACCTCGACCCACACGTTCACCCTCGGCGACGAAACTTCTATGGCTGCCAACGTCTGCGGCCCGGCTCTGGGCTACCTCAAAGCAGGCATCGAATTGCACAGGCGCGGGCATCATGGGATTTGGAGTTCGGCCGAATTGATGCCCCGCTTTGTTGGCTAAGACTGCTATGACCCGTATCTCCCGAGAACAACTCAACCGCATCAGCAACTTCACCAACAGCAGCCATCGCATGCGCGCCCGCGTCGTCGTCAACCGCTTCTGGTGGGACAGCTTCGGGCGCACCTACCGCAACAGCGCCGATTTGCTGCTGCTCGATGAACCGCAGGCCGAGGCTCTGCTCGACTTGCTCACCCAGGAATGGGAAAGCGACCCGTCCCTGAGCGCCGGTTGACACTACTGCCTGCCAATGGCCATAATGATGTTCGCGCTATGGCGCGGGTGTAACTCAGCGGTAGAGTGCTTCCTTGCCAAGGAAGATGTCGAGAGTTCGAATCTCTTCACCCGCTTTTTTCAAGACCGACCGAAACTGTTGCTGCGAGCAATTTACAGAAACTCGTGCCTGAGAGTGTGCCTCAATTTAGATGCTTCACCCATTTTCTCCACGCTGCTGAAGAATATCGAGGATGCGGCGATTCTCCAGCTGCAGGCCGCGCACATCCGACTGGATCGACTGGATAATTGGCACCAGCACGCGGATCGACTCCGCCAGGGTATCGACCCGTTCGCCCATGATGTTGACCCGCTCGCTCAGCGCCGCCTGGTTGGCCTCAAGCCGGGTGATGGCCTGGGCATTTGCGCTCACCTGGCTCTGGGTAACGGCCTGCTGCTCGGCAACCCTGGCCAGCAGCATCTCTACACGATCGAGCCTGGAGGAGAAGTCCGGGGGTGGGCCGTTGTTGGTGGTCATCGTCGATGGCAGGGCGCTTCCCTACAGGAATACCACCTGGACAGACTGAACATCAGCGCGCGGTGCGCTTTGTCGGTCCGCAGGTGTCCGGTGGCTGTTCCCTATAGCGATGCTGTCGCTTGAGCGGAGAGGGTGGGATTCGAACCCACGGAGACTCGCGCCTCTTCGGTTTTCAAGACCGACGCAATAAACCGCTCTACCACCTCTCCAGTTATCCCCAGTCTACCATCCGACCCGCGCACTCCCTGCGGAGCCGGTGTCCGGCGCCCCACAGAATCCCAGGACGGCCCTCTCCCACTTGTGGGAATTACGCCAGCTTGATATGCTGCCTCCAGCACAGCGTTGGAGGAGCGCCGATGAGCATCTCACATTTGCAGGTTCTTGCCGACCTGCGTCACCGCAGCGACCCGGACGCCGCAGAACGGTTGAGTCTGGGTAAGGCTTTACTGGCGATTAAGGCGCAGCGGATCTACCAGCGACTCGGATTTGCGCGCTTCGAAAGTTTTCTTGATTCGCGGGAATGCCCATTCGGGCACACCGTTTGTCGCCACGCCATGCGCCTGGCGGAACGGACGGATTTGCACGGCGCACTCGAGTTGGGGGTCGGGCGGCTTACCGAGCTGATGCGGCTGCAACCGGAGGCGGCAACCCGCCTGCTCGCCCAGGGTATTCCCGCAGGACGCCTCGAAGTCGTCTCGGTGCGGGTGTTGCGCCGCTATATCTTGCAGATGCAGGGGCGTTCGGCGGCGCGGATCTCCGTGCCGGTGGGCGATGCATCCTCGGTGTGTCCGCAGCAAGTGATCGAGCGCTGCGACGGCCAGGCCCGCGAGGTGTTGTTGAATTTGTTGCTGGAACAGCAGTTCGGCCAGGATCTCGCCCGGGTGCAAGTGTTGCTGCAAGGCAGAGCCACTCCCGTTCAGAGCGGTGCGCCTTTGGAAGCTTTCTGGCCCGATACCCGGCGGGGGGTACCCCAGCGGTGGGTAGCGCTCACTGCCCACCTTGAAGGGCTAGAGCGCGCCCTTGGAGGCAACCCGGCGAAGGTGGCGGCACTGCTGCAGCGGCTGCGCCAGCCCATCGAGGTATGGGAGCGGGCTGTGTTCTACCTGGATTTGTGCCGGCGCGACGCCGGCCGGCGCGACTATTACGTGCAGATCCACTCTGCCTGCGCTGCGGTGGAGAAGATCCTAGCCGGGCGCGACTGGCACTTCAACACCGATCAAGGCTACCTGAACGCCCAGTTGGCCCGGGGCCGCCAGTCGCGTCCTGTGCGCCTCAAGCCCTTCTGGCGCCGGCTATTTAACGAAGTTGCTCCGCCACAGGAATTTCAGGACTTTTTGGGCCAACTGGCCTGCGAGGTCCAAGCAGGCGAGTGGTGTATCCGGTGCGACGACTCGTACCAGGCGGACTTCACCCTTGGATGCCTGCGCCAGCGCACAGCCAAACTCTTCTGGCAGATTGCCGCCGCCCACCTCGATGTGGAGCGCCTGCGGGTGCTCTGGCAGGAGAGTGGTCGTCCCCGCGAGCAGGTGGTGCACCTGCAGCTGAGCGCGGCCTAAAACCATGGAAGCCCTGAATGTTCACATCCCGGAACCCCTGGCCCAGCGCTTGCTTGCCGCCAGCCGACAGAGCGAGTGCACCCCGCAGGAGTACGCCCTGGCGGCCCTCGATTGGTGCCTCACCCAACAGCTCGATCCTATCGAGCCCGACGCGGTGGAGCCCGGGGCATTGCCGGAGGAAGCCTGGCCTGTCCGGCTTGGCGAAGTGCGCGATTTGCTGCTGGCTGAACAAATGAACCAGGGCGCTTACTTGGCCGCCCGCCTCGATGGGCTGGAACTTGCGATCAGAAGCCTGCTCAATCTGGAATTGCAAACCGACAAGCGTGGCTCGGAGACGCTCTTTCAGGCCATCCACCAGGCTCTGAGCGAGGAGTTGGCCCAGCGGGGCTACAGCTTCTAAAGCCTTTTTTCCACCAGCTATCCTTCGACACGGAGTATCGGCTATGGACCTATCCCGCGATCTCTCTTTGCGCGCCATTACCCTGGGAAGCGCACCGCCGGAGCGGGCCGAGCGCGCCCAGACGGGTTGGGACGAGCTGAGGGATGCAGGCAGGACACAGGGAACCTTTGTCCATAACCGCGAGGCGGTGCGTGCTCTGCAGCGCCAGCTGGTTTTTTTGGGCTACACCACTGGCGCGGGGCCGTCCTCGGGAGCGACCATCGACGGGCATTTCGGCCCCGGCACCGAGCGGGCGGTACACACTTTCCAGCGCGAGCACCGCCTGGCGGTCGGAAATTTCGACCGTCGGACCGCTCAATCGCTGGTGCAGGCAGTCGCAGAACGTGCGGCTCAGCTGCCTGCCGCGACCCTTGCTCAACACACCGCGATTCTGGACGGCAATCTCGATCGGCGCACCCATTTGGGAATCGACCACCGGTCCCACCTGGAGGCGGCGGCCCAGGGCGACGGCAAAGAGCCCATAATCCCCGCGAAATTTCTCTACGCACTGGTGCAGCAGGAAAGCACCGGCGGCACCTTCAGCCGCCCGCGGTGGGAGGGGAGTTTTGCCGGGTCGCTTGGGGCGATGCAGCGCGAGTTGCAAGGGCACAGACCTACCCTCGACAACCTCGACCCCGAGCGCAACCAGGTCCAAATCGACGAGCTGTTCGAACGCGCCGGGGCCAGTTCCCGTCGCCTGCCGGGGGTGCTTGCCCGGATGGCAGGGGATAAGCCCGAAAGCCGCGCCAAACTCGAAGCGATGCGCACCTTCGCGGCTTTCGAACCTGGCCAATTGCGCGAGTTGTCCACCACCTTCGGCTATGGCCAGATTGCCGGCTTTCAGACCCTCGATCGCCACTGGCAAAAGCAAGCGGGCCGGAGCGGCCCACAGCTGCTGCAGGCGCTGCAATCGCCGGACCCGAAGGTGCAACTGGATACCCTTGCGAGTTTTGTCCGCCACGGCGAGGATGCCCGAGGCCGCCACGGCGGGCTGCTGATCGCCATGCAATCGGGCAACTGCGAGCGGATAGCTGCTTCCCATAACGGTGCTGCCTGGCGAACCTACAATCCCGGGTATGCCCTCAACCTGGAGCGCTTCGCCCGCGAGTACGAGCAGTCGGAGCCAGATCGCTCACCGGGTGCTGCCGTCGGGCTCTCGACAAAAGATCCGTTTGCCGAAGCGCGCCAGTCTGCCTACGCGCGCTCCCGCGCTCAGCTTTTTGACACACCCGCACCCCGGGTGCCTCGATCAGTCGAGCCCCCTGCCCCATCGCTGTGAGGCCGTGCCGTGTCCTTCAATTTTCCGCCGCCCGCTTTTTTCCGCCTGCAACCCTACATGAGCACGCTGGTTCCCGGCCTGCTGGACCTGGTCACCGCCGGCCGCTATGGCCCAGCCCGCCAGGTGGCCTACAGCCACCAGCGCGATCGCCTGTTCGGCACCCTCGGCGCCGAGACCTGTCTGAAACTGCTCACCAGTGCCGCCCGCCTAGCCCAAACCCTATAGGAACACCTCCCATGCGCAAATATCTTTCCCTGCCTGCCTGGCTGCTGCGCGCTGCCCTCGCCGCTCTGCTGCCGGTGGCCGACGGGCTCATCCATCCTCGGGCCGCCCACGCCGTTTTCTTCGAGAACGCCCGCGTCTGGCTCAACGAGCTATTTTTGAGCACCGGCAACTTGACGGCCGCCTTCGGAGTGGACATGACCGTCAACGTCCTGCGCGCCGTGCTACTCGTCTGGATCGCCCTGGGCATTGTGCGGACTGTACAGGCAGCCCGAAACGATGAAGACTGGCAAACCACCGCCCGCGTGCCGATCCTCGCCACGATCAGCATCGTGGTGGGCGATGTGATCACGAGCCTCATCATCCCCAGTGCCTGAGGAGACACCGATGCGCAAGCTCAACCGCAGGCTCGGTCAGAAAGCCGACTTCTTGAATCTGGTGCCTGGGGATCTGGTCTTTCCCTGGCTGCTCACGGTAATTGGCGGTTACTTCGTGCTGAGCGGCATCCTCGGCCTCAACTGGATCTGGACGGGCACCTTCGTCGTCTGGGCTTGCGCGCTGTGGCTGCTGCTGGCCGGCCGCCGCCCCCACCGTTTCTTCGGACAGATGCTCGCCCCGCCGGCCCTCGCCCGCACCCGGCAGTTGCGATGAAGAAAAAAGACGGTTTCACCCCGGTTGAACAACTGGTCGATATCGTCGCTATCGGCCAGGTGGAGCACCCGGAACTCAGTTGCGGCTTCTATATCCTCCAGCGCAAGCAGGCGTTTCGCTGTGTGTTTGCCCTGCGCACCCCGGGTATCCACGCCTGCCAGTCGCCTGAGGCGATGGCGGACGCCTGCGCCGGTCTGGTCGCCCTTTGCCGGGACCTGCCGGCTGGGGGGCGGCTCTCGGTGCGGCTTGCGAGCTTTGCTGAAAGCGAGAGTCGCCTGGCACAACTCGAGCAATTGCGCGGTAGGGAGGTAGGCGAACCGGTCGACTGGCTTATCGCCGGGGAGCAGCAGCGCGTGCAGGGGCTCGCCGCCGCCGGGCGGCGCAAGGTGAGCGAATTGCTCCTGTTTGCCTGCTGGGGAGAATGGTCCGCCCAGGCTGCTTCGCGCGACTGGATCGACCGGGTGGCATTGGGAGTGCAGGAGTGGTGGTTGAGCTATCTGGGGGAGGGAGCCGCCGAATCGCAAGCCCGGCTGCACCGGCTGGTCAGCCACGCCCATGCCCACTGCCGCCAGTGGTTGCACCTGCTCAACCTCACCGCCCGGCTCGCGGTGGTGCCGCTTGGAGCCGAGGAGTTGATGGCCTGGGCCTGGAAGCAGTTCAACACCGGCTCTTCGCCCCCGCCCCCGCGGCTGTTGCGCCTGAGCGGGGACGAACTGTGCGAGCAACTGCACGGCGATCTCGATTTTCGCAGCGCCCTGTTCGAGTCACCCCCGCGCCTAAGTGCGGAGAAGGTGAGTATCGGCACTCCGGAAGCCGGGATGCGCCACTGCGCGGTGCTCGTTTGGGACGAAAAACCCTCGGGCTTCGCGGACCCGGCCGCCCAGTTGCGCTATCTCTGGAACCTGATGGCCCGCCAGGAGGTGGTCGATACCGAGATTGTCGTCGAAATTTCCACCGTCAACGAACGCACCAGCCGCGACAACGCCGTGCGCCTCCAGCGGCAGGCTTCGGCGGGCTTGAAGACAAGCCAGCGCCAGGGCAAGCTCGTCGATGTACCCCAACAACTCAAACTCGAAGAAGCAACCGAACTCGAAAAATCGTTTATCGAGGGCGCCCGGCCGGTGTACCTGGCGGTCTGCGTACTGGTCTGGCGGTCTGACCCGCTGCTGTTGGCCGAGGGGTGCCGGTTTATCTCGGGCTTTTTCAACCGCCCCGCCCGGGTGGTGCGCGAGGTCTCCTACGCCTGGAAAGTCTTCTTTCAGAGTTTGCCCTTTGTCTGGGAGGGGTTGCTGGTCGCCCCCTTCGACCGCCGCCTCGAACTATTAGATGAAGAAGCACCCGGATTTTTGCCGCTGGTGCGCCTTGCGAGTATCGATCGAGAGGGCGTCGAACTCTTGAGCGAAGAGGGCCAAACCCCGCTGTGGCTCGATCTTTACCGACGCCATCGCAATCTGGCGCTATTTGGGACGACCCGATCGGGAAAGTCCGTGCTTTTGGAAGTGCTGATGCGCCACGCCCTCGCCCGCCGGGTGCCGGTGGTGGCGATGGATTTTCCCAAGCCCGACGGCAGTTCGACTTTTTCTGACCTGACGGCCTTTGTCGAAGGGGCGTATTTTGATGTCGGCCGCCACGCCCTCAATCTGTTCGAATTGCCAGATCTGGCCGGTCTGGAGGAACGGGTGCGCGCCGAGCGGCTCGAAGAGTTTCAAGAATTTTTGGCCTCGGCGCTGCTGGTCATGGTGCTGGGCAGAGACGTGCAAGATCCGTTGCTGTCCCAGACGGTGCGTTCGCTGTTGCAACTGGCGGTAGGAGCGTTTTTCAAAGACCCCTCCATCCGGCGGCGCTACGAAGCGGCCACCCGCGCCGGCCCCTTCACCACCCCCTGGCGCGATTACCCCTCGCTGCCGGATTTGCTGCCGTTTCTTGAAGCGGGCCGCCTGGGCATCGATACCGATCAAAGCAGCCTGCGCCCGGCCTTCGAGCACATCCGCCTGCGGCTGACCTACTGGATGGGTTCGCGGGTGGGCGCCCGTCTGAGTTCGCCTTCCACCATCCGCGCCGACGCGGCCCTGTTGGTCTTCGCCCTGCGCAATGTGAGCAACGCCGAGGACATGACCGTGCTTGCCCTTGCCAACTACGCCGCCGCCCTGCGCCGTGCGCTTGCCACCCCGGCGTCGCTATTTATCCTCGATGAGGCGCCGATTCTTTTTGAATGCGCCGAGATCGCCAATCTGGTGGGCAGGCTGTGCGCCAACGGCGCCAAGGCCGGGGTGCGGGTGATTATCAGCGCCCAAGATCCCGACACAATCGAAAAAGCCCCCAACAGTTCCAAGATCTTCCAGAATCTGCGCACCCGGCTGATTGGCCGCATCGAAGCGAGTGCGATTCCTTCCTTTGGCCGCGTGTTCGGGTACACCCCCGTCAGTTTGGCGCGCAACGCGAGCGCCCAGTTTTTTCCCAACGCCCGCGAAGTTTTTTCGCGCTGGCTGCTGGACGACGGCGGCTTGCTCACCCCGGTGCGCTACTACCCGAGTTTTCGATCCCTCGCCGTGGTGGCCAACAACCCCGACGAGCAACGCGAGCGCGAAGCGTTTTTGGCCGAAGTCGGCGGACGCTATCCCGACCGCTTAAGTGCTCTATCCGCCTTCACCGAGCATTATCTTCGGATACTCAGAGATGAGCCCGGCTAGAACCTGCCTAAAGCAGTCACTATTTCTAGCCTAGGATTCCCGGCCAGGGCTATTTCATTCTAAGGAGAATCTTGAGAACCGATAAGCCAAACATACAGCGTCTCTGCGTCTGAGCCCGGTTCGCCATCAGCAGCGAACGGTACAGATTCGAATAAGGTCGCCGGCCTCTGAGAACCGTCCTGGAGCGGAAAACGTCGGCTTGGCGGTCAAGCGACCGTCCTCTCGGTGGCGTGATGAGGGTCTGACGGAGAGCCGGCAGCTCCTCTAGCCAGAAGCAGCAGTCCCGCCCCAAGTTCGGCGACGAGCAGCGGCGCCCACAGCACCTCGACCTGAACCGACAACGCCGGTCCAGCTCAGCCATTGCGGAAGATGCAGCGCTTCCTCGACGCTGATCGCGTTCTGGGTATCGAGCGTCTCGCGCGCCAAAACGGTTACGATTTGCGGCGTTTCGCGCAGCTTGGACGCCGTTCCGATGACTCATCTCCGCGCATTGGCACAGCGCGTCGAGGTCAACGAAGGCGAGGTCCGCCTAATGGGATCGAAGTTCGACCTGCGGCGGACGCTTGCCGCCGCAGGCGGTGCGGGAACATCAGCAGGCGCAGTGCCCAGCTTTGTTCCAAATGGCGGAGAGAGAGGGATTCGAACCCTCGATAGAGTTGCCCCTATACAGCATTTCCAGTGCTGCGCCTTCGACCGCTCGGCCATCTCTCCAGGAACCACTCGCTGGGTATTCCACCCGTGCCGCTGCGGCGAAGGACATTATAAGCGCTGGCAAGGCTCGACCGCCAGCCGGACTGGAGCGGGGTTTCAGGTTGCCAGACAACAGCAGGCTGCCGCAAACCTCGATGGGCAACGGTTTTACCCGGACACGTACTCTAAACCGTGTCCGGATCCACTCCCAGTTCCCGCAGGCGCTCAGCCATTGCCGCCGCCCGTCTTTCGGCCTGTTCTCTGGCCCGACGTTCTTGTTCCCTGCCCTGGCGCTCTTGCTCCCTCGCCCGGCGCTCCTGCTCCAGGAGCGCTGCGGTACGGTGCAATTCCTCCGCCAGTTCCGCCGGGATAAGCAACTTCTCGCCGGTGTCCTCCCGATAAAACGCCGGCAACCGGTCTTCCACCTGCAGGCGCAAGCCCAAAACTGCGCTGCGGCCGTCGGTAATCGGCAGGTACACCTCAACCACTTCGCCCGTCACTTCTACCGGTTGCAGACGATATCCCTGCAGTCGGCCTTCGACCCATTCGCCCCTCGGATCGAATAGCCAGTACTCCCGCACACCCAACCGCTCGTAGAGGTGCTTCTTCTCGACTGTGTCGTTTTGCTGGGTGGCCGCCGAGGTCATTTCGAAGATCGCCGCCGGGACCTGGCCTTCTTCCCAGATTTTGTAGTTATCCCGTCCGCCGGGTGCGACGCCGAAAATCACCATCACGTCCGGGGCCACCCGCAGGCGGGGAAAGCCCTGGGCGTAGTAGAGAAACTGGTTGGCAAGCACCGTGGCTTGCTGGCCGCTCAAGTATTGCCTGAGCACCTCCAGCGTCACCAGGATGGCGTAGAGGTGGTCGAACGTCTCGGCCACGGGTTCTCCGTCGCTGCTCGGGTAGGTGACGGAGGGCAGCACAAAAGTCATATTCGCGGCCCAATCCAGGTTGCCCCCAGTCTAGCTAGTCGTCCAGCGTCAGCACGATCGTCCGGTAGCGACCGCCGCCGCTCTGCTGTAGCCAGGTGCGCTGGGAGCCGTAGAGTCTGCCGCCCCGGAAGTAGGGCGATCGGCTGTCGGTGTTGCCTGCAAGGCCCACCGAGGCGCCCGGCACACCCAAATCGAGGTCCAGGCGGTTGGGGCCGGGTCGCAACCAACCCGCCAGGGGCAATACCAGACTGCTGCGGTTGGTGAGATTTGCCAGTGTTCGCCCGTTCAGGCGCGCCCGGCCTGCAAGGAGGCGCCCCGGCGGAGCCTGCACCACCAGGTAGTAGCGGCCGGGGCCTCCCCCCGACAGGTTCCACTCGCTGTAGCCGTCGCCGTCCTGGTACTGATAGCTGCGCTGGAACGTACCGGCGGACGAGTTGTAGCCGTCGGTGTAGACCCGGCCGCTGTTAACTGAGACCGCACTGCTGTCGGTCTGAACCTGCACATCGGCCCCGTTCACGCGTACAGACACCTGGGCGGCTGCCGCCCAGGCGGTCCCAAAAATTCCGCCTATCAGCAGGCTTGCAATCCAAGCGTTTCTATTCATAACGGTTACCTGTTCTCGCGGCGGTGCAGTTCGGGACGTTCGAGGTCGTCGCGCTCGCGGCCGAAGCGCTTGGTGCGCTCGAAGCGCTCGCGCCAGTCGCCCGGCTCGCGGCCGAAGCGGTCGTCGCGGCCGAAGCGGCGGTTGCGATCGCCTAGATCGACGGTGGTCACGTTGCCGTCGAAGTCCTCCGGCACATAGACATTCACCGTCTGCGACTGGCCGCTCGCCTGATTGAGGGCACCTGACTGGCTCGCACCGCCCCCGCCGCCCCCGGCGCCCTGGGCCTGGGTGCCGCGGATGATCGACGTCTGGCTCTGGAAAACTGGAATAATGATGCGATCGGCCTGGGCGGCGGGGGCGGTCGCCACCAGCAGCAGGCCCGCCGCGATTGCCGGGCGGAGGGTTCGTAACATCGGCGTTCTCCAACGAAATGGGTGACATACCGGGAGGCGGCGCCCCCTGAAACACCGCCCCCGGCGATTTGGACACGAAGAGGGAAACGCGACAGAGCGTCAGTTGCGATAGCGACCGAATCCAGGCAGGCCCAACTGAATCTGCTGGGCGTTCTGGACACCGACCGCCGTCTGGACATCGGGGGCAACGCGAATATCGTCGCCTCCGGGGTAGCTGTAGCGGCTCGGACCGCGGCGGGGCCGGGAAGTGAACTGGTACTGGGGCTGCTGCTGAACGATGGTGCCCGTCTGCTCGCGCACCCCGAAGCCGAGCTGGACCTGCTGGGCGTTCTGGACGCCCACGGCCGTCTGCACCCTCGGATCGACTTCGATCGTGCCCGCCCAAGCCGCCCCCGGCAGGGCCACCACCAGTGCCAGGACCATGGACCAGGTAAAGGGTCTCATTGTTGCACTCCTAACGGCGCGGCAGGCGGTTGAACTGGCGCTGGCGCATCTCGCGCACGTCCACCATCGTCTGGTTGACGCGACCGAAGCCCTGCTGGGCCTGCTCGGTCATCTGCACCCCGGCGGCGGTCTGCTGGATGTTTTCGCCCCGGTAGGACGGCCTACCCATCTGGAACTGGCCCAGGTTGCTCACACTGACGCCCGTCTGGCTGCCCCGGCCCTCCAGGTACTGCGACTGGTAGCTCTGCTGGATGCCCACGGCCGTCTGGGTGACATCGGCGTTTGCCGCCCCGGCAAACGCGACTCCCAGAATCAACGCCAGTGCCGACGCCCGAAACGCTTTGCTGTTCATGTGTCTGGACTCCTGCAAAGTAACGATGGCTATCAATGTGCCCGGCCGGGGGCCGCTTTCTAAACGGGCGCAGGCGCACCGATGGGGGTTGCGGCCGGTAACAATCTTTGCGCCTCGCCGCAGCCGCTCCTCTGCAACAGGACGGATACAATGCGCGCAGCCACACAAAAAAACCGGCGGGGGCGCTGCACCTCCGCCGGCCGTGTCACCATTAAAATTGCTTTACTTTTTGAGCAACCGGTTCAGGGCGTTGCCCTGGACGGTGGAGGCCGGGGCAACGCCCAGAATCTGGAGGATGGTCGGAGCCACGTCGATGTTGCGCACCGCCTGGAAGGTGCCCTTGCGGATATTTGGTCCCGCGGCGTAGAAGATGGCGCTCATCTCGGGGAGGCGCGAATCGTAGCCGTGGGCGCCGTAGAAGTTGGCAAGGGAGAGCACCGGGGTGGTCACGGTTGTGTCGTCGCCCTGGCGATAGACCACCGGCGACTGGGTGCCGTCGAAGTTGTAGCCGGGATTGAGAATCGCCACGACATCACCCGCATCCTGACCGATGGCGTCGCTGGTGGCAAAGCCCACCGGCTTGCCCTCGGGCGTCGGGCGCGGCGTGACGAACCGGAACAGTTTGCCCCCCGGCAGCGAGTAGTTATAGGTCGGGTTGGGGTCGGCGGCGCCCCGCAGAACCTCGACAATTTTCTTTTGCAACTCCAGGTACTCGCTCTCGCCGACCACACCGTCCGCCTCGCGCCCCTGCAGGCTGATGTAGACGTTGGCTGCCGGGCCGGTGCTCACCGCCCGCACCTTGGTCGTATCGATGCCGCTCGCGCTCAGCAGATTGAAGATGCTCACGGCCGTATGGAAAGGCGCCATGCCGTGGTCGGAGACTACCAGCACATCGCTTTTAGGGGTGCCGTCGCGCTCGGTGCCCACCGCCTGGATAATCCGCTGCACAGCGTCGCTGGCGGTCTGGTAGGCGGTCTTCAGATAGCTTGCGTAGCGGGCTTTCTTGTCGGGATCCTGGCCGCTGCCGATGCTGTTGGGGTTTTTGAAGTCGGTGGGCTGGCGCGGATCGGTGAGGGTGAACTGGTGGCCCGAGCCGTCCGGCTGTTCGATATAGATCATCACCAGATCGGCGTTCGGGTTCTGGGAGATGGCCCTGAGGCCCACGTCGGTCTGGTAGGAGACAAACGAGCGCACCTGATCTGCGTACATGCCTTCGAGTTCGAGATCCGGGAAGGTCTCAAAGCCGGGGCTGATGCGTTCCGGGATGCGAAAATCCGGCTGGGGTGCCCAGAAGCCGACGTTGTTGTTGATATCGTCCACCGAGGCGATCACCGGTGCGTTGCGGGGAATAAAGTTGGTCGCGTAGCGCGCGAAGCGCACCGTCGAAAGATCCCCGGCCAAAAAGCTCACATAAAACGCCGTGCCCGCTTTGTTGCTGCTGCCTTCGAGGTAGAACTTGCTCGAGTTGCCGTCCACGCGCTCGTAGGCGGGCCCGGTGGAAGGCAGGCTGAAGGGGCCAGGTTTGATGCCCTGGGCTTCGTCGTAGAACACCAGCGTGTCGTAGTTGACGACCTGGTCGTTGGTGCTGTCGAGGGCCGCCACCAGAATGTTGTAGGTGACATCGCCCACGGTGAAAGTTTCCAGCAGACTGGTTTTTTGCTTGACGGGGCTGTAGGAGACGTAACCTGCCGCCGCAAGCTGACTTGCCAGAGCCGCCGTGCCGTCGGCAAAGTCCGCGGCGGTGAGTACGAAGCCTTTGGCGCCGACGCCTGCGAAGGAGCCGAAGGGCACGGTGTAGTCGACCGTGCGCAGCGAGGCAGGCTGAATGAGGTTGGTGGAGGTGGGCTCCAGCACATCCACACCGTCGCCCCCCGGCCAGGTGGCGGTGGCCACCTGCTTGCCCGCCGCGCGCAGGGTCACCCACAGCGGCGTGGCGGTCGGCTCCTCGCTCACCGTCGGGCCAGAAAGGTCGTAGCCGCCGATGGGCGCGCCGAAGCCGCTGATGTTCTGGGTGAAGTTGCTCTTGACCAGGTGAAAGCTGTTGGCGTTGATGTCGTTTTTGGCCGCCGTCGAACCAGTCGCAATCGCAATGTGGCTGGGTGCGGTCACCGACGGGGTGATCGTCACGTTCTGGCGGGCCACCGCACCGGTGCGCCGCAACAGACCCAGGCCGGTCTTGGGGCTGAGTACCCCGGATTTGAAGTACTCGCCCACGATCGAGGCGTTGGCGCCGTCGAGGGAGATCAAAACGACCTTGGGCACCGCCCAGGCCGCAGGCACGGCCGCGAGCGCCAGCGTCACCGCGAGCGCCGCAGAATAAAAGTATTGCATAAGACAACTCCAGGACATGCAGACCGGGAGTCATTGTGCCAGCCAAGCATTAAGCCGAGTTCATGGGCAGGTGATGGGCGTGTTAACCCGCGGCGCTGCCGGGGCTGACCAGGCCGTGTTCGAGGGCGAAGCGCACCAGCTCGGTGCGGCTGCTGGTGCCGGTCTTGGCGAGCAGGCGGCTGACATACTTCTCGACGTTGCGGGTGGAGCGCTCCAGGCGGCCGGCGATTTCTTTGTTCATCAGACCCGCGTAGACCAGCAGCAGCACCTCCTGCTCGCGGGGGGTGAGATCCAGGTCGATAGCTTCGATAGCGGCCGGGGCCGGGCGATGGTTCAGTTCGCTGACCAAACTGACGATCTCCGATTGGACCTGGCGCGATCGATCGAGCAGGTTGCGCACGATGGCCACCAGTTCCTCCGGGTCGCCGGGCTTGGGCATGTAGGCGTCGCAGCCGTGGCGGTAGCCCTGGATGCGATCGGCAATCTGGCCTTTGGCGGTCAGAAACACCACCGGCGTATAGCGAAAGCGCGGCAGGGCGCGCAACTTCTGCAGGAACCGGTAGCCGTCCACCTGGGGCATCATGATGTCGGTAATCACCAGATCCGGCTGGTGTTTTTCGGCCAGTTCCAGCCCTTCGATAGCGTTGCGGGCGGTAGTGACGCCGAAGCCCTCGTCCTCCAGATAGGCCTGCAGCGCCAGGCGAATACCGGGATCGTCGTCGACCAACAGCAGATGAGCGGCCATGTCAGTCCTCCTGGGCGGTGGGTAAGGTTACACAGAAGCGGCTGCCGCCGCCTTCGCCGTTGCGCGCGTCGATAGAGCCCCCCATTTGCTCGATAAGGTCGCGGGCGATGGCGAGCCCCAACCCCCGGCCGGGCCGATCGCCGTTGCGGCTGCCACGGTAGTGGGCGTCGAAGATGCGTTCGAGATCGGCCGCCTCGATGCCGCCGCCGGTGTCGGCAATATCGATGGTGCAGGCATTCTGGCCGGGCCGCACCTCCAGGCGCACCTGCCCCCCCGGCGGGGTGTACTTGAAGGCGTTGTCGAGCAGGTTCATCAGCACTTCGTAGAGGGCGCGTCCGTCGGCTTTGACCCGACAGGACACCTGGCCTTCCCGCGCGAAGCGGATCTGCCGTTCGCGCGCCAGGGCGTTTGCCGCCCGCTCCACCTCGGCCACCAGCGGCTCCAGCGGCACCGCACCCGGCGCGCGCACCTCCAGTTGGTCCTCCAGCAGCGCATCGAGGCGGCGGCACTCGCGGACGATTTGATCGAGCAGCGCCTGGTTGGGATCGTCCGGCCCGAGGCGCTTGCCCACGAGGCTCGCGAGGGTGCGGATCACCATCACGGGGTTGCGCAACTGGTGGGCGAGGCGGTCAAAATCCACGTCAACTTTGAATGGGAAGGTACAACGTCAGCGTACTGCTTTCGCCCTCGGGGCGCAGGCGCAGGGTGAGTTTGCCGCCCATCGCCGCCACTAGACCCTGGGCCGCCGGCAGCCTGAGGGTGACCGCCCCGGCCTGGGAATCGACTCGAAAGGGATTGGCGTCCGCCGCCGCCGGATCCTCGACCGAACCGCCGGTGATATCGATGCGCACCCTGAGCCAGAAACCGGCCCGCTCGGCTTTCAGCTGGATGTGGCTACCGAAGGGCAGGCTGCGCACCAGCCGGTCCACAAGACCGCCCAGGACCCGTTCTAAAAGCAGCTGATCGGCGTGCACGCGCGGCAGTTCGGCGGGCGGATCGACATCGAGGGCCAGCCCGCGCAGATCGGCCTGCTCGCGCCAGCGCTCCAGACAGCCCAGGAGCAGTTCATCGACGGCCACCGCCTGGGGTCTGAGGGCCAACTCGCCCTGCTCGTGGTCCATGGCGAGGGCCAACAGCTCAAAACGCTCGATCTGCAGCGCGCACTCGCGGTCGATCGCCTCCAGATGGGTGCGCGCGAACTCCGTGAGCCCGCCTTTGCGCAGCACCAGCCGGGTGAGGGTGCGAATCGTGGTCAGTGGTGTACGCACTTCGTGGGCGAGCAATTCGAGAAAATCGAGTTCGCTGCCGTCGATCGATTCCTGGGCGCGCGAGCCCTCCGCCAGCAGGGCCCGGCTGAAGCGCGACAACAGCCGCACGCTCGCCAGCGGCAGGTGGCTGAGGGCGCGATCGAAAGCGGCCAACCGGTCGGGACGGGTGATCACCAGGCGCTGGCGCAGCACGGTACAGGCGCGGCGCACCACCGCCGTTTCAAAAGAAAACTGCAGCGTCGGGCTGCGGTGGCATAGCACCAGGCAAAAGTCGTGGGCGATCACCACCAGAAAGTTCTCATCGGCCAGTGGATCGCCCGCACTCAAAGGAACGACTACCTCGCCCTGGGGTTTATGGGCCAGCAGCGTCTGAAATTGCCAGAGCTTTGGTGCCGCCGCACCCGCCGCACTCAAAGCGGCCAGATCGAATTTACCGCCTGCAAAGAGGACTACCCGCGCCGGATGTTCCCCTAGAAAGCCCGCGAGGGCGGCGACGGCCATCGACCAGGTGCGGCTACCCGCCGCCTGCAGTTGCTCGGCGAAGGGGGGACCGGCGGCCAGGGCCTGGCTCAGCGAACGCAACCTTGGTGCAAGCCCGAGGGTTTCCATTGGGAAATCGCATGAATGTCCCGATTATCGCTACTGTAACGCTGCGTCGACAGGTTCGGCGGCCGGTTTTCCTACCTGCTCGGGTGGGGATCTCCTCACCGCAATAGCGCTATGTTACAAGTAGAAATGATTCTTCAACCAGCCCGAGCCATTCGATGAAAAGTGCACTTCCCGTTTTTACACTCGGTGTTTGCCTGACTGTGCTGGGCAGCCTTTCTGTCTCTGCCCAGTCGGCCACCCCGCCCGCCGAGGGGACGGCACCCGTCGGAGTCGACGCCGCCGCCGCCGAGATCCGCACCAAGCTTCCGTTTGTCTCCCGTGCCCCGGTCTACAACGGCATTCCGATGGAGTACCGCCTGGCTGCTATTCGCGGGCCGAAAGCCGAAAAGATCGTTGAAGACTTGATCGGCTTCGGCCACAGCGACTTCGGCTCGCTGATTCTGTCTAAAAAAGAACAGTTGCCTGCCAAGTTGCGCACCGAGCCCGGCAACACCTGCAGTGTCTGTGCGGTCGAACGCGGCGTCGGCAGGCGCAATCTCGAGTACTACGTCTTCTGGCTGCGCAACCTCAACGCCAAGCAGCGCCAGCAGCTTGTCCAGGCCCTGGAAACTGAGTAAGTAGGCACGTTCGATGGAAGGAATCGATTTGGGCAATGCGTTTGCCCAAAGCTTGAGTGGTTTGGGAGTGCCGGCGGACGTCGCCCGCGCCCTGTGGCTGCCCCTGCCGATGATCGTCATTTTGCTCACCGTCACCGTCGGGGTGATCGCCGCCGTCTGGGGCGAGCGCAAATGGTCAGGCATGATGCAGCAGCGCTGGGGTCCCACGATTATCGGCCTGGGTGGCTCGATCCAGGGTGCGGCGGACGGGGTGAAGCTGCTGATAAAAGAGGACATCATCCCGATCAAAGCCGATCCGTGGCTGTTTACCCTTGGCCCGGCCATCGTGATTATCCCGGTGTTTTTCTCCTATCTGGTGATTCCATTTGGCCAGGGGCTGGTGCTCTCGGATATCACCATCGGCATTTTCTTCATCATCGCTGTGGCGAGCATTTCGCCCATCGGTGCGCTGATGGCGGGTTACGCCTCCAACAACAAGTACGCCCTTCTGGGGGGGCTGCGGGCGGCGGCCCAGTCGATTTCCTACGAAATTCCGCTGGCGCTCTCGGTGCTTGCCATCGTGATGATGTCGAGTTCACTTTCAACGGTCGATATCGTCGAGCAGCAGGAGACGCTCGGGCTGTTTTCATTTTTCTCCTGGAACATCTGGCGCCAACCGATCGGTTTTGTGATTTTCTTGATTTCGGCGTTGGCTGAGACCGAGCGCGCCCCGTTCGATCTGCCGGAGGCGGAGTCGGAACTGGTGGCGGGCCACCACACCGAGTACACGGGCATGAAGTTCGCCCTGTTCTATCTCTCCGAGTACGCCAATTTGATCCTCGCCTCGCTCATCGCCTCGGTGCTGTTTTTGGGCGGTTGGAGCTTCATCGTGCCGCTGGAGCCGCTGGCGGCCCTCTTCGGCATCGAGGCTGCCAACCCGGTCTTCCAGGTGGTCAATGCCCTGGTGGGTATCAGTGTGACGATCTTGAAGGCGACGTTTTTTGTGTTCCTGGCCATCCTGGCGCGCTGGACTCTGCCCAGGGTACGCATCGACCAACTGTTGGATCTGGGCTGGAAATTTCTGCTGCCGGTGTCGCTCTTCAATTTGTTGTTGACCGCCGCCCTGGTGCTGCTCTCCAACACCCTCAAGACGACGCTGCCTTTGTATCTGCCGCTGGTAATCTTTGTGGGACTCGTCTTCGTGGCGATGTCGCTGCAGAAGCGGCCTGCCGCCAAACCGACCGCCGCAAGAGCATGATCTATCACCCCATTGCCCTTTCACTGGTACTCGCAGCGGCCCTTCTGGCCGGTTGCCAGGCCAATGCGCCCTCGACCGCTAAGACCACTGAGGAGCCGCCCGTGGCGGGCGGCCTTGGCAGCAACAAAGTCGGCGCCGATTTTCTGGCTGCCTCCCCCGCCAATCAGCTCGCCTACTGCGTCAGTTCGGTCAAAGCTTATAAGACTTCGGGAGTGCAAAGTTTCTCGGTGAGCCCTAGTATCGGCAATATCACCCCCGAGAGCTTTTGCTTGCAGCTCAACGAATATTTTGCCGAAGAGCCCGTGCGCCGCGAAGAGCGGCTTGCCCAGGCGGCGGCTGTGGCGATGCTGCTGTACTCCAGGCCCAAATCCCGCAAGCCCGACGCTGAGCTCGATCAGATGGAATCGCGCAGCAAGTAGGTAGGATCGAGACTTGAGTGTCGTAGAGAGGTGCCCTCAATGCTTCGCGCCCAGCAATACGTCTTCGACGTCGGCCCCGGCCAGATGTTGGTGGTGAGCCTTCAGGGCGAGCAAACGGTTCTGTCCCTGCAGAGCGGCTCGGTGGGTCAGCAGCAAAGCCAGCAATCGGGTTTTCCCACCGGGGCCTGGCTGGTTGAGCCCCAGGCCTGGCAGTCCCACGGGACGGTCCGTCTGCGCATCCAGTCGCAGCGGGGCTGCTTCTGGCTGCAGGTCGGCCACGGGCAAATCGGCGCCGGTTCGCCGCCGCCCCAGGACGCCCTGCCGGTGCCCAGCCGTGCCGTTTCCGGCCCCCCCCGCACCCGGCCTGCCGAGCCGACGATGCGGCCGATGGCCCCCGTGCCGCCGATCAAACCCATGGAGATGCAGATGGGCAATATGGCGATGCGCATGGGGGGCGAGCCGCCAAGCTCGGACTTGCAGGCGGAAAATCTGCGCCTGCGCGAGGAAAATCTGCGCCTGCGCGAGGAGGTGCTCGCGTTGCGCGAGCAACTGTGGCAACAGCGCCAGGGGCAATGAAGTGCGACCGGTTTTATCGTTCTATAATGATTGACGGTGTATAAATCACTACGCTTTTACCCGCCTGAGAGCCGCCTTGGAAGCAGCGCAAACTGACAGGATACGGGGGGTAGCCCTCGTCACCGGAGCAAGCAGTGGCATCGGTCGCGCCGTGGCGAGGCGTCTTGCGGAGCAGGGCTTCGCAGTCGCGTTGGTGGCCCGCCGCCGCGCGGCTTTGGAGCAGTTGCAATCGGAACTGCCCCCGACCAAAACGGTTGCCCTGGCGCAAGATCTCACCGATTTTGGGGCTGCGGACGGTGTGGTGGCTGCTGTCCAGGCCAAGCTCGGTCCCATTGACGTGCTTGTCAACAGCGCCGGAATGGCCTACACCAATACGCTTGAGAGCACCCCGGTTGCCGATTGGGAGCGCGTTCTGGCTCTCAACCTGACCGCACCCTTTGCAATGACCCGTGCCGTATTGCCCGGTATGCGCGCGCGGCGGAGCGGTCTGGTGGTGAACCTTGTCTCCATCGCGGGCGAGCGCGCCTTTGCGGGTTGGGGGGCTTACTGCGCCAGCAAAGCCGGCCTGCTCGCCATGACGCGCGTGCTCGCCGAGGAGGTCCGCTCCGAGGGCATCCGGGTGACGGCCCTCTGCCCGGGGGCGGTGGATACGGCCCTCTGGGACAGCGAAGCGATCGCGGCCGACTTCGATCGCGCGGCGATGCTTTCGGCTGAGACCGTCGCCGGGTTGGTGCTCTACACGGTGAATCTTCCTCCTGACGCTGTGCTCGAAGCAGCGATTTTGATGCCCGGCCGGGGCGCGTTCTAAATCATTTACAAGGAAACCAAAACATGACGATTGCCCACAAGGATTTTCTGCCTTCCGACTGGCACGAAGACGACTCCGCTTCAGAAGCCGCAAGCCGCAACGGCCTCGACCCGATGATGGACGCGGTACGCACGCTTTTGGTCGGGGTGGGCGAGGATCCCGAGCGCAATGGCCTGGAGCGCACACCCAAGCGGGTGGCGGAGGCGCTGAAGTTTCTCACCAAAGGCTACGGTCAGTCGCTCGAAGAACTGCTCAACGGCGCCATCTTCGACCTCGGGCACGACGAGTTGGTGCTGGTGCGCGATATCGATCTATTCAGCATGTGTGAGCACCACATGTTGCCGTTTATCGGCCGCGCCCATGTCGGTTATATTCCCGACCAGAAGGTGGTGGGCCTGTCGAAACTTGCCCGCATCGTCGAGATGTACGCCCGCCGGTTGCAGGTGCAGGAGCGCCTCACCCGCCAGATCGCCGAGGCGCTGCAGGAGGTGTTGCAGCCGCGGGGCGTGGCGGTGGTGATCGAAGCCTCGCACATGTGCATGGTGATGCGCGGCGTGCAGAAGCCCAATTCCTGGACGGTGACCAGTTCGATGGTGGGGGTCTTCAAAGAGAGCCAGTCCACCCGCCAGGAATTTTTGGACCTGATCCACCACAAGGCGACGTTTTGATCGCCCGGTGACACAGAGCATTCCGCAGGAGATACTGGCAGCGAACAGCGACCCTGGCGGTAGATGAAGCCGGTTTCTCTATCAAGTTTGCTTGGCGATCTCGTGCGCAATCCCCAGATGGCGCGCAACCAGCGGCTCGTTCAGCTGCAGAAACAGTGGCCAAAAGTCGTGGGCGAGGCGGTGGCTGCCCACTGCCGCCCGCTGAAGCTCCAGGACGGCGTGCTCACCGTGGCGGTCTGCGGGGCGGTCTGGGCGCAGAACCTGGGCTACCAGCGCCGGTTGCTGATGGGCAAAATTGCCGAAATCTGGGGTACCGCCGAGCCGCTGCGCGATATCCGCTTCGAGACTACCGGCTGGTACGCCCGCGAGAAAACCGGTCGGGTTCCCCTGGCTTCCGAACATCCGCTCATCGTACCGCTGGCGGGACACCCCGCCCCGGCACCGGGTGCGGAGCCGCCCACCCTTCAGGACAAGCTGGAGCGACTCAGGGCACTGGCGCGCTGGCGGGGCGAGCAATTGCCCGCGTGTCCGCGCTGCCGGATGGGGGCGCCCCAGGGCGAGCTGGTGCGCTGGGGGATGTGCGGCAGTTGCGCCGTGCGGCCTTGAGCGGTTTTGGTGCCACAATGACCAGGGAAAAGATGGAGAACCACCCGTGTCCGGCAGCCCCCTCAGGCCCTGGCTGAACAGTTTCAATCCACTGATTTATACCGCCTCGGTCGTCCCGATTCTGGTGGGCACGGCCTTCGCCTGGTGGCAGGGGGGGGTGTTCGACCTGCAGCGCTTTGCTTTGACCCTCGCCGGGCTCATCTTTGTGCACGCCTGGATTAATCTCACCAACGACGTGTTCGACTGGGACACCGGTGTGGATCGCAACAAGCTGAACTCGCTGGTGCGCACCACCGGCAGCCGCTCCCAGGTGCTCTGGGTGGGCAACCTTTTTTTGAGCATCGGGTATGTGTGCTTCTGGGCGCTGCAGGACTGGTGGCTACTGGCTTTCGGAAGCTTCGGCATCTTCTTGGGTTATGCCTACCAGGGACCGCCCTTTCGCCTGGCCTACAAGGGTCTGGGCGAATGGATTAGCAGCAGTTGCTTCGGACCGATCGCCGTGCTCACCGCTACCCGCGCCCAGACCGGCAGCTGGGAACTCGGAGCGCTCTGGGTGGGGATCGCCGTGGGCAGTTGGACGGCCACGATTCTCTACGCCCACCACTTCTACCAGTACGAGGACGACCGGGAATTCGACAAGCGCACCCCGGTGGTGCGCTGGGGACCGGCTCTGGCTGCCAAGCGCTTCTGGTGGGTGATCGCTCCGTCCTACGTGGTCCTTCTTATGGCCGTGGCGGGCGGCTTTTTGCCCTGGACGGTGCTGGCGGTGCTGGCAACGATTCCCCTAGCCGTGGCGTTGGTGCGCTTCGTGCGCGAAAATGCCACCAACCCGGCGGTGGTCGTGGGGGCTCTGCCGCTCGCGGCGCGCTTTCACCTGATCAGCGGCGCGTTGCTCACTTTGGGATTGCTTGCAGGGACGCTGTTGCCGCTCTAGGGTCTTGCAGGCACCTGCCGTTCTTTTTCTATCTAAATCTGTACGGGTCGTCGACGGCCAGGTACGACCGCTCGCCGGGTTTAAACTTCGCGACGAACGAGTCGAAGATCAATTTCACGGTCAACGTACTGCCATTCTGCCGAGGTGCGAAGCTCCTGCAGCAGTGCATCGAAGGCGGCTTCGTACGCCGGGGCGTACTCAAACCAGGTCAGAAAGTCGAAAGGCTCTTGCTCACAAAGATCTCGACAGTGGTGCAATCGGCGGGCGACAGGCGGCAGGTGCTTCAGTCCGACTTTGATGTGGTGCGACTGCTCCTCGAAGATCGCCCGGCGTTCGTCCTGGGTAAGCGACCACCAGGCGGCACTCTTGCGAATCGGGATCAGTGCTGCACAGGTGGATTCGGGGCGCCCGAGACCATCCTGGACAGCGACCAGTTGGCTCCTTTCCGCGCGGGTCACGTAGCGCTCATTGCTGCGGATGCCGCGCAAAAGCCAATTGTGCCCCACTGCGGGGATGGACTCCTGAGCAGAGTAAATATTGAGCCTTGGCGCCTCGGGTAGAGGTTCACCGATCAAGCAGCAAACGCTCGTAATTTGCCAGGGACCGCCGGACCCGCCGACAAAGGTGTACAGTCTGTCAGAGTCTGTGCTTCTTGCTGTAGGAGTCATTTCGGGTAGAGATACGTCAGAGTCGTACAGGGAGTACGGGGAAAGTCAGAAAACGGATTGCAATAGTCCCTTGAAGGCTCTCAAGCATTGCACTTCATTTTTGAATCGGTGTCCCAAGAAGAGCGCCTCCTGGAAACTCAACGATTCCCAGGGCTGTTTCATTCTAGCTTTGCATTGGATGCAAATGAGAATCGAGAGCGGCAAAAGCCTTATTGCTTGTTGAGCAGGTCAAGCTTATTGACATGGCCGAATGGGGTTTTTGGAGAATGAAACAGCCCTGCAACGATTCCTAGGGGTTTGGGGTGTCTGGCTATCCAACTTTTCTCGTACAGTTCAAATAGTGTTCCGTCCATTGTTGCGCTCTCATAAGAGTTGAATGACCGGTTGTCCGATTACATATTTAAATAAAGCCATGTTCAGCCAAAAAAGCAGGGGTCAGTGCTGCCTCGCCACGATGCGATCGGCCGCCCAGCAGCTTCTCAACATACTTGCCGATGAGATCGGCTTCCAGGTTGACCGGGTCGCCGGGTTTGATCGCACCCAGGGTCGTTTCGGCAAAACTGTGGGGAATAATCGCTACCCGGAACCAATCGCCCGCAGTGTTACAGGTTGCCACGGTCAGGCTGATGCCGTCGATAGCGATGCTGCCTTTTTCGACAATGTAGCGGGCCACCGCCGGCGGGGCCTCGAAGTCGATCTCCCACGACAGTCCGGCGGGATGCACCGCCACGCAGCGGCCCACCCCGTCGATATGGCCGGTGACAATATGACCACCCAGCTTGCCCCCGGCGCGCAGGGCACTTTCGAGGTTGACCGCATCGCGCGGCTTGCGAGCGATCAAAGTCGTGCGATCGAGCGTCTCCTGCGACAGACCGGCGGTGAAACTGTCGCGCTCGAAGCGCACGATGGTAAGACAAATGCCGTCCACGGAAATGCTGTCGCCTAGGGCCACGTCTTTGAGCACTTTCACAGCCCGCACGGTAATTTCTTCACTGCCCAGAGCCAGCAGAGTGCCGGTCTCCTCGACGATGCCGGTGAACATCAGTTGGCCCTCGCCAGCGCAAGGGCGGCGCCAAGCCCGTGGGTGCGGCCGAAGGTGTCAATGGCAGCCAGGGCACGGTCGCGGTAGGCCCAGTAGCGCTGCTGCTTGTGGCGGATGCGGGGGGTAATCTCGGGAAGCAGGGCGAAGTTGGGGGGCATCGGCTGAAAAGTTTTCGGATCGCCGTGGCTCACGTAACCCACCAGCGCCCCCGCCATCGTCTCGGGCGGCAACACCAGCGGTTCTCTACCCTGAGCCATGCGGGCGGCGTTGATTCCCGCGAGCCAACCCCCCGCCACCGCCGCCGTGTAGCCCTCGGTGCCGGTGATCTGGCCGCAGGCAAAAAGCCGGGGGTGGGCGTGAAACTGCAGTGTGGGGGCGAGTAGATGGGGTGAGCACAAGAACGTATTGCGGTGCATCACCCCGAGGCGGACGAATTCGGCACTCTCCAGGCCGGGGATCATCTGGAAGACGCGCTTCTGCTCGCCCCATTTGAGGTTGGTCTGAAAGCCCACCAGGTTCCAGAGGCGGCCCGCCTTGTCCTCCTGCCGGAGCTGCACGCAGGCGAAGGGCCAGCGGCCGGTGCGCGGGTCGGTGAGGCCCACCGGCTTGAGGGGGCCGTAGCGGAGCGTCTCGAAGCCCCGGCGGGCCAGTTCTTCGACCGGCAGGCAGGCTTCAAAGTATTTGCGCTCCTCGTGCTCGAATTCCTTAAGTTCCGCCTGCTCGGCTGCGACGAGCGCCTCCCAAAAGGCCCGGTACTGCGCTTCGTCCATCGGACAGTTGTAGTAGGCCGCCTCCCCCCGGTCGTAGCGCGAGGCCAGAAAAACTTTGTCGGTATCGAGCGACTCGCCCTCGACAATCGGGCTTGCCGCATCAAAGAAGCTCAGATACTCCAGCCCCGTGAGCGCCTGCAGGCTCCCGGCGAGCGGTTCGGAGGTGAGCGGGCCGGTGGCGAAGATGACGATCCCCGCCTCGGGTATTGCCGTCACTTCCTCGCGGCGCAGTGCGATGAGCGGATGGTTGGCTACCCGTTCGGTCAGGTCGCGGGTGTAAACGGCCCGGTCCACCGCCAGCGCCCCCCCCGCCGGGACGGCGTGGGTGTCGGCCACGGCGATCACCAGCGACCCCAGCCGCCGCAGTTCTTCTTTGAGCAAGCCCGGCGCCCGGTCGGTGGCCATCGCCCCAAAGGAATTGCTGCACACCAGTTCGCCCAGGTGGTCGGTGTGGTGGGCGGGGCTGTTGCGCACCGGCCGCATCTCCGAAAGCACCACCGGCACACCGGCGTGCGCGCACTGCCAGGCCGCCTCCGCCCCGGCAATGCCCCCGCCAATCACCCTAACCGCTTCGACCACGGCCAACACCGCCACAACCCCTCCAGTGTGCCATTCCCCACCGCCCATGGCCGCCGGGAAAAACTTCTTGGGATTGTTGACAAAGACTTTCAATAAACTTAGTCTGTCCATTAGGACGGCATGCTGAGCAGCCTTCCGGGTGGACGGAGCGGCGATGGCCGGTCTGTCCATGTGGATGGCTGTTGCAGCGCAAATTGCTGTGGGTTTGCCTGTGCATGCCGCGCCGGTGTCCTGTTCAGTTAATGAAGATTCTCAATAGATGGCTGAATCCCCTCAGGTGATGGAAACGCTTGCGCAGGCACCCTTGCAGATGACCGACAGCGCCAATGTGCACCTGCACGTTCTGCCGGGGGAATGGCTGGGGCTGATTGGGGCGAGCGGGGCGGGCAAATCGACGATGTTGCGGCTGCTGGCCCGGTTGCTGGCTCCTTTTGGGGGTGTGGTGCGCCTGGACGGCCGGCTTTTGCAGTCGAGTGACATTGTTGGGGCGGCCCAGGCACTGGGGCTCATCCCCTGCGGCCTGGCGCCCACAGGTCTTACGGTCTGGGAGACGGCGGCCCTGGCGCGGGTCGGTTCGCGCGGCTGCCGGTTGGGGAGCGAGGAGCGCCGGGCGGTCGATGGGGCACTGGAGCGCGCCGGGGTCGGTCCTCTGGCGGACCGGCTGGCCGAACCGCTATTGGGGGCGGCCCGCCAGCGGTTGTTTGTTGCCCTGGCGCTGCTGCACAGTCCGCGGGTATTGCTGCTGGACGATCCGACCATCGCCCTCGATGCGCGCGAGCAACTGGCGCTGTTGCAGTTGCTGGCCGATTTCAAGCGCACCGAGCATCTGGCCGTGGTGACGGTCTTCGACGATCTCAATCTGGCGGCGCGCTTTTGCGAGCGGCTGCTATTGTTGCGCGACGGCCGGCCGGTGGCCGGGGGTACCCCTATGCAGGTGCTTGCCGCACCGCTGTTGGAACAGGTGATGGGCGTCGAATTCTATCGGCTCGAAACGCCCTTCGGCCTGCAGGTGTTTCCTGTTCGGGTTCTTTCGGAGTAACAGACCCATGCATAGTTCATCCCGCCCGCAGAGCGCGGGCCGGTGGAGCGCGGCTGCGTTCTGCTGGTGGCTTGTCTTCGCCCCGCTCGCCGCGGCCGCGGAAGTGCCCCACCTGGCCGAGCTTGAGCGGCCTGGCACCTCCGCGGGATTGCTGAGCCAGCAGCCGGACCCGCAGAGCCCGGCTGCCGTCCCACCGCCCGGCAGCGCGCCTGCACAACCGGTTTCGGACTTTGTGCTCGAAGATGTGAACGTCACAGCCAACCGCCGCACCCAGAGCGATCTGAGCACGCCCCTGGCGATCACCGTGATCCCCAAAGAAGAAATCGATCGGCGGCGGGCGCGGGCCACGACCCTGGCGGATTTGCTCAATACCGTCCCCAACTTCAGCCAGTCGTTTACAGGGGGCCGCTTCATCAGCCAGCCGCGCTTGCGCGGCGGCCTCGGGGGACGGGGATCTCAGTCAGGGCTGCTCATTTTGGTGGACGGCATCCGCCGCAACAACACCAACGGCACCGAGGACTACCTGCTCGATTTTCCAGTCGATCAGATCGAGCGCATCGAGGTGATCCGCGGAGCGGCTTCGGTCCTGTACGGAACGGAAGCCGTGGACGGCGTGATCAACCTCATCACCCGCCGGGTGGTCAGCGAGCAGCCGGTGCGCCTGAGCGCCAACTTCGACTTCGGCAGCTCCGAGACGTATCGCACCGGCATCGGCCTGAGCGGCAAAGCGGACAATCTGCGCTATCTGACGCGCTTCTCGACCCAGAACGTCGGAGATTACCGGGATGCGACCGGACAGACCCAGGTGCGCAACCGCTTCGACTCGCAAAACTATCTGGCCCGCCTCACCTACGAGTTCGACCGCAACAGCGAACTGGAATTCGAGTTTCTCGCCTCGCGTACCCAGAATTTGCTGCTGCCTATCGTCTCCGACAGCGGCGCGGTGTTTGATTTTTCTTTTCCCTACCGCAACCGCGACCAGTACGCTTTCACCTACCGCAACAACAACCTTTTGGGTAGCGAATTTCAGGCGCGGCTCTACTACACCGGCTTCGAGCGCAACTTCCGCAACAACATCTTCCTGGCCGCCGGTCCCGGAACTTTGATCCCCACATCGCTGCAGGACCAGCGGCCGATTCTGACCAGCCTCGGGGGGATCGCCCAGTTCGTCACCACCCTGGGAGCGGCCAAAATCACCTGGGGACTGGATGCCTACAACGAGAGCTACTCCAACAACGACACCGAATTGACCAGCGGCACCCCCGACTCCACCTCCCAGCGCCCGAGCGGCTACCAGCGCTCGATCGCCCCGTTTGCCCAGGCCACCGTGCCGATCGCCGCCGGGTTCAATCTCACCGCCGGTCTGCGCTGGGACAACTACCGCCAGGAGGCCGGGGCCACCGCCCTCAACCCGGTCTGTCCGCTGCCGTTTTTGCCCCCCGGCGCGCCCTGCCCCTTCCCCTTGCCCCCCAGTAGCTTTGCCGGCAGCGTGCGCCAGACGAGCGAACTGATTCCGGCGGCGGGCCTCACCTGGGAATTCGCGCCGGGTTACGCCCTGCGCGCCAGCTACGGCCGGGCCATCCGCAACCCGAACTTCTTTGAGCTGTACGGCGGACCGCAGAGTGTCGGGGTGACCCTCGGCAACCCGGATCTGGCCACCGAGCGCTCCGAAACTTACGATGTCGGCCTGCGGGTGCGCCAGGGCCGCCTGCGCGCCGATATCGGTTACTTTCTGAGCAACTTCGACAACAAAATCGTCGCCCAGGCGCTGCCCGAGTTCGGCGGCCTAGTGCTGCTGCCTGCCAATCTCCGGCGCGTGCAGGGTTACGGCTACGAGGCGGAGGCGTCCTGGGAAATCGTAGACGGCCTGACGCTCTTTGGCAGCTACGGCACCGTCACCGCCTACGACCAGGACACCGGCACGCGCATCGGTTCTGCCCAGGGCTATCAGCTCGTGCCTGCCCAGGCAAGCGTTGGGCTACGTTACCAGGAGCGCACCGGTTTCTACGCCCAGGCGATTGTGCGCAACGTGCCCAGTTACTTTGCCACCGCCCCGGCCGGTCAGGGCAACGGATTTACCGTGCTGGACTTTGATCTGGGGGTGCCACTGAGTGCGGCCACCCGCCTGGGGATCGGCGTCACCAACCTCACCGACGCGCTATACCGCGAGCCGTTTACGACCTTCAACGCCCCCGGCGCCCAGATCTTCGCCTCGCTGGCGACGGAGTTTTGAGAAACCACAGAGGACAACGGGCAACCCGCTGAAGGGGCGATCCGCAGGGCTGGCGGGCCGAAGCCCCAGGGAGCGATTACTCTGAAGTGAGGAGAATCGCACGGTCTCGATGGAACAACTGCTTTACCTGGAAGTTCCGGCACCGACGGCGAAGGTGCGCGAGTGGCTGCAGCTCACCTTTCGCCCCGCCTTCGGCACCACCTCACCCACGCCGGACGGCTTTCGGCTCAGCTTTGAAGATGCCCAGTGGGTATGCTTTGTCTGGGAATTGCAGCGGACGACTTACTTGAAGGTCTTTCGCTGGAGCGATAGGCCGAGTTGCGTCGAGTCCGCCTGGATAGCAGATCTGAAGACCCGGTTGGAAGCGGCTTTTCCGCTTGCCTACCCGCAACTGCCCGCCATCGACCTGAGCAACCAATCGATCTTCGAGGCGCTGCACCCCCACTATCCGCTCACCGTGCATTACTTCGAGACCCGCATGGAAAACGGCGAGTACGCCCTTAAAAAAGCCTACTGGTGGGAGAAGCGCTGGCGCGCAGGGGCGGCGGACAGGCGGACCGAACCGGAGCCGGTCATCTTCAAAAGCCGTCCCGCCCATCCGCCGCCCACCACCTACGACCTCATCTACTGCGGGGCAGCCCTCGGGATCATTCATGCGGCCGCCATGGCCCGCCTCGGTTGGCGGGTGGCGGTGATCGAGCGCGGACCGTTCGGTGGCATGAACCGCGAGTGGAACATCTCCAGAAGCGAACTCGAATCGCTCGTCGAACTGGGTCTGTTTGGCCGCGAACAGGTCGAGGAACTGATCCTCAACGAATACTACGACGGGCTCAACAAGTTCTACGACGGCAATGTGCCGCCCCGGGCCAAAGGCAAACTGCTGCACACCCCAACGGTCCTCAACGTCGCCCTCGATGCCGAGAAGCTGCTGCACCTGTGCGGAGAACAGGTGCGCGCCCACGGCGGCGACATCTTCGACTGCACCGAGTTCGATCGCATCTATGTTTGGGAGGAAGGACTGGCGGTCGAAGCGCATCAACTGGGCACCGGCGAGCGGTTGCGCCTGGGCGGGCGGCTTTGCATCGACGCGATGGGCTCCGCTTCACCCATTGCCCTACAACTGACCGGCGGCCGGGCGTTTGACTCCGTCTGCCCGACAGTGGGGGCGGTGGTGCGCGGCTTCAAGCCGGGGGTATGGGATCTCAACCTGGGCGATGTGCTCTGCTCCCACGGCGACATCTCCCGAGGCCGTCAGCTCATCTGGGAACTGTTCCCGGGCAAGGGCGACGAGATGGCCATTTATCTGTTCTATTACCACCAGATTCACCCCGACAATCCCGGCAGTCTGCTCGACCTGTACGAAGATTTCTTCGCCATCCTCCCCGAGTACAAGCGCTGCGATCTCGGTGCGCTCGAATTGAAAAAGGCCACCTTCGGCTACATTCCGGCCGGTTCCGCCCTGGAGACCCACAAGCGGCGGGTGGCCTTCGACCGGCTTTTGACCATCGGTGACGCCGCCTCGCTGCAGTCCCCTCTGGTCTTCACAGGCTTCGGCTCGCTGGTGCGCAATTTACCCCGGCTGTGCGAACTGTTGCACACGGCCTTGCAGCACGATTTGCTCGCCGCCGCCGATCTCGACTGCGTGCGCGCCTCCCAGAGCAACATCGCCGTCACCTGGCTTTTTTCGCGGGCGATGATGGTGCCCACCGGTAGGCGGCTCTCGCCCGAGCGCATCAACGCTATTCTCAACATCTACTTCGATATCCTGGCCGACAGCCCCCCCGGCCTGGTGGACGCCTTTCTCAAAGACCGCTTAGGCTGGATCGAATTTACCCACCTGGCGCTGCGCGCCGCCTTCAAAAACCCCCGCATCCTCACCTGGGCCGTGGATGTAGTGGGCACCGAGACGCTCGTCAACTGGCTTCCGGCCTACGGCCGCTTTGCCTTCGATTCGCTGCAGAGCGCCGTGTTGGGCGGCTGGCTGCCGGAGGTGGTGCGCTCCGCCCGCCACCGCCTCGAGAAAACCAATCCCCGCCTCTGGTACCGCCTGCTGGCCTGGAGCTACCGGCTTACCTACGGTATCGGCCGCCCGGCGCGAACCGGTTTTGTGCTCAGTTAAGATGACCTAGTTGCAAACCTTGCGGGAGAACCAGTGATGAGTGAAGTGCAGACGCAGCCCTCGGCCGCCGATGTGTTCCGGGCGGCCTACGAGAACCGCTACACCTGGGATGCCGATTTTCCGGGTTTCGAGGCGGATTTTACGTTGCTGCTCAACGGCGAGACCCACACCGGCACCGCCGCCATCCTCAAGGACTTGAGCGTGCGCGTCGAGACTGCCGACGCCAAGGCGCAGGAATGGCTCTACAACCAGCTCAAAGACGTGGTCGTCCACCGCAAGCGCTCGAGCTTCGATGCGGCCCACAGCAAGCACACCTTCAGCTTCGACGGCGATGCCGACGAGACCGGCGCCCTGCCGGTGGCCGTAGGTGGGGATGCGATGGGCTCGAACTACAAAATCCGCGACAACCAGGTCGTCCAGGTCTCCCGGACGATGGGGCGCATGGCCTTTACGATCAACCACCTGGCCAAAATTGATACCTCCACTGGTTATCTTTCGACCGCCTACAACGCCGTGTTCTGCAACGCCCAGAGCGGTAACGTGACCGCCCAGCGCAAGTTTGAAGACACCTACGAACAGTACGAAGGCTACTGGGTGATGACCAAGCAGGTCGTCCACAGTCGCGAAGGCGACACCTCGACCGTCATCGAGATTACCTTTACTAACCTGCGACCATTGCAGTAAGACCGTTTTGGGTGTCAGTAAGCCCAGACTGACACCCGACCGGTCATCATAAAACGACCGTTATATGTGTTAAGTCGCAAAAAGCCTCGCGCCCGCCCGGCGGCAACTCTCCCCTTTTTTTAGCCCGAACTCACGCTAACAGAGAAGCCCGCCCGGTCTTACGCCGCTCAAGTGCCCGGCACCAGTTCCACCTTCACCCAGCCGGGCTGGCGAAGATCGAAGGCTTTGTAGGCATCGATGGCCGAGAGCATCGGTTCGACCTGGGTGAGGATCTTGCTCGGTTCGACCGTGCCGTTGCGCACCAGATCCACCAGCATCGGGATGTACTTGCGGTGATTGCAGTTGCCCATCTGGATGGTCAGGTTTTTGTTCATCGCCATGCCGATCGGAAAGAACTGGTGCGTGGGCGGGTAGACACCGACGATCGAAAGGGTGCCCGCCTTGGCGAGGGCCTGCACCGCCCAGAGCAGCGCCTGGGAAGGAGCGTCGCCGGGTACCCAGTTGGCCCCCTGGGGGTTGGTTTCGGGGGCGACTTTTTGGACCTGTTCGGCGAACTCCGAAGCCAGTTTCTCGGCTTTCGCGCCGGCAGGTCCTGTGTGGGGACGCACAGCATCGACCCCCACCGCGTCAATGGCGCGATCGGCGCCGATGCCGCCGGTGAGGCGGCGGATCGTCTCGACCGGGTCTTCCTGGTTAAAGTCGATCACCTCGGCCCCTTGGTCGCGGGCCATCTCCAGGCGCGAAGCCACCGTATCGACAGCAAAGATGCGCCCCGCTCCCAGCAGTTGGGCGCTTGCGATCACAAACTGGCCGACCGGGCCGCAGCCGAAGATGGCCACCGTGTCGCCGGGCTTGATCTCGGCCAGTTCGGCCCCGAAGTAGGCGGTCGGGAAAATGTCCGAGAGCAAAATCGCTTCGTCGTCGCTCACCTGCGGGGGCAACTTCACCAGCCCGGCGTTGGCGTGGGGGATGCGGGCGTATTCGGACTGGAGGCCCTGAAAAGGCCCGGAGTCCTTCGGACCGCCAAAAAAGGCGGTGCCCGCCTGCGGCCCGTTCGGATTGGCGACGTCGCACTGGGCGTAGTAGCCGCTGCGGCAGTAAGAGCAGGACCCGCAGGCGATGGTCGAAGGGATCACCACCCGCTCGCCCACCCGCAGGTTGCGCACATCCGGTCCGATTGCCTCGATCACCCCCACGCCCTCGTGGCCCAGAATGGTCCCCGGCTGCATCCCCGAGAAGGTGCCGCGGATCATGTGCAGATCGGTGCCGCAGATGGCGCTTGCTGTCAAACGGACGATGGCGTCCGTGGGTTTCTCGATCTGCGGCTCGGGCACGTCGTCGAGGCGGATGTCGCCCACTCCGTGAAAAACCACTGCCTTCATCGGCCTTTCTCCTGTAATGGTAACGTCAGTTCGGGTTAAGCCGGATGGAGGCCCGTATCCGCCGCTACCGATGGCTTTTTCGGCTGGTGACAGTAAGCTATCAACCCGCACACCAGATTCACCAAAAAGTTTACCGGGCTGCGATG
>JAHHGR010000023.1 GCA_019359725.1 Aphanocapsa lilacina HA4352-LM1 | reverse complement strand
GCTGATAGAGGTTCTTCTATGACCAGCAAGGCGGTTGCCTGACTGCTGGCAGATCTTGGTGTGACCAAGACCCACTCCCGCCCGCAGGTCAGGAACGACAACTCTTTTTCTGAGTCCCAGTGCAAGACCCGGAAGTATCAACCTAAAGCAAGGTAAGCGTGGCGACGAACCTTGCATCCGACGCACGCGCATCACTGTCTTACGATGTCTTGGGCTGGTTGGCCAGTGGAATGTCCCACGCACAAATCATCGACGACTTCCCGGAATTGAACGAGGCTAATATCAAAGCGTGTCTGCAATTTGCAATTGAGCACTGATTATTACTTAAACTTACTCGGCAAACTGGCCGTCGGGTACCGGTTCTGCAGCAGCTGGGCGGGCGTTTTTGCCCCAACTGAAGCGCTCCTGAAAGCGGTCGAGATAGAGATAAATGACCGGGGTGATGTAAAGAGTCAGCCACTGCGAAAAGAGCAGTCCCCCTACCACCGCCAGGCCCAAGGGCTGGCGCGTCTCGGCTCCGGCCCCGAAGCCGATGGCGATCGGGATGGCCCCCGCAATCGCTGAGACCGTCGTCATCATGATCGGCCGAAAGCGCACCAGCGCCGCCGCGTAGATGGCATCCTCCGGCCGCTTGCCGTCCCTGCGCTGGGCTTCGAGGGCAAAGTCGATCATGATAATCGCGTTTTTCTTGACGATCCCCACCAGCAGCAGGAGCCCCACGAATCCGTAGACATCGAGATCAAAACCGAACAGCATCAGGGTGAGCAGTGCCCCAAAGCCGGCTGAAGGGAGCCCAGAGAGGATCGTCAGCGGATGGATGAAGCTTTCGTAGAGGATGCCCAGCACGAGGTAGATGACCAGGATCGCCACCGCCAGCAACAGCCCCAGGTTCTGGGTGGAGGACTGGAAAGCCTCGGCGTTGCCCTGGAAGCTCGTGGCAATCGTATCGGGCAATGTTTCAGCGGCGAGGCGCTCGATAATGGCCGACGCTTCGCTGAGCGCCACGCCCGGCTTGAGGTTGAAGGAAATGGTCGCGGCGGTGAACTGGCCCAGATGGTTGACCGAGAGGGGACCGACGGCCGGGGTGAGTTTGGCCACCGCCGAGAGGGGTACCAGCCGACCGCCGCTCGAGCGCACGTACAACAGCGAGAGGGCTTCGGAATCTTGCTGGTAGCGCGGGTCGACCGAAAGGATCACCCGGTACTGGTTGGTGGGGGCATAAATCAACGAGATCTGGCGCGAGCTGTAGGCATTGCTGAGGGTCCGCTCGATCTGTTCGGCGGTGATCCCCAGTGAGGAGGCTTTGTCGCGGTCGATCACCAGGTTGATCTGGGGGTTCTTGAGCTGCACGTCGGAAGTGACATCCTGCAGCTGGGGCACCTCGCGCAGCTTCGCCTCCAGCATCGGGGTATAGCGGTACAGCTCGCTGGTATCGGTGCTCTGCAACGTGTACTGGTAGAGACTCTTGCTCTGCTGGCCGCCGATGCGGATCGCTGGAGGCTGCTGCATGAACACGCGAATCCCGGTTACCTGGGCAAGCTTCGGCCGCAACCGCTGGATGACGTCCTGGGCGCTGTCGCGCTCGGAGCGCGGCTTGAGGCGCACGAAGACCCGCCCGGCGTTGCTGGCACCGGCGGGGCCGCCCGAGCCGACGCTCGCATTGGTGCCGTCGATGGCCGGATCCTGGCGCAGGACCGCCACGACCTGCTGCTGCTTGCGCATCATGTCGGCAAAGGAGATCCCCTGGGCGGCCTCAGTGGTGACGATGATTTGACCGTTGTCCTCGCTGGGAATGAAGCCCTTGGGAATGGCATTAAACAGGTAAACCGTAGCCGCCAGCACCGCCGTCGAGGCGAGCATCGTCAAGACGCGGTGACGCAGCACCCACTGCAAACTGCGGTCGTAGGCGCCGGTGAGGCCGTCGAAGACTCCCTCGGAAATTTGATACAAACGGCCGCGGCCGGACGGGTGTACCGATTCGGCCCGCAGGAAGCGGCTGCAGAGCATCGGGGTGAGGGTCAGCGAGACGAACCCCGAGACCAGAATGGCGGTGGCGATGGTGATCGCGAACTCGTTAAAGAGTCTGCCGAGGATGCCTCCCATAAAGAGCACCGGCAAAAAGACCGCCACCAGCGACAGCGTCATCGAGATGATCGTAAAAGTGATCTCGCGCGAACCGTTGAAGGCCGCCTCCATGGGGCTCTCGCCCATCTCCTGACGGCGGACGATGTTTTCGAGCACGACGATGGCGTCGTCGACCACAAAACCCACCGAGAGGGTAAGCGCCATCAGCGAAAGATTGTTGAGGCTGAAGCCCAATAGATACATCACCACGAAGGTGGCCACCAGCGACAGCGGCACCGCCAGACTCGGGATGATCGTAGCTGAGAGGTTGCGCAGGAACAAAAAGATTACCAGCACCACCAGGCCGATGGCGAGCACCAGCGTGAACTGGACGTCCTCGACCGAGTGGCGGATCGACTCGGAGCGGTCGAAGACGATGTCGAGGTTGACCGCCCCGGGAATCTGGGAGCGAAAGGTCGGCAGCAGCGCTTCGATGGCGTCGACGACCGCGATCGTGTTGACACCGGGCTGGCGCTGTACCCCCAGGGTGATCGAGCGCGTGCCGTTGTACCAGCCGGCCACCTTGTCGTTCTCGACGCTGTCGATCACTTTGCCCAGCTGTTCGAGGCGCACGGGCGAGCCGTTGCGGTAAGCGACCACCAGCGGCCGAAAGGCTGCGGCGTTGAGCAACTGGCCGTCCGATTCGATCGTAAAGGCGCGGTATTTGCCGTCGACGTAGCCGGTGGGGAGGTTGGTGTTGCCGGTGCGGATGGCGCTTTCGACTTCATCGAGGCCGATACCGCGCGCGGCAAGGGCGTTGGGGTCCACCTGGACGCGCACGGCGTACTTCTGGGCGCCGAAGACCAGCACCTGCGCCACGCCGCTCACCATCGAGATGCGCTGGGCGATGAGCGTCTGGGCGTACTCGTCCACCCGCCACAGCGGCAGCGTCGGCGAATTGAGCGAGAGGATCATAATCGGCTGCTCCGCCGGGTTGACCTTGCGGTAACTGGGCGGCGTGGGCAGCCCCGGCGGCAACTGCGAAGCGGCAGTGGCGATCGCCGTCTGGACATCCTGGGCGGCAGCGTCGATGTCGCGCTCCAGATCGAACTGGAGGGCGATCTGCGTACTGCCCAGCGAACTGGACGAATTCATCGAATCGAGACCCGGGATCGCCGAGAGCTGGCGCTCCAGGGGAGTGGCCACTGCCGCGGCCATTGTCTCGGGGCTGGCACCGGGCAAACCGGCGGACACCTGGATGGTCGGAAAATCGACGTTCGGCAGATCGTTGACCGGCAGGAGCCGGTAGGCAATCAGGCCGAAGAACAACACCCCAAGCATCACTAGCGTCGTGGCGACGGGGCGGCGGATGAACACTGCCGAGAAGTTCACGGACGCGGCTCCTGGGTGGTGGACGGGGTAGAGGCGGCAGACCTGGCTTTGATTGTGTCGCCCGGCTTCAGTTGCAGCTGGCCGTCGGTGACGACGGTCTCCCCGGGCGCGACTCCCCGCTCGATGAGCGCGTCGCCGCCCACGGTGCGGCTGCTCGTCACCACCCGCAGGTCCACCGTCCGGTCGGGCTTGACTACATAGACGTAGGTGCCCTGCTGACCGGTCTGTACCGCCTGGGTGGGCACCACCACCGCGTTCGGCTGGGTGGTGAGGGTCAGTGCGACGTTCATGAACTGGCCGGGAACCAGGTAGTTGTCCTGGTTCTCGAACGTGCCGCGCAGGCGAATGGTTCCTGTGGTGCTGTCGACGGCGTTGTCGATAAAGCTCAAGTACCCCGCCACGGCGCGACCGGCTCCGCTGGGCGGCACGGCGACGACTTTGAGGCGGGCCTGGGCCTGGTAGCGCTTGATAGCGGGCAGTTCCCGCTCAGGGACCGTAAAGCTCACATAGATCGGGCTCACCCGATTGATCACCACCAGCGGTGTAGTGTCGTTGGCGCGCACCAGGTTGCCGGCATAGACCGCGAGGCTGCCGGTGCGTCCGGCAATCGGGGCACGAATCTCGGTGTAGCCCAACTGGACGCGGGCGCTCTCGACAGCGGCACGGCTCGCGCGTACCACCGAGCGGGCGTTGGCCACGGCCGCTTCGCTCGCGCGCACGGTTGCGGCGAGGGCCTCGGCGTTGGTCTGCACCTGGTCGAACTGCTCCTGGGAGACCGCCCCCTGGGCCACCAGCGACCGGTAGCGCTGCACCTGGGTCTGGGCGGTGCGCAACTGGGCGCCGTCGCGCGCCACCGCCGCTTCCGCCTGGGCGACCCCTGCCTGGTCGCGGCTCAGTTGCGCCTCGGCCTGGGCAAAGGCCGCCGCGTTCGGACGGGCGTCAACCGTAAAGAGCAGAGCACCTTTCTGGACGTACTGGCCCTGCTCGAAGGCGACACGGGTGAGGGTACCTTCGACCTGGGAGCGCACGGCGACAGTGTTGTAGGCTTCAACCGAGCCGATGGCGGCAATCGCGATCGGCACTGCTTTTTGGGTCGCTACCGCTGTGGCCGCCGGCACCGCTTTGCGTCCCCCCTGGGCTGCGGGCGACTCCGCCGGTTTGTCCCCTGCAAAGAACCGAAACAGGACAATCCCCAGTACGATGAGCGCGAGGCTCACGACGATCGGCACCCAGTTGCGCCGTTCGCGCTCGGAAACCGGGGGGAGGTCGGTGCGTTGGGGAGCGTGGGATTCGCGGGTAGAGTCGGCCATGGTAAGCGGGGGTTCGCGTGCGGTGGTCTGAAAGGTGATGCCGGGATGCTGAAAAATATGCGGACCGGCCGCACGAAAAGTCCGTGAAGAAAACAACGCCTTACCTATGGCGCTGTCGTCTGCATCACCGGACACGCGGCGACCCGCGTTTGGATCTTACCAGGGGGCAGCTGCTGAGCGCCTCTACCCCGACTTAGAAGTGCGCTTGGCGGGCTGGAACACCGACGATGACGAGCAAATCTGTGGTACTCTAGGAAAACTTGAATTTTTCGGAATCACTATGCCCCTGACCCAAGATCGCAAGCAGGAATTGATTGGCACCTACCAGGTCCACGAAACCGACACCGGTTCGCCGGAGGTGCAAGTGGCAATGCTCAGCGATCGGATCAACCAGTTGACCGAGCACCTGCGCAGCCACCCTAAAGATTTTTCCTCGCGGCGCGGCCTGCTCAAGCTCATCGGCCGACGCAAGCAATTGTTGGCTTATCTGGCAGCCAACGAAGCCGACCGCTACCGCGCCTTGGTCGATCGCCTCGGCCTGCGCCGCTAGCATGGCATTTGAGCAGGCGCTTTTTGCCGCTTCGCTGTTTCCGTACCTCGCTTTTTTGTGGTTTGCCACCCGCTCGGGCCGCTTTCCAAAGCTGGCCCTCTATGGTTTTTACGGCACCCTCGTCTTCGTGGCGGTGACGATCCCCGCCGGACTATATAGCCGGTTTGTCCTGGGTCAATCGCTCGCCGATGTCGACTGGCTGCACGGGACGGCCGAATCGCTGCTCACCGTGGCCAACATTCTGGTGGTGCTCGGGTTCAAGCAGGCCCTCGAACGCAGCGGCAAGAGCGCGGAATAGCGCGGCCCGGGGATACTATGGAACTGTGCAGTGGTCTTGTTAAAGAAGGTGGTGGCCATGGATGAATTGAGCCCGATTGTGCGTTCTTTGACCGACCAGCCGCTGGGGTTTTTGAGCGGTTTTGTGGCGGGTGTATTTCGGATGAATCCGATGGAAGACCCGGTCAAAAGCTGGCTGACCGAACAGCTCAACCGCAGCGAAACGGGCTACGGTACCCCCAGCGGCGGTTTCACCAGCACCAACGGCAATAACAAAGGTCCCCAGTCGATCTCGATTGAATAGGAGAAAGCCGGTGGAGGCGAAACTTGCTCTGGCAGTGGCGGCGCTGGTGATGGCGGGAGCTCCCGCCGTCTGTGCCGAGACGTTCACCCGCGATGTGCCGGCTTTTGTGCGCATCGAGGTGCGCGGTTCGACCGATGTTGATGTGCGGGCGGGTGCGAACCAGTCGGTGGTCCTCCTCGAAGGCGTCCCGAGGGTAATCGAGAGCATCGTGACTGAGGTAAGCGGCGAGACGCTGGTGATTAGCGGCCCACGCGGCGGCAGCATGAACATCGGCGGGCGCGGGCCGCGCGCGCTCATCCGGGTGCCGAAGCTCAAGTCGATCGCGATCCTGGGTAGCGGCGACGCCCGCCTGAGCGGCATTCGCAACGACAGCTTCAGCGTGTCGATCGCCGGCAGCGGCTATGTGGTGGTTGCCCCGGCCGAAGGGCTCTCCGCGGTCGATCGGCTGCAGGTGGATGTGGCCGGCTCCGGCGACGCCAACCTCACGGCACTGCGCGCCCGCACCGCGGCGGTAAGCGTCGCAGGCTCGGGCGACTGCAGGTATTTGCCGCCGATGCGCTCGATGCGAACGTCGCCGGCAGCGGCGATGTTTTCTACAGCGGCAACCCCCGGCGCGTCAATCGCAAAGTCGCAGGCAGCGGCACGATCGTCTCACGCTAATTGCCCGGTTCAATGTATCGGAACTTCCCATGCCGTTCACCTTTCGGTGCTGGTGGCTTGTTCTGGCCCTGTTGTTGACGGGACAGGCACCCGGTTGGTCCCAGCCGCCCCAGGATTGGCTTGAACGATACCAAAAGGCCCTGAAGACGCTTGAAGCACCTGCCGAACGCCGCTTCGAGCAACAAATTCAGACTTTTGGGTGGCAGGAGGGAATCACCGCCGGTGAGTTTGTCTTTCGTGCGGACGGCGGCTGGGAAGCGAATCTTACCGAGGGCGACCAGTTCTACAAGATCGCCCACGACCGGCTGAATCTGGTCACCCAGTCCGACCGCCTCAAGCTCTATAGCGAATACATCGAGCGCCCCGAGCGGGTGGCTCCCCATGCGATCGTAGACCTGGGTGCCACCTCCGAAGCCTACCGCGTCGAGACGGTCGAGATGAACCGGCTTGGCGCGGGCGAAGCGGTGCGGCTGCGCCTTGTGCCACTCGCGGGCGGACCCCTGCGCGAACTGTGGCTCGATGCCGCCACCGCCCTACCGCGGCGGGCAGTGATGTACCTATCAGGCGTCTGGGGCTCGGCCAACTACACCGTCGATTTTCAACCTGTCGAGCGCTACTGGCTGCCGGAGCGCTCCCGCATGCAGATCAAAATGAATTTCTGGGTACCGGTCGGCTTCACCCGCCGCGCCTTCGCAGGCCCCATCGACATTGGGACTACCTACCGCAACTACCGCTTCGGCGACACCGCTCCCCTACCGGCGGTGCCGACTGCCGTTGCCTCGAAACCTGCCCCTGCCGCCACCGGCACGACCGAAACCCAACTGACGACCGGCCAACCCCTGGGCAAACCGCTCGAACTGAGTGTCTCCACCCAGAAATCCACCTCGGTGCTGGCCGAGCGCATCGCCCAGTTCAATCTCAACAAACCGGATCTGAGCAATCCGCTTACCCGCATCAACGTCTTTGTCACCTTGAAGATGGGAAGCCAGCAACTGCTGCTGTATTTGTTTCGCTTTAACAGCAAACAGTCGCTGGTACCCATCGAGGCAGTCAATTCCCAAAGCGATACGATCAAGCTCTTTGGAACCGGCAGTCCTTAGGGTAGGTGTTGGGTGTTAGGAAGAGCCAGCCCTATGCCACAGTCGACACGCGTCGTGCAGGCCCTGGAAGAGTAAGCCCATCCCACCCACCAATTCCCCCGCCCACCGCGCCGTGAAGTCCGGGGGGTGTTGGGGGGCTGGCAGCCCCCTAACGCGGGGAGGAGGAGAGCGCGAGAGGTGGAACCCCCTTCGGTTTCCCCTCTCGCCCCACAGACTGTCGTGCAAAACCAGCTATCAGGATTGAGACGGTTGTCCGCTGGGATTTTCAGTCGGCCGGCCCCGCTCTCAAGCGCATTCAGGAGCGCAGCCAGGACATCATCTTGCGCAGATCCGCCCCCACCTCTTCGATCGGGTGTTCGGCTTCGCGGCGGCGCATCGCCTTGAAGCTCGCGTAGTTGGCCTGGCTGTCCAGCACCCACTGTTTGGCAAATTCGCCGTTCTGGATTTCGGCTAGGATCTTTTTCATCTCAGCCTTGGTGCGCTCATCGACGATGCGCGGGCCGCGGGTGTAATCGCCGAATTCGGCCGTGTTGGAGATCGAGTCGCGCATCTTGGCCAGTCCCCCCTCGACAATCAAATCGACGATCAGCTTCACCTCGTGCAGGCACTCGAAGTAAGCCAGTTCCGGCTGGTAGCCCGCCTCCACCAGCGTCTCGAAGCCCGCCTTGATGAGGGCGGTCAGCCCCCCGCAGAGCACGGTTTGCTCGCCGAAGAGGTCCGTCTCGGCTTCTTCTCGAAAGGTGGTCTCCAAAATGCCCGCCCGCGTGCCGCCGATTGCCCGGGCGTAGGCCATCGCCGTGGTGCGCGCCCGGCCGCTCGCATCCTGCTCGACGGCAAACAGACACGGTACCCCCTTGCCTTCGGTGAACACGCGGCGCACCAGGTGGCCGGGACCTTTGGGGGCGACCATGAGCACGTCCACCTCTTGGGAAGGGACGATCTGGGAGAAATGAATATTGAAGCCGTGGGCGAAGGCGAGGGTTTTGCCTGTGCCCAGGTGCGGGGCGATGTCGCGGTTGTAGATGTCGCGCTGCACCTCGTCAGGCAGCAGGATCATCACCAGGTCCGCCTTGGCCGCCGCCTCGGCGGTCGGGTAGACGGCCAGACCTTCGTTCTCGGCGCGCGCCCAGGAGCGGGAGCCTTCGTAAAGACCCACGATCACGTCGATTCCCGAGTCTTTGAGGTTGAGGGCGTGGGCATGGCCCTGGGATCCGTAGCCGACGATGGCGATCGTCTTGTTGTTGAGTACCGACAGATCGGCGTCCTCGTCGTAGTACATGCGCGCCCTGGTCATAAACTGGATGCTCCCAAGCAAAACGGTGGATAACAGCTTACCCCAGCCGTCAGGAACGCGCGAGCCGACGGCGCGTCTGGAAAGCCTACCCTTGCGATGGCTCTCTATGGTGCAACCTTTGCGGGCCGGTGGCGCTGTGCCGCTGGCGATGAGTTTGCTGGTCTTTGCCCAACCGGTTTTTGCCCTCGCCGAACGCCTCGGCGCCGATGTGCAGGCTTTGCTGGCCGGTGGGCCGCGGGTGGCGGGCTCGCCCGCCGCCGAGCGGGCGAGCGCCTACCTGAGCGAACAGTACCGGGCGGCGGGCTACGAAGTCGCAATCCAGCCCTTTTCCTTCGAGAAATTCAACGATCTCGGTTCGTCGCTAATGGTCGAAGGCGAGCGGCTGAAGGGCCGCGCCCTGTCCGGATCGCCGGCCGGGAGTGCCGCTGCTGCCGCGGTGGTGGTGCCGGGGGTGGGGGAACCGGAGGACTTCACCCGCGTCGATGTCAAAGGAGCCGTCGCCATCGTCCGCCGCGGCAAAATCCCGTTTCTCGATAAAGCGCGCCACGCGGCGCGGGCGGGGGCGGTGGGCCTGGTGGTCGTCAATTCCCAGGACGGCCCTTTGATGGGCACCCTGGGGGGCAAAACCGAAATCCCGGTGCTCGGCCTTTCGGGCAGTCAGGGACGCCCATTGCTTGCGGGCAAATTTTCTCGGCCCGTCCAACTGGAGGTGCGCACCGAAGTTGTCTCGCTCACCGGCCGCAATGTGATCGCCCGCCTGGCCGGAGTGAGCACGCCCCAGGTGTTGCTTGGAGCCCACTACGATTCGGTCGAAGGTGCGCCCGGGGCCAACGACAACGCCAGCGGCTCCGCCGTGTTGCTGGAGAGCGCCCGACGGCTGGCCGGCACACCCCTGGCCCGCCGCGCCTGGTTCGTGCATTTTGACGCCGAAGAGGAGGGCCTGGTAGGCTCCCGTCATTTCGTGCGCTCCGCTTCGGCGGCCTTGATCAAAGGACTGCGCGGCATGCTCAACTTCGACATGGTGGGTCTGAACGAAAAGCTCTTGGTGGGCGGCACCCCCGAACTGCTCGCCCTTGCCGAAAAATCGGTGCCCGCCGTGGAGAAGATGCGCCCGAGCAATGCGAGCGATCACGCCTCCTTTGCTGCGGCCAAGGTGCCGGTGCTCTTTTTCTACCGGGGCCAAGATCCCAACTACCATCAGCCCGGAGACAAACAGGTGGATCCGCGGCTATTGGAGGCGACCGTCGAAGCTGCCATGGGCACCGTGGGCGCCATGCTGCCCCCGGCTCTTTCCGAAAGCCCGGAGCGTTCGCTATGATGAATAGCCGGACAAAACGGTCCAAGGGCGGCATAGCCAAGCGGTAAGGCAAGGGTCTGCAAAACCCTGATCCCCCAGTTCGAATCTGGGTGCCGCCTCTCAAGATCAAAAATTCTGAATCTTTCGGCTGGCGAGCTTTTCAGCACCTGAACAGCAGACCCATTTCGAGGCGAGCACCATTGGACCTCTTGCATGAATGGTGAGGAGAGGTCACAAGGAGGGTGGTGACTCTCCTATCTGCCAATGACTTACCAGCATCTCAACAGCCAGACGCCGATCAAAAGCGGCCGAGGGGCAGCTTGAACGCCGAGCAGAAGCGGGCCAACCGGGCCTTGGCACGCCAACGCATCGTAGTGACGGCAACCGGCGTCGGATGCTGGCCGGTCCCTATCGCAAGTGGCGAAGGCATCAGGATCTTTTTCAGCCGGCCACTTGCACACATTGTCGTAGGACATTTGCTGTTTGGTTTACTACCGGGAAGCCTTTGCGGGTGACTCCGCCGGAACAATCTCCAGGCTGAGCTTGTCATTGCGCCGCAGGACGGTCAGCGACGAACGCACCCCCACTTGCTTGTCACTCAAGGCGCGGTGCAAAGCGTCGATATCCGATACTGCCTGCCCGGCCAGTTCAATAATCACATCCCCTTCGCGTAGACCCGCCTGCGAAGCGGGGCTATCGGCCTCGACGGAGACCACCAGCACCCCGCTTTCGGCCGCGAGATTATGAAAGCGCACCACGAAGCGCGGCAGCGGCACCGTCTGCCCGCCCACGCCGATGAAGCTGCGGCGCACCCGCCCGCCGTTGATGAGTTGGCCTGCGACGAATTTGGCGGTGTTGACGGCAATGGCAAAGCAAATACCCTGTGCCGGCAGGATGACCGCCGAATTCACCCCGATCACCTCGCCGCGCGAATTGACCAGCGGTCCGCCGGAGTTGCCTGGGTTGAGGGCGGCGTCGGTCTGGACAATATTGTCGATGAGCCGCCCGGAGCCGGAGCGCAGCGAACGGCCGAGGGCACTCACCACCCCGGCGGTCACCGTGTACTGAAAACCGTAGGGACTGCCGATGGCGATGGCCAGTTGGCCGACGCGCACTTTCTGGGAGTCGCCCAATTTGACAGGGTAGAGGTTGGCCCCGTCGATGCGGATGACGGCAAGGTCACTGTCGGGGTCGTCGCCCACAGGGGTTGCCGCCATCCGCCGACCGTCCTGCAGCGTCACCTCCACTTCGCCGGCCCCATGGACGACGTGGCTGTTGGTAAGGATATAGCCGTCGGGGGTAAACAAAAATCCCGAGCCGTTGCCGCGCATCTGCTGGTTACCCCGGCGTCCCTGTGTGCTTTTGCGCACGTCGATATTGACCACCGAGCGGCTCACGGTCTCGGCGGCGCGGGTCACCGCGTTCGAGTAAGCGTCCAGCAATTCTCCGTCTTCGGGAGGGCCAGCTGGTGACAAAGGCACCGATTCACCTGCAAATGCACTGTCTGAGACCAGCCTGAGAATCCTTGCCATCTCGACGCTCCCCTTCGACTGGATAGGAAAAACCCAAGCTAGCACAAGTGCTTCGTCCGTCGAGTGGGCTGCACAAAGTATCTATTAAACTATCGTCCGGCGAAACGAATTTCTGCCCCGCTGCGACAAACTGGTTCAGCCCCTGGGCAGACCACTCTGTAAAGATATGTTGATAGCCTGGCCACAGCGCGCCTCGATGGACTTCAGCTGTGTAGTCGCCAAATGCAGCACGCGCCGGGTCCAGGCAAGGCCGATGCAGCCTTTCAAAAAGGTTGTTTAAGCTCCCGGTCAGAGCAATTTGTATGCAAGACAACCACAAACTCGAATCGCTGGTATTTCTCAACAAGCTTCAAAAGGGTATCTGGATTCTAGGCATCGCGGCATGGATATTCGGTCTGTGCGACAGGACCACCGCGGCTTTGTCGGATGGCTATCTGAGCGCACTGGACATGGTCTTACTGTTTACGGCTTCATTCTTTTTCGTTTGCTGGTTATTCTTGAAGCCTGCGCGCGTAGTGGACGGTAAAAATACTTCTAAAAATCTGCACTAGTCCGCCGCAAACCCCTCCAACGGCAAACCGGGCTCCACGCCAGGGGGGTGCGTGAAGCCCGGTTGCCGTCTTGCGCGGACGGGTGCTTGCCTGTTGGCTTGCTTCTCCATCGTCGCGGCAGGCCCGGGTCTGAACCACGGAGTTGAACCCACTTTTGGCTGCGCTTGGGCGCAGCCGCCGCTTCTGCAAAAGGCAGGCGCGTCGGTGGGCTACAATGCGCGTAACAAAGTGATTGTGTGGTTCTGGCCATGATCAACCTCACCGAAACCGCCCTCCAAGAAGTCAGGCGCCTGCAGAAAAAAAGCGGCAATGACCGGCAGTTCTTGCGTCTGGGGGTGGTCAACGCCGGCTGCTCCGGCATGTCCTATACGATGAAGTTCGACACCGAAAGCCGGGCGGACGACCAGCTATTTGATCAAGACGGCGTGTGCGTGGCCGTTGATGCTGTAAGCCTGCCCTACCTCGGGGACCTCACCCTCGACTGGTCCGGCGATCTGATGGGGGGCGGCTTCCGCTTCCACAACCCCAGTGCCACCCACACCTGCGGCTGCGGTTCCTCCTTCTCGACCAATCCAGAGGCGGCCACCGCCGCTCACTGAATCTGCGCTGCTCCGTCGGGATCCGGAGCCATCTCGCCGAGGGCGATCCAGCCGGGTTCCCACAGATCCCGGTTTTTGAGGGTTTTGGCGTTCACCCAAACATTGACCTCCACTGCACATACCGATTGCAGGCGGGCAAAGACCAGACCCTTGCGATCCTCGCGGGCAAAAACCTGAAAGTGCCTCCATCCCATGATCTTGCGGGTTGAGGTCCACTTGGAGCCCACAAGGTGGGGGTACTTGATTTTGCGTCGGCCTTTCATCGGGTACCTGCTGCGAAGGATTCCGCCCGCCCGGTGTTGTGAAGAACACACGGTTGGCCGAACACTATGATTTCCTTGTAGCAGTTTTTGGCCGGACCCTAACCCTTCAACCGCAGGAGGCCGCGATGCCGTTCAGCGAAGGCGAGCTGGTTCGAGAGCGCTACCGGTTGTGTCGGCACCTCGGTGTCAACGGCGGTCGCGAGACCTGGCTGGCGGCGGACGGGCTGTGCGCCGAAGCGTCCGTCACCCTCAAGACGCTTTATTTCGGCCGCCATGCCACCTGGCAGGATCACGAGCGGCTGGAGCGCGAGGCGCGCACCCTCGCCTCGCTCGACTACCCCGGTATCCCCCGCCACCGGGACGCCTTCTGGGTGGAGCTGCCCGAAGGGCATTACTACTGCCTGGCTCAGGAGTACATCGCCGGGATCACCCTGGCCGAACGGGTCGGCTCGGGCGAGCGTTTGGGCGAAGCGGATATCGTCCGTCTGGCGGCGCATCTGCTGGAGACGCTTGCCTACTTGCACAGCCAGGCGCCCCCGGTGATTCACCGCGATATCAAGCCGAGCAATATCGTCTGCACCGCCGGTGGCGGCTACGCGCTCATCGACTTCGGCTCGGTTCAGGCCCAGGGCGGTACGACCACCCTGACGGTCGCCGGAACCTTCAGCTATATGCCGCCCGAGCAATTTATCGGCCGCGCCGCACCGGGATCGGACCTTTACGCCCTTGGAGCGACGCTGCTTTTTGCCCTCACCGGCACCGATCCGGCGGACTTTCCACGCCGGGGCTTGCACCTTGCCTTCCAGAGCCGGGTGGGGGTGGGTCGGCCACTGGTGCGCTGGTTGGAACGCCTGCTCGAACCAGCTATCGAGGAGCGCCTGGGTAACGCCCGCGAGGCGCTTGAAGCTCTTGAGCACCGAGAAGTCCTCCATGCTACGGGCAGTTCCGCAAGCGCGGTGATGCCGCTTGCTGCAGACAACCCCTGGAAACCCTTTGCGCTGTTGGGGGGTAGTTTGTTGTTCGCCGTCGCCGTGCCGCTGGTGACACTTTTTGGGGCTGGGGCGAGTTTGATCTTATATCTCTACCTGAGACAGGTACTCGACCCGTTTCCAATGCATGTTCACTTGCTCAACGCCCTGGCGATCGTCGCAGTCGGTTCGCTGCTGTGCCTCTGGTGGGCCAAAAGCACCGCCGATGACGCCCAGCCTTGATGCTTAACATCCGCCCTCGGCCAGCACCACCACCCGCACCCGCTTTTCGTGGAGCAGTTCCTGCCAGGTGAAATCCAGTTCCGGCACGCGCACGGCGTACTGCTCGTCGCCCTTGCGCACGTAGATGCGTGCCTGCTCGGGGTTGAGCAGGACAAAGTGGATTTCGTCGGCGCGCAGCCTGGAGAGAAATTCTGGATACGGAAGCGTCGGACGCCAGTAAACCGGCAGACATCGCACCTCCCGCCAGACCGCCGGCAGAGGATTTTCGTAGGCGACCCAGGCGAAAAAGCCCGCCGCGACCGCCAGCAACACCAGGCGCACTAACCACAACATTGGTTTACAATTTATCACCCGCGGGCGTGGGAGCCGGTTGAAAATATCCTTGGACACCCAATCTGGAGACCGATGCGATGCCCCTCGGCGATGCCCTCGAAGCCTATACCCGCAAACGCCCCGGCGAAGTGCTGCTGGTGCGGGTTCTCCTGGATGGCTCCGAAGAGGAGGTGCTGGTCTTTCGCGGCGCCTCCAGTTTTTTAACCCGGCCCACGCCCGCCGATCCTGGCCAGCCGGTGATCCCGGCGGGTGCCCAACTTTTAGGCGTCGAGCGCCAGCGCGCTCCCTTCTCCCCCGTCAACCCCCAGGTGATTGCCGCAGGGTTGCAGGGCGAAGAACTAGCCACATTGCTGGCCGAGGTGGGGATCGATTTATGAGGGAGCGCACCGTTACCTACAGCCCTGCTTTTACGCTGGTGCCCACCCGCGAGTGCTTCAACCGCTGCGGCTACTGCAATTTTCGGGCCGAGCGCGGGGCTGATTGGCTGAACCCTACCGAGGCGCGCGCGCTGCTGCTGCCGCTGGTGAGAAGCGGTGTGGTCGAAATTCTGGTCCTCTCAGGCGAGGTGCACCCCCACGATCCCCGCCGGAGCGAGTGGTTTGCGATGATTCAGGGCATCTGTGAAGTGGCTCTGGAGTTAGGATTTTTGCCCCACACCAACTGCGGCGTTCTGCGCTTCGAGGAGATGCGCGCACTGCAGCAGCTGAACGTCTCGCTGGGTCTGATGCTCGAAATCGACAGCAACAGGCTGCTGGGAAGCGTCCACCGCCAAGCCCCAAGCAAGCTCCCGGCGCTGCGCACCGGGCAGCTCGAATGGGCGGGCACCTTGGGTATTCCCTTTACCACCGGTCTGCTATTGGGAATCGGCGAGACACCCGCCGAGCGCGAGGATACGTTGCGGACCATTGCCCGGCTGCACAATCGCCACGGACACATCCAGGAGGTCATCCTTCAGCCCCACAGCCCCGGCGGCTCTCAAAGCTGGGTGGGAGAGCCGCTGGGCGAAGCGCAACTGCTCGATATGGTGCGGCTGGCCCGGCAGATTTTGCCTGCCGAGATCACGATTCAGATCCCGCCGAACCTGGTGGGTGACCTCGTACCGCTGCTGGAGGCGGGGGCGCGGGATCTGGGGGGGATTGGTCCAGTGGACGTGGTCAATCCCGACTACGCCCACCCGGTTGTAGAGCGGCTCGGCGAACGACTCGCGGCGGCGGGCTGGCAGTTGGAGCCGCGGCTTCCGGTGTATCCCCATCTCGATCGACGGGTTGCCGCGGCCTTGCAACCGCTGCTCGGCGAGCACCGCGCCCGGCTGTGTCAGGCGGCGGTGACTTGAAGGCGCTTCGTTAACCAGGGCTTAGGGAAGGGAAGGGACACTACGATCGCGCGGGTTCAACATCGTAGGTAAACAAAGTGCCTGTAAAGCTTCGCCTTAAGATCCAGTCTTTCGTCTGCTTTGCGCTGGCTGCCACCCTGGTGGTCGCGGCGGTCCAGGCCCAAAGTACTGCTCCGGTGGCGACAGTCCGGCCGAAGCTGGAGACGCCGGCACTATTTGACGACGATGCAGGTGGTGAAGCGGACGCCGACGATCCGTCCATCTGGCTGCACCCGGTCGCCCCGGCCAAAAGTGTCATGGTGGGCACCAAGAAAAATGCCGGACTGTCGGTCTACGACCTGGCAGGTCAAGAACTGCAGGCCATCGCCGCCCCGCCGCCCCCTACCCCCGACGATGCCCCCGGCCGGTTCAACAACGTCGATGTGGTCTACGGCTTCACCCTGGGTAGCCGCAGTGTCGATCTGGCCGTCACCACCGACCGCGGTCGCGACAAGCTGCGCATCTACACGATCGACCCGGCGAAGGCAGCCCAAAGCCAGGCCCCACTGGTGGATGTCACCGACCCAGACGCGGGCTTTGTGTTTTCGGCCGATCAAGCACAAGTCAACGAGCAAACCACCGCTTATGGCCTCGCCCTTTACCGCAACCGCGACTCCGGCCGCACCTTCGCCTTTGTGAGCCAGCGCTCGCGCACCGCCATCGCCAAGCTCGAACTGTTCGATATCGGTAGCGGACAGGTGGGCTACCGCAAAATTGCCGAGGTGGTTCTTCCTGAGAGTTTTACACTGCCCAACGGCACCAGCTGGACCCCCTGCAACGATCCTGGCGATCTGGCCCAGGTTGAGGGGATGGTGGTGGACCAGGAACTGGGCATTCTTTATGCGGGGCAGGAAGATGTGGGCATCTGGCGGATCTCGGCGGCCTTCGAAGCGGCAAGCCCGGTGCAGGTGGACAAAGTGCGCGAATTCGGCGTGCCCTACACCTACGATACCGACGAAGAAGAGTGTGTCATCGACTACGCCGCCGATCCGGGTTACGGCGGCAAATATCTGAGCGCCGATGTCGAAGGACTCACCATCTACTACACCGCTAGCAATCAGGGGTATTTGATTACTTCCAGCCAGGGAGACAACACCTTCGCCGTCTACGACCGCCGGAGCGCCAATCGCTACATCGGCAGCTTCGAAATTGCCGACAATCGCCGCAAGGATGTGGACGGCGTGCAGGAGTGCGACGGGGCGGCGGTGCTGAACGTGCCTTTGGGAGCGGCTTTTCCCTTGGGATTGCTGGTTACCCAGGACGGAGGGAACACCCCCGAGGTGTTGGACAACGAAGGCGAAGCCCGCGACAACACCAACTTCAAATTCACGCCCTGGCAGCGGGTGGCACAGGCGTTTAGTGCCCCTTTGAGTATCGACACGACCAGCTGGAATCCGCGCACCGGTTATCGGCCGTGATGGGCGGTCCCGCTTGAGGGCGGATGGTGCACCGAAACTGGGCAACGGCGACGGCACGTTTGCTGCACCCCGCTGCTTCGCCGCTGAGGGCGCTTCTGTCGCCCTGGGCGATCTCGACGGCGACGGGAATTTGGATATCGCCACCGATACTGTCGAAATTCTCTTCGGAGACGGAATCGGCGGCTTTGGCCCGTCCCAGGCGCTGGTGACACTTGCCAATCCGGGCGGTGTGGCGGTCGGGGATGTGGATGATGACGGCGATCTGGACATTGTCGCTGCCAATACTGCAACTACCACTTACGAGGATGGCGATCTTGCTTTGCTGCTCAATCGGGGCAATGCCGCCTTTGTGTCGGCCGGTGCGATAGCGGCCGGGGGACGCCCAATATCTGCGGCGATCGCAGACGTGGATGCCGACGGATTGGCGGATCTTGTCGCCGCAAATTTAGACGAAGTCTCGGTCATCCTGGGCACAGGCGGCGGCAAGTTCGGCCCGGCGCTGGATTTTGCAGTCGGTAGCGCGAGCAATGCCACCGCTGGAGACTTTGACGGCGATAGCGATCTCGATATTGCCACCGCCAACAACACCGGCTATCCCGGCAACGTCGCCATCTTGCTCAATACATCGGTAGGCGTTGCCCCGACCATATCCGCTATCGCTCCACGCTTTGGAGTGAGTGGAACGGAGGTCACCATCACCGGTACGGGCTTTACAGGGGCGGCGGCGGTTCTATTTCGCAGCGAAGCACGCCGGGTGGTCCCTGCCGATTTCACGGTGATCTCCGACACCCAGATCCGCTCAACGGTACCCGCAGGTGCCGCCAGCGGAAAAATCGTCGTGACCACTCCGGCAGGTACGGTCTCCAGTCCCGTACGTTTTGGTGTGTTGCCCTAGAATCGGCAGCGGGAAGATAGCGTGCCAAGATAGCTCACACAACACTTGGAGGGATGGGTGTGGGAGTCATTCGCCTGGGTGTGGATGTGGGAGGGACTTTCACCGACCTGGTGGCGGTGGTCGAGGGCAAAATGATCACTGCCAAAGTCCCTACCACCGCCGACCAGTCGCAAGGGGTGATCGAGGCGTTCGTGCGCACGGGGCTGAGCGGCGGCGACATCGGCGTGTTTGCCCACGGAATGACCGTGGCCACCAACGCCCTGTTGGAAGGCAAAGGGGCTTCGACGGCATTTGTAACTACCGAAGGCTTTCAAGATATCCTGCGCATCGGCCGCCAGAACCGTCCTCACCTCTATGACCTGAGCGCCCCCCGGCCCCAGCCGCTGGTGGCGCGGGAGCACTGCCTGACGGTGCGCGAGCGGATGGGACCGGCGGGGGTGATGATTCCCCTTGAACGTGAAGCGGTAGAGGATTTGATTGCCCGGTTGGCGCCGCTTGTGGCTGCCGGGAAGATCGAAGCGGTGGCGGTCGGTTTTTTGTTTGCCTTTGCTTATCCTGAACACGAGCAGGCCGTCGCCGGTGCCCTGCGCGAAGCTTTTGCCCAGACGCACCTGTCGCTGTCGAGTGAGGTGGCGCCTGAATTTCGGGAGTACGAGCGCTTCAGCACTACGGTCGTGGACGCCTATTTGAGTCCGAAGCTGCGCTATTACCTCGACCGGCTGATCGGGCGCTGCCGGGAGATACAATTGCCGGTGCCGCTCATCATGCAGTCGAGCGGCGGAGTGATCCCCATTGAGAAGGCGCGGGGGGCGGCAGCGCTGCTGTCCGGTCCGGCAGGGGGGGTGCGGGGGGCAGCTTTTGTCGCGGCCCAATCGGGGTTTGCCGATGTGCTCGCCTTCGATATGGGCGGTACCAGTACGGACGTGTCGCTTATCTTGCGGGGGCAACCCCAGACCAGCGCCGAGGCGGTGGTCGCGGGTTATCCGGTGCGCCTGCCGCAGATCGATATTCATACGGTGAGCGCGGGCGGCGGTTCGGTGGCCTGGGTGGACGGCGGCGGCGCGCTGCGGGTCGGTCCCTATTCGGCCGGGTCGATTCCCGGTCCGGCCACCTACGGCCGGGGCGGCACCGAAGCGACCGTCACCGACGCCAATGTCTTTTTGGGTTATCTGGCGGGCGGTGCGGTGCTGGGCGGAGCGATCAAGCTCGACAAAGCTGCCGCCGCCGCCGCCCTCGGGCACCTTGCAAACAAACTCGGCCTCGCAATGGAACGGACGGCGGTCGGCATCCGGGAGGTGGCCAACGCCCATATGGTCGCGGCTTTGCGCGTGATGTCGGTGGAGCGAGGCATTGACCCGCGCTCACTGGTGCTGCTGGCCTTCGGCGGGGCAGGACCGATGCACGGCTGCGATCTGGCTGAAGCGCTCGGGATCGCTCGGGTGCTGGTGCCGGAGGCCGGGGGAGTGCTCTCCGCCTTGGGACTTGCCGTCTCGCCGGTTCGGCAGGATTTCTCGCGCCCGGTGCTGCGGGTCCTGGCGGATCTGGGCGACCACTGGCTGCATGCGTTCAGCGCGCTTGAGCTGCTCGCACCGGCCCATCTGCAGGAGCGTGCCTACTATGCCGATATGCGCTATCGGGGGCAATCTTTTGAGCTGAGTGTGCCCGTCGATCCGGCGACAGAGCGCGAGGCGCTTGTCGAGGCCTTTCACGCGATGCACGCGCAGCGCTACGGCTGGTCGGACCCGGCGCAGGCGATCGAAGTGGTGCAGGCGCGTCTGGTGGCCACCGAGCCGGTAACGCTGCCGCAGTTAAAGGCTCAGGCTCCGGCCGGGCATGGGCCGGTGGCGGAGCGGCTCGTCTGGAGCGACGGGCGCTTTCGGGCCGTACCCGTCTACGATCGCACCGCGATGGGGGTCGGCAGCCGCCTGGAAGGCCCCGCTCTGGTGGAGATGCCCGAAGCCACCGTCGTGGTGCCGCCGGGATGGCGGGGGCAGATCGATCGATGCGGTACGCTGATATTAGAATTCGAACCTGACCGTGAAGACGTTCAAATCGGCTGAAGTGCTCATTATCGCTCTGCTGGCCGCCACCGGCGGTGCTGCCGGCAGCTACTTTGCAGTCAGCCGGGCAACCGCCCCCGCCCCGGCGACCCTACCTGCTCCACCGAAGACCGCCGAAGGCCAGAGCGCCCCGCCGCCTCTGCCGACGTCTTTAGGTTCCGACGAGCAGGACAATATCGCCATCTACGAGCGGGTAAGCCCGGCGGTGGTCAACATCACCACCACCGTGCTGCGCTACGACTACTTCAGCCGTGCCGTGCCCGAGCAGGGCAGCGGCTCCGGGAGCATTCTCGATGCCCAGGGCCGCATCCTCACCAATTACCACGTTGTGCGCTCCCCCAAAAGCCGCCTGGAAGTCACCCTCGCCAACGGCAAGCGCTACCGGGCGCGCCTGGTGGGGGCCGACCCGAGCAACGACCTCGCGGTCATCCAGATGGAAGATCCGCCCCCGAACCTCACCACCATCACCCTGGGGGAATCAAGCAACCTGCAGGTGGGGCGCAAGGTGCTCGCCATCGGCAATCCCTTCGGCCTGGAGCGCACCCTCACCACCGGGGTGGTCAGCGCCCTCGACCGCGATCTGGCTTCCGAACGGGCGGGGCGCACCCTTAGAAACCTCATCCAGACCGACGCCGCCATCAACCCGGGCAACTCCGGCGGGCCGCTGCTCGACAGCCAGGGTCAGTTGATCGGCGTGAATACCGCAATTTTCAGCACCAGCGGTTCGAGTGCGGGTATCGGCTTTGCCGTCCCGGTCGACACCGTGCGCCAGGTGCTACCCGAACTGATCTCGCGCGGCACCGTCCGCCGCGCCTCCCTCGGGGTGCAGGTGCTGCCCCTCTCGCCAATGGTCGTCGAAACACTCCAGTTGCCGGTCAAAGAAGGCGCCCTGGTGGCGGCGGTGGTGCCGGGCGGTGCCGCAGCTCGCGCCGGACTGCGGGCCGGGCGGCTTGAGACGGTTGACGGCAACCTGCAACTGCCGGTGGGCGCCGATGTGATCGTGGCAATCGACAAAGTCGCCATCAAAGACGCCCAGGATCTGATCAACCAGATCCAGAAGCACAAGCCGGGCGACAAGGTCACCCTGACGATCATCCGCAACAACACCGAGGTACAGGTGCCCGCCACCCTGGGCGAATTGCGCGAGCAGCTCGAAGAGCAGTAGGGCGATAGGCGTCAGGGTTCGATCCCTGAAACCATGCAATAAATTAGCGACCCCGAACGGGCTCGAACCGTCAACCTCCGCCGTGACAGGGCGGCGCTCTAACCAATTGAGCTACGGGGCCTTACTTGCGCAAATACCATCTTTGCCTGAAGGCGGAGCCAGTGTCAACCTGCACCGCCGGCGATTTTGGAGCGGGGAGAACTGCGGCGGCACCAGTATCGACCCGTCGCCATATAAGCAAGCCTGATTTAAAAGATATGAAAGTATAATCGTCGCTAATATTGCATTCGGGCAGGCGTGGTCTTATTCTATAAGCTAGGAATACCCAGGATTTTCGCCTCCGAAAAGCGATGAGTATTCCCTCACAATTTTCGCCACAAACTGTTATGTTTGACTGCGCGAAATGCACGGGAGGTTGTTCATGCCTATTGCTGTTGGAATGATCGAAACCAAGGGCTTTCCGGCCGTCGTCGAGGCGGCGGACGCGATGGTCAAAGCGGCCCGGGTGACGCTCGTCGGTTACGAAAAGATTGGCAGCGGCCGGGTCACGGTGATCGTGCGCGGCGATGTATCCGAGGTGCAAGCTTCGGTATCGGCTGGTGTTGAGTCGGCCAAGCGGGTGAACGGCGGCGAGATACTTTCGACACACATCATTGCTCGTCCCCACGAGAACCTCGAGTACGTGTTGCCGATTCGCTACACCGAAGCAGTTGAGCAATTCCGAACTTGACGGGTTGTATTTGCGTGTTTTTTTAGGAGGAATCCGAATGGCAGTTGCAGTTGGCATGATTGAAACCTTGGGTTTTCCGGCCGTGGTCGAGGCGGCGGATGCGATGGTCAAAGCGGCCCGCGTCACTTTGGTGGGCTACGAAAAAATCAGCAGTGGCCGGGTCACGGTGATCGTGCGCGGGGATGTATCGGAGGTGCAGGCTTCGGTGGCGGCAGGCATTGAGTCAATCAAGCGCGTCTACGGCGGTCAGTTGCTCTCGCACCACATCATCGCCCGTCCCCACGAGAACCTCGAATACGTGCTGCCCATCCGCTACACCGAGGCGGTCGAGCAGTTCCGCGAGGGTGTCAACTCCATTCGTCCCTACGGCAGACCCTGATGCAGATTGGCAGAGTCCGAGGCACGGTGGTCAGCACGCAAAAGGAGCCCAGCATGGTCGGGGTAAAATTTCTGCTGCTGCAGCTTATCGATGAGGCCGGCCAGCCGCTTCCGCAATACGAAGTGGCGGCCGACGGCGTCGGGGCCGGACTCGACGAATGGGTACTGTTCAGCCGCGGCAGTGCGGCCAGGCAGGTGGTGGGCAGTGAAAAGCGTCCGGTCGACGCGGTAGTGATCGGCATCATCGACACGGTCAGCGTCGACAACCGCTCGCTCTACAGCAAAAAAGACCAGTACCGCTAGCAGGTTGAATGCGTTTGGAGGAATCGGTTGATGGTTGCACAAAGCCGCCTCGCGGCTCCCCCTACCCCGTGGTCGAGACGGTTGGCTGAGGCCGCAATCGATCCGTCCGCCTACGTACACAGTTTCTCGCAGATCATCGGCGATGTGCGCATCAGCGCCAACGTACTGGTCTCGCCGGGAACCTCAATTCGTGCGGACGAGGGTTCACCCTTTCACATTGGTGCCAACACCAACATCCAGGATGGCGTGGTCATCCACGGCCTGCAGGAAGGACGGGTCAACGGCGACGACGGCCAATCCTACTCGGTGTGGGTCGGCTCGAACACCTCGATTACCCACATGGCCCTCATCCACGGGCCTTGCTACGTCGGCGACGATTGCTTCATCGGTTTTCGCTCGACAATCTTCAACGCCCGGGTGGGCAAAGGCTGCATCGTGATGATGCACGCGTTGGTGCAGGATGTGGAGATCCCGCCCGGCAAGTACGTGCCCTCCGGCGCGGTGATTACCACCCAGCAGCAGGCCAACCGCCTGCCCGACGCCCAGGATATCGACATCCACTTCGCCAAGCACGTCATCGGCATCAACGATGCGTTGCGCCAGGGCTATCGCTGCGCCGCCGACATCGAGTGCATCGTGCCGATTCGCGACGAGAGCAGCCCGGCGCCGCCGGGCACCAACGGCAAACCCACTCCCAGAACCCACGCTCAGGTAAGCAGTATGTTCATGACCAGTCAAACCCTCGCCACGGTGCGCTCCCTGCTTGCCCAGGGATGTCGCCTCGCGGTCGAATTTGCCGACGAGCGGCGCTTCAGGGCCAACTCGTGGGTGAGCGGCCCGGCGATCCAGGCGGCCCGCGAGCCGGAGGTGGTGAGCGCCCTGGAGAACGTGTTGCGCGAGCACGCGGGCGAATACGTGCGGTTGATCGGCATCGATCCCAAGGCCAAGCGCCGCGTGAGCGAGACTATCATCCAGCGCCCCGACGGCAAACCGATCGAGGCTAACGTCAGCGGCGGCAAGTTCGCTGCAACCCCGGCCACGCCCGCGGGCGGTTCCTACCGGCCCGACAACGGTGGCCTGTTGAGTTCCGAGGCAGCCCAACAGGTACACTCGCTCCTCTCGCAGGGCTATCGCATCGGCACCGAGCACGCCGACGAGCGCCGCTTCCGGGCCAATTCCTGGCAGAGTTGCGCACCGATTGCCGCCACCCGCGCACCGGAGGTGCTCGCCGCCCTCGAAGGCTGTCTGCAGGAGCACGCAGGCGAATACGTGCGCCTGATCGGCATCGATCCCAAGGCCAAGCGCCGCGTGGCCGAGACGATTATTCAGCACCCCAACGGCAAGCGGCCGACTGGGGGAGCCGCCGCTCCAACCCAGGGCTACAACACCGTCAGCCATCGGAGTGGCGGGGGCGGCATGCTCGATGCCGCCGTGCTCGCCACGGTGCGCTCCCTGCTTGCCCAGGGATGTCGCCTCGCGGTCGAATTTGCCGACGAGCGGCGCTTCAGGGCCAACTCGTGGGTGAGCGGCCCGGCGATCCAGGCGGCCCGCGAGCCGGAGGTGGTGAGCGCCCTGGAGAACGTGTTGCGCGAGCACGCGGGCGAATACGTGCGGTTGATCGGCATCGATCCCAAGGCCAAGCGCCGCGTGAGCGAGACTATCATCCAGCGCCCCGACGGCAAGCCTGTCTCGGGGGGGTCTACCACTGCGAGCGCACCGGCTGCGGGCGGCTACAGTCCCGCACCGGCACACGCACCCGGCCCGATGCGCAGCAGTTCGCTCAGCAGCGAGGTGCTCGATCAGTTGCGGCATCTACTCGGCCAGGGCCATCGGATTGGGGTCGAATTTGCCGATGCCCGCCGCTTCAGGGCCAACTCGTGGGTAAGCGGCCCGGCGATCCAGGCGGCCCGCGAGCCGGAGGCGGCAGCGGCGCTGGAGAACGTGTTGCGCGAGCACGCGGGCGAGTACGTGCGGTTGATTGGCATCGATCCCAAGGCCAAGCGCCGCGTGGCTGAACTGATCATCCAGCGGCCCTGAACCGATGGCTTCTCTGCCACCGCCCTGGGACGCTAACGCCTACACAAGCGGCGATGTGACCATCCATCCCGGCGCGGCCGTCGCCTCCGGCGCTCTACTGCGGGCTGACCCCGACAGCCGCATCGTGATTGGCTCAGGAGCGTGCATCGGCATGGGAGCTATCCTGCATGCCCATCAGGGGACCCTCGAAGTAGGCTCGGGGGCCAGTCTTGGAGCAGGGGTGCTGGTGGTGGGCAGAGGTAAAATCGGCGCCGACGCCTGCGTCGGCACCGCCACGACCCTGCTCAATCCCGACATCGCTCCTGGCCAGGTGGTTCCCCCCAATTCGCTAGTCGGCCAGGTCGGCCGCTCCGCCGAGGCCCTGCCTGCGGCAACGGCGCAACCCCACGTCGTTCCCGCCGCTCCAGCTCCGCGCGATCCCAACCAGGCGCTTGCGGCCGGTTTGGACCCGCCGGTGCAGGCGGCACTCCCCGAACCGCAGCAGAACGGTCAGCCGCCGGTGGCGGGCAAGGCGTACCTGGAGCGGCTGCGCCTCAGTCTCTTTCCCCACGACGTCTCGCTGCAGAACCCCGATTCTGCCCCCGGTGGAGGAACGTAGGTTTGCCTATCCTCCGCCCCACGCCCATCCTGCAAAACTGCCGCAACGTATCCGGGCGGGCAAAACGGAGGAGCTATGATTGAGAGGATTGCCGCGCCTTTGCCATGGCGTGAGTCAGGATTTGTAATGGAAAGCGCCCTCGGTCTGGTTTCGACCTCCAGTTATCCCGCGATCGTCGGGACCGCCGACGCGATGCTCAAGTCCGCCGGGGTAATCCTGGTAGGCTACGAAAAGGTGGGCGGCGGGTACTGTACTGCCGTGGTGCGGGGCAAGACCTCCGATGTCCGCCTGGCCGTCGAGGCGGGGGTGCAGACGGCCAAGGAGTTCGGTCAGTTGGTCACTTCTTCGATCATCCCCCGGCCCCTTGCCAATCTTGAGGCGGTGCTGCCCATCAACAGCCGCATCCCCCGCTACGCCCGCAAGCAGGCTTTCAGCCACTTCAGCAACCAGGCGATCGGTCTGTTGGAAACCCGCGGGTTTCCGGCGCTGGTGGGGGCTAGCAACACGATGCTGCGCGCCGCCGAGGTGCACCTCATCGGCTACGAGAAAATCGGTGCCGGTCTGTGCACAGTGATTATCCAGGGCCACGTCGCCGATGTGATCTACGCCATCGACGCCGGCATGAAAGAAGCCGAGCGCATCGGCGAACTGCACGCGGTTATGGTTATTCCCCGTCCCCTCGACGAACTGGAGCAATCGCTGCCGCTGTCCCCGGCCTTGCTCGAAGTGCCCGAACCGTTGCGTTTGCCGAGCCTGGTGCGCCAGGAAGTAGGCGAATTGTTGGAGCTGCCCGCCAAAACTCCCGAGCGTTAGTCGCTCTGGTGGGCGAAGCGGCGATAAAGAAAATCCAGGGCGTGGTTGCGCAGGTCGTAGTAGCGCGGGTCTTCCATGATCCGGGTGCGGTTGCGCGGCCGGGCAAAAGGAATCGTCATTACCTCGCCGATATGGGCGGCCGGACCGTTGGTCATCATCACCAGCCGGTCGGCCAAAAAGAGCGCTTCGTCAATATCGTGCGTGATCATCAGCACCGTGGCGCGGCTGGTATTCCAGATTTGCAACAGTTGCTCTTGGAGTTCTTCTTTAGTAATGGCGTCGAGAGCGCCGAAAGGTTCGTCCAGGATGAGCACCTCCGGTTGGATGGAAAGCGCTCGGGCAATGGCGACGCGCTGCTTCATACCGCCGGACAGTTGGGCGGGCTTCTTCTCGGCCGCATCCGACAGACCTACCCGCGCCAGGTTGGTCTGCACGATGGTCGTTTTTTCGCTTCTGGACTTGGTGGGCCAGACCGCGTCGACGGCCAGATAAATGTTTTCGAAGGCTGACAGCCACGGCAACAGCGCGTAGCCCTGAAAAACCACCATCCGGTCAGGACCCGGCCGGGCGATGGGCTTAGAGCGCAGGAGCACCTCACCCGAGCTGGGGGTGGTAAAGCCCGCCACCATATTGAGCAAAGTGGTCTTGCCGCAGCCGGAGTGGCCGATCACACAGACAAATTCGCCCTGGCGCACTGCAAGATTGACATCCTCCAGCACCGTGTAGGGACCGTTTGGGGTTGCAAAGGATTTGCTGACGTTGCGGATGGCCAGCAGCGGTTCAAGCGGGACGGAATTGGCGATCATAGCAGTACTCGTGGGTAGGGTGCGTCAGCGGGCGGCGAGGCTTGCGGGCAAGGGCACCTCGGCGATATAGACGTCGCTTTTGATCTCAAGCGCCTTGAGGTAACCCAGCGGGTCGTCGGCGTCGAAGGGGGTGCCGTCGGCCAGACGGATGGGACCGCGCCGGTAATCGACTTCGAGCCCCAACTCGCGCGAAGCGGTGCTGAAAGCCTGCACCCGGCAGACCCGCTCGATCACCTCCACCCAGTTGCGCGGGAAGGGCACATCCCCCCAGCGAGCCATCTGGGTGAGGATCCACAGTTGCTCGGTGCGGCTGGGGCGGTTCACCCCGGCACCGGCAAACAGGTGGTGGGCGTACTGGAGGCGGTCCTTGCCGAGAGCACAGGTGTTCGATTCGCCCTCCCCCAACTGGACATAGGCGGGATCGGCCCCCAGGTACTCGTCGCGGCACAAAAGGCCGCGGATCTCCTCGGCGTTCGCTTCCTCGGCGCAGTACAAGCAAGCTTGGATGAGCGCTTTGATGAGGGCCAGGTGGGTATTGGGGTAGGTCTGCGCCCAGTCCTCGCGCACCCCCAGCACCTTGCCCGGGTGGCCAGGCCAGATCTCCAGATCCGTCGCGACCGTAAAGCCGATGCCCTCGGCGGCGGCCCGGATGTTCCAGGGTTCACCGATGCAAAAGCCGTCGATGTTGCCGACTTTGAGGTTGGCAATCATCTGGGCGGGCGGCAGCGTGGTCAGATCCACGTCCCGGTCCGGGTGGATGCCGCCTGTGGCAAGCCAGTGGCGCAACAGCAAGTTGTGCATCGAGGCCGGGTGGACCAGGCCGAAGGTGTGGCGGTCGCGGGCGGTGCGCTGCAAGTAGGCCTTTAAGTCCGCCTGGCTGAAGACACCCAGGTCAAGAAATTTTTTACCCAGGGTAACGGCGTTGCCGTTGCGCGAGAGGGTCAGTGAGGTCACCACCGGCAAAGGCTTGTCCTCGTGGCCCCCCAGAGTAAACCACAGGGGCATCCCGGCGGGCATCTGGGCCGCGTCGATATAGCCCCCGGCCACCCCGTCCACCACCGCCCGCCAGCTCGGCTCGCGCACCAGAGTCACTTCTTCCAGACCGTGACGGTTGAAAAATCCCTTTTCTTTGGCCACCACCAGCGGCGCGCAGGCGGTAAGAGGCAAATAGCCCACTTCAAGGTTGACTTTCTCCAGACCGTGGCGGGCGATGGGACCCTTCTGGCGGGAGCGCAGCTGCTTGATGCGCTTTTGCTGGCCCAGAAAATAGAGCATCTCGCTGCGCAGGCTGTAGTAGTTCGGGTGGTTGACCACCTCCAGGCGTGTGCGCGGGCGTTCGAAGGGCACCTCCAGGATCTGGCCGATGCGCGACTGGGGGCCGTTGGTGAGCATGACGATGCGATCGGACAGCAGCAACGCCTCGTCCACATCGTGGGTGACCATCATGCAGGTGGCGCCGGTCTCCTCGCAGATGCGCATCAACTGCTCCTGGAGATTGCCGCGGGTAAGGGCGTCGAGGGCGCCGAACGGCTCATCAAGGAGCAACAACTCGGGGCGGATAGAAAGCGCCCGGGCGATGGCGACGCGCTGCTTCATGCCGCCCGACAGTTGGGCGGGCTTTTTGTCGGCGGCCGGGGTAAGTCCGACCAGCTGGATGTGGGAGCGGACAATTTCCTCGCGCTCTTTTTTGGATTTGTCGGTGTAGACCTCGTCCACGGCCAGGGCGATGTTCTCGCGCACCGTGAGCCAGGGCAGCAGCGAGTAATTCTGAAAAACCACCATCCGGTCGGGGCCAGGGCCAAGCACCGGCCGGCCGGCGAGGGCCACGCGACCGGTGCTCGGGCGGTCGAGACCCGCGACGATGTTGAGCAAAGTCGACTTGCCGCAGCCGGAATGGCCGATGAGCGAGACGAATTCGCCCTGACGCACGGTCAATTCCACACCTTTGAGGGCGATGTAGTTGCCGCCTCCCGGCAGAGAGAAGACTTTGTCGATCTGTTCGACTTCGAGAAAAACGGACATCGAAGCGTTCTCCACAAAATTAGTAAAAGCTCACGGCACCGGTATCGAGGTCGTAGCGGGCGCCCATGACCTTGACTTTGCCCTGCTCCACCAGCTTGCTGATGATGGGCGGGGCCGTTTTGATCCTGTCGACGGTGATGAGCACGTTGGCACGGATGGCGTTTTCCACCGCGTCGCCTGGCATGCCCTTGATGCTCGCCGCCGCCGGGCGGATGGCATCGACAAAATTGGCCAGGTGGCCCGGAAACTGGGTGCCCTCGGTCACCGCTTTGACCGCCGCCTGCACCGCACCGCAGCGCTGATGGCCCATGACCACGACCAGGGGCGCTCCGAGGACGGAGGTGGCAAATTCGAGGCTGCCCAGCATCATCTCATCGAGGACGTTGCCCGCCACCCGGTTCATGAACAGGTCTCCCAGGCCCTGATCGAAGATAAGTTCAGCCGGTACGCGCGAATCGGCGCAGCTGACGAAGGCGGCGAAGGGACTTTGGCCTTTGGCCACTTCCGCAAGCCGGCTTTTGGTGCGGTCTGCTCCGGTGAGTTTGAACTGGATCCAGCGCTTGTTGCCTTCGACGAGCCGCTCGAGCGCCTGATCGGCGGTGAGGTTGGTGGTGGCGCCTGCGCTCCTGGGTAAAGCACCGGTGATTAGCCCGGCCAACAACCCCGTACCGGCGGTTACAAACAGAGCCCGGCGCGAGATGAATCTGGGCTGTTGCTCGATCATGGGGTCCTCCTGCAGGTGTGAATCGAAATCAATCTCTGGACTTGGACAGATTTTAGGTTCCAGGTGCCGGGTTTCGGCGAATTCGCTGAAACCCGACGCCTCGGTTCTCAGCGCTCGGTGGGAGCGACGAGCCTGCCGATGAAGCCCACCAGCTTGTCGAGCAACAGGCCCACCAGCCCGACGTAGACCAGGGCGAGCACGATCTCGCTCACTTTGGCGCTGTTGTAGGCATCCCAGATAAAAAAGCCGATGCCGACGCCGCCAATTAGCATCTCCGCCGCCACGATCGCGAGCCACGAGAGGCCGATGCCAATCTTGAGGCCGGTGAAGATGTAAGGTAGAGCCGCCGGTAGGAGCACCTTGAAGAAGTACTTCGGGCGCGACAGCTGCAGGACGCGGGCGACGTTGTTGTAGTCCTGGGGAATCTGCTGGACGCCCACCGCCGTGTTGATGATGACGGGCCAGATGGCGGTGATGAAGATCACAAAAATCGCCGCCGGTTCCGACTGCTGGATGGCCGCGAGGGAGATGGGCAGCCAGGCGAGGGGCGGAATGGTGCGCAGCACCTGAAAGAGCGGATCGAGGGCCGAGTAGATCAGCGCATTGGCACCGATCAAGATACCGACCACGATCCCGACTGCGGCGGCGAGGCTGAAGCCGAGGGCCACCCGCTGCAGGCTGGCTGCGATCTGCCAGAAAAGGCCCTGGTTGGTGCCAGAACCCCGGAAAAACGGATCCACGATCAGCCCCCAGGTCTCGGAGACCACCTTGGCAGGTCCCGGCAGCGTGGCGTCGGGGCTTAGGGTCAAAAGCTGCCACAGCAGCAGGAATACACCGATCGCCACCACCGGTGCTGCGAGTTTCTGGAGGCTTTTGGCGTCGGGCAAGGCGGCAACAAGTTGCTGGACCGGCGATTGGCGGCGGCCTTCGAGGGTTGTCGTCATGTCGTCTCTCCTGGATGGCTATGGGTTGGCTGGGGTGCGCTCAAGCGAGCGCGACGCGCTTGATTTTGAGCGCTTTGAGGTAGGCGGTGGTGTTGGCCGGGTCGAAGCGGGTCTTGTCGAAGAACACCTCCACACCCCGTGAGGCCACCTTCGGGATCTGTGCGGCGGCAATGCCCCCTTCTTTGGCGGCCTGCTGCCAGAGATCGGCGCGGTTGACCGCCCCCACCACCGCTTTGACATCGGTAGCGGCCGGCAGCAAGTTCCAGCGGATATTCTCGGTCATAAACCAGAGATCGTGGCTCTTGTAGGGATAGGAGGCGTTTTCGCGCCAGAAGCGCATCACGTAGGGACTGTTACTCACCACCGGACGGTTGTTGCCGTACTCAATGGAACCTTTGAGGCGGTTATTGATATCGGCCACCTGCACATTGGCGTACTCGCGCGAGGAGAGAATCGTGCACAACTCGTCGCGGTTGGTCATTACGTCGCACCACTGCTGGGCTTCCATAATTCCTTTGAGGATGGCGCGGGCAGCTTTCGGGTGCTTGTCGGCCCAGTCGGCGCGCATGGCGAGGGCTTTTTCGGGATGGTCCTTCCAGAGTTCTCCAGAAATCACTGCGGAATAGCCGATCTTTTCGCTGATCGCCCGCTCGTGCCAGGGGTCGCCCACGCAGAAACCCTCCAGATTGCCCACCTTCATGCTCGCCACCAGCTGCGGCCCCGGCACGTACAGGCAATCGATGTCGTTGTCCGGGTCGATGCCGCCGGCGGCCAGCCAATAGCGCAGCATCAGATCGCTGGTACCGCCTTTGAAGGTGCTGGCGAACTTGAGCTTTTTGCCCTCGGCTTTGGCCTTTTCAATCTTGGGTTTCATCACCGAGGCGTCGAGGCGGACATTCTCGGCGTTGAACACCTTGGCTACGGTGATCCCCTGCCCGTCGACGTTCAGTTGCAACGGCATATACATGGGAATTTTTTTGTTGCCCTTGGTGTTCGCCCCGAGGGCCATCAAAAAGGGCATCGGCCGCAGGACCATCGCCACATCGAGTCCGCCGCCCCCGGAACCGAGTTCAAGGTTGTCGCGGGTCACCCCCCACGAGGGCTGCTTGATCAGTTCAACATCCTTGAGGCCGTGCTTCTCGAAGTACCCTTTGACCTTAGCGATGATGATGGGCGACGCGTCCGTCTGGCCTACGAAGCCGATCCGAACCGCCGTCACCTCGGGCGCGTCCGCCGCCCCCGCGTAACCGGGTGCCAGCAACAAACCGGCCGAGGCGGCCCCGCTCACCTGCAAAAACTGGCGTCTGGTCGGTTTCCACCGTGCAGATTGCTCAAAGTCGGCGGCCTGGGCGCTAGCGCCCCTCTGGCCAAGTGGTTTACCTGCCATACTGTGTCCTCTTTTTCAAATTGATGCCGATAGCAGTCGGGAGCCAGGTGCACAGCGACGCCAAAGCGAACCGCAGCGCATCGTTGACCTCCATGCCCGCAATCGTAATCGAGACTATGCATAGATAAAAGTCGATTTACATAATACAAATCATAGATATTAATCTATTTTAAGGGTTGCACAGCGGACACTGGGCCGGATCCGCTGCGCGCAGGCCGTCTCTGGGCACGATCTCTTGCCATGCGCAACGCGAGCAACCGTGCACTTCGGCGCGGGGCAGGTCGGTGGGCGTGCCGCACAGCGCGCAGGGCAAACCGCGCCGAAGGGCGATCATGCCGTATCCCGGCTGGCCGCAGCGGGGGCAAAATTGGTGCAGTCTTTCGACTAGATGGCGGGCGGCCTGGGCGATCACCCCCATGCGGGTTGGATTGTATAGAGCGCGCATATCCGTCTCGAGGTGCACCCGCCCCGAGCGGGCCAGGGCAAAGGCGACCGCCTCGCCCAGTTGCTGCGGATCGAGGACGCCTTTGAGCAGAGTGTCCTCGGGGCGGCCCGCACCCACGATCAGCCCGTGCTCGGGAAATCCAATCCGCTGTGCGAAAGCGAGGGCCTCCGGCAGGCTGCAGGCGGTAACGGCGGCAAAATTGGTCTGGGTCGAGAACGCTTCGCCTGCCACCTCCAGGTGGTGCTCGTCGTCGATGAGCACGACGATTTCGCGGTTGGCGGGCACAAAGGGCAGACCCGGATGGGGGCCGAAACTGCCTTCGCTTGCTATGCCTACCGCCAGTCCGGTGGCGGCCATGCCGGCACGGGCTTTGGCGCGGGCCGTCTGTAGCTGATCGCCGGGACGGGGCGCTTCGCGGGTAAACGTTCCGAAACGGTCGGTATCGAAATCCGCCGGCGGGACGAGCACCTGCAACCCCAGGCCCGAGGCAAGCACCGGGGCAATCGCCGTCTCCTTGCGATGCATGGTGGCAAGCACCGCCGCGCGGCCGCCGAGCAGCGGATGGGAACTGGTGGTGTTTTGTTGCATCTTGCGACGGAAAGGCGAGTGGTTTCTTTGGAATTTGCAAACGAAGTTGTCGGATTTAGAAGAATGCTAAGTGGCGGTGAAGAAGCCCCAAAAACCGAGCTGCGCAAGCCCTGGGCCGTGTTAGTGAAGTAGGACCGAAGCTGGAGCGGCCCGATGCAGAGAGACCTGAAGTGCGCTATACGCGAACGCGACGTCGAGCGGGCGACCAACATCCTCATGCAGCTGCAGCAGCGCATGAGCGGCGAGCGAGTGGCCGATGTGTTGCTCTCGTGCATCGAACGGTTGGCCTGGCACGAAGGGGATGAGCCCGCGGCAAACTGGTTGCTGAAAAATTCCGCCTCTGCATTCAAACACCGTTTTCCGGGCGCGTAAATTTTTCTGAGCGGCGGCGGAACGCAAGCAGGATATTTCTGTAATTGCAGCTATAATTATCAGTGCTTTGCCCGGGGTCCACGCGACGGGATCCGGCCGGGCCATAGGTCTCCGCGCGCCACTGGGGCTCGGTGCTTCCGAATGTGACAAATCCGGTGACGAGATTAAAATTTTGATAAACCAAAGTATAATGCTTAAGAAATCGTAAAATTGCTGGGTTGGCTTGTCTTGGCTCCACGGGTGCAGGACTGGTTTTTGCTCAGCGCCCCTGGAGAAGATCCGCCGATGACCGAATCGCTCCTTTTAACAAGCTGGTGGGTACCCTTCTACGGGCTGGCCGGTGCGGTGTTGACCCTGCCCTGGGCAACAGTCGGGGTGCGCAGCGGCGGACCGCGGCCGGCGGCTTACTTCAACATGTTGATGACGGTGCTGGCCCTGGTGCATGGTCTGACGCTGCTGCCCGCCGTCTGGGGACGGCTGCCGCTGCAACTAGAATATACCTGGCTTGAAACACAGGGAATGCGTTTGGCCCTGGAATTGGAGGTTTCGCCGGTCACGATCGGTGCGGTAGTGGTCATTGCGTTTTTGAGTTTGTGCGCACAGATCTATGCTCTAGGTTATATGGAGAAAGACTGGGCGCTTGCCCGCTTCTTCGCGCTGTTGGGGTTCTTCGAAGGGGCAATCTGCGGTCTAGCCATGAGCAACAACTTGCTGTTGAGCTATGCGCTGCTGGAGATGCTCACCCTTTCGACCTATCTGCTGGTGGGATTCTGGTATGCCCAGCCGCTGGTGGTGACTGCGGCGCGGGACGCTTTTTTGACCAAGCGGGTGGGGGATCTATTGCTGCTGATGGGCGTGGTGGTCTTGGCCAACCTCGCCCCCAGCCTCAACTTTCAAGACTTGGCGATCTGGGCTGAGACGGCCAATCTATCCCCCTTGAGCGCCACACTGCTGGGACTGGCGCTGATTGCCGGTCCGATCGGCAAGTGTGCCCAGATCCCGCTGCACTTCTGGCTTGATGAGGCGATGGAAGGTCCCAACCCCGCCTCGATCATGCGCAACTCGCTGGTGGTGGCCTGTGGGGCCTACGTGCTCATCAAGATGCAGCCGGTTTTGGCGCTTTCGCCTTGGGTACTGGGAGCCTTACTGGTGGTGGGCACAGCGACGGCGATCGGCGCCTCCTGTGTGGCCCTGGCACAGATCGACATCAAGCGGGCCCTTTCCCATTCGACAAGTGCCTACCTGGGCCTGGTGTTTGTCGCCGTAGGCCTGGAGCAAAACGAAGTCGCGCTGCTGCTGCTGCTGACCCACGCCGTCGCCAAGGCGCTGCTGTTTATGAGCGTCGGGGCGGTGATCTTGATTACCAGCACCCAGGATGTCACCGAGATGGGCGGGCTGTGGTCGCGCCTGCCGGCCACCACCACCGCCTTTGTGGTTGGAGGGGCCGCTTCGGTGTCACTGCTGCCTCTGGGCACTTTTTGGGCTTCGATCTATGCAAGTGAGCGGCTCTGGCCCTGGGCTCCCTGGGCGATCGGGGTGCTGCTGCTGGTCAACGGGCTCACCGCTCTCAACCTTACCCGCGTTTACTGCCGGGTGTTCCTGGGGCCTCGCCAGGCCAAGACCCGGCGCGCTCCCGAAATTGCCTGGCCGATGTCGGTGCCGATGTTGTCGCTCTCGATCATCAATATCCTCTCGCCGGTGATTCTGCACGAGTTGGGACTTTTGACTTCGGTGGAAGGACCGGTGCCCACCTGGGTATTTGGCGGTTCGCTGGTGGCTTCTAGCCTGGCGGGCTGTCTGGTGGGCTGGTGGATCACCCACGAAAAGCTTCCGACCGCCTGGGTGCATGCCTCCTTTGCCCAGACCTGGCGGGTGGCCCACGATTTTCTGGCCTACGACCTTTATATCGAGCGGTTCTACCGCCAGACCATCGTCGTCTGGGTAGCTGGGACTTCAAGTTTGATGGCCAAGTTCGATCGCCATCTGGTCGACGGCGTGGTCAACATGATCGGGGTGGCCACGATTGCCGGGGGCGAAGGACTCAAACGCAGTGCACCGGGACAGGCCCAGGCCTATTTGCTCACGATCCTGCTCGGGGTGATCGTGGTGTGCGCTTATCAACTGACAACTATGTTGCGCTAGGAGCGGATAGCGGCGATGCTCAGTTTGCTGGTCTGGTTGCCTATCTTGGGAGCGGCGGTGGTCGGTTTCTGGCCCGCCGGGGCACCGGCTGTCTGGCCGCGTCGAATTGCCCTGTCGGTGGCTTCTGTGGGGTTAGCGCTCTCGGCGGTGCTTGCCTTCTTGTACAACCCGGCCGACGGCGGGCTGCAATTTCGTGAATTTGTCCCCTGGATGACCTCGCTGGGCCTATCCTACGAACTGGGCATCGACGGGTTGTCGCTGCCGCTGTTGCTGCTGAACGCCTTTTTGGTCTGGATAGCGATCTTCAGCAGCGACGAAAATGTCCAGCGCCCGCGTCTGTACTACGGGCTCTTGCTGCTTTTGTGCGGCGGGGTGGTGGGGGCTTTCGCCACCCAGAACGCGCTGTTGTTTTTCTTGTTCTATGAACTGGAATTGATTCCGCTCTATTTGCTGATTGCCATCTGGGGCGGCCCCCGGCGCAACTACGCCGCCACCAAGTTTTTGCTCTATACCGCCATCTCGGGGATCATGATTTTGGCGGCGTTCTTCGGCCTGGCGGGTCTGGCGGGCATCGCCAACTATTCCTACGAAACGCTGGCTGTCCACAATCTGCCCCTGGCCACTCAGTTTCTGCTGTTGGGGGCGGTGCTCGTTGCTTTTGGCATCAAGATTCCGCTAGTGCCCTTTCACACCTGGCTGCCGGACGCCCACGTCGAGGCGAGTACACCGGTGTCTCTGCTGCTGGCGGGGGTGCTCCTCAAGCTCGGAACCTACGGCTTATTGCGTTTTGGGCTGGGCTTTTTCCCCGAGGCCTGGAGTGCGGCGGCGCCCTGGCTTGCCAGTTGGGCGGTGGTGAGTGTCCTTTACGGCTGTATGACGGCCATCGCCCAGAAGGACATGAAGAAAATGGTCGCCTACAGTTCGATCGGGCACATGGGCTATATTCTGCTCGCCGCCGCCGCCGCTACGCCTTTGAGTTTGCTGGGGGCGGTTGCCCAGATGGTGAGCCACGGCCTCATCTCGGGGCTGTTGTTTTTGCTGGTGGGGGTGGTTTACAAGAAGACCGGCACCCGCGATATCGACGTACTGTGCGGCCTGCTGGCTCCGGAGCGCGGATTGCCCTTTATCGGCAGCCTGATGATCCTGGCTGTGATGGCCTCCGCGGGCATCCCGAGCATGGTGGGCTTTGTGGCCGAATTCATCATCTTCCGGGCGAGCTACGCGGTTTTCCCGGTGCAGACTTTGCTGTGCATCCTCGGAACCGGCCTCACGGCGGTCTACCTGCTGATCTTGATCAACCGTGCCTTTTTTGGCCGTCTGCCGGCCCAGTTTGCCAACCTGCCGCAGGTGCGCTGGTCGGAGCGCCTGCCGGGTCTTGCCATCGCCCTGCTGGTCGTCTTTTTGGGCCTGCAGCCGCAGTGGCTGGTCCGCTGGAGTGAAGCGACCACCGCCGCCCTCGTTGCCGGGCGGCCCGCCCTGGCGGGCGCACTACCCGCCCAAGCCGAGCGCATCGACACCGTCGCGGTGCGCCGCGCCCACACCCCTTAAGGAGAACCGTCCGTGGTGATGTACGACCAGAAAGTCTCTTCCCATCCCCTCGGTCGGGTGATCTTGCGGATGGAAGCGGGCGGGGCGCTCCTGCCCGACGGTTCCGACAACCTGATGGAGGTGGTCGGTGTCCTCAAAAGCTACGGCGTGGTGCTCGACGCCTACTGGCGCAACCTGCTCTATATCGCTGATCGCCAGTTTTTGGTCTTCTTTCCATTTTTCAAGTATTTCAACGGCAAGGTGAGTCTGCCGAAGCTGCTCGATCACTGGGCGCACCAGCGGATCAATTACGAATTTTCTGAGTACTGCATGAAGGCGATGCTCTGGCACGGCGCCGCCAAACTCGACGCCTACCTGGATAGCCCGGCCTTTGCCGAGCGGGCCGGGCGGGCAATCCGCGCCAAGATCAAGTTCAACCCGGCAGCTGGGCTGTTGCATCGCCTGTTCCCGGATTTTCTGCCGGAGTGGGCGCGTCAGAGCTGTTACTACAGCGTCCTGGGGCAATTCTGGCGGGTGATGAGCCCGATGTTTCTAGTCCTTTCCGATCGCTACGACCGGGGCGAGATCCGCTCGATTCCCGACGTGGTGGCCCACATCAAAGACGGTCTGGTGGCGGCGGCAAATCTGCCCCTCACCTACGCAGTCGATATTCGCGGCGAGCGCTATGAACTGATTCCCACCGAGGCCGACCTGCACTTTTTGATGGACGCCGCGGTGCCCTACGTCGAAGCGGTTTTCTTCCGCTCCTTTCCGTTTATGGGCACGGTCTCCTACAATGCCCAGGCGGGCCAAATTTCCGAGAATCAGGCCGACTTCAACTACGGCGCGCTCTACGCCGATCCGCTCCCTATCGGCGGCTCGGGCATTCCGCCCACGCTGCTGATGCAGGATATGAAGCAGCACCTGCCCGAGTACTTGCGCGAGTATTATCTGGGCAGCCTGCGCGGCGAAGAAGACATGCGGGTGCAAATCTGCGTGAGCTTTCAAAAATCGATGTTCTGCGTCACCACCGCCGCGATTTTGGGCCTCGCTCCCTATCCCATCGACACAGACAGGCCCGACCAGCAGCGGGCCAACCGCGCCTATCTCGAAAACTGGATGGACCGGCTTATGCACTCCAGGTTGCCGGCATTCAATTGATTGGAAGGACACGGACTCTCGAACGATTCCCATCTACAACAACAAGGGCTCCCGCCTCCAATTCAATTTTAAACTGGCGCAGAGCGCCAATAAGACGGTTGCCAAATTGCTCGGAAGTGTATCCTGCGAGCGCACTTGAATGACACTGGGACCATCTGCGCGAGTAGCCGCCAACACTGCTCCAAAGTTAGGTCGTGGGTGAAAACTACGAACCCATTTGCCTTTGCCCATAGCATCAAGGCGCGATCCTCGGCTCTCGGATCACCAACGGTAGACCAATGCACCGCATCGAAACCGCTTTGCTCCAGGCATTGAACCCACGTCGGCGAGAGGTTCATATCGACCAGGATTCTCATTCAAGAACCAAAGACGCCTCGGCTTCTTCAACTCGCCAAGCCGCGTAGGCCAAAGCTTCTCGAAGGTCCTCTTCTTCCAGGTAAGGATAAGCCGCAAGGATATCGACTGTCGAGTGTCCGGAAGCCATCAATCCAAGTACCATGCCTACCGTGACGCGAAGACCCCGGATGCAAGGCTTTCCTCCCATGACCGTGGGGTTCAAAGTAATGCGGGAAAAAGGTTTCATCGAAATTGGCTTGGAAGACAACGACTGGACTAGTACCACACTTCATTAAATCGTTCGATCCGCTGGGCTTGCCATGTTAGGTCTCTTTCGGGTGGCCCCCCTCCAAAATTCCCCACCAATGAGTCACCTGACACCTTCCCAACAAAGTGCAAAGCCGCGGCTGGGGCGATGAAGCGCAAACGGTTGCCCTCCAGGCGCCCATCGCTTAAAAGACACTCCTTGCCCTCGACAAGCAGGGTGCCGCTTGCCATCTGGAAGCGTTGGCGCAGTACAAGCCTGTAACTGCGCGGGGGGCCGCCCGCAGAAACATCGCCCTCCCAAACCCCCTGGGCTTCGGCAGGAATTGTCCAGGCGAAGATCTGATAAGCCCGATCCGGCGCCTGCACTTTGAGCGTCTCGTCCGGTTGCCACTCGCCCATGTCCCATTCGTTGGAGACCACACGGGATCCGGGCTTGAGTTCGGCAAAGAGCTTGGATCTGAGCTTCAGGTTGATCTCAGGAAACAAATACAGCGTCACGACCGAGGCCGGGCGCAGGTCGGACTGGAAAAGATCTTGCTCAGTAAAGCGTACCCGTTCCTCGACACCGGCCCGCCGGGCATTGGTGCGGCTCAGTTCCACCAATTCAGGAGCGATATCCACGCCAAAACCCCGCGTGCCGTGCTCGCGGGCGGCGGTGATCACAATCCGCCCATCACCGCAACCGAGATCGATCAAAAAGTCATCTTTGTCCACGCGGGCGAGCTTGAGCATCGCTGCCACGACCGGATCTGCCGTGGGAACGTAAGGAACAACCAGATTTCCTCCCGGCTGGGCCAGCAGCCGGCGGGTGGACCAGAGACCAAGGCCCGTAAGCAACAAGGTGCGGCGTCGAAACAAAGACATACTGCGGCCGATAAAAGCCGCCGCAGCGGCGCAGGAGCCTTGTCAGGCTTTAGTGCGCCAGGCGGCTAGGGTTCCAGTCCCAATTCTCGCAGTCGCCGGGTCAATTCTTCCGCTCGTCTCTCCGCCGCTTCCGCACGTCGGGCAACCGCCTGATAACTCTCGAAAGAACGACCGTCCGGGCGGATCAAGCTCAAGTCACCATTGCTCGGTTAAAGCGAAACGCCCCCCCAGGCGCGGACTGAGCCAGTCTTGCATCGCTTCGACCATCGCGTCGGGAGCCTGGCGGGTCTTGTTGTCCCCCTCCACATATTGGACTGCCTGGGTAGATGTGACCATGGCTCCGGCTGGATTTTGCTCCATTTTAGCGGCCGTGTACAAATGTCCCAGCAGCGTGTGCTGCGGTGCTGTGCAGCGCTCTACCGGCAACGCAACCGGTCAAGGTCGACCTCCTGCAGCCGTTCGCTCTGGGAGCCCGGGTCGCGCTGCATGACGCCGGTGCGCACGTGGTAGGCGCCGCTGGTACCGGGGGCGTGCTCAAAGAGGCCGCCGGTGCGCTTTTTGCCGGTCCAGCCCGCTGCTTTGAGCACCACGGTGCGCTGGCGGATCGCCGCCTTGCCGGGTTTGACGCTGGTGATTTCGACAAAGTCCTCCAGGAGCGCTCCGCGGCTATCTTTGAGGCGCTCGGTAAAGGCAAAGCGCTCGGAGGTGTGGCGGGTCACCTGCCAGCAGACGCGCTCAAGTTTCTCGCCGTCGTCGTAATGGGTGTAGTAGCGCGGCGAAAGATCGCCGGGCAGGGCCAGTTCTTCTTTGCGGTAGCGGCCCAGGTTTCGAAAGCCCTTTTCTTCGACAATGATCGACGTGTAGCGCCAGGTGCCGCGCACCCACTCGGGGATCACTTTTTCGATGCCCAGTTGCAAAGCGGGCGGAAATTCGGTGGGCGGTTCCAGCAACTCCGGGTCGGCGGTCTGGGCACCGAGCCGGGTGGCGAAGCCCAGAAGCCATCCCGCCGCGATTAGTAGGGTTTTAGCCGGCTTGCGCGCCTGGAGCATAGAAAGCATCGTCGGTGATTTTGCAGCATTGAGGGGCTTCTATTCTATGCGCTACGATGAGTGCCATCTGTATGAACACGCAGCCGCCGCGGCAAAGGACGGGAGACGGCGATGCAGAGCCTGGGTGGACGGATAGCGGCGGGGGCGACGGCGGTGCTGGTGTCCTGGGCAAGCGTGGAGCCGGTCGGAGCCGCCCCGGTCGCTTCGCTGCAAAAGGTTGTCATCCAGAGTGGGTTGGCAGGGGAGCGGGTGCGGTTGTCGCGCTTGGGGGAAATGCTCATCATCGAGACAGGACAGTTCTATACAGACCGCGATCAGCTGAAACTGGTGCTGGTGGGTCTGGCCAATCTGGTGAGTTCCCGGGACAAACAAATCAAACAGGTGAAGTTGCGCGGTCAACTACTCGACGAGGAGCGACCGGTCGAAGCGACGGTTGCGGTGGGTCTGGCGGGCCAGATCCGGTGGCATAGCAGTCCTGCCGGGCTCAAAAACATTGCGCTTGCACCCTTTTCTGGGGATCTCAGCGCCCTGGCAACCGAGCCTGCGAGCGAGCCGCGCCCGGCGATCAGTACTGCCCAGAGCGCCCGGCCTCACCTGCCGGTGATTGGCGATCCGCTGATCGCCGGTCAGCCGGTGGCGGACTCCGGACGCGGCGACGACAGCCGCTTGGTGCACGCGGGCAACGCGATGCTGGTGCGGCTCGATCAGGAAGTTTCTTTAGCGGCAAGCCCGTCGGTGGCGATCAGCGCCGTAGTGGATCAGCCGGTGGTCGGAGCGCGCGGCACGATCGTCATTCCCCGGGGCAGCCTTGTGCACGGTGCGGTCGAAAAGAACGATGGCGGGGCGCAGCTGGTGATCCGCGAACTGGAAATCGATGGGAATCGCTATGCGATCGCGGCGGCTTCGGCGGTTATCTACACGCCCCTTTCGGGCGGCCCTACCAGCCCGATGGCCCATCCGAGCGTGATGGCAGGCTATGGCGGTTTTCTGGTGGGAGGGCCGATCGGCGGCCTATTGGGGGTGTTGCTGGGCGGCCTTGCAGGTCCTGCCGCCGCTCCCCCGCGCGTCTACGGTGTACCGGCCGGGCCGCTCACGGTGCGCCTGATCGAAGATTTGAGGACAGATCTGCCTTAAAACTGGCGATTGATGCCAAGCCTTGCGCGGTTTTCAGTCGCAGGCCAAACTTGCAACTTGAGGCTGTTCTCTCTGAAAACCGCTCTAAGTTAGGTAGCCCTAGAAATCTTAAACCTCAGGGTCCTGAAACCCGCTCAGGTAAGGGATCTCTCAAGAAAGTCCTTCGATTTTATTAAGGTCGCCTGCTGACGGCTCCAGTCCCAGTTCGCGCAAACGCCGGGCCAGTTCCTCCGCGCGTTGCTCGGCCGCAGATAGCCCGCCACGAACACACCGGGATCGCCCGCGAACAGCCAGTCGAGCCCCTCATAGAGACGATCCGGCGAAATTGCTTGGTGTTGCAGTGAGCGTTTTGGCCCCATGCTAGCCGATATGTGCAGGTGTTCCTAGCCCATCAGGATGACCCGGTCCAGCACGTGGATGATGCCGTTGTCCGCTTCGATGTCCGCTGCAAGAACCGTGGCGTTTTTGACCTCGAAGACGCCGTCTTCGCAGTAGAAGGGAATCGGAGCGCCTTCGACGGAGTCGAGCGAACCGACTTTGGCGAGGTCCGCCTGTGTGTAGCGGCCGGGGACGACGTGGAAGCAGAGGATGCGCGCCAGTTGGGGCGGGTTTTGCACCAGGGTGGGGATGGTACCTGGGGGGAGTTTGGCGAAGGCGTCGTCGTTGGGGGCAAAGACGGTGAACGGGCCGGGGCTTTTGAGGGTATCGACCAGGCCCGCCACCTGGACGGCGGTCACCAGGGTCTTGAAGGCACCGGCGCCTACGGCGATATCGACGATGTCGGGCATGGGATGCTTTTTCCTTAACGGTAGTCCTGATTCTGGATGTTGCGCAGGCGCGCCTCGGGGCGCTTGAAGCGGTCGAGTTGCATCTCGAAGAAGGCGCGGTTCGCCTGCAGGTGGCGCGGGTTCGGGTCATCCAGCGGGTAAAGGAGCGCCGTGCGCAAAGCCTGGATGACCGCCGAGGTGACGCAGTACATCGAGCGCTGGAAGGTAATGCCCAACTGGATGAGCATGTCGTCCTTGCCCTTGCAGTGGCGGCTGTAGTACTCAACTAGGTAAGGGGGCAAAAAGTGATACATGTCCTGCATCAATAGCGTGGGCGGGATACCCGCGGTGCCCACCGGGAAGACGTCGGCGTAGAGAATGCCGTAGTGAAAGTCTTTTTGATCCTCGGGCACCTGCCGGGCCTGGGCGTTGTAGGACTTGGTGCCCCGAAAGGGCGAGGTGCGGTAGAAGACCGCTTCAACGTAAGGGAGGGCCGCTTCGTAAAGCCAGGTGAAGCCCTTCGATTTGGGGATGACCTCGTAGCACTCGCCCCGGATGTAGACGTGGTGGTAGATGGGTCGCCCGGCAATTGCAAAGATGCCGTTGACCAGAAAATTCATCGCCTCGGGGACCGTGCGCAGATTGCCTTCGTCAAAGAGATCCGACATCTCGAAGAAGACCGGGGCCATCACCTCCCAAAAAAGCCCCAGGTTGGCCAGGTAACTCGCCTGGCGGCACTGCTCCAAAAACATCTCCGGAAAGAGCTTGTGCAGAGCGAGCATTGCCGGGTTGCCTTTAAAGTAGGCGCGGATGGCCCGGTTGGCGTTCTCGCGGTACTCGTCGCTATCGAGATAGTCGTTGAAGCGCCCGCCCATCCCCTGGTGCCAGAGCATCGCGCGCATGCACTCCTCGGCAAATTCCATGTTGATGCGGTCGTGCCAGAGGTGATGGAGCAACTTGGGCATCTTGCCGGTCTCGCCCTTTGCCATGAAGGCCAACAGCTCCGGGTGGGCGGTGGCTGGGCCGCGCCAGATGCGCAGGTCGGCGGTGTCCCCTGCGTAGTGGTTGTGGCGGTCCAGATACTCCTGGGTCGGGAAGTACTTGAAGAAGGGCAGCGGCTCGAGGAAGACCTGCTCGGCCATATAGAGCAAGTCGCGCCAGTAAAAATCCATCGGCACGGCGTAGGCTTTGTAGATGCCGATAATTTGCATCAGGTTCTCAGGTGAATCCGGAAGCATCGCCCCGCCCGCCTCCAGGCGGTGGATGACCTCGGCAAATTCGTGCTGGGAGGGCGGGAGCACCCCGCGATAGCTGGGGGCGGCGGTTGTGGTGGCGGTCGTCATCTGCTCATACCTCGTGCGGTGACTAGTTCGGGCTGAAAGAAGTGGCGGCGGCCCGCAGTGAAGGGAGCGGCTTTTTGAGCTGGCTGGCAGCACTTTGTATGGGAGTGACCATCGCCTGGGCGGTCGCTTCGCTCCAGCGCGAGAGCCAGTCCGGCTGGATTCCAAGAACCAGGATGATGCCGGCGAGGATCAACGCAGGGGTGCGCTCGATCCAGCGCACCGGCGGGTAGTAGGCGGTGGCGTTGTCGAGGCGGCCGAAGCAGGTGCGGTTGAGCAAAATCACGAAGTAGACCGCCGTGAGGCCGCTGCAGACGACGCACAAAATCGTCTGGACCGGGAAGGCGGCAAAGGAGCCCTGCAACACCAAAAATTCGGCCACGAAGCCCACCAGCCCCGGAATGCCGGCGGAGGCCATCCCCCCCAGCACCAACAGCGCGCTCACCATCGGCAGGCCGCGAATCGGGTTCATCAGGCCGTTGAGCACGTCCAAATCGCGGGTGCCGACTTTGGCTTCGACCACCCCCACCAGGTGGAACAAAATCGCGAGGATGAGGCCATGGCTCACCATCTGCAGCATCGCCCCGAGCAGGCTCAAAGGGGTTGCAGCGGCGGCGGCGAGCAGAATATAACCCATGTGGCCAATCGAACTGTAGGCGACCATGCGCTTGATGTCCCGTTGGGCGATGGCCGATAGGGCGCCGTAGACGGCGGTGACGGCACCGATGGTGGCAAGCCCCGGCGCCACCAGTGCCCAGGTCTCAGGAAAAAGCCCCAGGCCGAAGCGCAGCAGGCCGTAGGCTCCGAGCTTGGCGAGCACCCCGCCTAAGAGAATGGCCACCGGCGGGGACGCTTCGCAGTAGGCGTCCGGCAGCCAGGTGTGCAGCGGCACCAGCGGAATCTTGATGCCGAAGCCGATCAGCAGCATCGTGAGCAGAATCAACTGGGTAATCAATGGCAGGGCGGCGGTGGATTGCTCACCGTAGGCGAAGCTTGACGAACCGTCCAGCAGCACTAGGCCCAGAAAAGCACCGAGAATCAAAAAGCCCGAGACGGCGGTGTAGATGAGAAATTTCATTGCCGCGTAGCCGCGCTTGTCGCTGCAACCCCACAGGAAGATGAGCAGATAAAAAGGCAACAGCTCCAGCTCGTAGAACAAGAAAAACAGCAGCAGATTCTGGGCGGCAAACGCCCCGGCCATCCCGCCCCCGGCCAGCAACAGCAAACCGTAATACAGCCCGGGGCGTTCGCCTGAGTAGGCGTTGCTGTAGATGGCAATCCAGATGAGCAAACTGTTGAGAGCCATCAGCGGCAGCGAGAGGCCGTCCGCCCCGAGGCTGTAGTGCAGACCCACCGGCGCAATCCAGGGGATAAATTCGACAAACTGCATCCCCGGTTGGGTAGGGTCGAACTGCCGGAGCAGCCAGGCCGACCAGAGCACCCCGGCCGTGGCGAAGGCGAGGGCAATGCTTCGTAATCTTGCGGCGCAAGCACCGGGCCAGAGGCCCACCAGCAGAGCGCCCACCACCGGCAACCAGATAAGCACACTCAACATTGCAACCGTACCTCGCGCGTCGTGTGGAGAACAGGAGCTAAATCATCAGCATTCCGAGGAGCACGACCCCCAGAATGATCGTGAGCAAATAGAACTGGGTCTGGCCGGTGGTGCTGTACTTGATGCCCTCGCCACCCAAAAACGAGAGCTGCCCCACCAGGTTCACCAACCCGTCGACCACATAGCGGTCAAAAAGTGAAACGAACTGCGAAATCAAACCGATCACAAAGACGACGGTGTTTTTGTAGGCGACGGCGGTGTAAAAGTCATTGGCCAGCCAGTCCTGCACCGGGCGGTTGGGCAATTCCACCGGCCTGAGCCGTGCTCCGAGCACCACACCAGCCAAGCCCGGCCCCACCAGGGCCATCAGGGCAGGGACCGCCAGCGGATTGGCGGCGGTGCCGGGCAGCAAGCCGATCGTGGCAAGCACGATGGGAAAGTGAATCACCAAACTGGCCAGCACCGTCATCGGCACCACTATCGGCCAGGGCGCCTCAGGCGAGCGCACGGTCATCTGGGTAGGCTTGCCCAGGAAAATCAGACCAAAGACGCGGCCCAAAGCAAAACCGGCCAGGGTGTTGACGAGCACCACGAGCACAGCCAGAAGCGGCTGGGCATTCCAGAGCCCCTCGACCATTTCCAGTTGCGCCCAAAGCCCCCCAAGGGGCAAGGCTGCCACCAACCCAAAGCAGCCGGTCAGATAGCACAGCGCGGTGACGGGCCGACGCGACCACAGACCGCCCAACTGGCTGAGATCCTGGCTGATATTGTTCCAGACCACCGATCCTACGGCCATCACCAACAGCGCCATCGCCAGGGCGTGGGCCAACAGCAGCAACAGTGCGGTCGAGAGCTGACCCACAGCCACCGCGATGAGCACCAAACCCAAATAGGCGCTCACCAGGTACGAAAGCACGCGCTTGACGTCAATTTGCGCCAGGGCCACCAGCGAGCCGCCCAGGGCGGTGATCGAGCCGATAGCGGTGAGGGCCGCGACCGTCACCGGCGAGAGGGCAACGAGCGGATACATTTTTACAAGCACCCAGGCGCCGGTGGCAACGACCACCGAGTTGCGCAGAATGGTCGAGGGCAAGGGACCTTCCATGGCCTCGTCAAGCCACAGGTGCAGCGGGAACTGGGCGCACTTGCCGATCGGGCCGGCGATCAGCGCCAGTCCCAACAGGGCGGCCACCGTCGGGTCTGGGGGAGTCACAGCCGCCCAGCGCGCCAGTTCCGAGAAGTTCCAGGTGCCCGCCAGGGGCCAGAGGGCGAGTACGCCCATCAACATAAACAGGTCGCCGACGCGCTTGGTCAAAAAAGCGTCGCGTGCTCCGGTAACCACCAGCGGCTGGTTGAACCAGAACCCGACCAGCAAATAGGTGCCCAGGGTGAGAATTTCGAGAATAAAATAGCTGAAAAACAGCGAGTTGCACAGCACCAGCGCGCTCATGCCCGCCTGGAACAGGCCCAACAGCGAAAAGAGCCTTGCCCATCCCCAGTCCATCTCCATGTAGGCGATAGCGTACAACTGGGCGAGCAAGCCCAACCCGGCCACCACCGCCGCCGCTGTCACCGTTACCGCCGAAATTTCCAGCGGCAGCGTCAGGGTCAGGCCCGGCACCTCCAACCAGGTAAAGCCCATTGCCACCGGCGGCTGACCCCAGACCTCCCGCAGCAACAGCAGGCAATGGGTCAGGGCAAACAGCGTCGCAACCAAATTGAGGTAACCGGCCGGGCGCGGTCCAGTCTTGCGGATGATCCCCGGGGACCAGGGCAGGGCCAACACGGCGCCGGCCAGATTGTACAGGGGAATCCACCAGGCAGATTGAACAATAGCGAGATCCATCGCAGCCAGAACTCCCGACGCTGGACAAATGCACGAACATCCGACCCACTTGTCTCCCCGCGGGGCGGGGGACCGTTTTTCGAACCGTTGCCCTACTGCATCGATGTTAATATTGCTTTGTAATAGATAAAAGTAGATGCTCTCAATAATTAATATCGATTTTTATCTATGATTTTGTCCGCTTGGGGCCGTGGGCCCGCTGCGGATCTGCTATATCTGGGCGCAATATCTACCAGGCAGGAGGTGGCCCGTGAAGATCGTGTGGGAGACGACGGTGTACGCGGGAAACGGGCCGAGCTACTGCGCGATTTGCACTGGGCGCTTTCATCCACTGCGCGCCCGCGGCAGTCTTTCTGTGCTGGCGGTGGTCTATAACCAGCAGGGAAAGGCCTGTGGCGAGGCCTGCCGCGATTGTGCGGGCGCATCTGTCGAGCTGATCCGGCGGTTGCTCGGTGAGCGCATCGAAAAGCTGCGCTCCGACCTGCGAGATCTCGAAGCACTGGCCGCGGAGCCGATCGAACCGCCCTCGCTGGAGCAGGAGTTTCGCGCCCATTTATAGGTCTCATGCAGGCGGATCCCGTCTGGTGAGAATATTCTCGTGCATCCATCATCTTTAGTTGATGTTATTCCCGCTCATGATAGGACTATATCTATAGGTTCTGGAGGATCGTCTTGAAGCACGCCACATTGCACCAGCTGCAGGTGTTTCAGGTGGTTGCGCGCCACCGCAGCTTCACGCGCGCCGCGGAGGAGTTGTTCCTCACCCAGCCGACCATCTCGATGCAGATCAAACAGCTGACTCGGGCGGTTGGGATGCCGCTGTTCGAGCAGATCGGCAAGCGGTTGTTTTTGACGGATGCGGGCCGGGAGTTACTGGCCACTTGCGAAGAGATTTTTACCCGTCTGGCCCAGTTCGAGATGACCGTCTCCGACATGCAAGGGCTCAAAAAAGGGCAATTGCGCCTCGCAGTGGTGACGACGGCCAAGTACTTTGCGCCGCGCCTTTTGGGGCCGTTTTGCCAGCGCTATCCGGAAATCGACATTTCGCTGGAGGTGGCCAACCGCGGCCGGGTGCTCGAACGTCTGGCGGAGAACTTCGATGATTTTTATATCGTCGGCCAGGTGCCTGAAGATCTCAACGTCGAGATGCATCCGTTTCTCGATGACCAACTGGTGGTGATTGCGCCCTACCACCATCCGCTAGCGCTGCAGCGCAATATTCCATTAAGTCGCCTGGCGCAAGAACCCTTTTTGATGCGCGAACCCGGCTCGGGCACGCGCATGGTGGTGCAGCAATTTTTTGAAGATCGCCGCGTCACCCCGCGCGTCAAGATGGAACTGGGCAGCTCCGAAGCGATCAAGCAGGCGGTCATCGGCGGGTTGGGCATCGCAGTGCTCTCCCACCACGCCCTGGCGAGCGAAGGGACGCTGCACCATCTGGCCATCCTCAATGTCGAGGGTTTTCCGATCCGCCGCCACTGGCATGTCGTCTATCCGGCGGGTAAGCGCCTCTCGGTGGTCGCCCGGACCTTCTTGCAGTACCTCATCGAGGAGGGCCGCGAGGTGGCTGAGCGCACCAGCATCGAGATGACCAGTCTGCTGGAGCGGCCCGCCTAAATTCGTCTCAACGGCGCAGGTGCTGCCAGCATTCCCGGGCAATCGCCCAGTCCTCCTGGGTATGAATGACCAGCACCCGCACCGCTGAATCTGCGGCGGCAATGTCTGCGTCCCTGGGTCGGTCGTTGTTTTTCTGGGGGTCGAGCGCCACTCCCAGAAATCCGAGCGCTTCGCAGGCTCCGGCGCGCACAGGGGCCGCGTTTTCTCCTATCCCGGCAGTGAAGACCAAGGCGTCGAGGCCGCCGAGGCTTACGGCCATCGCTCCGATTCCCGCACGCAGGCGGTGGATGTAGATATCGAGCGCCAGTTTGGCGCGGGCGTGGCCCTGGTCGATCGCTTTAAAGATAGGTCGCAGGTCGTTGGAAATCCCGGAGACCCCTTCCAACCCCGAAGCCTGGTTGAGGGTGTGGTCGAGTTTGTCCACGGTGTAGTCGGCCTGGCGCATCAGATGAATCAAAATGCCGGGGTCGATGGAGCCCGAGCGGCTGCCCATCATCAGTCCTTCCAGGGGCGTAAATCCCATGGTGGTATCGACGCTGAAGCCGCCCCGCACGGCGGCCAGCGAACAGCCGTTGCCCAGATGACAGGTGACGAGGCGCACCTGCGCCAGGTCGCGCCCGAGGATCTGGGCGGCGCGCTCGGCGCAGTAGCGGTGGCTGATGCCGTGGAAGCCGTAGCGACGGATGCCCTGGTCGAGCCACTCGTAGGGACCGGGGTAGACGTAGGCGGCGGCTGGCAGGCGGCTGTGGAAGGCGGTGTCGAAAACGGCCACTTGGGGAACCTGCGAGCCGAGGAGCGCTTCGAGCGCCTCGATACCGGCGAGGTTGGCCGGATTGTGAACTGGAGCAAAGAGGGCGAGGCGCTCGATGGCCGCCTTCACCTCGGGGGTGATCCGGGTGCTCTCGCGGTACGCTTCACCGCCGTGGACGACCCGGTGTCCGACCGTTTCGATTGCACCCGGATCCGCGATCACCCGGGTCGCGCCGCTGTAGAGAGTTTCGAGCATCCGGGCGCTGTCTTCGGGGCGCGACCCGCCCTGCAGGGTTTCTTCGTGTCGATGGTGGGCGGTTTTGACCTTCAGCTTTGCGCCATCTCCGCCGTGGGGCCAGTCGATCTGCGCTTCCCACAGCGGCTGCGGCGGCTCCTGGGGCAGCCGGGTGTGCGGCAGGTCGTACAGGCAGCTTTTCTGGCTGCTCGAACCGGCGTTGAGAACGAGCACTTTCACCACACAGCCCTCAAGTTCCCGGTAAGGTGCGCAACTCCTGACCCAGGTGGGCGCGGTCGTTGAGCGATTCTAAAAGCGGTCCGTGCACGTCGAATTTGACCGTACTCAGCGAGGCCGCCAGGATGTTGATGCGGTCGCGGTAGCGGCCGAGGTCGATGCCCAACAGCGAACAGAGCATGATGCGAATGGTCGCCTTGTGCGAGACCACAAGCACGTTGCCGTCCGCATACTTCGATTCGATCTCGGCGAGCACCGGCATGGCGCGGCTGGCGATTGCCACCGAGGTCTCGCCGCCGGTGGGCGGGTTCCAGGCGGGTTCGGTCAGCCAGCGCACGTAATCATCGGCGTAGTGCGCTTTGACATCGTCGCTGGTCTTGCCCTCCCATGCGCCGTAGCGGATCTCTTTGAGGCCGTCGCGCCACTGCATCTCCAATCCCAGCGCTTCGCACAGGGGCCTGGCCGTCGCCACCGTGCGCCGCATCGGACTGACGTAGACCGCATCCCAGGGAGTAGAGCGGTGGACGGCGGCAAACGCCGCCGCCATCAGCTCACCCTCGGCGGTCAACTCGGGGTCGAGCTCGCCGCAGTAGCCGCCGGTGCGGCTGTAGATCGTCTCACCGTGGCGCAGAAAATAGACCCGCAGGCTCATGCCCCTCTCCCCTCAGTCGCCGCCACCGGCTGCGGTTTGACCGCGAGGCCGGCGGTCGCCTGGATGTACTCCTCCAGCACCACATCCACCGCAACCGCACCCCAGATGTCCTCGCAGTACTCGCGAATCGCCCGGTCCGAGGAGAACTTGCCCATGCGGGCGGAGTTGAGAATCGACATGCGCGTCCAGTGCTTCTGATCCCGGTAGGCTTCGCCCACCCGGTCCTGGCATTCAACGTAGGACTGGTAATCGGCGAGCAACAGGTACTCGTCGCGATGGATTAAGTGGTTCACCAACGGCTCGAACAGGTGCGCTTCGCCTGGAGAAAAAACGCCCGAGGCGAGCTGATCGATCACCTGGCGCAGGGCGGGATTGCCGTTGTAGTAATCCCAGGGGTTGTAGCCGCGCGCTTTGAGGGCGTAGACCTCCTCGGTGGTGAGGCCGAACAGGAAGAAGTTTTCTTCCCCGGCTTCCTCGCGAATCTCGACATTGGCGCCATCCAGGGTGCCGATGGTGAGGGCACCGTTCATGGAGAACTTCATGTTGCCGGTGCCGGAGGCTTCTTTGCCGGCGGTGGAAATCTGCTCGGAAAGCTCAGCAGCCGGGTAGACCCGCTGGCCGAAGGTGACATTGTAGTCGGGCAAAAACACGACTTTGAGCCGGCCGCGCACGTCGGGGTCGCTGTTGACGACAGCGGCCACCGAGTTGATCAATTTGATGATCAGTTTGGCCATGAAATAGCCCGGCGCCGCCTTGCCGCCGAAGATGAACGTGCGAGGGGTGATCTCAAGCTCGGGATTCTGCTTGAGGCGATTGTACAGGGTAATAATGTACAGCACGTTCAGGTGTTGGCGCTTGTACTCGTGGATGCGCTTGACCTGGATATCGAACAGCGAATGGGGATCGACCACCAGTCCCGTGCGCTTGCGAATGTATTCGGCGAGGTTCGTTTTGTTGTTGAGCTTGATTTGCCGCCAGCGCGATTGAAACTCTTTATCGCTTGCAAAGCGCTCCAGTTCGCGCAGCTCGCCCAGATTTTTGATCCAGCCGTCGCCGATGCTCTCGCTGATCAAGAAGGCCAGCTCCGGATTGCTCAGCATGATCCAGCGGCGCGGCGTGACGCCGTTGGTTTTGTTGGAAAATTTTTCGGGCGACAGTTCATAAAAATCGCGCAGCACGTCGCGCTTGAGTAACTCGCTGTGCAGGGCGGCCACGCCGTTGATGGCATGGCTGCCGGCGCTCGCCAGATGCGCCATGCGCACGAATTTTTCCGGTCCCTCCTGGATGAGCGACAGGCGCGCAAGGCGGCCGGTATCGCCCGGGAACTTCGCGCTTACCTCGCCCAGGAATCGCCGGTTGATCTCGAAGATAATTTCCAGGTGGCGGGGCAGCAGACTGCCGAACAAACTCAACGGCCAGCGCTCCAGCGCCTCCGGCAGCAAGGTGTGGTTGGTGTAGGCAAACGTATCTTGGGTAATCTGCCAGGCCGTATCCCAGTCGATGTTGTGCTCGTCGACCAATAGCCGCATCAACTCGGCGATACCGATCGACGGGTGGGTGTCGTTGAGCTGGATGGCAGCACTATTGTGCAGATCTTCGAGTTTGCCGCCCACATAGAGGTGCCGGCGGATAATGTCCTGCAGAGAGCAGGAAACAAAGAAAAACTGCTGCTCCAGGCGCAACTCCCTCCCCTGCAACGGCTCGTCGTTGGGGTAGAGCACCTTGGAGATGTTCTCGGAGTACATCTTGGTGTGGACCGCACCGTAGTAATCGCCGAGGTTGAACGCCTGAAAATCGAAGGATTCGGGCGCTTCCGCCTTCCAGAGGCGCAGGGTGTTGGCGGCGTTGTTCTTAAATCCGAGGACCGGCGTATCGTAGGGGACGCCCACGATGGTCCGGCCCGGAATCCAGCGCACCCGGTAGCGGCCGGCTCCGTCCACGAAAGCCTCGGTGTGGCCGCCGAGCTTGACTTCGACGGTGGCCTCCGGCCGGGCAATTTCCCAGGGATTGCCGTAGCGCAGCCACTTGTCGGTGATTTCTACCTGCCAGCCGTCTCGGATTTCTTGATCGAAAATGCCGAATTCGTAGCGCAAACCGTAGCCGATAGCCGGAATCTCAAGGGCCGCCAGCGAGTCGAGATAGCAGGCCGCAAGCCGCCCGAGGCCGCCGTTCCCCAGTCCGGGTTCTTCTTCCTGGGCAATCAGTTCGTCTAGATTGAGACCCGATTCTTGGATTGCCTGACGCACCTGGTCGTAGATACCGAGGTTGATCAGGTTGTTGGCCAGATGCGGCCCCATCAAAAATTCGGCCGACAAATAATAGACGACTTTGACTTCGAGTTTGAGTTGGGCTTTGATCGTGCCCAGCCAGCGGTGCAACAATCGGTCGCGCACGGTATAGGCGAGGGCCATGTAGTAATCGTTCAGCGTCGCGATGTCGGCGTTCTTGCCCTGGATATAAAACAAATTATCGGCAAAGGCGCGCTTGAGTGTCGAGACACTCAAGCCGGTGCGGTCGTCCTCAATCTGGACTGGCTCTGCCGCTGCCGCTGCAGCCGCGGTCTTTTTGTCCGACTTATCTTTTGCCATCGTGGGTTCTCGACGCAGTGGGTGTTCGGAGCAGTCAAAGATTCAATCGTTGAAGCGGGGCATCGACAGGAGATGCCCCGCTTCAACACTCGGGCTAGTACGGCCAGCGCCAGTCGCGGATCTCGGGCATGTCGTCGCCGTGCTCGTGGATGTACTGCTTGTGCTCGATGAGCTTGTCGTGGAGCATCTGCTTGACGTGGGCAGCGGTGTAGCGCAGCCGGGGCACCCGGTCGATCACGTCGTCCGCCAGGTTGAAGCGGTCGAGGTCGTTCATCACCACCATGTCGAAGGGCGTGGTGGTGGTGCCTTCTTCTTTGTAGCCGCGCACGTGGATGTTGTTGTGGTTGTTGCGCCGGTAGGTGAGCCGGTGGATGAGCCAGGGATAGCCGTGGAAGGCAAACACCACCGGTTTGTCGGGGGTAAAGATCGAATCGAAATCTTTGTCCGACAGACCGTGGGGGTGCTCGCTCTCCGGCTGCAGCTTCATCAAGTTGACAACGTTTATCACCCGGATCTTCAGATCCGGGAAGTTCTGGCGCAGGATGTCCACCGCCGCGAGCGTCTCCAGGGTTGGGATGTCCCCGCAGCAGGCCATCACCACGTCCGGCTCCACGCCCTGGTCGTTGCTCGCCCAGTCCCAGATGCCGATGCCCTTGGTGCAGTGCTTGATGGCCGCGTCCATGTCGAGGTACTGCAAAGCGGGCTGTTTGCCCGCCACGACAACGTTCACATAGTGGCGGCTTCTCAGACAATGATCTGTGACAGACAAAAGTGTGTTGGCATCCGGCGGCAAGTACACCCGGATGACCTCCGCTCTTTTGTTGACCACGTGGTCGATAAAGCCCGGATCCTGGTGCGAAAAGCCGTTGTGGTCCTGCCGCCAGACGTGGGAGGTGAGCAAGTAATTGAGCGAAGCGATCGGACGGCGCCAGGGAATGTGCCGGGTGGTCTTCAACCACTTGGCGTGCTGGTTGAACATCGAATCGACCAGGTGAATAAACGCCTCGTAGCACGAGAAAAATCCGTGCCGGCCGGTGAGCAGGTACCCCTCCAGCCAGCCCTGGCAGGTGTGCTCGCTGAGTATTTCCATCACCCGGCCGTCCTGCGAGAGATGATCGTCGTAGGGGTAGGTTTCATCCATCCAGGTGCGGTCGGTGATCTCAAAAAGCGCTCCCCAGCGGTTGGAGGCCGTTTCGTCGGGGCCAACGACCCGGAAGTTGCGCTGTTCGAGGTTCGCCTTCATCACGTCGCGCAAAAAGATGCCCATCACCTTGGTCGCTTCTGCGAAGGTGGTGCCGGGCTTGGCCACATCCACCGCGTAGGAACGAAAATCGGGCATCTTCAGATCTTTGAGCAGGATGCCGCCGTTGGTGTGGGGATTGTCTCCCATGCGCCGGTGCCCCTTGGGGGCCAGGGCCTTGAGCTCGCCCAAAAAGGCGCCGTTCTCGTCGAACAGCTCCTCCGGCTGGTAGCTGCGCATCCAGGTCTCGAGCAACTGCACGTGCTCGGGCTTGCCCGCCATCTCCGAAAAAGGCACCTGGTGCGAGCGCCAGAAATCCTCGGTCTTCTTGCCGTCCACTTCCTTGGGACCGGTCCAGCCCTTGGGGGTGCGCAGGACGATCATCGGCCACCGGGGACGGGCAGTCGCGCCGCCGGTACGCGCCTCGTGCTGGATGGCCTTGATCTCGGCGATGCAGGTATCGACGGTGGCCGCCATCAACTGGTGGGTCGGCTCGTACTCGGAGCCTTCGACGAAATAAGGCTTGTAGCCGTAGCCTTCAAAGAGCTTCTCCAGTTCCTCGTGGCTGATGCGCGCGAGCACCGTCGGGTTGGCAATCTTGTAGCCGTTGAGGTGCAAAATCGGCAATACCGCCCCGTCGCGAACGGGATTGAGAAATTTGTTGGAGTGCCAGGAGGTGGCGAGCGGACCGGTCTCGGCTTCGCCGTCCCCCACCACGCAGGCGACGATGAGATCGGGATTGTCAAAGACGGCGCCGTAGGCGTGGGAGACTGCGTAACCCAATTCGCCCCCTTCGTGGATCGAACCGGGGGTCTCCGGGGCGACGTGGCTCGGGATGCCGCCGGGAAAGGAGAACTGCTTGAAGAGGCGCTTCATCCCCTCGGTGTCCTCGGAGATGTTCGGGTAGTACTCGCTGTAGGTGCCTTCGAGATAGGTGTTCGCCACCAAACCGGGTCCGCCGTGCCCCGGTCCGGCGATGTAAATCATGTCGAGATCCTGGTCTTGGATCGCGCGGTTGAGGTGGACATAAATGAAATTCAGCCCCGGGGTGGTGCCCCAGTGCCCCAAAAGTCGCGGTTTGACATGCTCGAGTTTAAGCGGCTCGCGCAACAGGGGATTGTCCATCAGATAAATCTGGCCCACCGACAGATAGTTGGCCGCCCGCCAGTAGGCGTGCATCTTTTGCAACTGCTCTGTGCTCAGGGTGCCGGTTTTTTCAATCTTGGCTACTACCATAGGATCTCGCCTCGAATCCTGGATAGGGACGTGGGCTTATCGTCTCAAAACCCAGTTAAAGGATAGTTAAGGTATCTAGACGCGACAAGAAAAAGAGTATTAAGCAATTGAAACAGGTCGGAATTCTCGTTTTTGCACATAATGAAACAACTGCGTAACTCAACCATGGTTGCAGGTTCCACCGACACCGGCGGCGTATTGTTGCGAACGCTGTATGTACTGCGTCCCGGTTTGGCCCGCTTTAGCTGGGTGCATGCCCAGTTGGCTTGCGAAGGGCTGACCAGCGAGGCCGCCCGCCGCCACCACAACTACTGGCATATCCTCTGGACGCCGCGCGAGGGCGCCCAGAGTTTTTTGGATGCTCACAACCGGCGGCTTGCCAGTTATCCGACGCTGCGCTTCGGCTGCGAGCGCTATTTGCTGCGTCTGGAGGCGCGTTGCCCGCAGGCATGGGTGGCGGAGTCGATCGCGCAGTTCGTAGCTGGTCTGGTGAATTGGGAGGCGGACAGTCCGGATTATCGACCGCTGGTCACACTGTTCGAATCGGCATGGCCGCACCCGGACTTTGGGCGGTCTGAGCGCTGAGTTGGCCATTGAGAACGCATCATAGCCTTAGGCTTAAGTTCTTTTGGGCCGTCCATATAAACATAGGAGCCCTGTCTGCTGGTTATAGATGGGGAATGTGGGGAGAATGCCGATGCTGAAAAAGTCTCCATCGACTCATCGAGAATCCTTTAAATTGAAGCGGCGGGGAAGTTGGTTGGCTCTGGCCGCCTCAGCACTGCTGGCTGCCCCGGCGGCTGCCCCGGTGGAACTTGCCGCTCCGCGAACTTTTGAAGGCGATCCGCCGGCCCTGGCGGCGGCGGTGGGCGATATCGACAGGGACGGCGATCCGGACGTAGTCACCGGCAACTTCACCGCCGACAGCATCTCGGTGCTCAAAAACGACGGCAGCGGCAACCTTGGTGCGCCTGCCAATTTTGGCGCGGGCGAATCGGTCACGGCGATCGCCCTGGGAGATCTCGACGGCGATGGGGATCTCGACGTCGTGGCCACCAACACGTTTACTTCCTATTCCGTCTCGGTTCTGAAAAATAACGGCACCGGCGGTTTTAGCGCCCCAGTCGCCTTTGCGGTGGGCGACGAACCGGAATCGGTGGCCCTGGGCGATTTTGACAAAGACGGGCCCATTCAAGTTTGAAGTGCAACAGCACCTGACTGAGCTAAGAATACCTCCCGTGGTGTCCGATAACCAAGCACTTTTCGCGGGCGGTCATTGATCATGTCCATTGCCCTTTGCACCTGCTCA
>JAHHGR010000022.1 GCA_019359725.1 Aphanocapsa lilacina HA4352-LM1 | reverse complement strand
TTTGGCGCGGCAGCAGGCGGACGTAGTAGATGATGCGCTCGATGATGATGGCCAGGGCGATGATCGAGCACAACAGCATCGGCCACATGACGATGCCGCCCCGCACAAACCAGTCTATTACTGCCATGGTTCCTCCCGACGACGATGGCTAATGGGTTCCAGTTTGTCTTGTAGCGCAATTTGTGCGCTGAGGAAGCTCCTCACAAACATTCACTGCGCAATGGCTGACTATTTACTGTAACGAAATCGGGGCTGGGTTGTGGAGAGAATACAAAAATTTTTGGTCAGACCGTCACAGGCGGCATTGCACTGAGATGATTCGGTATAATGAGTCAAAAATTTTCAAAGGAGTTTCCCTTGTCCGCCACCGTCGTCTCTGGAGCCCAGGTCGCTATCGCCTTCGTCGTCGCCCTCATCGCCGGCATCGCCGCTTTGCTGCTGTCGACCGCCCTCGGCAAGTAATCACACCATGACCCGAACCGCCGCCTATCCCGGCCGCACGCGCCGCAGCGCCACGGCCTCTTTGCTGTGGGGACCTGCTCTGGGATGTGCCTTGGTCGTCGCTCTGTCTGTGGCTGCCGGCCTGCATCTGTGGCATCTCTGGCAGTTCCAGAGCGGGCAGTACGCCCACCTGAGCGCTCTCGAAGCCGCCCTCGCCAACGCCCAGACCCAGAAGCAGCAGCATCAGGAAGAACTGGTGCGCCGCTTCGATCCACAGCAACTGCAGCCGCTGTTGCGGGAGCGCTACGGCTGGGTGGACCCGCGCGATCTCATCGTCAGGCTCAAAATCCCGGCCACAGCCCAGGCGCCCAGGCTCTAGCGCCGCGCCTCGCGCGCCCCGCCCGCTGTGGTGCGCTGCAGCTCGCGCAGCCAATCGGTGATCTGGCGCGACAACTGCTGCACCCCCAGCCCCGTCTCACCGATCAGGTGGCGGAACTGGGCAGCGTAAAAATCGACGGCCCGCTCGAATTCGGCGGTCGGAGGCGGTTCCTGGCCGCGGCGCACGTAATTGCCGCCGATGATCCGGTCGAATTCACCCGATTGGATCCAGCGGGTCAACTCGGAGACGCGGCGCACGGCGTAGGGATGGGTGGTGCCCAGTTCGCCAAAAAAGCGCAATCCCCGATCGACGTAGTCGTCCCAGGTCTCGTACTGGCTCGCCTGCTGGATAAAAGCATCGACGTTGAGCCCCTCGACGTTGCCGCCCGCAAGCTTCATCAAGGTGCGGCAGTGAATGCGCGGGTCGCGCACCACCAGCGCGGCAGCCCGGTCGCAACTCAATTCCGAAGCGCGCGACCACTCCTGCAACACCAGGATGATCGCTTGAATGGGCAGATTGCCCAGGGGCGGTAAGGGCAGGGTGCTGAGGCTGACGTTGAGCAGCAGAGCGAGCACCGTGCGGTAAAGGACGTGCTCCGAGAGAATATGCCCCACCTCGTGGGCAAGCACCGACTTCAGTTCGTCCTCTTCGAGGATCGAAGCGAGGCCCGAATTGAGGATGATAATCGGCCGGTCGGCCCCGAAGGCCATGGCGTTGACCTGGGGCGTCTGCAGCAGATACAGCTCGTAGACCGAGGGCATATCGAGTGTGTCGAGGCAGGAGAGGTACGCTTGATGGATTTTCGGCAGCTGGTTCGGCCCGAGCCGGATGCCGTTACCCAGCAGCTGCTGCTTGAAGGAGCGCTCCAGGCCGAATTCGAAGAGCTTCTTGATGAGCACGTCGATAAACGGGATTTGCTTGAGGGCGGCGGTGGCGGCGCGGTCGGCCGGGTGCTCGTAGGCTTTGGGGCTGATGCCGGTCAGCCGGTAGGGCGTAGGCGCAGTGCTGCTGCTGGTGGTCATACGGAATGATCGAAATCGATTGGCTCTATTGTGCACGCTCGGACGGCGTACCTGCCCGGAACAAATCCTGAAACTCCGCCAGCACCCGCTCCAGACCCACCGCCCGCGAAGCTTTAAATAAAAGGCGATCCCCCGGCTGCACCCGCTCCGCCAGATATTCGGCCACCGCCCGGTGGCTTACAAGCTGCACCACTGGCAGAGATCCGGCTCCTGCGACCAACGCTTCGGTGTCTTCTCCCGCCTCCAGCACCACCACTTCGTCGAGGGCCAGACGGCGACAGTTTTCGCCCAGGGCGCGGTGCAGATTCCGGCTGAATTCGCCCAGTTCGCGCATCTGCCCGAGAACCGCGATCCGGCGGCGGCCGGGCAGGCCGGCAAACCAAACGAGGGCGGCGCGGGCCGATTCGGGGGCGCTGTTGTAGGTTTCGTCGATCAGCTGCACGTCGCCTTCGAGGGCGATCACCAGGCTGCGGCCGGTAGGAAGATAAAGGTCTTGGAGGCGCTCGCGCACCTGGAGCAGATCGAGACCAAGATGTCGGGCGACCGCCAGGGCGGCCAGGAAGTTGAGGTGGTTATGGCGGCCCGGCAAGGGTGGAATAAAGGCGATCCCATCGACGTGCAGGTGCACGCCGTCGAAGCTGCCCATAACATCCCCGGCATCAAGACCATAGGTGAGCACCGGCCCCGCCCAGTGGCGGCGGGCGGTGGAAAGCAGCCGCTCGTCTTCGCCGTTGAGAACGGCGATCCCTGAGCACGGCAGCTCGGCGAGCAGTTCGCACTTGGCGTCGGCGATGGCGGCGTGGGAGCCAAGCCGTCCGATATGAGCGCTGCCGACGTTGGTAATCACCCCGACATTCGGGGCGGCACAGCGGGCGAGGCGAGCAATCTCCCCCGGGCCGCGCATGCCCATCTCGACCACGCAATAGCGATAGGCGTCCGTCAGCTGCAGCAGCAGTTTCGGCACACCTACGTCGTTGTTTTCGTTGCCCGGCGGGGCGAGGACCGGTCCGGCGGTGGCGAGCACAGCGCGAATCAGTTCGCGGGTGGTGGTTTTGCCGGCCGAACCGGTGACCGCCACCACCGGCAGCGTGCAGCGATCCCGCCACCAGCGCGCCAGCGTCTGATAAGCCTCCAGGGTGTCGGCCACCCGCAGATGAGGCACCGCCACCGGCCGCTCGGCAATCACCAGGGCCGCCCCCCCGGCCACCGCCTGCCGCGCGTAGTCGTGGCCGTCGAAGCGTTCGCCCCGAAGCGCCACGAACAGCGCTCCCGGCGCGAGGGCGCGCGTGTCGGTCCCGACGCCCCGCACCGACATCGGAAGCGTTCCTTCCACCTCGGCACCCAGGAGGGTTTGCAGTGTCTGTGTGTCGATTTCAAACATAGGGATCACTATCCCATGCGCAGCAGGCGCTCGGCCGCTTCGGTCGCCTGGCGGCGCAGGTCGGTGACGATGCCCACCAGTTCCTGGCCGACGTGTAGATGCTGATAGTCGTAATTGAGCGTGAAGTAGCGCAACTCGTCGAGGGCATCGCCCAGCTGGTTGAGGCTGTGGTAGAGCAGTTCGGCCACCAGCGCCGCTTCCGCCGGGTTGGGCCGCGAAGCAAACAGCGCCTTCGCCTGCTGATAAATGACCTGCGAGCGCTCCAGGTAAGCCACAAATTCAGCGATCAGTTCATCGTCATACGGGTCGTAGGCAAGCTCATCGAGCTGCCGCCGGAAAGGGCGGATTACCCGGTAAATGGCGGCGTTGACCGGCCGGTAGATATCCCTCAGCCAGCGCTGGCGCTCGCTATCCTCGCTGGCGCCCCGTCCGACGGGGGCGCGCGGGGCCGTCTGGGTGGCAACCCGGCTCGGGCGCTCATCGCCATAGGCCAACAGCCGATCATAGGACTGGCGGCGCTGCGGCTCGCTCAAAACTTCGTAAGCTTCGTTGAGGGTGACCATCCGTTGGTGACCGGCAGGAGCGCCGGTGTCGGGATGGTGCTGCTTGGCCAGCCGCCGGTAGGCCGTGCGGATCTCCTCCGTCGTCGCCGACGGCTCGATGCCAAGAGTCTGATAGTGGGTCGGTGTGCTCACTTCACCAGTTTAGGGCCGCTCGTGCCCAGAGAACTCCCAGCACTATAAACCACTGCCCTAAAGTGCTTCCTGAGCCTTAGGTACACACGGTCCCACTTAAAATCTCCAAGAGATCAGTGCCTGGAACCTGCGACGCGCCATATATGAGCCCTGTCCCAAGAAAAGCTTCTTCAGCCGACATCCAGAAACCAACTCGCGCTGAGCTGAGCTGCCTCCGAAACGGATACGTCACCCATAGGTAGCGGTGGACATTGTTGCAGGTACTATATCAAGTTATTTCTTCGATCGCGCACACAGTCTCGTTCTGCGGTTCAGTAGAGCTGCCGTGCGTCCGGCAGAGTTTTGAGAGGCGTTCGGCTCAGGATGCTGGTGCGTTTGCTCCCTTCACGAACAGCTAAGTTGAACTGCCCAAGGATACTGAGCCGGCAATAGCGTCGGTCTTGGTCATCACTTTACTCGGCAATCTTCCGCAAAGGTGCCAGGCGCGGGTCGATCACTTTTTTGCCCTGGCCGGGGAAGCTGATGGCCAAGTACTGCTTCTCGCCCACACCCAGGACGTGGGTAATCTGCCCGAGGCCGAACTGGTCGTGCTCGACCCGGTCGCCCACCGCCCAGTTCTGGGCGGGGCTTTTGCGCCGCGCGGGCGGGGCGGGCGGCGGGACAGCGGTCGGGCGGGCAGCGATCCGCTCGGCCCGGTCGCGCCGCCGGTCGGCAAGACCCTCGCGCACGCGGGTGCCGGCCAGCTTCTCGGCGGGCAGTTCCTTGAGAAACTGCGACGGGATGGCGGGCTGGCGGTCGCCGTAGAGGCGGCGGGCCTGGGCGTAGCTCAAGAACAGGCGCTCCTTGGCGCGGGTGATCCCCACGTAGCACAGGCGGCGCTCCTCCTCGATGGCGGCACTGTCGCCGTCTTGAATCGCCCGAAAGTGCGGAAAAAGACCGTCTTCGAGACCGCCCAAAAACACCACCGGAAACTCCAGACCCTTGGCGGCGTGCAGCGTCATCAGCGAAATGCGCTCGGCCCCCGCTTCGAGATTGTCGAGATCCGACGCGAGCGAGACATTGGCCAAAAATGCTTCCAGAGCCGCACTTTCGGGATCTTCGCTTTCTTCTTCGAAGCGCTGGACCACCGAGCGCAACTCCAGGACGTTTTCGAGACGCCCCTCGGCTTCCTCGGTGCCTTCTTCCTGGAGCATCTGCACGTAGCCCGACTCTTTAAGAACCGTATCGAGCAGTTCCGAGACGCGCACCCGGGCGGCCAATTGCTGCAGGCGCTCGATAAAGCACACGAACTGGAGAATCGGGCCGCTGGTGCGCCCGGCCAGATTTTTGATGCTGGTCTCGTCGGTGAGCAGCTGCCACAGCGAAGTCTGGAGCATCCCGGCCCCGGCTTCAAGCTTATCTAGTGTCGTTTTGCCGATGCCGCGGCGCGGCGCGGACATCGCCCGCTTGAGGGCCACCGAGTCGGTGGGATTGTGGATCGCCTTGAGGTAACTCAGGATGTCCTTGATCTCGCGGCGGTCATAGAAGCGCAGGCCGCCCACCACCGTGTAGGGCACCCCCCAGCGCGAGAGGGCCTGCTCGATGGGCTGCGACTGGGCGTTAACGCGGTAAAGCACCGCAAAGTCGTTCCAGGGGCGGGTGTCGGCGTCTTTGAGCTTGCGCAGTTGCCCGACGATATACTCGGCTTCGGCCACCTCGTCCTCCGCCTCGTGCAGCGACACGGGCAAGCCCGCCGGGCGGGTGGCCCTCAGCACCTTGTCGATGCGCTCGATGTTATTGGCGATCAGTTCGTTGGCCACATCGAGAATCGTGGCCGAGGAGCGGTAGTTCTCCTCGAGTTTGATGAGCGTCTCGGTCTCGTCGTCCGCGAGGCCATCGCCAAAATCGGCCTGAAAATCCATCAGGATGCGAAAATCCGCCTGGCGAAAGCTGTAGATGGCCTGGTCGGCGTCGCCCACCACAAAGACGGACCGGTCGCGCCAGTCCCACTCGCTTTTGGGTTGGTTGTCGGTGGCAAGCAGACGAATCAGGTCGTACTGGGTGCGGTTGGTGTCCTGGTACTCGTCGACCAGGATGTGGCGGAAGCGGCGGTGCCAGTAATCGAGCACCTCGGGGCGCCGGCGCAGCAACTGCACCGGCACCCAGATCAGATCGTCGAAATCGAGGGCGTTGTTGCGCGCCAGTTGATCCTGGTAGCGCTCGTAGACCTGGGCGATGGTGCGGGCGCGCAGCGAACCGCCTTCTGAGTGCTGGTACTCCTCCGGCGAAAGACCCTGGTTTTTGGCGCCGCTGATGGCGAAGCGCACCGCGCGGGGCACGTAGCGGCGGTCATCAAGGTTGAGCTGCTTGGTGACGATGTCTTTGATCTGATCCTGCACGTCCGATTCGTCGAAGATCGTAAAGTTGCGCTGCCAGGTCCGCCCGCGTTGGTCGGTGTACTTGTCGATGTCGTAGCGCAGCATACGGGCACACAGCGCATGAAAAGTGCCCACCCATAACGGCTGAATCAACTCCCGGCGCACCCGGCCTGCAATGGTGCGCTGCTCGGGCTCAGGCAGGGTGGCAAATGCCTGGCCGCCCCGGCTTCTGGCGGTGCGCTCGCAAAAGAGTTGCAAGATGCGCTCCTTCATCTCGCCCGCCGCTTTGTTGGTGAAGGTGACCGCCAGGATGTGCTCGGGGTCCACCTGGTAAGTCTCGATAAGATGAGCGATGCGATAGGTCAGTACCCGCGTCTTGCCGCTGCCCGCACCCGCCACCACCAACAGCGGACCGTTGAAGCGCTCCACCGCTTTTTGCTGCGAAGGATTGAGCAAAGCATCCATACCGAGGACCATCGGGCCGCCTCTTGTGTCGTTTCTTTTCTGCACTATCCTACTCGCTGCCGGTGGTGGACCCGATGACAAAGCCCAAGGGATGCAGTAGTGTCTTATACATCACAACCTGGAATGTCATGAACGAGCAGTACCTGCAACATCCGCATTTCGGGTTGATGTTCCTGGTATGCAGCCTGGGACCGAAGAAGGGTCTATTTGCAACCCTTTACGCCCAGCGGATGTTGTTTGTCGTCACCGAGACCGAAGCAGAGACGATGCAGTTCGAGTCGCTCAGCCGACTGCAGGCGCGGCACCTGATCGACGATCGGATGCGGGCCTGTCGGCGCGGCACCCTCGAACTTGATCACCAGACCCTTGCCCGCATGAAAGCCTTCTATCAGCACGCGCTTTGATCCGATGAATTAGCCCGCCGGTTGATAACAGGCCCAGCGCCGCTCAGCAGCGTACTGGGGATCTTTGGCGGTCGCCCCGTGGGAACTACCCATGGGTTTGTTTGTAAGGGTGAGATAGCCGTTGTCGGAGGCGGTTGTTCCTGCAGAAGCCGAAAGGCTAAGGGTTGCAAAGTTGGTCAGAATTTTAGGAGCCTGAGTGTCGATCTGGTGCACGACGGCGCGCATCGCCGAAACGGGTGTGACAAAGGGTGTCGTGATCCAGGAGGCGGAGGCGTACCCATCGCCGTCGACCACCGCGTCTACGATCGACGAGAGATAGCAGACATTCGCCACCCCAAACGCTTGGGCCAATAGACCCGCGTGACCGCCTCCCTGGCTGTGGCCGCCCAGGAGCAATTTCGACCAGTCGATGACCTTCCCGCCAATCGCTTCCGGCAGGCGCACCTCCGGAGGCAGGTTGACCTTGAGGTAGGCCACTAGGCGTTCGAGCCGGTTGATTAGCGAATTGGGATAATCCACTGCCACCACCGGCGAGACCGCCTCGCCGTAAACCACCTCGCGGCGGGCCGGGCCGTAGCAGTCGGGATCTTCGCCGCACAGGCTGCCGATGCTCGTCGAGTTGGCGTAGGCCAGCTGGAGGACCAGCAAACCTGCCGAGGCGCCTTCGTCGAGGATATTGGCGCTCATGTATTTGCCGCTGATGGGATTGTAGGGGCGGCTGTTGCTTGCCAACAGGAAAACTAGCACCCCTTTGAGGTCTTCGAGCTTTGTCGGCAAGGCCACGGCGTGGTAGCCGTAGCCGGTCTGGCCGCTCACCCGATCGGCAATGGCCGGATCGGTAGTCGAGGGGGCAATGGCACAGGCCAGATTGCCGCTTGCGAAGGTGATGTTCGCCCTTGTACCTGCCGGGCAGACCGCCGGGTCGGCCGAAGCCGCCACAGTCAAGCTGAACAGACCGCTCAGCAGGCAAGTGGCAAACGCAAACCATTTGGAGATCATAGCCAAGCTCCTGGATAGTCCGACAGCAGCCCTGCAGCCCGCAGTAGAATCGGGCAGGGCCGTGGGAACAGTCTATCCACCACCCGTCAATCGGGATAGACGTCGAATTACCAAGTTGCTGGAGTGCTTGTCACGTTTTGGTGCTCTTGGTTGGTGCAACAACCAGGAAGCTTTCGGCGGATTCCCGCCGAAAGTCTTAGCCCATAAGACTTTTGGCACCTCAATGCACAGCTCGCTGCGCATGCCGTAGGGGTACCGCAAGTACCCCTCAAAATGGATGGCCCTAAACGACACCCACCTTCAGGGTCATTCCTGCGCTGCGCAGCCGTTCTGCCAGCACTTCTCCAAGCCCGGTTGCAGGTGTCAGGACACCGCCTCGCTGTTGTCCACCCGGCAACTCATCGGTGTTCAAGACCAAGCTCAGAGCCGACTCGCACAGGAATTTGACCGTGGCACGGTTGCCTGGATCTCCCTGGTCATAGATAAGTCCCTTCACGCGGCGCCCGTCCTCAGCGATTCCCAGAAGTTCACAGCGGAACCAACCCTCGTTCATCGTCTGCTCGGAGGGACCACTGCCGGGCTCGGGAAGCAGCGATTGCAGCAGCGGCCGCAGCGGGGCTTGTTGCATGATTGCTGCAAACAGGGCCGTGCCGGCGGTGACAACCGTGGCCTGTAGCCACGCCAGCGGTGGATCGAACTTGAGATATTCCTGGTAGACGAATTGCGGACCGTAAGGCTCTTGCCACTGGTCGTAGAGGGCGTGGCTGCGGCGCACGACGCGAGTGTTCACCAGGCCCATGAAGAACGGTCCAGCCCAGGTATCCACACCGGCATCGTACTTGGGGGCCTCCGGGTCCCGATTGCGCTCCAATTCCTTGCTGGAATGTTCACCCGGCGGATCCAGCAGAAAGACATTACTCACCTGGGTTGCCCGCCCGGAATCGTACAAATTGAGCCCAGAAGCGAGGGTGCCGCCGTTCAAGCCGCCGTACATCTGAAAATAGGCCTTCACCGCCCGGCAGGACACTCCCCATTCTCGTTGCAGGTGCCGAACCATCAGGTAACTGCCCAGATCCGACGGCACTGAATCGAACCCGCAGCAAGGAATGATCCGAGTTCCCTCCGATGCGGCCCGCTCGTGATAGCGGTCGATAAGATCTCTCACCCAGGGGGTTTCGCCGGTGATATCGACATAATGCGTTCGCAACCGAACGCAAGCATCGACGATAGCATCTCCGTAGAGGGCAAAAGGCCCTGCTGTGTTTAAAATGACGCGGGTCTGGGCTGCGATGGCATCGAGGGCAGGCTGGTCGGTGCTGTCAGCGACCAGGACATTCACATTGGTGCCGAGCTGAGCCTTGAGCGATTCGAGTTTTTGTCGATTCCGGCCCGCGATTGCCCAATGGACCGCATCGGGGCGAGTGTGTTGAGCAAAGTACTGTGCTGTCTGTCGGCCGACGAAGCCGGTAGCTCCATAAAGTACGACATCATAGCGGCGGTCAGTCATGGTAAGTATTTTCCTGGATCACCAAAAGCGCGTTAGACCCCATTGTCGGTTCGTATTTTTTCAGTTTTGTGGGTGGCAGGCGTCACTGGATGACCGCAAGGTCGCAATCGGTGGTACTACCGTCGGCGTGAACCCAGCGCACGGCGGCCGCACCCAGAGCCCGACCGTAGGCAATTGCCTCCTCACCGGTGCGGCCCAACAGTTCGATTTCCACCCGGTCGCCGGGAGCGCGGCGCAGCTTATCCGCCTCGGCGAGGGCCGCCTCCCAGGCGGCCGGCCCGTCGGGCACCACCAGAAAGCCACCCCCCGCCGTGCGGCCGGGCAGTTTGCCGGTGGGCAAGAGCACCTGCTGCAAAGCTTCGAGGTTCAGGGCAAATCCCGCCCCCGGCGCCGGTTTGCCGTAGGAACCCAGCAGATGGTCGTAGCGGCCCCCGCGGCCGATCAGGCGCCCCCCGGCGCTCACCTCGAAGATGAGGCCCGTGTAGTAATCGAACGCTTCGACCAGGCTCAAATCGAGCACCACCGGCACCGAGCGGCCCCCCAGCCAGCCGGTGAGCGTCTCCAGTTCGGCGAGTTCCGCGCGCTGGGCGTCGCTCATCGGCAGCGAGGACGCCTTGCTGAGCACTATCTCCGGTTCGCCGCGCAGATCAAACAACAACAGCAACTGGGATCGCACCGCCTCGTCGATGCCCGCTTCAGCAAGAATCGCCACACGGTCGAGTTCGGCCATCGCCCGGCGCAGCCGGTGGCGGGCGGGTTCCGCCACCTGGGCAAGCCACGAGCGGGTAAACGCGACCGCGCCCAAAATCAGCGTCCAGTCCGGCGGGGCCAATTCCGCAAGGCAATCGGCGAGGACCAGGAGCACCTCGCCGTCGGCGAGCACCCCGCCCGCGCCGATCAGTTCCACCCCGGCCTGGTAAAACTCCTGGGGCTGCGTGGTGCTGCGAAAGACGTTCATCTGATACGAGAGCCGCACCGGCAAGGGCGCATCGGCAAGGCGCGTGGCCACCGCCCGCGCCAGCGACGGCGTCGGGTCGGGCCTGAGGCCGAGCGATACCCCCTCGGCGTCGCGCAGCTGCAAGATCGCCTGCAGGTCGATAGAACCGCTCGCCTGCAATGTCTCCATCCGTTCGAGGGTTGGAGTGATGATGCGCTGGTAGCCCCAGCGGGTGAACACCCGCTGCAGGCGCTGTTCGATCCAGAGCTTTTGCGAGACGTCGAGGGGCAGCAAGTCGCGCACCCCGGTCGGCGGTTGGTACATGGGAGAACCGAATTGTGTCCTTACCTACTGTACGGCCGGGGCAGGGGAGATGAGCCTGCCGGAAAGCGCCTTTGCCTTGATGAGCAACTTGTCGGACGGGTAGGCCCCTTCGAGCACTTTGAGGGTGTACTGAATTTCGCGGATCGTGACGTAGGCCACCTGGGGCACTTTGCGCGAAAGCAAAGAACCGAGGAACCCGGAGGACTTCTCAGAAGCCGCTTTGAACGGTGTCGGTATTCTGACTATTGAGCCGGTGCGACCTTTAACTGTCCGATCCCAAGCTTAGGGAACTATTGCCGACGCATAAGTTTAGCTGGAACTGACTACTGCCACCGGGCAGCTGGCCTGGCGCAAGAGGGTATCGACGCGGTGGCCGAAGAAGACCCGCCCCGAGATCGGCCGGATGTTGCTGCCCAGGATAATCAGATCCACCCCTTCGCTGCGGGCGAAGTTCAGGATCTCTTTTTCGGGGCTATTGCCGGTGAGCACCGCCGTATTCACCTGGGCACCGAGGCCACGGCCGATGTCGGCCTGCTGATCGACAATTTGCTGGGCGATGTCGAGGGCGATGCTCATGTTGTCCTGATCGACATAAAAATCGTCGAACTGCGGCAGGTTGACCACGTGCACCAGTGTGACGAGCGCTTGCGTCTGGGCGGCGATGGTGCTTGCCACCTCGACCGCGTGTTTGCTGTACTCGGTGCCGATCGTGGGCACCAGGATGTGGCGGATCTCCTGCAGGGCAATGGTGCAGTGCTCTCCTTCCGGCCGCGGCAGGTGAGATTTGACCACCATCGTTGCGCAGGTGGCTTCCTGCACCACCCGGTCCACGATCGAGTTAAAGAGCGTGCCGTCGGCGAAGCGTTGCTCGGTGGCCCCCATCACCAGCAGGTTGTAGCCTTTGGCCGCCTCGCGCAGGATCACCTCGGCCGGGTCGCGGCCCGATTCGACCCGCGTCTGTAGCGCCTTGGGCAGGCTCATCTCGTCGGCCACCGCCGCAAAGGCGGTCTCGGCACTCGACTCCGGAGCGGCGACGGCGGCGCGGCTTTTGCCCCCCACAGGCCGATCCCCGCACTCGGCGAAAAGGGCGGTCACTTCAAGCTCATTCTGTTGGGCCATGTGGCTCACCAGTTGGGCCGCAAGCTGCACATTGGCGCCGCCGCGGGTGGGCAACAGCACCCGACGGATGCTTTTGACAAAACTGCGGCTCGCCATCTCCTCCGTCTGCAAACGGCGGGCTTCCTCGTCGCCCATCTTGACCTTCGAGAGCGTCCAACGCAGCAGGGGCGGTGCCATCAGCGAGGTGACAATCGCCACCATCACGATGATCGAATACATCTGCTGGTTGAGAACGCCCAGCGACAGACCGATGGTGGCGACGATGATCTCCATCGCCCCCCGGGCATTCATGCCGGAACCGAGGGCCAGCCCCTCCCAGTGACCCAGCCCGCCCACGCGCGCGCCGATATAGACGCCTACAAACTTGCCGAAGCAAGCGATAAACAGCACCAACAAGCCAATCAGCAGCGTCTGCGGTTCAAGAAGCTGAAGCAGGTTTACTTTTAAACCAGCGACCGCGAAGAAGATGGGTGCGAGAAATGCGGCGGTGAACACTTCAAGGGTGTGTCCGGCCTCACGGCTGAAGCGCGGCGCCTGACCGACCAGGATGCCGGTGACAAAGGCGCCGAGGGCCGCTTCGATGCCCAGCTGGTGGGTGAGGGCCGCCGTCGCGAGGGCGACGACCAGCACGATCGTGAGCTGAGCAGGCACCCCGCCAATCCAATCGTCCACCAGCCGCAACAGCTGAGCCACCAGGGTGCGGCCGATCGTAAATGAGACGCCCAGGAAGATTACTGCCCCCCCAATCGAACTCAAGGCGGCGGTGAGGTCGAGCTTGCCGCTGCTGGCCAGACCCGCCACCACGGAGAGCAAAATCCAGCCGATCGTATCGTCGGTCATGCCCGCCGCGAGCGTCACCTGGCCGATGTCGCGGCGGATGAGCTTGAGATCCATCAGTACCTTGGCGATCACCGGAATGGCCGAGATGCTCATCGCCGTGGCAATAAACAGGCTGAAGACGAACCGCTCGGAGGGCTGCGCCAGAAAATTCTCCGGCAGTAGCATGCCGAGGCCGAAGCCGGTGGCAAAGGGGACGATGATTCCCCCCAAGGAGATGAGTAGCGCTGTCTTGCCTTTGCTCACAATCAAGTTGAGATCGGTCTCAAGCCCCGTGGCAATCAACAAAAACAGCACCCCCAGCCAGGAGACGACCGAGATGAGATCCGACTGGATCTGGCTTTTGGGAAAGATTTCTGACTGGAGTGCCGGCAGCAGAAAGCCGAAGACCGACGGCCCGAGTACGACCCCCGCGAGCAATTCGCCCACCACCGGCGGCAAATCGATGCGGCGCATCAGTTCGCCCAGGCCCCGCGCCGCAAACAGCAACAAGGCCAGTTGCAACAACAGCAGCAGCACCTCGTGGTGGCCCAGGGGCTTGATCGGACCGCTCTGGGCGGTCGCAGCGGCAAAATATAAAAATGAATGCAATGCGGCTTCCACGGTATCGGCCTCCCGGTATCGCAAACGGTGATCCCCGCGATCCCAGCAAGGCCGGGGATAGGGATTCTCGCACATATTAACAGTGGCTTTCTGCTTCGCGATTCCGCGTCAGGACAGATCTCACGTTCTGTCCGACACCACCTGAGCCGGAGGGGCCAGAAACACGTAGTAGAACTTCTGCGAGAGCTTGGCGATGAGCTGGTTGGCGCGCCGATCGTTGTGGGGGCGCTCCACCAGGGCTACCGCCACGTAGCGCCGCCCGTCGGGCATGGTGACCACGGCGGCGTCACCGACCATCTTGCCGATGTCGCCGGTCTTGTGCAGGATCTTGGCCCCCGGGCCCAGACCCACCGGCAACAGCGACCCGGTGCGGGTACGGCCCATCAGTTCGTAGCCCTGGGTGCGCATCCGGGTGGAGACCAACCGGCCCCGCTCCAGCTCGGTGAGCAACAGCGCCATGTCCACCGGGCTGGTGGTGTTGGTGCCTTCGAGATCCGGCAGCGGCGCGTTGATGCGGGTGGTGCGCAGGCCCCAGCGGCCGAATTGCGCGTTGAGATAGTCGGCCCCGCCCACCAGGTCGATGATCATGTTGGTGGCGGTGTTGTCGCTGCGCACGATCATCAATCGGGCGACGTTGTACGCGCTCATGCGCTTGCCGTTGGGCATGTACTGCATCCAACCGGAGCCGCCGCCTTTGTGCTCCTGCCGCAGGGTGAGCGTGTCGTCGAGCTTGAGCCGACCGCTATCGACCTGGCGCAAAAATTCGACCAGCACCGGCACTTTGATGACGCTCGCGGCGCTGAAGCTCTCGGTGTCCGCCATCGCCACGTAGCGACCGCTGGCGGGTTCTACGAACAAAAAACCGGCTCGCAACCGAGGTTGTTCGGTAAGTTTGACCATCGCCGATTCCAGGCTTTCGAGGCGCTCGCGCTTGTCCAGTTCGGGCAGGGGCAGCAGGTCGGGGGTGACGATCGCCTCGGGGAGCACCTGCTCGTCGAGCGGTGCACTTGGAGCGAAGGCCAAAAAACTAGGGCGCAGCCCCGGAAAAGCCACCACCGCCGCGGTCCCCGCCACCCCCGCCAGAACGGCAAATAGGGCGATGCGCCGCCCCCAGCGCTCGACCGGTGTCATCCGGCGCCGGCGCCGGGAAAGATCCTCAGTAGTGGCAATGTCCTGCAAGGTGGCGTCTCGGCGAAAGTTAAAAATTAATGTAAGGGATGCGGGCGAAATTTTCCCATCCCATTGCCGAATGATTCCCGAGGGCCGGGGACGCCCTAGAAAATTTGCTTCTGCAGTGTGACGCCCTGGTAGTAGTGCTTGAGGATGCGGGAGCAATTCCAACCCAAAGTCGCGAGGGCGCGCGCCCCCCACTGGCTCATGCCGAGGCCGTGGCCGAAGCCGCGTCCGTCGAAGGTGAGGGCGGTCACCGGTCCTTGACCCGAACCGCCCACGGGGGTGATCTCAAAGAAGTTGCTGCGCAGGCCGAGTTTGAGGCGCACGTCGGTGCCTTTGAGCAGTTGGCTGCCTTTGCTGCCCACGAACTGGAGCGCCAGGATCCGGCCGCTGGTGCTGCGCTCGAGCACTTTGACATCGAGCAGCTCGCCCACCGCCTCGAGGCCAAAGGTTTTGCGCAGATTGACAGTCGGGATCACCTGCTGCCACTTCCAGTAGGGGGCGGCCTGGTCAAAATCTTCGACCGTGCGCAGGTAGGGCTTGTCCTCTTCGCCGTAAACTTTGATGTCTTCAGTGCGGCCACCGGAGTGGCTGTGGTACATGGCGTTGATCACATTGCCCTGGAAGGTGATTACCTGCCCGGCGGTAGCCTCCACCGCCCGGCGCACCGAGTCGGTCTCGTACTGCGCCCCGCGGTAGACCTGCCATTGCACCGTATCGCCGATATCGTGGGTTTGGTTCTGGCGGCGGCCCCAGTGAAAAAGGGCGTAGGTGCGCGCGGCGATCGCCTGGGCCTTGAGAGCTTCCTCCGGCCAGCTGGCCACCATCTCCGCACCCACGACACCGTAAAGATACGCTTCGAGGTCCACCAGATTAATGGCGGTGAGCCGACCCTCGGCAGCAAACGCCTCGGCAGCACCGCGAAACCAGCGGTCGCCGATGAAGACCAGCCCCTCGGGCCTGCTCGGCACCACACGGATGCGGCCCACGCGCACATTGAGCGCCTGCACCTGGCTGCCTGCCGCGGCCATGGTCAAAGGCTGCATCGCCGGGAGCGTTCCAAGGGTCTGGCCGCGCTCGTCGGCCAGCCGCGCTTCCACCGAACTGCCGATGGTGACGGCGACGACTTCTTCTTCGACCGCCACGCGCAGATCGATAGCCTGGGACGGGGCGGACAGCAGCATACCTGAGGCTGCCACCGTTAGCAGCTTCCTGAACACAGCTCCGTTCACTCCTACGGTTTTGCTCAAATATTTACCACAAAATGGCCAGCTTTCAGCATCGAAAGCGGCCGCACTTGCTGGTGCGCTGGGTTTGGAGTGCCCAACACACCGAAGTCGTCAGGAATAGGCGGCCTCCGCGCTGTACTCGCTCGCCTTTTTGATGTCGATCTTCCAACCGGTGAGGCGGGCGGCAAGCCGGACGTTCTGGCCCTCTTTACCAATGGCGAGCGAGAGCTGATCATCGGGGACGATGACGTGGGCCTGGCGCGCGTCCGGGTCCACCAGGCGCACCTGGATCACCCGCGCCGGCGAGAGGGCGTTGGAGATATAGGTGGCCGGGTCAGGCGACCAGCGGATGACGTCGATCTTTTCGCCGCGCAGTTCGTTGACGACCGCCTGAATGCGCGAGCCGCGCGCCCCAATGCAGGCCCCTACCGGGTCTACGTCGCGCTCGAGCGTATCTACCGCGATCTTGGTGCGCGGGCCGACGGTGCGCGAGGGCGGGTTCGCCTCGCGGGCCACCGCCACGATGCGGACGATCTCATCTTCGATTTCGGGCACTTCGTTGGCAAACAGGTACACCACCAACCCGGCGTCGGCGCGGGAGACAAGTAGCTGCGGGCCGCGGCGCGAACCTTCCCAAACTTTGCGCAGGAAGACTTTAAACGCCGAGCCGATGCGGTAGGGTTCGTTGGGGAGCTGTTCGTTCTTGGGCAGTTCCGCTTCCACTTCGTTCTGGCCGAAGCCGCTGGAGACCGCACAGATCACCGAGCGGCCTTCGAAGCGCATCACCCGCGCCTGCAATACTGTGCCTTCCAGTTCGCGGAACTCTTCTTGAATGAGCTTGCGCTGCTGGTCGCGCAGTTTTTGGGAGAGCACCTGCTTGGTCTGGATGGCAGCCATGCGGCCGAAGTCGCCTTTTTCGGGGGTGACATCGACCACCACCGTGCCGCCGGGTTCGGCGTCCGGGGCCACTTCGCGCACCTCGGTCAGGGCGATTTCCTGGTCGGAATCGCTCACTGTATCGACGATGGTCTTGGTGGCGAGCACCCGAAACCCCTCGCGGTCGGTGTCCAGTTCGACGATGAAGTTATCGAAGGCCATCTCCTCGCTATTTTCGCGCGGGTCGCGGTAGGTCTTGCGAAAGCGCTCGTAACCTTTTTTGAGCGCCTCGATTAGCGCCTCTTTGACGGCGTGCTTGGGTAAATTCCGCTGCCGGCTGATAGTTTCAATCTGTTGATTGACGCCGGGCAAATGAATCATCGACACGTTGAACTCTCCTGAAGCTATGTAGTTGTTCGATCTAAGGACGCGACTGCACAAGCTGCACCCGCGCCACCTGGGGGCGGGGCAGCGCGACGCGCCGGCCGGCGACGGTGAGGTAGATGTTTTCACCGTCGCGCTCGAGCAAACGGCCCTCCCACTGTTTTTTGCCATCCACCGGGCCGAAGGTCCTGACCATCACCGCGAAACCCCGAAAGGCAACAAATTCGCGGTCGGTGGTCAGTACCCGCTCGACGCCGGGACTGGAGACTTCGAGATTGTAAGCGCCGATGATGAGATCGTCGCGGGTGTCGAGCAGCGCTTCGAGGGCGCGGCTCATCTTCTCGCAGTCGTCAAGCCCGGTCCCTTCGGTGGGATGGCGGATATCCACCCGCAGGGTGGCCGGTTTGGTGTGGGTCTGGTAAGCGACCGCCACCAGTTGCAGACCCAGTTGTTCGGCAACCGGTTCAGCCAACGCCGTCACCTGCTCGACAATGTCGCGGGGATTCATGCCATCAAAAAAGTGGGCCTCGAACCCACTCCTCCAGTCCCTGTGTGCTGAGGATACTAAGTATAGTGTGCCATACACAACAAGGCCAAGGAGCCGTGGAAATCACTCCACTCTGGGATGCGCTGAGGGCCGTCGCTCTAGCCTCGGGCACGGGCTTTCACACCCCGGGCCACAATGGCGGAGCGGGCCTGCCGCCAGCCCTCAAACACTGGCCCGATTGGGGCCGTCTGGACCTGACCGAACTCGCAGGACTCGACAACCTGCACGCTCCCACCGGGGTGATCGCCCACGCGCAAGCGCTCGCAGCGGCAGCCTGGGAAGCGGAGCGTAGCTGGTTTCTCGTCAACGGTGCGACCGCCGGGATCCAGGCGATGCTGCTTGCGGCCCTCGGGGAGGGGCAGAAGGTGCTCGTGCCCAGAAACTGCCACCGCAGTATCGTGCACGCCCTGGTGCTGAGCGGCGCGGTGCCGGTGTTCGTCGAGCCGGTGTGGGATGGCTATTGGCAGTTAGCCCACGGCCTGACGGCGGCAACGGTAGAAGCAGCCCTGGCCGCCCATCCGGACCTGCGGGCGGTGGTGGCGGTGCACCCGACCTACTTTGGGGCGGTGGGCGAGACGCGGGCCATCGCCAGAGTCGCCCACGCAAAAGGGATTGCGCTGTTGGTTGATGCCGCCCACGGTGCCCATCTGCGCTTCCATCCGGACTTGCCCGAGTGCGCCCTCGCAGCGGGAGCGGACCTGGTCGTCCACTCCGCCCACAAGACGCTGCCTGCCCTCACCCAGGCGGCACTCCTGCACCAGCAGGGCACCTTTGTGGACCCGGCACGGGTGGAGACGGCTCTGCAGCTTGTGCAGACCACCAGCCCGAGCTACTTGCTGATGGCCTCGCTCGATCTGGCCCGCGCCTATATGGTCCGCCACGGCCGCGAGCGGCTCGGGCACATCCTGGAGATGGCCCATCGACTGCGACACCAACTGCCCTTCACGGTACTCGGGGGCGACGGCACCAGCGATTTCGACCCGACCCGCCTGGTCATCGACGTGGGTGAGAAAGGCTGGAGCGGTCACGCCGCTGAGACCTGGCTGGAGCAAAACGCCCAGGTGCGTGCGGAGATGGCCACCCACCGTCACCTGGTCTTTATTCTCAACGGCGCCCACACCGAAATCGACGGCGAGCAGCTGCAAACAGCCCTTCTGGCCCTGGCAACGGCCCAACCGACCGGGGCAACGCCGCTGGCTCTGCTTCCACCGCCGCTTCCAGAGCTGCACTATTCACCCCGCGAAGCTTTCGGCCGCTCCCACCGGAGCGTTCCCTTGCACTCGGCAGCCGGACTGACCAGTGCGGCCGATGTCTGCACCTACCCGCCCGGGGTGCCGGTGCTGCTGCCGGGGGAAGTGGTTGCCGCCCAGAGCGTCGAATACCTGCGCGCCGCCATCGCCGCTGGGGCCGAGACGCTCGGAATCGACCCGCGCGGACACATCCGGGTCGCTATTGACTAAATCCTAATTTAGACTTAGTCTAAATAAAGAACCCACTGAATCTGAGGGGGCCGATGGCCAGACGATTCCTCGAGCTGTTTCCCCGAGTGCCCAGCGCGGCCCTGGTCGCGTATCTTGAATACAGGACTCGGCACAGCCCTTTCTGGCTGCGCGCCCTCAGTTGGGGATTGCCCCTGGCCGTTATCAGCTGTTCTCCTGGCAAGTCCCGCATTAACAAATTTGGAGGCAGAAATGACCACAACACTCAAGCAGCCGCGGCAGACGGAGCTTGTCACCGCGCTCAACCGCGAGCAGGCAAACGCCCTGGTGCTCTATCTAAACTACAAGAAGTACCACTGGTTGACCTTTGGCCCCCTATTTCGCGAGATGCACCTGCTCTTCGAGGAGCAGGGCGGCGAGGTGTTTGCCACCATCGACGAACTGGCCGAGCGCAGCTTGATGATTGACGGCAAGCCGGTGGCCGATCCAGCCCGCTACCTGCCCACGGCGACGGTGAAGCCGAGCGAGGGCGAGCTGTCGGTGCGCGAGATGGTCGAAGAGGCCCTCGTCTGCCACGAACTGGTGATCGACGAGATGCACAAGGACGCCCATGTGGCCGCCGAAGCGGGCGATATCGGTATTGCCGACCTCTACACCCGCCTGGTGCAGGTGCACCAGAAGCACCGCTGGTTCCTCAAGGAACTGCTCAAAAAGGGCGACCATCTCGTTTCCTGACGGCGTTTGATCGCCTTGTATCGGCCAGGAGCCTCCGTGCGGAGGCTCCTGGCTTTTGTCTGGGCCGGCCTCAACCCGGGACGGTGCTGATCACCACGTCCTGCCCACTTACCTGGGCGCTGACCACGTCCGCCGTGCGATCGGGGCGTCCCGTCAAGCTGAAGCCCTTCAGCTGGTCGTAGGCGTACTGCACCTGCTCGAAGGTCAGCGAGTGCTCCGCCGCTTCGTTGGGCGACGTCACCTCCACGAAGATTACCGGCGCTTTGCCGCCTGTAAAGAAGGTTTTGGTGTAGCCGACGCCCGAGACGGTCTCGGAGAGGGGCGGCTCCTGGTCGGTACAACCGTTGAAGGAGACCCAGTAGTCGCGGGTGAAACCGTCCTGGACGTTGCGGGGCGGACCGAAGACATCCTGGGTCTCGCGTTTTCCGCGCATCACCACGGTGGCGATAAACCCGTCCGGGTCGTGGTTGCGGTAGTCCTGCACCTCCTCTGTCGGAGGCATCTGGCCGGGGATAGGCGGCTCGCCGTGGGGGGAAAGGCCCTTCAGGTGGCCGAACCCGGCGAAGCGCTTCGCAAGACCCGCCCCCATCAGCGTGCTGGTCATCGCCGTGCCGGCGGAGTGCCCCATGGCGTACAGGCGATTGATGTCGATCGGGAAGTGGGTCCTCACCGTGTCGAGCAGGGCGCTCAGAAAGGCGACTTCCTTGTGGGTGCTTTTGTCGACGCCGCCCATGAGTTTGTAGTGATCCCAGGTCTTGCCCTGGGGGTGAAAGCGGGTGTCGGGGATCCCCCCGGCGGGAGCCACCACCAGGCAACCGTTGGCGTCTGCGAAGCGGTCGAGTTGTTTATCGGCAATCAGAAAGTCGGTGGCGGCGGCACCCGAGCCGTGCTGGAAGAGCAACAGCGGCATCGGAGCAGCGGGTAGGAGTTCGGGGAGCGCCAGGAAATAGACCCGGTCGGCAAATCCCTGAACCGGGAAGGGTGTTCCAAGAATCGTTGCCATGGATTTTCCTCAATAAGCGTTGGCATCGGCAGCCAACCACCGTCCGGCTGCTGCAGCCGGGGCAAAATTTGCCCGTTTGGACGGTCGATTTGGCCAAAATCGGCGGTAAGCTGTCAGGAATACAGGCTGCGGTCCCCATTTTGGGCACCGGGGAAGATAGATGAAGGTCTCTGTCGAAGAGTACGCTTCGCATGCCTCGGCGGTTCGCAACCTCATCGATCCTTAGCGCAGGGTTGGCGCGCTTTATGCGCCTATCGCCGCTCATCTCGCCGGCTATCTCCCCCGAATGGTTGCGCAGATCCGCCCGCGGATTAAGATCTATTACAGAGCGCTTATGGGTGCCATGTCCATTCTGGTTGTCGGAGCCACCGGTCAGACCGGTCAGCAGATTGTCAAAAAATTGCGCGCCCAGTCGATGGCCCCCCGGGTCTTGGCCCGCTCCTGCGCCAAGGCCTGCGAGGTATTCGGCGACGGCACCGAGGTGGTCGAGGGGGACGTACTGAAGACCGATTCGCTCGGCCCGGCTATGAACGACGTCGAGACGATCTTCTGCTCCACCGGCACCCGCACAGGCTTCGGGGCCAACGGCGCCCAGCAGGTCGATTACGAGGGCACCCGCAACCTGGTCTACGCGGCGCGCCGGGCGGGGGTAGGACGGTTGATCCTTGTCTCGTCGCTGTGCGTCTCGCGGTTGATTCACCCGCTCAATTTGTTCGGGGGGGTGCTCTTCTGGAAGAAGCGCGCCGAGGACTATCTTCTCGACAGCGGCCTCAACTTTACGATCGTCCGGCCGGGGGGTCTGCGAGACGGGGCGGGCGGGGGCGAGATCGTCGTGCGACCGGCCGACACCCTCTTCGAAGGCACGATCGACCGCGCCGATGTCGCCCGCGTCTGTGTCGAGGCCCTGGGCAGCGTTGAATCGGAGTACAAAATTGTCGAGATTGTATCCGGCCCCGGAGCGGCCCAGCCTTCCCTCGCCCCGCTGTTGGCGGCCCTGCCGACGGTGGGCTCGCGCCTGAGGGCCTCTTGATATCCGCCGATATGCCGGTGCTGAGCGAAGCACAGACGCTTTCAGCCCCGATCACCTTGAGCGGCATCGTCAACGGCCAACGGCTCTTTTCACCATAGCCAACAAGGCACGGGCAAGGGCCTGAATGTAACCATCAACCAATCCTCCAGGTTGTACCGGCCGCCGCGGTGAATCTACTGGGCGATCGTTGAGCTTTCGAGCCCAAAGCGGCACTGCTCTGCCAACCACCGCACTTCCTGAGGATCCAGGTCCGGGCAGAGCCGTTCGTAGACTGCGCGGTTGTAGTGGGCAAGCCACCCGCGCTGGCGCTCGTCGAGGCGGTCTAGATCGATAAGCCGCGCATCGAAGGGAATAAACGTCAGCGGCTCAAAGCCGTACCAGACCGTACCGTCGGCTTTTTCCACTTCGCGCACGACATACAGGTTTTCGATGCGGACGCCGCCCCAGCCCGGCCGGTAGTAGCCCGGTTCGATGCTGGTCACCATCCCCGGCTGCAACTCCTCGCGGGCGCGCTTGTTGATGCCGACCGGGCCTTCGTGGACGCTCAAGAACGCTCCCACGCCGTGGCCGGTGCCGTGGCCGTACTCCAGCCCCGCGCACCAGAGGTTGGCGCGGGTGATCCCGTCGAGTTGGGCGCCGGTAGTCCCCTTCGGAAAGCGCTGCGCCGCGCAGTTGATGTGGGCCTTGAGCACCTCGGTGTAGCAGCGCACCTGCTCAGGATCGGGGGTGCCCGCGACGACGGTGCGCGTGTCGTCGGTGGTACCGCCGGTGTACTGGGCGCCCGAATCGAGCAGCAACAGTGCGCCCGGGGTCATCGGACAGCCGGGATCCGGGGTGCTGTAGTGGACGATCGAGCTGTGGGCGCCGATGCCCGCTATCGGGTTGAAGCTCAGGCCCTGAAAGTCCGGTTCCTCGCGATAACACCGCTCGACCGCCTCGGCCACGTCCCGTTCGCTCACCACTTCACCCGCTGCGAAGCGGCGCATCACCTCGGCCAAGGCCCGGGTCTTGGCCCGGCTCGCCTGCAGGTTGGCCCGCTGCATGCTTGCGATCTCGGCCGTGTTTTTGTGGGCTTTGAGTTTTTCGATCGGGTGGTCCGCCTCGACCACCTCCGCTGCGCCCAGACAGCCGAGGGTGCCCATGGTCGTCTGGCGAACGTCGACTAATACCGCCTGAGTGCCGACGGCACTCAGGCGGGCCAGGATCTCGCCATAAGCCTCGTAGGGCATGACCCTCACTTCTGCGGGCAGGGCGGCGCGCACCCCGCCGTCCAGCCGCTCGGGGGCAGTAAATAGATAGCTCTCGGTGCGGGTGACGACGGCGTAGGCGATGAACACGGGGTTGAAGGGCACATCCCAACCGCGCAGGTTCAACAGCCAGGCCACCTGATCGAGTCGGGTGACAGGCAGCACCGTCGCCCCGGCGCGCTCGATCTCCGCGCGCACCGCCGCAAGCTTTTGGGCGGCGGACTGGCCCGCCACCGCTTCGCCCACCGCAAAAATGAGCCGCTCCGACCAGAGAGCGGGCAATCCGCCCTCCAGTTCGGTGCGCGCCCGATCGGCCAGGTTGCCCGCCACTGCTGACACTTCGACCTCCACCGGCCGCAGCTGGCGCTCGAAAGTCCGCCACTGCTCGACGGCGATCACCAGCGGGTCGAGGCCCAGGCGAAAGGGCCTCCCTGAGGCACGGCGGACCTGGCCCAGATCTTTGAGCGTCTGGATGAGCCCCTTGTGACCTGCCAGGCCCAGTTTGCACACGCCGACGGCCTGCACATCGACCTGCTTGTCCGCCTGCTCCCAGTAGCGCGAATCGACAAAAAGCCAGCTCTGCTCAAGCCCCACCAGCAACTCGCCCGCCGAACCGGTAAATCCGCTCAGCCAGGCGCGCCGGGCCCGTGCCTCAGGCAGGTATTCACTCAAGTGCTCGTCGGTGGAGTTGATCAGATAGCCGTCCAGTTGCCGGTCCGCCAGCAACCGGCGCAGACAGGCGAGGCGTTCGCGCGCACCAGTGACGCTGCTGGAGCGGACAACATCGAGCGGAGCCACAGAAAGACCTCCTCGCAGGAGCATCTCCCCCAAACTAACGCAAGCCGGTGCCATGCAATACTGAAACGATAGTCACCGACAGACTGCCCATGTTCAGCGATACCCCCGGTCACATGATCTCTTTTCCAATATTTGTCTATTTTTTTATTGGCCTTTTCATCGGCCTCGGCCTGATGGCTTTCGTACTGCAAAACCAGCTCAAGAAAACCCCCTAGAGCAGCACTTTCATCGCCTCGATGCGCCAGCCGGTGGCGGCTTTGACCAGCGAGTAGCGCACCCGGTAAGGACGGTCGTAGGAGCGCGAGGGCTGCAGCCGATTGTCGGTGTAGAGATTGGCGACCTCGGTGACCTGCGCCGTCACCGCCACCCGGTCGGGGCGGCGGTCGTCCACCTGCTCGATCTTGAGATCTTTGAGGCTGAACTTCCAGTACTCGCCCGCCTGGCGGCTCTGCTCGACTTTTTGCTGCCAGACGCGCTGGGGGGAACCGGTGAGCATCGTCTGCATCTGGGCGGTGCGGTGCTCAGGACCGAGGGCCTGCTGCTTGGCCGTTTGCCAGTTTTTGAGCATGGCGGCGATTTGCGCGTCGGTGGGAGGCTGGTTGTCGCCGGGGGCCGCCGGGGTGGGGGCGACGGTCAGCGGCGGGACCGGGGCGGCGACGGTTGGAGGAGCGGGAGCCTGCACCGGCGAAGCGGCGGGTCTGGCCGCCGGTGCAGGCTCGGACTGACTCTGGCGCTGGGTGAGCAGCCAGCCGCTGCCGAGCAGGAAAATGGCGACCAGGGCAGCGGCCACCGACCAGGCCTGGGGCGAGAGCAGGTTGGCGCGGCGGCGGCGGGCCTCGGCCCCCACCGGCGTCAGCAGGCGGCCGGGTTCGATGGTGCCCGACGACGACGCCCCGGATGGCATCACGCGAGCCGACCGCGGCTCCGGGGCAGCAGCCGGCGCCGGTTGTGGGTCATTGAGGAAGGTTTGTACCTCGGGGTGGGCAAAGTAAGCCTTCAGGGTATAGCTGCCCGAGCGCAGGTCGCGAAAACCCGGAAAGACCTCCTGGGCCAGCCACACGTCGGTATAGCGGCAAAGCCCCGGTAGCAGGTCGGGCGAATCTTGGGACAGGTTTTTGATGTAATCGACCGCCTGCTCCTCCGCCGAGCGCTCGATGTTCTTCTGGGCTTCCTCGACCTGGCCCAACAGCAGGGCGCACACGGCCAGTTCCAGATGGACATCCTGGCGCTGGACGAGCTTGATGAGGTGCCCCCTGGCGCGGCGCACGCACTGGGGCGAGCCTTCGGTAAAGCCGCGGGCCAGTTGCGCCTGGGCGGCCAGGTACTGGGCGGCGAGCGACGGGCGGGCCGCTTCGCGCTCGAACAGTTCTTGCTGCTCGGCCACCGTCAGCCGCAGGCGCAGGTACTGCAAAAACTGCACGAACTCCTCGCGGCTGAGGCCCGATTGATCGTTGCCGTCGCCTTCGATACCCTCGCGCTCCACAAGCAGGGCCGCAAGCAGCGCCATGCCTTGCTGGCGCTGGGGGGACGGCGGATCGGCCGCTCCCGCCAACAGCTGCAAGATCCGCTCGGGCCGCCAGCGCTTGAGCAAAGTCTGCAACTCCTGCTGGACCGGCTTCAGGCAATCGCCGCCGCGCAAAATCTTCAGAGCTTCCTCAAGTTCGAGATGGGCCAGGGTGAGGTTGCCCTGGCGGTAAGCTTCCTGGGCCAGCGCCTGGCGGGCGAGGGCAAGCACCAGCCGGGTATCCGGGTGATCCTCCGCTACCGCTAGAGCCTCCTGGTGGCGCTCAATCAGCGTTTGATATTCGCCCAGTTCGTACAGAAACAACAGCCCCACTGCCGCCTGGCTGCTGTCGAGAAGCAATCCTTGTTTGCCTTCGCGATGGTACTGCTCGCGCCGGACGGGATCGCCCAGCACTGTGCACGCTTCGCGCAGCCAGTGCTCGCGGGCCGAGCGCACCGCCGCTGAAAACTCGCGTCTAGGCGCCTGGGCCAAGCGATCGGCAAAAGCAGGCTCTACCTGCTCGTAAGTGCACTGGGGCGGCACTCCGAGAATCTGGTAGTAGCTCAGCGGCAGGGAGAGGGATGAGGCAGAATCCATGGCGCGCAATAAGACCTCTTGCCAAAAAGAATAACCCCATATCTAGCAAATGTGCGGAGGCAAACATCTTCTGTTGAAAACTGTTGACAGACCGATTGAATCGGCATAAATGCCTAACGCCTATACTGGATGGCAGCCCCATTCGCCGCACCGCCGATGGTCTATACCGTGATGCTCGCCGCCCTAGTCAGTCTGGCACTGGCGATCCAGTCCCTGATCACCGGTGTCGGCATTTTGATGGTGCTGGAGGCCTATTTGCAGGCGATCGATTCGCCGCTGTGGCTGGCCTTCAACCGGATCAATCCGTTTTCGGAGTTGAGCCGGCCGTGGAAAATTTTGGGAGGAACCAGTTGTGTGCTGGCCGGCTCGATGGCCCACCTGCTGATGCGCTTCAGTTACGGCACCATCGTCCCGGGCGGGTAGATGCCGGGGGCGAGGGGCCGATTGACCAGCGAGGCACTGCCCAGCACCGTGCCGGGGGCAATCGCCGCCTCAGGGCCGACACAGCAGCGCCCGCCGATGTAGCAGGGCGCTTCGAGCCGGGCGGCCGGATCGACTGCGGCTCCTTCGGCCACCCAGATTCCCGGAGCGGTTTGTTGTGCCTGTGGCGGGTAGGGCATGCGGCCGCTCAGAATATCGACGTGGGCTTGCCAGTATTTGGCCGGATTGCCGATGTCGAGCCAGTAGGCGTCCGAAACAAAGCCCAGCACCTGCTGCCGTTGGGCCAGCAGGTCCGGAAACAACTGGCGCTCGAAGCTCCAGGGAGTCTGTTTGGGCACAGCGGCAAAAATGCGTGGCTCGAGCACATAAGTACCGGCGTTAACCGTGTCGCTGCCCAGCCGGTCGGCTTCCTCGGCGGTCGGCTTCTCGCGAAAGGCCACCACCCGATGGTGCTCGCTCAACTGCACCAATCCGAAGGCGGTTGGGTCGAGCACGCGGGTGAGGGCGAGGGTGGCCACCGCTCCGGCCTCGCGGTGTGCAGCGAGAAGCGCCTTTAAGTCCAAATCGGTGAGAATATCGGCGTTGAAGACTACCAGCGGTGCGCCGGTGAAATAGGGCTCGGCCAGCTTCACCGCCCCGGCGGTATCCAGTGGATTCTGCTCGATACTGTAGCGGATGCGCACGCCAAAGGCGCCGCCGTCGCCGAAGTAATCCTGGATCTGTCCTGCCTGGTAATGCACGTTCATCAGGATGTCGACAATTCCTGCCGCCCGGCAGCGCTCCACCAGCAAGCACAGGAAGGGACGCTCGAAGATGGGCAACATCGGTTTAGGCGTTTGATAGGTCAAAGGTCGCAGGCGCGTCCCTTTGCCCCCGGCCACAATTACCGCTTGCATTGTTTGTCGCTCCGGATGCGATTCGGAATTTACCTTGCGATATAATTTGCAACGATGTCAATGTTTCTGTTCTCGCTGAGGTCTTGAGTGAGCAAAAGCACCCACCCCACTACCCCACCCGTCCGGACCATTTGGAATAGTTGGATGCTTTTGGGCGCGGCGGCGGTGCTGACCTTCCTGGGAGTGGTAGGAGGGATGACCCTCTGGCTGAGCAAACCTTTCGAGAATGGCCGGCATCGCGAAGCGAACGCTCTGTTTGCACGGGCGAATCTGGGGCAGAACTTGAATATTTTGCTGCTGGGTACCGATATCGTCGCTTCCAATAGAGCGACCGCCACCGGCTTTCGGCCGCCGACCGATTCGTTTGAAGGGCGCAGCGACACGATTATGCTGGCGCACTTCAACCCGGAGCAAAAAAAAGTAAACGTGCTGTCGGTCCCGCGCGACACGCGCACCGACATCCCCGGCCATGGCGAGCACAAAATCAACGTCGCGAATGTCTACGGCGGTCCGGCCCTCGCGGCCCAGGCGATCGGCCTGCTCACCGGGGCTGAGATCAACCGCTACGTGCGCATCAACCCCCAGGGGGTGGTGCAGCTCATCGACGTTTTGGGCGGGGTCACCGTTTACATTCCCAAACGGATGAAATACAGCGACGACTCCCAGCACCTCTATATCGATCTGCCCCAGGGCTGGCACACCCTGAGCGGTTTTCAGGCCCAGCAGTACCTGCGCTTTCGCTCCGATGAGATGGGTGACATCGGCCGGGTGCAGCGCCAGCAGGCGCTGCTGCGCTCGCTGGCCGACCGGGCGGTGCGGCCTGAGAATCTGCTCAAAATCGGTGCGATTCTGGAGACGGTTAAAAACAACATCGACACCAACCTCACGATCGAGGACATTTTTGCCCTGGCCAAATTTGCCACCCAAATCGACCTCAAGCGGGATCTGCAGATGGTGCTGATGCCGGGCCGCTTCAGCCGCCCGGGCGAATACGAAATTAGCTACTGGATTCCCAATCGTGAAAAAGCTTCCCAACTGGGGGTGCGCTTTTTTGGAGCGACGGCGGAGGGTGTCGCCGAGGCGGCTGAGCCTCTAGAGCCGCGCCAGGTGCGCCTGACGATTCAAAACGCCACGGGGGTGCCCGGCATGGCCCGCCAGGTGGGCCGGATGCTGCACAAGCAGGGCTTCCAGGTGCTCGATTACGCCGCCGACCGCCCCGATCCGATCTGGCGCAGCGAGATTATTGCCCAGCACGGCAACACCGAAGCGGCCCAACTCGTGAGTGACGCCCTCAAAGTGGGGGCGGTGCGCGTCGATGCCACCGGTTCGATCTATTCCGATGTGACGCTGCGCATCGGCAAGGACTGGCTGAAGCTCCTCGAACAGCCGCGAGCCAATCAGGCGGCTTCTTCTTAAATTCTTGAGCGGTTGGTTGGGTGCGGGGGGCTGTGGGTTTTTGTCGTGCACGAGAATCTGTGGGGGCGAGAGGGAAACCCCCTTCGGGTCTCCCTCTCGCACTCTCCCTTCCCCGCGTCGGGGGGCGTGCCACCCCCCCGACACCCCCCCGGACTTAGGGGCACGGTAGAGTACGAGGGAGGGTGCGTCGGAGCGGTTTATTCTTTTAGGGCCTGCACGATGCGTGCCGACTGCGGCACAGATGCGGGTGGGCGGGACGCCGGAGAGTTTTTTAGCCTGGGTAAGCTGCGGTCCCTGGCACCTGCTCTAGCGAACCAGCACGCTGAGCAGCACCGGCCCGAAAAGCTGGTGGTGCGCGGCACAACCCAGGCCCGCCTCCAGGCCCAGTTGTGCACGGCACTCGGGGCTATAGAGCCGGATACCGCCTGGGGTCATCTTCAATCGGGCCTGACCGGTGCGCGGGCTCGCTTCGGCCCAGTAAAAGCGCCCCCCCGGTCTGAGCACCCGGCTGATTTCGCCCAGCACCCCCTCGGGATTCGGGTAGTGCTGAAAGCTGAAGGTACAAAACAGCGCATCGAAGCGACCGTCCGCAAAGGGCAACGGTTGCACACCGGCCTGCAAAAAATCGAGCCTCTCCCGGTGGCAGTTACCCAAGCGCGCCTGAACGATCATCTGGCCTGAGAGGTCCAGCCCCATCCCGCGCATCCCACCCCAGCGGTCCGCCAGCAAGCCCAAAAGCCGGCCGGTGCCGCAGCCGAGATCGAGCGCTTCGGCCGGCGGCAGGACATGGGACAATAACCGCCGGTGGCACCAGCGATAGAGCAGCGAGGTCCAAAAGCCGTCGTAGCGGCCCGCCCAGCGATCGAAGTATTGTTCTTTAGCTTTAAGCGACATCTCTTCCACAAAGCCAACCCCCGCACCTGCTCGTAAGGCCAATCCCGTACACTCCCTAGTTTGGTGCTGAAAAGCTACCGCTATTGCGCTTTAGTGCGGTTTTCGGGTGCTTACTGCACACCCCTTGTTTTGAAACCATTGCCGGGAGCACGTTTCAAAACATAGCTGTGTAGTGTCGGGCTACGAACCGCTCTAGAGGAGAGGCAAGTGTGTCGGACGCAGGTTCAAATGGCTGGAGTAGCAGGCAGTGAGTCTGCATGAAGGTATGGGCTTGATTGACAGGCTCGCCGCTGGCACAGGCGCTATTGAGCTTTAGCCTTCTTAAATTCTCGTGTGAATGCGTGAGATCTGTAAGCGTCAGTGTCCGATACCATGGCACCGTATTTCTTGCCAAGGTAAGTAGACACTGTCCTTGGTTCGTCCTCAACTGCTCTTTGCTTGCGCACAAACTTCAGATTGTCCAAGAAATTCCCTGCCCCATCGTAGAGTTCAACATGGCTTTCTGGGGCAAGATTCATACTACCAGTTTCAATCTTCTTACTAGCCAAGTCATTAATGATGATGGGTATGCTTCCTTCTGCATAAACTGGTGAGGCAAGAACGGTGCAGCTGATGAACATGAAGGCCAATAGTCCTTTCATCTTTCTCTCCCAATTGTTCGTTAGTTTCAGTAGTACTGTTGGACAAATCAGTCTTTGGTGCAGTTTACAGCACATGAGGTGCCACCAAGGTACGGAGCCGCCAATGCTCTTTCGTTGACATAACCGTAGACCAAACTCGGGGCTTCCCCATAAAAGTAATTAGGGTCCGAACCATTCTGGTATATCGTTGAGTAAGTGTTGCCATTATTGTTACTCATAAAGACATTGTACCCACCTCCTGCGCTATTGGGTCGAGGCTCCAGAAAAGCATTTGCGGAATACCCTGTATCTGGATTAGTGAGCGTTACACCAATAGCTTGGCCGCTGGGTGACACAGGAACGCCAAGTGCAGGCGCTGCATAAACGCTAGCACAAACAATTCCAAAGACAGCGGCTGTTTTAGAGAGTAACTTTCGTCGTTTCAAAGCAAAGCTCCGCTAAAGAACACGTAAATAAAAGATATACTCAGTGAAAAAAACGAAAGTCGTCTGGGATACATAATCTGTTTTTTGTGACAGCTAGATGTTGGCCAGCCACCGCCGGTGGCACCAGCGATAGAGCAGCGAGGTCCAAAAGCCGTCGTAGCGGCCCGCCCAGCGATCGAAGTATTGGGCTTTGGCCCGCAGCCGGCTTTCTTCTTCCACGGCGCTTTCGAACGGTTTCGCCCTCTACGCTGCCACAGAAGCGGACCGCCCACTCCCCTTTGCACGGTATCTGGTAGTGTGTAGAACAACCTCGGCGCAATCCTGTATGACGAGCGCACCCGCTCCGGTTACCCCACGCCTGATCGACCGCCTGCTCGGCGGCATGCTTGCCTTTGGACCACTGCACACGCTGGCCCGGCACCAGGCGCGCCGGATGATGATCCGGCGGGCGGAGTCGGTGGGGGTGGCCTGGCACAAGTGGGTGACGGAGCTGCGCAGCCGCGACTGGCAGGCGGATCTGGCGGCGGTGGAAAACGGTGACTTGCTGTATCCGGAATACTACCGGCGGCCTTTTCATGCCTACGATCTAGGCAATCTTTGCTGGGAAGCGGCTTTTGAAGTCGAAGTCGCCGCCTACGCCGCCCACGCCCGCATCTGGCCCGACGCTGGAGCCGGGGGAGATGCCCGCCTCAGAAAGGGCTTTCTTGCGATTCTCAAGGCCCACCGCCCGGGGCCGGTGGACGCGATTGTGGACCTCGGCTGCAGCATTGGGATGAGCACGTTCGCCCTGCAAAGCGCCTACCCCGAGGCGCGGCTCGCCGGGGTTGACCTCTCGCCGCACTTTCTGGCCGTCGCCCGCCACCGGGCGCATGGCGAGGGGAGGACTGTCGCCTGGCGGCATGCGGCAGCCGAGCAGACCGGCCTGCCGGACGGCAGCGTCGATCTTGTCTGCGCTTTTTTGCTTTTTCACGAACTGCCCACCCAGGCCACCTGCCGGGTGCTGGGCGAAGCCCACCGGGTGCTGCGGCCCGGCGGCACCCTGGCGGTGATGGATATGAACCCCAAATCGGACGTCTATACCCGAATGCCCCTGTACGTGCTCACGCTGCTCAAGAGCACCGAGCCGTATCTTGACGAATACTTCGGCCTCGATCTCGAAGCGGCGATGGTTGAAGCCGGTTTCGAGCCACCCACCCTCACCTGCAACACCCCCCGCCACCGGACGCTCATTGCCCGGCGGGTCGAGTGAAAATATAGCTCCAAGAACCCCCAACGGCCTTGCCGCCGAAAGTGGGCCTGCCCGTCGCAGAAGTGCTCGAATATAGTAGAAGGCTCCCATCGCTGCTCCATGCTGACGCACCTTCGCATCGAGAATTTCGCCCTCATTGACCATCTGGCGCTCGATTTTGCAGGCGGTCTCAATGTGCTTACCGGTGAGACCGGGGCGGGCAAATCGATTATCCTCGACGCGCTCGATGTCGTACTCGGTGGCCGGGTGAGCGGCGCCCAGGTGCGCACCGGCGCCCAGCGCGCCGTGATCGAAGCCACTTTTGGTCCTTCGGCCGCCATCGAAGCCTGGCTTGCCGCTCAGCAGATCGACCCGCTGGAGGAAGGTCTGGTGGTCGTGCGCGAAATCAGCGGCAAGACCAATCGCGCCCGCGTCAACGGTGTACTCGTCAACCAGGCGGTGCTGCGCGAGTTGCGCGAGCAGCTGCTGGAGATCACCGCCCAGGGCCAGTCGCTGCAGCTCGAAAAACCGGAAGTGCAGCTGGAATTGCTCGATAATTACGGCGAGATTGCCCCCCGGCGCGAACGGTTCCGCCAGGTCTACGAAACGTTGCAGCGGCGCAAAGGCGAGTTGGCCCGCAAGAAAGCCTCGCGCGACGACCGCCTACAGCAGTTGGATTTGTTTCGTTTTCAGTTCGAGGAGCTGTCGCGCGCCGGTCTTGAGGACCCGCAGGAGGAGGAGCAGCTGTTGGCCGAGCGCTCCCGGCTCGCCCACGCCGTCGAATTGCAGCACAACAGCCTGAAGCTCTACGAGATGCTCTACGACGGCGCCCAGGGCCAACCGGCGGTCACCGATCTACTCGGTCAGGCGGTGGAGGTGCTTACACAGATGGGCGAGTACGACGGCAGCTTGCAGCCCCTCGCCGAAATGCTCGAAAACGCCCTGGTGCTGGTGCAGGAGTGTGCCCGCGCCGTCAACCGCTACGGCGAGACGGTCGAATCGGACCCCGAAACCCTCGAATATACCGAGAAACGCCTGCGCCAACTCAAAAACCTGCGCCAGAAGTATGGACCGACCCTTGCCGATGTGATCGCCCATTACCGGAATCTGGAGCGGGATCTGGCCGCCATCGAAGGGAGCGGTGAAGATCTGGAGGCGGAGGAGAGGGAACTGGCGGGGGAGACGCGGCGGGCCACTGAGCTGGCGGCCGAATTGACCCGGGGGCGCACCGAAGCCGCCGGGCGGCTCGAAGGCGACCTGGTGCGCGAACTCGCCCCGCTCGGCATGGGCAAGGTCCGTTTTGCCGTGCGCATCGAGCTTTCTCGCCTTGCTTCCAGCGGTGCCGACCGGGTGAGCTTTTTGTGGAGCCCCAATCCCGGCGAACCGCTCCAGCCGCTCACCGAAACCGCCTCCGGCGGCGAGATGGCCCGGTTTTTGCTCGCCCTCAAAGCCTGCCTAGGGGGAGCCGACCGCATCGGCACGCTCGTCTTCGACGAAATCGACATCGGCGTCTCCGGGCGGGTGGCCCAGGCGGTGGCCGAGAAACTTTTGCAACTCGGGGCGTCCCATCAGGTGCTCTGCGTCACCCATCAGCCGTTGGTGGCCGCCCTCGCCGACAGCCACTACCGCGTGCACAAGGCGGTGCTTGCCGAGGACGGTCAGGAGCGCACGGTGGTGCGCGTCGAGACCCTCAACAAAACCGAGGCGCGCCGCGAGGAATTGGCCCAGCTGGTGGGGGGGCACTCGGCCCACGAAGCGCTCGAATTTGCCGGTGCCCTGCTGGCCGATGCCGACCGCCGCCGCAGCGCCGGGCGCCGGTGAAGGGTGCGCCGGGCGCTGCGCCTTGCCGAGCGCTTAGGCGGGAGCCGCTGCCGGGGCGGCGACCGGCTCGGGCACCCAGCTCTCGCCGTACTTGTTCTTGAGCGCCTGGAAGGCTTCCACCTGCCCCGGCGCGTACTCACCGGGCTGCCCCCACTGCAAAAACAGACTCATCGGCGCCTTGTGGCCGTCTTCTTTGAGAAAGCGCACGGCGTAGGTCGTAAAGTTACCGCGCTTGGCGGGCAGTTCTTCGAAGCGAACAAGTTTGACCTCGGCCATATTCAGGTGAAACTCGAAGTGCTCGCTGTGCAAATTGGCGTAGTGGGGCAGGTGCGGAACGTAGAAAGGATTTTTGAGTTCGCCGCGCGCTTCAAGTACGGCTGTGTCGTTGGTGACGATAAAACGCAGCAACCCCAGCGCGCCGCATTCGTCCAGAAATTCTTTGAGTGTGCTGCCCATCGCCGCCTCCCAAACGCAAGCCTCATCATAACAGGGCTGGCTTCAGCCGGGACCGTTCGACTCGTAGAGTTTGAGATAGCGCTTGGAGTCCTGGCTGTAGCGATCGAGGGTGAACGAACCGGTGGCGCAGATGGTGCGGGTGGAGGTGGCGACATCGAAACTGACGAAGGTGACATCCATGGTGTAGGTGATTGGTTTGCCCTTTGCACCGCTACCGAGCGACCACAGCAAGTAGGCGCTCGCCCCCACAAAGCGTCGGAGAACTTGTTTGTCCGCCGGGTCCGGGCTGATATCGAGGTAAAACGTCCGATTTTCAAGGATCTCGGGGTTGTTCTCGTTGCCCCGCAACGCGCCCTCGAAGTTCCAGTTGTCCTGCACCGTGCTGGTGCGATTTTTATACGTTTTCTTGATGAGAACGGCGTAGGACTTGTCGATTCCCAGCTTGCGGATGGACTTGCTGAAGTAGGCGACCCCATAAATGTTGTCCTTCGAACTGAAGCGGTTGGTCAAGGCGGCAGGATTCTCGCTGCCGATGACGATGGGCTCCCTGGAAAAAAGGATCTTGCCCGCGTACTTGCTGGGGACATCACTTTGGGCGGCGGCTGAAGCCGGGCGCCACAGCCGGCTCAACAGCGCTCCGCCAATCAGAAAGCTTCTTCTTGCCAGGATGTGCTGCATTGGTCACCTCTCCCGTTTGGGCCGTTGCCTCTAGGGATAGTCATTCATGGGCGGCGGCCGGGGGAGCCTCCGGGCTGTTGGAGCGCTTGAGGGGCAACTCGGGCACCAGAAAGCCCAGCAGCAGGGCAATCAAAGGCAAAGGCAGACTCGCCTGGTAGACCCGCGCCACTCCCTCGGCAAACGAGCGCTGCACGGCCATAGCAACCTGCGCTTCGGTGCTTTGTCGCACCTGCGGGGTAAAGCGCGGGGCCATCTCCTCCCCCAGTGCCGCTAGTTCCGCCGCCGCCTGCTCGCCGCCGTTGCGCAGCCGACCGGGATTCAGGTGGGCGGCCAGGTTCGTCGGCAGACGGGAAGCCACCGGCTGCAAGTTCTCCACCAGGGCAGTATTGAGATAGGTCACCAGTAGTGCCCCGTACAGAGCGGCACTCACAGTCTGGCCGAGTTGGGCAAAAAACAGTCGACCGGCGGTGGCCACCCCGACGTTCTCGAAGGGTACGGCGTTCTGCAGCGCCAGATTCGCCTGGGGAAAGGTGGCCCCGGCCCCGAGCCCGAAGATGGCGATCGAAAACCACACCTGGGCAATCGTGGTGGCGATCGAAAGTTGGGTGAGCAAAAAAATGCCTCCCGACATCAGCACCAGACCGACCAGCATCGCCGCTTTGTAGCGGCCGGTGCGCTGCACGACGATGCCGCTGATAAAAGAACTGACCAGCAACCCGAGCGTCTCGGGGATCAAAGCTACCCCCGCCTCGGTGGCCGACGCCCCCATCACGTTCACCAAAAACACCGGCAAGAACAAGATGGCGACGATAAAAGTCGCTCCGACCATCACCGACATGGCACAGATGAGGCTGAAGATTGGAATGCGAAACAGCGACAGCGGCAAGATCGGCTCTTTGGCGCGCCGCTCAGCAAAAATAAACAACCCAAAGCCCACCGCCGCCGCGGCGAGCAGGCCCATTACCAGGGGCGAATCCCAGGCGTATTTTTCTTTTTCGAGGCTCAAAGCCGCCAACAGCGGCACGACCGTGAGCATCAACAGCACCGCTCCCCAGTAGTCGATGCTGCGGGTGAGGCCGCTACCCAGGCGGGGCATGAAGGCGAAGATGAACACCAGGGCCGGCAAACCAAAGGGCAGGTTGATAAAAAAGATCCAGTGCCAGCCCAGGGTATCGGTGAGCACCCCGCCCAACAGTGGCCCCACGATGCTGCTCAAAGCAAAGACAGAAGCGATGATCCCCTGCAGTTGGGCGCGCTCCGCCGGCACGTACAAGTCGGCGGGGATCGTGAGGGCCACCGAAGTAATCGCTCCGGCCCCCAACCCCTGGATGCCCCGAAACACGACCAACAAAAACATTGAAGGCGCCAGACCGCACAGGAACGATCCCAGCAGGAAAATGGCGATGCCGATGAGCAAAATGGTTTTGCGGCCGTAGAGATCCGAGAGCTTGCCCAGAATCGGCAGCGAGGTGGTACTCACCAGCAGATACGATGCCGAAGTCCAGGCCAACAGATCGAGATCCCCCAGGTCCGCCACGATCTTGGGCAGGGCAGCCACGACGACGGTTTGATCGAGCGAGGTCAAAAACAGGGCAATCAGCACCGCCCCCATCACCAGGCGCTTGGTGCGCTCGTCGAGGGCCGTCGTGTAATCGATGGGTCGCTGGTCCTGCACCACGAAGTCCCCGGTCACAAGCGCGCATGTACGATGATACCGCTCGAAACCGGTCTACCGGGATACGGAAACGCTCTCCACCACAACCGGCTCACAGCTTTGTTTCGGGATGCGGCAAACCCGACAGCGCCGATTGGGCGATAGTGTGCGCCATGGCGTTCCACCACCGGTGGAAATGATGGAAGGCTGCTTGGGAGCCTTCCAGGTGGATGATGTCCCCTTTAAGCAGCCGGGTCTCGGCGGGAGGGCACTCCATAAAAACATTTCCCCGCTCGATGGCAACGACCGTCGTCCCCGTGCGACTGCGAATGTCCGCCTCAGCCAGGGTTAGACCGACCAGCGGGCAGGTGGCCGTCAGCTCTCTGCAGCAACCGTCGGCGCTCGTCGAGGGTGTATTGACCAACTTGCGGAAGCCGGCCAGGGCGAGCGGCGTGCCCACCACCTCCAGGCAATCGCCGCCCAACAGCCGCGTGCGGGCGACGGGCCGCTTGAGCGGCTTGCCGTTGCGTTCGATCGATAGGACCGTGATGCCGGTGTGGGTGCGCACCTCTACTTGCGCCAGGGTCTTGCCGACAAGCGCACAATCGGCGGGCAGCCTCAGCCGTTCGCCCACCCGGCCAACCTCCGCCTTGCGATCGAGCAGTTTGCGAAAACGAGCCAGGGCGAACGGCGTGCCCATCACTTCCAGACAATCGCCCGCCAATAGCCGCGTTCCCGCAGCAGGATAGGCCAACAACTTCCCCTTGCGGCGAATGGCCAGAACCGTCGCGCGCGTGCGGCTGCGGATGTCTGCCTCGGCCAGGGTTTTACCAACCAACGGGCAGGCGGCGGGCAGATCTACCCAGGTGGTGACCTGCTCGACCTGGAGCTTGCCCTGCAGAAGCCTGTGAAAATTGGCCACCTCCCGGGAGTTTCCCGACAGCTCCAGGCTGTCCCCCCGCAGCAGACGGGTCTCGGGCGTCAGCGGATCTACGACCGTGCCGCCGCGCCGCACCGCCTGCACGGTCGCCCCGGTGAGCCGAGCAGCCTCCTCCAGCGTCATGCCGATGATGTAAGGGCAAATATCCGGCACCGTCGCCGTATCCACAAGCACATCGGTGGCCGCCTCGGTTCGCGCCGCTGGAGGGGGGAACAGGTGGCTCAACCGGTGCATCCTGTCGTCTTCAGCGGCCAGATACCCGGCAAGCGCCTCGGCACCGGCCGGCTCAAGCCGGTACAGCCGTCGCCTGGCCCCCCGCCGGTTGCCGGGGCGGTCTTCTCCCCAGCGCGCTTTGATGTACCCGTCTGTTTCGAGTTTGTACAGCGCACCGTACAGCGAACCGCTGGCGACCGGCAGGCCACATTGTGCAAGCTCCTCTTGAATGCGCAGCCCCCAAAGACCGGGCTCACGCACCCACTCCTGCTCCCGGGTCGAACGCAGCGGCTGCGGCCGGCCCTCGACGCCGCGCAGGGCCGCCTCAAAGGAGCGCAAGATCGTGAGAATGTATTTTTCAAGGTTGGAGAGGTGGGGCACCCCGTTGGGCGCACGTCTGGAAATTGTATCTGCGATTTTGAAATCCATGGCCGGTGCCTCGGTGCGCAAGGGCTGCAGGATTGACTCTATCCAAATTTAACTCACAAAATAAAGTGGCTCAATAGTTGAGATATTTTAGACTTCGTGATAATCTGCAGGTGAGGGCAAGTACCTGAGGGCAAGGACGACAAAATCGGCAAGGCAAGCGAGTTGTCCTACAGCCTTTTAGATGGCGGCAGCCGGGAAGGACCCGGAGGCTGCGGCCGGTATTGTGTGTGCAGAAGCGGTTTTTTGCGAAGCGTTTTGGCAGCGAATAATTGCCCTATCAGCCTCAATAATGAGGAGCCGTGTTTAGCCGGTTTTTTGATTATCTTTTTGGGGGGTTTGCCGGGAAGGCTGCTCGTTGACCCAAACGGCAAGCGATCGCGATAGAGGGGTGGCGAGGATGTTTTAATTCGGAATCAAAATTCTGATAGTGCAGGCAGTTCACCTCCAAGCCAAGGGTTTAAAGTTCCAGGATCAGGTAGGGGCGACTGAGGCGCAATGCCGGAGCCGCCTTGGAGTGGTTGATCAAAGAAGATGTACTTCGCTTTTGCGAACTTGATTGCGACTGCAAGTATACTTGAATTGAGTCGCTTCCAGTCTTAAAAATTCACTATGCAACGCTCTGAAAGCCTCATTAAAGGCCGGTTGTATAGCTCACGCGTTGTATAGCTACACAGGTTTAATCCACGACTATGTTCCCATGGGAGTTGTTCATGAGTGTGACCTCACTGAGCATCAAACGACATCTGGCTACCTGCGGGATTTTGTTGCTTGTCGGCGGCTGCGGGAGCGTCGCTGTCCCCGATGCTCCTGCCCGGACCACGGCTTCCGGGCTGAATATCGCGGTACACGTCGGCAGCGCTACAGGCGGTTTCTGCCGCCAGGCCGTCGAACGGTTCAACGCCACCCGGCCCGTACTTGGCGACGGCACGCCGTTTCGGGCCTCGTGTACCGCTGCGGGCAGCGGCGATGTCGTCGCCGCCTTTGTCGATCTGACCCGGCAATGGAAAAACGGAACGGTTCGCGCCGATGACCCGCGCTTTGCTTCGATGCTTTCGCTAGACGGCGAAATCTACCACAGCCAGCTGCTCGACCAGATCGATCAACTTTTTCCTGGCAAGGATTACATCCCCGCCATCATCGACGCGCCGCTGCTGGCGAGCAGTCCGATGGTGCTGATGGCCCGCTCGGATCTGGCGCCGGGGCTGCGCGCTCAAGCAGAACCGTTTGCGGCCCTCGCCCAGGCCAGGGTGCACCGCGACCTGGATAAAAACGCCCCCGCCCTACCCGTTCACTTCGTGCAGACGGCCCCTACCCGCTCCAACTCCGGCCTGCAGACACTGGTTGCCGAATTTGCCGCGGTCGCCCGCAAGCGCCCCGAGGTCCTCGAAGTGCAGGATGTGGCCCGCTACCAGGAGCAAGTCAAGCAGTTGCAGAGCAAAGTCACCCGCTACGGCGTCTCCACCGATGCCCTCGCGCAGGCGATGGCCCGCAACGGCCCCTACTGGGCCTCGGTCGGCTCCGTCTACGAATCGTCCGTCATCGCCGCCAACAGTGCTTTGCCAGCCGATCAACCGCGCTTTGAGGCCATTTATCCCAGGGCGACCTTTACCTCGAACATGCGGGCGATCCTGCCCTCCGGCCCCTGGGTCAGCCCCGCGGAGCGGGAGGCGGCCGAGCAAATTCTCGAATATCTGCGCACCCCCGAAAGCCAGCGGCTCGCAGCTGAGCAAGGTTTGCGTCCGGGGGTGCCGGGGGTGCCTTTGGGGGAGAAATTCACCGCCCGCTACGGTGTGAATCCAGAGGCGCGCTACGATTCGCTGCGCCCTCCAAAACCGGCAGTGGTTGCGGCGATGCTCGATTCCTGGCGCTTCTACACCAAGCGACCTTCGCTGGTGGTGCTGGTGATCGATTCGTCCGGCTCGATGGAAGGCGAGAAGTTGCCCACCGTCCAACAGACTTTGCAGAACTACGTCGCATCGTTGGGTCCTAAAGAAAAGGTCGTCCTCATCGACTTCGACAGCGACATCCAGGCGCCGGTGCTCGTCGATGCCTCGCCTACCGGCCGCGAACGGGCGGAGCGCTTTATTGCGGATCTGCAGGCACAGGGTGGTACAGCCCTGTACGACGCGGCGCTGTACGCCCGCGACTGGCTTAGGCAAAACCGGCAGGCCGGAGCCATCCACGCCGTTGTGGTCCTCACCGACGGGCAGGATTCCGCTTCGCGCATCGACCTAGAGCGCCTGCGCGCCGAGCTGCAAACCAGCGGATTTTCCACAGACGAGCGCGTCGCCTTTTTTACTGTGGGTTACGGCAAGGAGGGCGAGTTCAACCCGCAGGCACTCAAGGCCATCGCCGAATACAACGGCGGCTACTATCTCCAGGGCGATCCTGGCACCATCCGGCGGCTGATGGCGGATCTACAGGTGGAGTTCTAATCATGCGCCTTGTCAATCCCCTTGCATTTCCGCTGGCGGTCCTGGCTGCGGCCGTGCTCCTGCTCGCCTTGCGCCTGAGCGGATTGGACCTCTGGGTGGCCCTTGCTGTAGCGGTATTGGCCGCCTGGGCGGTTGCGCCCCTGTTTGCCCGCCGCGAAACCGGGATGAACCCGGCGGTAGCCCGCGAACTGGAAGCGGCCCGTACCCGGGCCAGGGAGTTGGCCCAGAAAGCGGAAGGTCTTTATACCGAGGCGTTCGGCCTGCTTGCTGCCCCACACCAGACCGAAGCCCTGGGCATCGTGCAGTACGCCTGCAACCGCGTGCGCGATCTGCCTGCGCGCGTCGAGCAGCTGACCGCCCGCCTGCAGGGGGAGGATTCGCTGCTGCGCGTCGAAGAACTCCAGGCCCAGTTACAGCAGGTGGAGCGCCGGGCTGGGGTGAGCCGCGGCGGCGCCTCCGAACCCCTCAAACAGCTGGCTGTCAGCCTCCGGCGCAACATCGCTCTGGCCCGCGAAGGTCAGGATGTGCGCCTGGGCCAGGTTACCGCCCTCTCCACCCTCATCCTCGATATCGCCGGGGCGCTCCAGACGATGCAAAACCGCCTGCGCACCACCGACCTTCCGCAACTGGACGATCTGCGCTCCCTCGATGAGCAGTTGAGCGCCCTGGCCCAGAATGTCGAGCTGTTGGTGGCCGAGCCGGAGCCGCTCGCCCCAGCCCAACCCAGGCCGAAGCGACGGGAGTTTGTGATCTCTTTGGCCATCGCCGGGACCGCCTTGGCATTAAACTTCGTCCCCCTGCCGGGTCCCAAGCGCACCCTTGTCGTAGTGAGCGGCACTGAACTGGCCGAACCTTTGCAGGTGCTGGGAGCGGCCTTTGAGCGACAACACCCCGACATCGCCCTGGAGCTGAAATTCCAGGGCTCCCAGGAGATCGTCAACCGCTATATCGACCAGAAAGACGACTTCTCCCCGGCCGTTTTGATCCCCGCCGGCGGCCAGTTTCTCGGAGAACTGGAGGAGCGTCTGCGCGCCCAGGGGGGCGGGCAAGCTTTTTACGAAACTCCCCGGCCCGTGGCAAAGACGGTCCTGGTGGCCATCGCCTGGCCCGAGCGCGCCCGGGTGCTCTTCCCGGACGGCCGCTTCCGTTGGGAGCGGCTGGAGCGGGCGCTGGCGGCGGGCAGCTGGGCCAATCTGGGGGCACCCGACACCTGGGGGAGCTTTGATTTTGTGATCACCGACCCCAGCCGCTCCAACTCGGGCCAGCTCTCGCTGGCGCTGTTCGCCGCCGACACCACGGGCCGTCTGGATGCTGCGACCCTGGGCAGCAAGGTTGTACAGGAGCGCGTCGCCCTGTTGAGGCGCTCGGTGGACCAACCGCCGCGCTCGACCGATATTTTGTTGCAGGAATTTATCGCCCGCGGTCCCAACGACGCCGATGTGGCCATGGTCTACGAGAGTATCGCCCTGGCGCGTTGGCAGCAGTCGGCCGCCAGCCGGGGCAAACCTTACGAACTTTTCTACCTCGATCCGACCTTCGAGACGGTCTGCACCGCTGCGCTCCCTCGCCGCAGCGTGGACAGCGGCACCGCCGAGGCCGCCCGCACCTTTGTCGATTTTCTGATCGAGCCTGAGGCGCAAGCGGTTTTCGTGCGCCATGGCTTCCGTCCGGTCACAGCCAGGACCGACGTAGCCTCGATCGAGGGCAGTCCCTGGCGGCTGGGCATCCCCGCCGCCCAAAGCCGCCTGCAACCGCGCGTCCTGCCGCCGCCCGACATAGCGGTTTTAGCCGAGCTTCGCCGCCTGTGGGAGCGGGCAAGGTGACTCGGGTCCCTGGTGGGTGCTATTGCTGCTGGGCAGGAGCCGCCGCTTCGGGGCTCGCCTTGGGAGCCCCGCCCGCGAGGCGCAACAGCCACTGTTGCCCGTCGTCGATGCAGGTGAAGACCACCGGCACGACGATGAGGGTGAGCAACGTCGAAGTAATCAGACCCCCCACCACCGCCACGGCCATGGGCGAGCGCACCTCCGAACCCGCCCCCCAGCCCAGGGCAATCGGCAGCATACCTGCAATCATGGCGATCGTGGTCATCAAAATCGGCCGCAGGCGCGATTCGCCCGCCTGCAGCAAAGCCGCCCGGCGCGGCTGGCCCTCCTTGATGGCCATCAGACCGTATTCAACCAGCAAGATGGCGTTCTTGGTGACCAGTCCCATCAGCATGATGATCCCAATGAGCGCGTAGAGACCCAGCGCCTTGCCGAAGAGCATCAACCCGAGCACCACCCCGCCTAAGGACAACGGCAGCGAAACCATGATGGTGAGCGGATGCAAAAAACCGCCGAATAGCAGCACCAGTACTGCGTAAATCAACAGCACCGCCGCGCCGATGGCGAAGCCGAAGCCTTCAAATACGTCGCGCTGGTTCTCGGCGTCGCCGGTCAGTTGCTCGCTTACCCCGTCGGGCAAATTGCGCAACGCGGGCAACTGGTGCACCTGGGCGAGGGCCGGTCCCAGTTCGGTCCCCGCCAGCAGATTGGCTCCCACCGTCACCTGCCGGGCGCGGTCGTAGCGGTCAATCTGGGCTGAGCCGCTGCCCAGGTGCACCTCCGCCACCGCTTTGAGGGGCACCAGTGCGCCTGTAGCCGAGGCGACGCGCAGGTCGCGGATCGCCTCCAGGTTGCCCCGGAAAGCCGGGTCGAGCTGCACGCGGATGTTGATCTGGCGGCCCGGCAGGTTGAACTTGGCCAGATCCGCCTCGCGATCGCCCAGGGTGGCAATCAGGGCCGTGCGGGCGATCGCCTGCACCGAGACTCCCAGTTCGGCGGCGCGGTCGAATTTGGGGCGCACCTGGATTTCGGGGCGCAGGATCGCAGCAGAGGAACTGACGTCGGTCAGCCCCGGCAGCGCCCGCATCTGATCGGTCAGCTCGTGGGCGGTGCGGCGCAGGGCTGCCGAATCGTCGCTTTTGAGCACGATTTGCAAGGCCTTGACGCTGTCCCAGTTGCCGCCTGAAAAGGCGAAGCGCACACCGGGGATCGCAATTAATTCCTCGCGCACCGCCGCTTCGAACTTTTGCTTGGAATTTTGGCGCTCAGCTTTGGGCTTGAGGGTGATATAGAACTTGGCTTCGTTGATCTTGCCGCTGTTGTCGTAGGTGCCGACGGTGGTCTCCAGTTTGGCCACCTCCGGCCGCGCTATGACGATCGCGTTGACCTGCTCGACGGCCTGGCGGGTCTGGGCAAAGGTCGCCCCCGGCGGCAACTCGACGGCCAGCGTGCTCTGGTTGTCGTCTACCGAGCCGATGAGCGAGGTGGGAATGGTCTGAAAGAGCGTCAGGCTTCCGGCGAAGAAGACCGCGGCGACTGCGAGGGTGATAATGCGGTGATCGATAGCCCAGCCCAGGAAGCGGTCGTAGAGACGGGCGAGGGTACTTTTACCCTCAGCTTCCGGCAGGGGTTTCATCAAGTAGGCGGCCAGAAGCGGGGTGAGCATGCGCGCCACCACCAGCGAAAAGAGCACCGCCGCCGCCACGGTGATCCCGAACTGGCGGTAGTACTGGCCCTGGATGCCGCCCATGAAGGCCACCGGCACGAAGACCGCCACGATTGTCATGGTCGTAGCCACTACCGCCAGGCCAATCTCGTCGGCGGCATCGAGGGCCGCCTGAAAAGGCGGCTTGCCCATGCCGATGTGGCGCACGATGTTCTCGATTTCGACGATGGCGTCGTCCACCAGAATGCCGATCACCAGGGCCAGGGCTAAAAGCGTCATGCTGTTGAGCGTGAAGCCCAGGGTCTTCATCACCGCAAAGGTGGGAATCGCCGACAGCGGCATGGCGAGCCCCGCGATCAAAGTCGAGCGCCAGTCGCGCAGGAAGACCCAGATCACCACCACCGCCAGGATCGCGCCAAGCAGCAGCGCATCGATCGAAGCCTCGTAGGATTCGCGCACAAAATCGCCCACCGTCCAGGTCGGATCGATGCGGATGTCGGCTGGCAAAGCTTTTATCAGTTCGGCGACTTTTTTTTCCACCCCCGCCTCGACATCCACCAGGTTGGAACCTTTGGAGCGCACCACCTCGAAGGCCACCCCCGGTTTGCCGTCGAGATAAGCTATCTGGCGCGGCTCGGTGGTGCCGTCCAGCACGCGGCCTAGGGTGTCAAGGCGCGCGTAGCGGCCGTCGGACAGCAAAATTTGGGTGGTCGCGAGCCGCTCGACGGTGGCGGCGGAACCGAGGGTGCGGATGGCCTGCTCGCCGGGGCCGACCTCCCCCCGGCCGCCGGGCAGATCGATATTGAGGGCGCGAATTTGGCTGTTGACTTGATCGGCCGTCACCCCCAAAGCCTGCAGGCGATTGGGGTTCAGCTCGACGCGCACCTCGCGGGTGACGCCACCGGAGCGGTAGACCCGCGAGACCCCACGCACCGTGAGGATCGCCCGGGCAATCGTGTTGTCCGTCAGCCAGCTGATTTCGGCGTTGGTGCGCTGCTTCGAGTAGACCGTATAGCCCAATATCGGTTCGCCCGCCTCGTCGTTGCGCCGCACCACCGGCGGGTCGATGCTCTGGGGCAGTTGGGCGCGAATTTTGGTGACCGCGTCGCGCACGTCGTTGACCGCCCGGTCGGTGTTGGTGCCTAAGAAAAATTCGACCCGCGTCGAGGAAGAACCGTCGGTGATGGTCGAGGTGAGGCGCTTGACGTTGCCCAGACCGACCACCGCATCTTCGATTTTGCGGGTGACCTGGGTCTCCAGTTCACTGGGAGCCGCCCCCAACTGGCTGATTGTGACCGAGACGGCCGGAACGTCGATGTCCGGCTCGGCGGCGATGCTCAAGTTCAAAAACGCAGCCACCCCCGCCGCCGTCAGCATCAAAAAGAGGACGACGGTGGGCACCGGGTTGCGGATCGACCAGGCGGAAATGTTCCAGCGCATCGAAATCACCCAAAAGCGACGCCCGCGGCAAGCGACACAAGATGTTCATCAGTGTAACACGCTTGATTACGCAAAGCCTGTTATACGTGTCCGCGCATCGATGTTACTTGGCCTTGCCGGGCTTTGGCGGGGAGTTGACCTGGGTGCGGTAGTCTTTGAGTTTGCGCAATTCTTCTTCGTATTTGCTGTCGAGTTCGGCGGCTTTTTCCATCGCGCCGACCGCTTCATCGAGGCGCTTGGCTTCGACCAGTTCGGCGGCCTGGTTGTTGTAGGAACCGGCCAGAGGTACGGTCGTCTTCTCGCGCAGGCTCCTGTCGTACGTGCGCGCCGCCTCCAAATTCTCGATCGCCACCGCCCACTGCTGTTTGCCGATCGCTTCGCTTGCCAGGTTGAAGTGGGAGGCCGCCAGGTTCTGCTTGGCCAGTTCGTAGGTCGGATCGACGAGCAACGCTTCGCGGAACGCTTCGACCGCCTCGGCGTTCTTGCCGTCTTTTTGTAGTTCGACGCCGCGGTTGTTGGCGAGGACCGCTTTATTGCGGGTCTCAGCTTCTTGGATCTTGCGCTTTTGCTCTGCTTCCTGCTTGGCCGCTTCCTCGGAGCTCGCCGGTTGCTGGGGCTGCTGCTGGGTAGTACTGCCTGGTCCCTTGTATTCCGGCGCTTGGGCCGGAGCGGGCGCGGGACTTGCGGCGAGGCAGGCCGCGCCGAGCCATGCCAGCCAACCCGGTTGATGCCGTTTTTGCATGGGAACTTCTCAAAGAAATCAGCCTGAACTATGATATCGTCCGCACCGCGGCGCGCGCCGGTTGAATAAGCAATGGGTGTGGATTTGACAAACACCGTCTCTGGAGACGCACTGTTCGATGCGAGCGGCCGGTACCGCTACGCCCTGTGGCGGCGCTGGGACGCGGCAGGCGGGCCGCTTGTCGTGTTTATCCTGCTCAATCCCAGCGCCGCCGATGCCGCTCGCGATGATCCGACAATTCGCCGCTGCCTGGGATTTGCCCGGCGTTGGGGATTTGGTGCCCTGGCGGTCGTTAATTTGTTCGCCTGGCGCACCGCCTGTCCGCGTGCCCTTGCTCAAGCAGCCGACCCGGTCGGCTCCGAAAACGATCGGGTGTTGCTGCGCGTCTGCAGCGGCGCCGGCCGGGTTGTGGTGGGTTGGGGCAACCACGGCGGCCTCTACGGACGGGATCAAGCGGTACTGGCGCTGCTCGGCGGCGAGGTCCACTGCCTGGGCCTCACCCGCCAGGGCCGACCGTGCCATCCGCTCTATTTGCCGGGGGAGCGGCCGCTTGAACTGCTGTGCGCCGCGCCGAGCGCCAGGCCGCACAATCGAGGGTAGACGCGGGAAGAAAAATAGACTGCCATGCAGATAGTCGCCTTACGAATCGCCCTGGTTGCACTGTGGCTGGGATTTATCGCCTATGCCTTTTTGGGGGGGCCGCCCGAGACCCAGGACCCTGCCCAGCTGGCCGCCTCGCTTGCGGATCTGGCCCTGGGCCGCGGCGAGCCGCTGGTGGTGGCGCTGTTTAACTGGATGGGGCTCATTCCGCTTGCCTACCTGTTTTTGCTCGTTCCCGACGCCCACGGCGAAAAGTTACCCGCCTGGCCCTTTGCCGTCGCTGCTTTTGCGGTCGGCGCTTTTGCGCTGTTGCCCTACTGCATTTTTCGGCGGCCCCACGGTGTATGGCCCCACACCAAAGCAGCCGGACGGGTCGTGCGGCTGTTCGATTCGCGCTGGTTCGCCCTTGCGGTGATGGTGGGGGTGGCGGGATTGTTCTGGTTCGGTCTGACCCAGGGGAACTGGGCCGCTTTTGCCGGGCAGTGGCGCACCTCCCGCTTCGTGCATGTGATGGGCCTCGATTTTCTGGTGAGCACGGCGCTGTTGCCGCTGCTCATCGGCGATGACCTGCGCCGCCGTTCGGTCAAGCGCACCTGGCCCCTGTGGATGGCCTGCGCGCTACCGTTGTTCGGCCCGCTGCTCTACCTGGTGCTCAGGCCATCTCTGCCCGCACGCGCCGTTTGATTCCGTCCGCGGGAGGAAGGAGGCCCCCGCCGCTGCTCCTAGGCTTGGGATGAGCAACTTCGGAGTTACCTCCTGTATGGATGAACAACAAAAAAAAGGATCGGCGGACGTCGAAAAGGCGTTTGAGCAGGGAGTCGGCATGATCCAGCCCGCCGAAGGCCAGCCCGCACCGGTCGTCCAGGGCGGCGGGGGAGTCTCGAGCGAAGCGCTCGATACCATCGTCGAGCAGGCCCTCGACAGCGAAGCGCCCGAGGCGGCCCGCTCGCAGGCGGTGCGCAACGCCGTCGAGCAATTTAATGCCCTCGAAGTCGACGATAAACTAGCGGTACTTTACTACCTGTACGAGGCGATGGGTGAATCGGTCACCCCCGCCGCCCCGGGTGCCGCCGATGTCGAATTGACCACTGCCTTCTTCGGCGAATTTAACGCCCTCGCGGACGGCGATGCCCAACTGGAGGCGATGCGCGCCCTTGTGCGCTGTGAGGAGAACACCCTCGGCTGCGAGTACGGCAAACTGAGCGAGAACAACAAACTGGTGATCTGGTACCTGCTTGCCGAGCGCATGGGCGACGATGTGATCGGTATGCCCGACGATTACCAACTCGGCGATATCGGCCAGCAGAATCTAGTGCACGTCAAGGAACTGGATTTCGAGCAGCAAATCACTTTCCTGCGCGATGTCGTCAATCCCATGGGCCACGATCCGATCGAACGAGTGGTCTAAGGCAGGCCGGCAGGCAATGGGCAGGGATGGGCAAAATCGCCTCTCCCGCCCATGTTTTGGTACGGAGGGTACGGCTTTCTCTTGCCGATGGCGTTGTCTCAGCGGTTGAGCAGTTCGCCCACCACCAATACCGGCACCACTTCCCCTTGGGACACGTCCGTCACCCCGGCCTCCAGCCAGCCGAAGGCATTGATCCCCAACAGACTTACCAGGTCGCCGGAGTTGTCGGTGCGGTACGGAGCAAAGCGCCAGACACCGGCTTCGAGGATCAACTGGCCGCGCAGGTAGGCGCGCCGGTCGCCCTTCGAGCGCACCGGTGCTGTCAGTTGCGCCTGGACCACCGGGTAGCGCCAGCGCTCGGGCGGGTAGCCCATAAATTTGCGGATGGCGGGCCGCACGAACTGCCAGAAGCAAAACAGCGACGAGACCGGGTTGCCGGGCAGACCCCAGATGCGCCGGCTGCCCAGCCGGGCGAACATCAGCGGTTTGCCCGGCTTCATGTTGATCTTGTAGAGCACCACCTGGGCGCCTAACGCTTCGAGCACCTGTGGGGTGTAGTCAAATTGCCCGACGCTCGCCCCGCCCGAGAGCAGCACAAAATCGGCATCGAGAGCAGCCGACAGCCGCCCGCGGATCGCCCCGGGATCGTCGGGGGCGATGCCCAACGCCCAGGGATCACCCCCCGCCTCGCGCACCTGGGCGACGAGGCCGTACTGATTGGAATCGACGATGCGCGCCCCTTCGAGCACCCCGTCGATCCCCACCAGTTCGTCCCCCGTCGAGACGACCGCTACGGCGGGCGGGCGGTGGGTGAGCACGAAGGCGCGCTGGACCGCTGCCAAAAGGGCAATTTCGCCTGGCTGCAGGACCGTACCCGGCGGCATCAGGGGCGAACCGACTTTGTGAAAGGTGCCGCGGTAACGCACGTTCGCTCCGGCGGGCGGCAGCTTTTCAAACGTGAGGATATCTCCCTCCAGATGGGCTTCTTCCTGGATGAGCACCGCGTCGGCACCCTCGGGGAGCATTGCCCCAGTCATGATCCGGGCGGCCTCGCCCCCGGCGAGGGGGCGGGTGGGCATCCGGCCCGCCGCGATCGTTTCGACGACCTGGAGCTTCCCAAAACTGGTATCGGCGGAGCGCACCGCGTAACCGTCCATCGCCGAATTGTCGTAGGGCGGAAAATCCGTGCGCGCCAGAATCGCTTCGGCGAGCACCCGGCCGCAGGCGGTGAGCAGATCGACCCGCTCGGGAGCACTGGCCTCCACCGCCTGAAGGATAAGTTCTTGTGCTTCTTCGACGGAAATCATATTTATGATGTAGGCGCCGCCTCCTAGCCTAGCGCCAACCCCCATCCACACTATGGAACTGGTCTCCCGTCCTCCCACCGGCTGGCGCTCTGCCCTCGCGGCGGGTGCTGTCGTCATCGCCGCTATCGCCTGGCTCGCTCCTGCCCAACTGGTCGTATTCGGCGTCACGCTGCTGCTGGTGGCCCTCACCGGCTTCGCGGCCGTGCCTTTACTGCGACGCTGGAAGGCGCGGCAATTCATCCGCGAGGACGGCCCCCAGTCGCACCTCAAAAAAGCGGGCACCCCGACGATGGGCGGCATCTTTTTTATGCCCTGGGCTTTGGCGGTGCCCTTCGCCTTTGCCGGCTGGAATCTAGAACTCGTCGCCGCCGTCGCCCTGGCCACCGCCTACGGGTTGGTAGGCTGGATCGACGATTTTCAGATCATCCGCCAGCAGTCGAATAACGGCATTACCCCCCGCCAGAAGATGCTGCTGCTGATCGCTTCTGGGGTGGCTTTTTGCCTGTTTCACGGCCTGAGCGGCCACGGCACCGCCACGTTCGGCCTGGGGGAGTTGGGGATTTTGTTCTGGCCGCTGGCGCTGTTGGCCCTCACCGGCACCGCCAACGCCGTCAACATCACCGACGGCCTGGACGGTCTGGCGGGGGGAACCGGCGCCATCGCCGCAACCGCCCTCGGGTTGATTGTGGTGGCTACCCACCCGGCCCTCGCGGTGCTCTGCTTTGCCCTGGCCGGCGCCTGCCTGGGGTTTTTGGTCCACAACCGCCACAAGGCGACGGTCTTCATGGGCGACACCGGCTCGCTCGCCATCGGCGGGGTGCTCGCGGCGGTAGCGGTCTTGAGTGGCCAACTGGTGGCACTGGCGCTGGTGGGAGGCGTCTTCGTGGTCGAAGCCCTCTCGGTGATCGCCCAGGTCGGTTACTTCAAGGCCACCAAGGGGCCGGACGGCAAGGGTAAACGCCTGCTGCGCATGGCCCCGCTGCACCACCACTTCGAACTGGGCGGTCTGCACGAGACCCAGGTAGTGACCCGCTTTTATCTGGCGGGGGCGTCGCTGGCTCTGCTCACCTGGTGGCTGCATACAGGATGGCCACCCGGTGCCTGAACCGATGGACACCTACTCCAGCAGCGGCACTTTAGCCACGCTCACGGTCACCAGCCTTGCGGAGTCGCTGCAATGGTACAGGGATGTCCTCGGCTTCGAGGTGGTCTCGACGCTGCCCGGCAGCGACGGCCTGCCGGTGCGCGCCCGCCTGCGCTGGGCACCCAACGCCGAGATTGTCCTCATCGAGCAGGATCCGGCTGTCCGGCTGGAGGGCGAGCGGGGAATCGGCTTCTCGCTCACCTTTTGGGCGATCGGCCGCAGCGTTGGGACCATCGCCGAGCAAGCCCGCACCCAGGGCGCGGACATCGTAGGCGAGCCGACCGACCAGTCCTGGGGCCTGCGGGAGATCGTCATCTATGATCCGGACTGCTACCGCCTGATCTTTGCCGAACCGCAGGCTTGAGCAAGCTCCTGCTTGAGAAAGATTGCGATGGTTCGCTTTTCGGCCAATACTGGGGATGAACCGTTTACGTACACGAAAGGCGAACCATCCAGTGGGTGTCATAAAACGCGGGGCGACGGGCAAATTTGTCCATCACTGGGCAGGCGAAAGCAAGCAGCGGGTGAATCTGGCGCTCACGGCGACCGCCTGGGAACGGTTGCGGCGGCAGGCGGCGGAGCGGGGCATCTCGCGCTCGGAGATTGTCGAGCAATTTGCCCGCGCTGAGGAGCCGGACGATTCGAGTCTGGAGCGGCGAGTGCGGGATCTGGAGCGGCAGAACGAGCAATTGTGTCGCGAAGTGGAGCAGGCCCGCAGCGAAGCCGCCGAGCGCCACCGGGTGGAGGCCGCCTTGTGCCGCAGCGAGGCGCGCTTTCGGCAGCTGGTCGCGGAGAATTTGATCGCCATCGGCTTTGGAGACTGCGCAGGGACGATCGTCGAGGCCAACGACGCTTTTTTGCAACTGGTGGGCTACAACCGCGAGGAACTGGCGGCGGGCCGGGTGCTTTGGGTGCAGATGACCCCGCCGGAGTATCGCGAGCGCGACGAGCAGGCCATGGCCGAACTGGCGAGTACCGGCGCGTGTCGGCCCTACGAGAAGGAGTACATCCACAAAGACGGACGTCGTGTGCCGATTCTCATCGGTGCCACGCTGCTTGAAGGCGGAGAAAGGGTCGCCTGTTTTGTCTTCGATCTAAGAGGGCACCGGCGCGCCCGGGCGGACCTGGAGCGGGCGAATGAACGGTTTCAACTGGCGGCGAAGGCGGCGGGCTGTTTGATTTATGACTGGGATCTCGAAGCGAAACACGTCGAACACGCCTACGGTCTGCTCGAGCTGCTGGGCTACAGCGCCGAGGAAATCAGCGAACCTGCCCACCTCTGGTGGGCGGAGCAGATTCATCCCGACGACCGGGAGCGCGCCAACGCAGAAGTCTGGGCCGCTCTTCAAGACGCGGAAATGGCGAACTACACCATCGAGTACCGGGTCCGCAATCGCCAGGGCCACCACATCAACGTTTGCGACCGCGGCGTTATCCGCCGCGCCCCCGACGGCCGAGCCATCCGGGTGGTGGGCTGCACCCTCGACCTCAGCGAATCGAAAAATCTCGAAGCGCGCGTGCGCAGCACCGATGAACATTATCGTTTTCTGGCCGAGTCGATTCCGCAGATCGTCTGGACGGCCCGGCCTGACGGTGCCCTCGACTACTACAACCGGCGCTGGTACAACTACACGGGCCTCACCCCCGAGCAGAGCAAGGGCTGGGGGTGGCAGCCGGTGCTGCATCCGGAAGATCTGGATGGCTGTCTGGAACACTGGCGGCGGGCGGTGGCCACCGGTAGCTCCTACGAGATCGAATACCGCTTTCGGCGGGCGGGCGACGGCGTTTACCGCTGGCACCTGGGCCGGGCGTTGCCGATGCGCGACCGCGAAGGACAGATCGTCAAGTGGTTCGGCACCTCCACCGACATCGACGATCAAAAGCGGGCGGCGGCCGAATTGGCCGCCCGCGAGCAGGCTCAGCGCTTTTTGGCGGAGGCCGCCTCGATTCTGGCTTCCTCGCTCGATTACACCGTGACGCTCGATCGCGTGGCCCAGTTGACGGTGCCGCTGCTGGCCGACTGGTGCTCGGTGGACATGGTGTCCGAAGACGGCGGCATCGAAAAGCTGGTCATCGCCCACGTCGATCCCCAAAAAGCACTGCAGATCCGTGAGTTGCAGCGGCGCTACCCCTTCGACCCGAGCGAGGCGAGCGGTGTGGCAAACGTGTTGCGCACCGGGCGTTCGGAATTTTACCCGGAGATTGCCGACGAACTGCTCATCGCCATCGCCCGCAGCCCGGAGCATCTGGAGCTGTTGCGCAAAGCCGGCTTCAGCGCGGCGCTGATCGTGCCGCTGACCGCCCGCGGCCGCACCTTCGGCGCCATCACCCTGGTGGTGTCCGACTCCGGACGCCGCTACGGCCGGACGGATCTGGACCTGGCCGAAGATCTGGCCTGCCGCGCGGCCATCGCCATCGACAATGCCCGGCTCTACCATCAGGCCTGGGAAGCCAACCGGATCAAAGACGAATTTCTGGCTACCGTCAGCCACGAACTGCGCACCCCGCTCAACGCCATTTTGGGCTGGGCTCAAATTCTCCGGCGGCGCAAGCTCGATGCTGAGTCCCAGGCGCGGGCGCTTGAGACCATCGAGCGCAACGGTCGGGCCCAAAACCAGCTCATCGAAGACATTCTCGATGTCTCGCGGATCATTACCGGCAAGCTCAAGCTCGACGTGCGACCGCTCGATCTCCCGGCGGTGATCGAGGAAGCCCTGGACTCAGTGCGGCTGGCCTCCGCGGCCAAGCACATTGCCCTGCACTGCACCCTCGACGCTGAAGCGGCCTCGGTGAACGGCGACCCGGCCCGGCTGCAGCAGGTGATCTGGAATCTGCTGTCCAATGCGATCAAATTCACCCCCAAGGGCGGTCGCATCGACGTGTGCCTTGAAGCCGACGGCGCGAGTGCGCTGCTCAGTGTGCGCGACAGCGGCGTGGGAATTACCCCTGAAGCTTTGCCCTACATCTTCGAGCGCTTCCGCCAGGCCGACGGCTCCAACACCCGCGCCTACGGCGGTCTTGGACTGGGTCTGGCAATCGTGCGCCACCTGATCGAACTGCACGGCGGTACCGTCACCGCCCACAGCGACGGCCCCGGACGGGGGGCTTTGTTTGTGGTCCGACTGCCCCGGCGGCGGCCGGGCAGGGATCGCGCCGAAGGTGGCCTTCCAGCCTGAATCGCTCGGCGCGACCGATGCGCCGGATGGTTGGTTGTACCCCCCAATTGCTGATACTATCGCAATAGATCTTAAGAATCTGCCTGACCTGCAACCTGCCGCACCTGCGGGAGTACTCTTTGCAAGCGGAGGGCGAGGTCACTGCGGGTCTGTGTCGGCTGGGCCGACAGCTTCCATCCCTATCCTGAAGGTTCGGGTTCGTGGCGCTTTCGCTGTTTCGGCGGCCGGAGGCTGGCTGCGCTGTGCCTGGCTTTCGGGGTCAAGCAACCGCAAGAGGAGTGAGCGTTGACGATCGATACGCCGGCGGCGGGCATCCGCACGCACAACCGCAAGCTACTGCACCAACTGGAGCGGGTGACCTACCGCGAGGTGCTCGATACCATTCCCAAAAAATGCTTCGCGCGCAACACCCTGCGCGGCCTCGAAGCGGTGGTCCTGCACCTAGGGGTCCTGGCCGGTTCTTACGCGCTTTTTGCCGTCTCCCCGATCTGGCTGGCGCCGCTATTCTGGGTGTGGATCGGCACAGTGCTGTGGGGCAACTTCGTGTTGGCCCACGACTGCGGCCACCAGTCCTTCTCGCCCTACCGCAGGCTCAATGCGCTGGTGGGCCATCTGCTGCTGCTGCCGACGCTCTACCCGTTTCACAGCTGGCGGATCATGCACAACCGCCACCACGCCTGGACCAACCACCAGGACAACGACAACAGCTGGCGGACGATCGCCCCCGAGACCTACGCGGGTATGAACGACTTCAACCGGTTTTTCTATCGGCATGTCCACACCTGGGCCTGGTGGTTCGCCTCGGTCATTCATCTGTTCATCTTCCACTACGACAAAAAGAAATTCCGTCCGCAGGAGTGGCCCGAGGCGCGCTTTTCGATTGCAGTGAACGTCGTGTTTGCAGCGGTCGCCCTGCCGGGCTTGTTCTGGATCACCGGCTTTTGGGAGGTGCTCAACTACTGGGTGCTGCCGTGGCTGGTCTTTCACTTCTGGCTGAGCACCTTCACCCTCATCCACCACAACCATCCGGACATCCCTTACTTTCCGGAGAGCGAGTGGACGCCGCTGAAGGCGCAGCTGTTCGGGACGGTGCACTGCGAGTACCCCTGGTGGGTTGAACTGGTGGCCTACCGCATCGGCGTGCACATCCCCCACCACCTCTCGACGGCGATCCCGTACTATCACCTCGACGAAGCCCACGCCGCCCTCAAAGCCCGCTGGCCGGAGTACGTGCACGAGGCGCGCTTCACCTGGCCCTATCTCAGATCGATCGTCACCACCTGCCACCTGAGTGGTCCGGAGGGCTACCACCTGCCCATCAAACGCGCCCGGGTCGTACGGGGCCGCCAATAAAAATCCCGGCGGCACCAGGCCACCGGGACCGACCGAAGATGTACAGCGTCGTAGGGGGGGTCACTAACCCTGGCGGACCGCTTCGAGGGCGTCAAGGTAGCGCTGGGCGTGGGCCTTCTCGACGGCACCGAGGGCGCCAAACTGCTTGGAGGCGCGCTTGAGCATCCTCAGGAAGCGCTCGGCATGCTCGCGCGACTCCTCGGCCTGCTCGGCGAATTCCGCCGCCGCCGCCTGCTCGTGCTCGCTGACCGCCTCCTGCTGAAAGGTCGGGTACATCTGATTGGTTTCGTACAGCTCGCCTTCGGCCGCCAGTTCCAAGAGCTTCTCCACCGTCAGCGTGCCGGGCGGATAGACCAGGCGCAGGTGGGCAAAGGCGTGGCCGGTCTCTTCCTCGGCGGTCTTCTCGAAGAGTTTTGCCACCTCTTCGTTGCCCAATTCGCGGGCGACCGAGGCGAAGTAGAGATACTTGCGGTTGGCCATCGACTCGCCGGCGAAGGCGGAGTGCAGGTTTTCCTGGGTCTTGCTGGTGTTGCCGTTGGTGGTGGTCATAGTTGTCTCCCTGATGTACAGCGTTGCAAACTAGAACAAGTCCTAAATAAGAATTGTTCTATGACTGGCCCCTGAAAAAAGGTCGCCTGGGCGACCTTTTGGGAAAGAGCGGGTTACTGGCCGTTGCCGGTGGCCTGGCATTGCCGACAGACGCCGCGCACGATCACTTCGATATTTTCGATGTGCGGATAGCGCGCGGCGATGGGGCTTAGATCCAGCGACTGAAACGACTGCCAGTCAATATCGTCGAAGCGCCCGCACACGCGGCAAATAAAGTGATGGTGGGGTTCGATGTTGGCGTCGTAGCGCAGCACCCCCGCCTCGTGGGTGACTTCGCGCACCAGCCCGACATCGCGCAGGGTGCTGAGGGTGTTGTAGACGGTGGCCCGCGAGGTCATCGGCAAATTGCGGTTGAGTTGCTCGACTAACTGATCGGCGGTGGGGTGGTCCTCGGTCTGCTGCAAAAAACGCAAAATCGCGTAGCGCTGGGGGGTAACCTTCAGACCTTTTTGCTCAAGTAGCAGTGCGGGGTCGACCATCTTGCCTGTCCCGGCAAAGGGCCGGGTTTGCGATTACAAGCTTAGAATAGATCTAATTTGAGAGTATGTCAAGCGTGGTTGGCAAAAATACCCGTACACTGACGTGGCAGTGGTGCGAGGTGGTGCCCTCTATGGCGGCGGTAGCGGTGGTCGGCGCGGGCAAATCCGGGCAGGCGGCGGCGCGGTGGTTGGCACTTGGGGGCAGCCGGGTGGTGCTCTGGGACGGCCGCGACAGCGAGGCATTGCGGGCGGTTGCCGGGAAATTGGCTGCTTTGGGTGTCGAGGCGGTACTCGGCCGAGAATTTGTGCCCGAGGCTCCGGATTTGAGCCTGGTGGTGGTGAGCCCCGGGGTGCCTTGGGATCATCCGGGCCTGGTGGCGGCGCGGGGGCGGGGGGTCGCGGTGACCGGCGAGGTGGGCCTTGCCTGGGAATCGCTCTCGCACCATCGGTGGCTCTGTGTGACAGGCACCAACGGCAAGACGACCACCACCGCCTTGATTGGCCACATCCTCAAGACAGCCGGCCTGCGCGCACCGGTCTGCGGCAACATTGGCCGCCCGGTGACCGATTTGCTGCTGGATAGAGAGGATTTTGACTGGATCGTGGCGGAGCTGAGCAGTTTTCAGATCGAAAGCGCCCCGGCGGTACGCCCGGAGGTAGCGGTGTGGACGACTTTTACTCCCGACCACCTCAATCGCCACAGCACCCTGGAGCGCTACGCAGCGATCAAAGCCGGGTTGCTCGGGCAAGCCCGGCGCGCTGTGCTCAACGGCGACGACGCCTACCTGGGTGCGCAGCGCTCCGCCTGGCCCGACGCCTGGTGGACCTCGACGCAGGCAGCTTCAGCGGTGGATATTGCCGAGGGGACAATCCGCATCCAGAAGCGGCCCGTGCTGCCGGTCGGCGCGGTGCGTCTACCCGGGATACACAACTTACAAAACGTGCTAATGGCCGTAGCCGCCTCCCACCTGGCGGGCGTGGAGGACGCGGCGATTGCGGCGGGGGTGGCGAGCTTTCGCGGGGTGCCCCACCGCCTCGAAGCGGTGGGCGAATACCAGGGGGTGCGCTTTATCAACGATTCGAAAGCGACCAACTACGACGCAGCCCTGGTGGGCCTTGGCGCCGTCCCGGCCCCGTGCGTGCTGATTGCCGGCGGCCAGGCCAAAACTGGCGAGAGCGGACCCTGGCTGCGGGCCATCGCCGAGCACTGTGCGGCAGTGATCCTGATCGGCGAAGCCGCGCCGCTGTTTGAACAGTGGCTCAAAGCCCAGGATTACCCTGCCGTCTACAAAGCCCCCACCCTGGAGGAGGCCGTGCCCGTAGCCTTTGAGCAGGCGCGCAAGCAAGGAGCGCAGTGCGTGCTGTTTTCCCCCGCCTGCGCCAGCTTCGATCAATTTCGCAATTTCGAGGAGCGGGGAGATCGCTTCCGCGCCCTGGTCGATGCCCTTCAGAGCTGATTCGTAAAGAGTATTAAGAGACTATGCGCTGTCAGTACGTTTGCGCTCGGGTTGAGGCAGCAAGCGTGCGTAGTAGCCGATGGATCGCAAGTCCTACAAGACCGAGCTGACAGATGC
>JAHHGR010000021.1 GCA_019359725.1 Aphanocapsa lilacina HA4352-LM1 | reverse complement strand
ACTGCAGTGGCGTCCAAGCAATTGGGCGATGGCGCTTAAAGATAAGCAATCTTCGTACCGCAGAATATAGATCCGATGACGCTCTTGTAGGGTAAGCTGGCTGAAGCTCATAGGGGTTCCTGTTTGTCGTAGTAAACGTCAGGATACCTCTATGAGTCCCTCAGCGGAAGGCTCTCAAGCGTTGCACTTCATTTTTGAATCGGCGGACTGGTGACGAACTTGCCCAGCGAAGGCGAGTGGAAAATCGGCGATGAAGAGGTGATGGAACTGTACCGTCAACGCTGGCAGATAGAGCTGTTATGGAAGTTTCTAAAAATGCATTTAAAGCTGAAGCGTTTGATGACAAAAAACGAGAATGGCATCCGGATGCAGGTCTACGTAACCCTGATTGCCCACCTGTTATTGGAACTGGTAGCTGTGCCGAAAATATGGGGTAGTAAACGGTTGGATAAATTGCGTTACTTGCAATGTTGCATGTGTCAGGAAGTCAGTTATGTGCATTGGCTGGGAAAATTGCTGGGCAGCTGGAGGCGCAGGGTCTGGCCGCTCGAACTGTGTGCAAGCGTTCACTGATTCAACACTTCTGCATGAATGGTAAGGATAGGTCACAGGTAGGGTGGCAACTCTCCTAATCTGCCGATGACTTACGAACACATCAAGGACCTCAAACCTACCGAGTTCAAGCGCTTGTGTGGGGTGCGGCCCGATGACCTGCCCCTGAACAATGAGCCACTGAGAAAGTGAGTTTCCGGCCTGGGTTTTCATCATCGTACAGGTTGATGCCGTTCGGGCGACAGCGCAGCCTGAATGGCAGCGACCTGTTGCCCGGAAGGTTAAGGATATATTGCATCGCCGCTCCATCTCCTTCTGCCTGACCGCGCCGCAAGGCTTCTTCTAACGCCTGTGTACTCAGACCGGGCAGGACACGCGAACGCTCCAACTCAGTGGCGACGTCGCCCGGCTGAGCAAATCCGAATATCAGCACCCGCCCGGATTGCGTATCCACTACCCAGTACTCCTGCACCCCCAGTTCGCCGTACAACGCCCGCTTGGTCGTCAGGTCGTCCTTGAGAGATGTGGCCGCTACTTCGATTGTCAGGCTCGGTGGGGCATAGCGGTCGAGGTCGATGGGGCTGTTGGAACGGGAGGGGAAGGGCGGCAACTGCGCAACATTGCCCAGGTAATATGCCAGGTCCGGCTGGGCTTCCTGCAAGCCGATCTTTCTGAAGGTCACATTGACGTAGCTTTTAAAGCACAGGCCACAACGAAAAGCAAATAGACCCACCACTTGGGCGATCAGGCCGTTGTCCTCGGCGTGGGCAGGACCGACAGGAGACATCTCGACGCGCATCCAGCCGTGGTGATAGTAGAACTTGCTCCGCTCGTAGACCGGCTCGCTCTGCAGGGCAAGGAAACTCTCCCAGTCCGTTTGCACCCAGGTATCTTCGCGGGTTGCCGGTATCGCCATCACAGACCGCCCTTGCACGATTCGACGCACTTTTTCATTGTAAGGTCGCGATCTCTCCGACAGAATCCCACAGGGCAAGCAAATGGGGCTCTTTCTTCCACTGGCCAAGAGATTTGGACGCCGCTGTACTACAATGTAATTAATACGTACTACAGAGAAAGACAGCCATGGCGTCCTTGCGGGATGTGCTTGGATTTTATCGCCCTTACTGGCCGCTGTCGGCTGTGACCATTGGGGCAAGCAGTGTTCTGGAAGTCGTCGATCTGGCGGTGCCCTACGCGACCGGTCAGATCCTCAACGTGCTTTCGCGCCAGCCCCTCGACGGCCCGGTGCAGCAATGGGTCGAAGATCTGGCGCGCTGGACGGGCCGCTCGGCGGACGGGGTTCTGGCCCTCGCGGTGCTGATGGGGATCATCTTTGTAGTGACTGTGGTGCGTGCGCCCATCCAGCCCTGGCTCGGCCAATGGTTCCACTGGGACATCTCCTTGCGCGCCCGCCGCGACAACTTTCGCCAGGCCCTCGAAAAACTGTTGCGCCTGCCGCTGGAGTTCTACGACGAAAACAACCCCGGCCGCATCGCCGGGATGGTGGCCCGGGGAGTGTCCAACCACACCTGGACCTACCCGGAGGTGGCCGGTCAACTGATTCCCAAGCTCTTTCGGGTGCTGGCAATTTTTGTGGTGATCTGGCTTATCGAGTGGCGCATCGCCATTGCCTTCGGCGTCTCCTTTGCGCTGATTCTGGGCCTCACCTTCTGGAAACTGAAGCGGCTGGTGGCCATCGAGGAGCGGCTGGAGCGCTACGAAGAAGACACCGAAAGCCGCACTTCAGAAATCATCACCAACATCAAGACGGTCAAAGCCTTTGCCACCGAGCGATCCGAACTGGCGCGGCAGAATCGCCGCTTCGAGCGCGAGTTCGTAGTAATCGACTACCGCATCCACCTGGGCTACGTGCAACTGAGCACGCTGCGCGCGACGCTCGTGCAGGCGAGTATGTTCGGCGTGCTCGGTTTCACCCTCTGGGAGACGCTCGCGGGCCGCATCTCGCTCGGGCATTTCGTCACAACCCTTACCGTTTCGAGCATGGCCTACTCCGAAGTCTCGCCCATTGGCGAACTGGCGGAGGTCTTCGCCCGCCGCTACGCTTCGATGATTCGCTTTCACGAATTTATGGCCACCCCGGAGGGCACCGACACCGTCTCCCTCACCCCGACGACGGCAACAGTACCAGTGGTGCAGCCATTTGCGGGCGAGCTGACCATCGAGAACCTGAGCTTCGGCTACGACCCGAACCGGCCGGTGCTCGAAAACATCGACCTGAAGATTCTCCCCCGCCAGACGGTCGCCCTGGTGGGCCGCTCGGGATCGGGAAAATCGACCCTGGTGAAGCTGCTTTTTCGCTACTTCGAGCCTACCCGGGGGCTCATCCGCATCGACGGCCAGGACATCCGCGAACTGGACGTGGCCGGTTACCGCCGCCGCCTCGCCATCGTGCACCAGGAAGTTGATGTCTTTAACGGCACCTTGCTGGAGAACCTGCTCTACGGCAACCCCGCCGCCACCCCCGATCAGGTGCGCGAAGCCTGCCGCATCGCCCGCGTCGACGAATTCGCCCTGAAGCTGCCCAGAGGCTACGCCACGGTGGTGGGCGAGCGGGGCTTGCGCCTCTCGGGCGGCCAGCGCCAGCGCCTCGGCATCGCCCGCGCCCTCATCGCCGAGCCGGACGTGCTGATTTTCGACGAAGCCACCTCCAGCCTCGACTACGAGTCGGAGCGCGCCATTCAACTGGCCATGGGCGACGTGTTCGGCACCCGTACCACGATCGTAATTGCCCACCGCCTGAGCACCATCCGCGAGGCGGACGCGATTGTCGTCCTCGACGGCGGCCGGATCGTCCAGGTGGGCAGCCACCAGGATCTGCTGACGCAGCCGGGTCTTTATCGGCGGCTGCATACCCTCCAGGAGACGGGGGAACTGGTGGGCTAATTACAGTTATTGCTGTTATTGCTGTTGTGGGTCAGATTGGTCTGGCAGGAGTCGCAACACACACAACACACAGACACAAACCCGGCTATTGGCTTGTACGATGACGAGGAAACCGAGGAGGCTGCCCAGGACTCTTCATCTACTGCTTGAACGAACATCCTTACCCCGCCGGCAGCAAGCTCGGGCGGGATTATTTATGCCTTTGCATTTAGCGAAAATGCACCCTGCATCATACCAAACCTTTTTCGAGCACCTCCTCGCTCAGTCACACCTCGAGAAGAACCGGCAATCCTTGGCTCACCCGCAGCGACAGATACCGGGTTTTGTCGTTTCGCTGCCCATTAATACAGAATGCAACCGTAGCAAAGACCCGAGTAACTCATGCAACCGAAGATGTTGCTGCATCCATGGATCGTTGTGCAGTCGTACGTTCCACAGTTGAACTGCGAACCCGTGCAAACAAACAGGGGTTGGGGTAGACCCCCAATCGTGTCGATGGACAAGGATTGGGACACCCTGGGCAGCAAATTGCGCGTGAGTTCGTTCGACAGTTCCTCCAAAGATTGGAAGGACGTCCCTTGGGCCGTGTCCGGTTGAACGGTGGAGTCCGATTGGGCGTACGAAGACAAAAAGGCGCTTTGGGGCTCGTCGCCGTCGATGGGGAAGGTGGAGCCCGCGATGCGCAAGTTCTGGTCACTATCAATCGCGATGCCGTTGAGGTACCGGGAGGGCGCGTCGGCGAATTGTTGCAACCAGAGCATCGAGCCGCCGAGATTCAACTTGGCGACCCAGCCGGAGGGTTTTTTGCCGTCAGGTTGCTCGCCCCGGAAAGCGCCGTAGGTCATGCCGGCAATGAAAACGTTGCCCTTTTGGTCGATGGCGACGCTGTTGGCGACGTCTGTCAATTGGGTGCCTAGCTGTTTGTTCCACTGAAGGTGCCCTTTGGAGTCGTACAGGGCGACGAAAGCATCTTCGCCCCCGTACTGCTCGGAACCTAGCTGGCCTTCTGTCCCGCCGACCACAAGGGCATTGCCGGCGGCATCCGTCACTATGCCGAGGGCACCGTCCGTGGACGGGGTCGAAATCTGCTCCACCCAAAGCAACTCGCCGCGTGGGTTGTAGCGGGCCAACAACGCATTCTTGTTGTTGATCCCCGCAGAACCCACGGATCCTTCCGTTTGCCCTGCGATAAGGGCGTCGCCATTGGGGGCGATTGCGACGGCGGTGGCGCTGTCTGCCCCGGCGCTGCCCCACTGTTTAATCCACCGCAGATTGCCTTCGGGATCGTACTTGGCCACCCACGCATCCGACGCGCCGGCATTCTTCGCCCCGATGTCGCCGAAGGTGACGCCCGCGATGTAGGCGTTGCCTTTGCCATCAAGGGCAATTCCGAATGCCGAATCGAGGGCGGAGGTACCCAATTGCTTTTTCCAAAGCAGTGTGCCCCCAGTGTCGTACTTCACAATGAACGCGTCACGACCGCCGACGGGGGCAGAGCCGAGGGCCCCGTCGGTGGTGCCGGAGACGTAGACATTGCCCAACGGATCGACAGCGATGCCGAGGGCATTGTCGAGGCCCGCAGTGGACAATACTTGCTTCCACAGCAGACTGCCTCCCTTGCTGTACTTGGCAACGAAAGCGTCGCCGGGTTCGGGGTCGCCCCCGTTCGGTAGGCGGATCGCCATCCCAGCAACGTACACGTTGCCCGCCCGGTCCACGGTCACAGAGTTAGAACTACTCACGCCGTCAATCTGCAGATTCTTCGTGCCCTGCAAGGACAGATTTCCCGGGCTTGCCAAGGAACCTTCCTGCAAAAGAGAGACCAAGAGTAGCGATACACAAAGCCGTGCGCCAAAAGCAAATGAAAACTTCATAACTTACCTCGCAACGCGGATTTCGATCATCCTTTCGACATATCATCCTTCGACACACTGAATATTGCGGTGTCACCGGTGCCAGCGAGGACCGTACCGCCTTCAATGTGCGCAGGCGGAGCAGCCGGAACAAGCGGAGCGTTTCAAGAAGGAAACTTTGTGCTCCTGCAAGCTGGGAACAAAGAGAGCGCCATTGTCCGTGTGGTTTACGGCAAAACAGCCCCCACGGAAGTCCTGCTCGATCCCTTGCTCTTTGCAAGCCATTTTCAATTGCGAACAATTCACAAGCTCAAACCGATTGCGTATGTGAGACAGTCCGTAAACGATATCACCTAGCTTGGCCAAGAGATGCTTGTTGTCAATTGCCAAAATCTTCGAACACGGAGAAATTTCACCATCCACCGTGACAGAAATGCTGTTCCTTCCCGCCTGGCAACCGAAGTAGGAACCACTTTCAGCTTCGATTTCTTCAAAGTCCGAAATTCTAAGGTCGGTTCGCTTCTCTTCCTTGTACCACCGATAGAGCCTTCCGAATTGCGAAGCGAAAGCCTGCAACGCCTCCTCTGGCCAATGTATACCAGTGGCGTGACCGATCAAAAATTGGTTAATCCCGAGCCTGTACAGGCCGAGGACGTCTTCGAAGAGCCTGGAGGCATTCTCCGGCATTACCGTCATCTTCGTGCCGAGCCACTTCTGGGTTTTCTTCAGAATCTTGACCGCCCGCATGGTTCCTTCGAAAGTTCCTGCCCCCTGTTTGTTTTTCCTGAAACGGTCGTGAGATTCTTGGAGACCATCAATACTCAAGAGGACCATGACCTTGTGCTCCGCAAAATACTCGGCCATCCCCTCGGTTATCAACGAACCGTTGCTGGTCATGTCGAAGCGGACGGTCTTTCCAAGTTGATCGCACCGCGACTCCGCATGCTCAACAGCGCATTGCAAAACGGGGAAATTCAGGGTGGGCTCTCCTCCAAAAAGCGTGATTCCCACATCGCGCTCCGAGGCTGAATACTCCATCAACAGTTCGATGGCCGCTCGCGCAACCTCCTCGGACATTTTTCTGTAGCCCAGCATGTCCTTTTCGAAACAGTACGTGCAAGCGAGGTTACACCCTTCAGTCAAAATCAACTCCAACTTTGTCACCGGAGCGAATAGCTTCAGGTTCACACCCTTGACAACCCGACGAATACAAGTAACGACCTCGTTGTCCACTAAGCCGAAACGCTCACCCAAAGAAAAACGCAACGTGGTGAGTTCGGGAGAATCGGACAACAGCACACTTTGAATTTCGTCTACAGCGGTTCGCATAGCCAAATTTTCCATACCGTACTCTCTCCATCACGACAAGTAAATGGCCGCGCAAAATAGTGTCGAGTCGGGTCGCCTCAACCGGACGGATTCAGCACATCTGAATCGGACGTGGCTTTCAAGTGCAACAGATGCAGGTGCCAAGCGGTTGCACAAGGCGAATGCCCCACGCTCCGGCTTGCCTACAATAGAGCAACAGATTCGGAAAGGTAGATAGCCGCTGGTAGGTGATGTAACCACCATTCCTCAGGCAGAATAAGCATACTCTTACAGGCTGCATCGTTTCCTCCATGCAGTTGAGTAGCGTTTGGTTGTAACCATATATCAAAAAACAGATGCTTGCAAGGGTTTACAAGGACTTTTCGCAGCTTCAAAGCATCTGGACCGCTTTGCAGCGAGCTTCAAGGGGCGACACGGAAGGTTAGGTGAAGCTCAACATCAGCCTTACGGCTCGTAGCCCTCGTCGGCAGTCCCGTGACCGATTCCTACAAGCGTCTATCCAGACATACTGTCGCGGAACGAGGAGGTGCTCGAAAGTTGTGGTTCGCTGCACCGGAGATCATTCCAAGCCACTACCAATACCAGAAATCGTGACGCGCATCGGGAGAAGGCTTTCGGCTTTTGCTACGCGACTTCAGCCCGTTTTCGCAGAAAGCCAGGCGGATTAACCGCATGATTCAGACCAGCCAACTTCAAAAATACACCAAACCCTCCCGCCACGATCTAGCGAGAGGGCTTGCTGGGGTGGTGGGGTGGTAAACGTTATTCCTTCGGTTCGGTGATGCGCTGGAACAGATAGCCGGTGCCGCGGGCGGTGAGGATCAGTTCCGGGTTGGACGGATCGTCCTCGAGCTTGGAGCGCAGGCGCGAGATGTGCACATCGACCACGCGGGTGTCCACGTGGCGCTCGGGCGTGTAGCCCCAGACTTCTTGAAGGATCTCCGAGCGCGAAAAGGGCTCGCCGGAGCGACTCACCAACAGCTCCAGCAGCGAAAACTCCATGCCGGTCAGGCGGATGCGCTCGCCGCGCTTGTAGACCTGGCGTTTGTTGGTGTCGATCTTGAGATCGCCCACGTGGATGACGCCCGAACTCGGGATGCCGCTCGCGGTGTCGCGGTCGGCCCGGCGCAGGACCGAGCGGATGCGCGCCTCCAGTTCCTTGGGGGAGAAGGGCTTGACGACATAATCGTCCGCTCCCAGCTCCAGACCCGTAATCCGGTCGGCCACGTCGCCCAGGGCGGTCAGCATGATGATCGGGACGTCGGAGTCCTTGCGCAGTTCCTGGCAGACGCCGTAGCCGTCCAGCTTCGGCATCATCACATCGAGCACGACCAGGTCCGGGTGCTCGCGGCTGAAGACTTCGAGCGCCTCTTCACCGTCGGCAGCCGTGACCACGTCGTAGCCGATCATCGACAGACGGGTCTCCAGGATGCGGCGGATGCTGGCCTCGTCGTCGACAACAAGAATCTTTTCTTTGCGGTTGTCCAAGTTGCCCACCACCCATTAATAACTTTTGATGACTTTTGTTTAGTCTATCAGGTTGTTGTAAACTACATATTCAACTTTTGTTTCTTTTAACACTTTCTCCAGAAAGCTGGGACGCATCGGCCGGAAGCGGCCAACGTTGCTGTAGCTGGTGATCCCCGTTCGTAAGCAATTGTGCTTAGCGGGTCAATGCAGCCGATCCAGCAAAGCGATTGCCCACGGGATCGGTCTCGATGCTAACGAAATGTAAAGGAATTCTAGAAGGTTATAGGGCGCGTTGCAGCAGCGTATGCAGCTGGCCGGTGCCTTTTTTGAGACGGCGCGAGATGGTCATGGGCGAGACCCCCAGGCGGCGGGCGGTCTCGCTCTGGGTGCGCTTTTCAAGATAGACCTGCCTGACTACGGCCTGGGTCGCCGCTTCCAGTTGGGCGAGGGCACGGACGAGGTGGGCGCGCTCCTGTCCTTCCGGCGAGACTTCCGGCGTGTCAGGCCCCGGGAGTAGCTCGACTAAGGGCGGGGTGTCGGGGTGGGAGCCGGCGGGCGCATCGAGGCTCACGAGGGTACGGTTGGCGCGCGCCAGGCGCACCTGCAGCCACTCCTCAGCGCTGATGCCGAGGGCTGAAGCTATCTGTCGCTCGCTGGGGGTGCATCCATGCCGCTGGCTGAGGGCGTGGGCCGCCCGGCGGGCGCGGCTATCCAGCTCGAGCAATCGGCGCGGCAGACGCACGCCGTGGCCGTGGTCGCGCAGGTAGTGCTGAATCGCTCCTCGGATGCAGGGGGTGGCAAAGGAGCTGAAGGCGTGGCCCAAAGACGGGTCGAAGCGCTCGACGGCGCGCATCAGGCCGATGGCGCCCACCTGTACAAGATCTTCGAACGGCTCGCTGCCGCCGCGGGCCAGTTGGTGGGCGATCTTGCGCACCAGGCCCAGGTTGCGGCAGACCAGTTCGTTGCGCAGTGCGGTGGAAGGAGATTCGCCGTAGGTGCGCAACAACAGCCGGGTCGGCCCGGCAAATTTCGGGGTGCCTGTCATAAAAGCCCTCGGTTACCAAAGTGTTCGTGGACCGCATCCTACCGGGGTGCCCGGCCGGGCCGGGTCGATTGCGCCACTTAGGCGGCCCGGTTTGTTCGGCGCCGCACGGGTGAGAAACCGGCTCCGCCGCGGGGTACGCTCTTTTTGGCGTTTACCCGGATGGGGTTGATGGCATCCGTGCAGCGATTGTTCGAACTGAAGATCCGCTATGGCGTCGCCGCCTTCGACCCCGCCGGGGTCGATCCGGTTCGCCTGCGGCGGTTGGTCGAGGCCTGGCTAGCTATCGAAAGTTGTGCCCACCACCGGCTGCTGCCGGTGCGCGAGGAGGAGGGGGCGCTGGCTGTGGCGATGGTCGATCCTGAGCGCCTCGAAGCCCTCGACGAACTGCAGCGGCGGGGCCGGTTGCGCGGCCTCGCCCTGCGCCGCCTCGCCATCGACGCCCAGGATTTTGCGATGTTGCTTGAAGCTTGCCAGGCAGCGCCGATGGAGCCGGAGGCAGCGGCGGGCGAACTGGAGGCGCCCGTGGTGCGGCTTTCCTCCCAGATTCTCGATCGGGCGGTGGCGGAAGGGGCCTCCGACATCCACATCGAACCGCAGCCCGCCGGGGTGCGCGTCCGCCTGCGCCGGGACGGCGTGCTGCACGAGGCCATCGAACCGCTGAGCGCCGAGCTGGGATTGGCGCTGGTGTCGCGCTTCAAGATCCTCTCGGAACTGGACATTGCCGAGCGCCGTCTGCCCCAGGACGGCCGTTTGCACCGCCGCGTGGGGGAGCGGGCCGTCGATTTTCGCGTCTCGACGTTGCCGGGGCGCTTTGGAGAGAAAGTGGTGCTGAGGCTGCTCGACAACGCCGCCACCCGCCTGGGGCTCGACCAGTTGATTGGCGAGGCTGGGACGCTCACGGCGGTGCGCGCATTGATTCGTCGCCCCCACGGGTTGTTTCTGGTCACCGGTCCCACCGGCTGCGGCAAGACGACCACCCTCTACGCGGCGCTTGCCGAGCGCAACGAGCCGGGGGTCAACATCGCCACCGCCGAAGATCCGGTGGAGTACACCCTGGCGGGGATCACCCAGGTGCAGGTGATCCGCGAGAAGGGCCTCGATTTTGCCCGCATTTTGCGCGCGCTGCTCCGGCAAGATCCCGATGTCGTGCTGGTGGGAGAGACCCGCGACCGCGAGACCGCCCAGACCGCCATCGAAGCGGCCCTCACCGGACACCTGGTGCTCACCAGCCTGCACACCAACGATGCGGCCGGGGCGGTGGCGCGCCTCAGGGAGCTGGGGGTGGCCCCCTATCTGATTGCCAGTGCCCTGGTGGGCGTGCTCGCCCAGCGGCTGCTGCGCCGGCTTTGCAGCGCCTGCAAAGAGGCGTATGTACCGCCTCCTGAGCGCCTCGCCCGCTTTGGCCTCACAGGTGGGACGTACTTTCGGGTGCGGGGGCAGAGGGGAGCAGCCTGCCCCGGCTGCGGCGGCGTAGGTTATAAAGGGCGCGTCGGAGTTTACGAAATCATGTCCCTGGGAGAACACCTGCGCCAACTCATCGGCCGCGAAGCCACCACCCAGACGCTGCGCGAGGCGGCGGCGGGCGGCGGGATGCGTTCGCTGCTGGCAGGCTCTTTGGATCTGGCCCGCGCGGGGGTGACCAGCTTAGAGGAAGTCGAGCGCGTCACCCTGTCCGACACCGACAATGCGGGAAGCCCCTCGGCCGCGAGCCACCCCATCTGCCGCGGCTGCGGCGGCGAGTTGCACAGCGAATGGCTCGCCTGTCCGTACTGCACTTTGCCCCGGATCGATTAGCCAGCGAGAGTTTCGGAGGAACGCCATGCCCGTACCGACTATCCAGCAACTGATGCAGACCGTCGTCGACTGGTCGGGATCCGACCTGCACATCGCCGCCGGGATGCCGCCGTGCATCCGCGCCGGGGGCAAATTGCGCTTTGCGGGTGAATCGCCCCTCGCTCCCGACGACACCCAGGCGATGATCTTCAGCCTGCTCACCCCCGGCCAGCGCCAACACCTCGAAGCGCACTGGGAGCTGGATTTCTCCCACGGTATCGGTGCCACCCGCTTTCGCATCAACGTCTACAAGGACAAGGGCCACTACGCCGCCGCCCTGCGCGCCCTCAGCTCGAAGATCCCGGCCATCGACGAATTGGGTCTGCCGCCGGTGATGCGCGATATCGCCGACCGGCCCCGCGGATTGGTGCTGGTCACCGGTCCCACCGGCTCGGGCAAGACGACCACCCTCGCTTCGCTCATCGATTACATCAACACCAGTCGATCCGAACACATTCTCACTGTCGAAGATCCGATCGAGTATCTGTTCGTGCCCAAAAAGTCCTTTATCAACCAGCGCCAGTTGGGCGAGGATACCAAAAGTTTCGCCAACGCCCTGCGCGCCGCCCTGCGCGAGGATCCGGATGTCATCCTCGTCGGTGAGATGCGCGATTTGGAGACGATCCAGCTGGCGATCACCGCCGCCGAGACGGGCCACCTGGTCTTTGCCACCCTGCACACCTCCTCCGCCGCCCAGACGGTCGACCGCATGGTCGATGTTTTCCCGCCCGCCCAGCAGCAGCAAATCCGCGTACAGCTTTCCAACTCGCTGGTGGCGGTCTTCGCCCAAACGCTGATCCCGCGCGCCGATGCCGGCAGCGGCATCCAGTCGCGCTGCCTGGCGCAGGAGATCATGATCGTCACCCCTGCCATCGCCAACCTCATCCGCGAGGGCAAGACCAGCCAGATCTACTCGGCCATCCAGACCGGCGGCAATCTGGGCATGAAGACCCTGGAGACGTCCCTGCGCGACCTGTACGCGGCGGGTCGGATCTCCTACGAGAACGCCCTCGCCCGCACCTCCAGGCCCGAGGAGTTCCAGCGCATAGCCGGAGCCCCCCCGGCGGCGGGTCGTCCGGCCGTCGGCCCCGGCGGTGCCGGTGGTCCCCGTCCCTCGTTCACCCAGCCCATCACCAACCGCTAAGCTGCCTTTGAGCGAACGCTATGCCGCAATTCAAGTACCGCGTGCGCGACTACCGGGGGACCGCCATCGAGGAGACCGTCGAGGCCGACAGCGCCGTTACGCTGCGCACGCGCCTGCGCGAGCAGGGCATGTACGTGCTGCAAATTGCCGAGGTCCAGCCGAGCGCCCTGCAGGGGACTTTTTCGCTGGAGGCGCTCCAGACGGCCACCACCCGCATTACCATCCGCGACAAGTCGCTGTTTGCCCGCCAGCTCGCGGCGATGACCAGCGCCGGCGTCTCGCTGGTGCGCTCGCTCACGGTGCTCGAAGAGCAGTCGACCAACCGCAAGCTCAAAAAAGTGCTCACCCAGGTGAGCTTCGACGTCCAGCAGGGCAGCAGCCTTGCCGCCTCGATGCGCAAGTTTCCCCAGGCTTTCGACAACCTGTTCGTGGCGATGATCCAGGCGGGCGAAGCCGGGGGTCTGCTCGATCAGGTGCTCGACCGGCTCTCCAAGTTGCTTGAAGATCAAGACCGCCTGCAGCGGCAGGTGCGTTCCGCCCTCGCCTATCCGGTCACGGTGCTCATCCTCGCGGTGATTATTTTCCTGGCGATGGTGACGTTCATCCTGCCGGTCTTCAAGGACATCTTCAAGCAACTCGGGGGCGAATTGCCCGCCTTTACCCAGACGTTGATGGGCCTGAGCGAACTGCTGCAAAACCCGTTTGCCTGGGCGTTTCTAATCATTGCCGGCGGTGGGATTACCTGGCTGTACCGGCGCTACAACAATTCCCCCGGCGGCAGGCGGGTCGTCGACCGCATCAAGCTCGCTCTGCCTTTGTTTGGCGATTTGATTCAAAAAGCCTCGGTGGCCCGCTTCTGTCGCACGTTCGGATCGTTGGTAAGATCCGGGGTGCCTATCCTCGGTGCCCTGGAGATCGTCCGCGACACCGCCGGCAATGCCGTAATCGCCGACGCCGTGGACGAAGCGCGTCGGGTGATCCGCGAAGGCAGTTTGATTAGCCCCACCCTCAAAAAAGAAAAAGCCTTTCCGCCCATGGCGGTGCAGATGATCAGCGTCGGCGAAGAGTCGGGCGAACTCGACAGCATGTTGATGAAAGTTGCCGATTTCTACGAATCGGAAGTCGAGCAGGCGGTCAAGGCGCTCACCAGTTTGCTGGAGCCCATCATGATCGTGGTCCTCGGGGGACTGGTGGGCTCGGTCATCCTGGCGATGTACCTGCCGCTGTTTACGGTCTTCGACTTGATTAAGTAGCGTACCCGGAACCGGAGCTCTCGGTATACCGGGAGCGGTCAAGCCGGAAAAGCACCCAGGCCGTATCTACGCAATCCCAGGAATAGAGGGCGTCAGTTCGCAGGCGTGGCCGGTAACGCCTTTTTAGGGTCACAATCGACTCAACTGCCGAGGAATCGGGTCGGTGGTCGCCTTATCGGAACGCCGTTTCATTGTTGCTGAGTATCACCGCATCCTCGAAGCCGGGGTGTTCGGACTGGACGAGAACATTGAACTGCTGCCAGGACGCATCCTGTCTGTGCCCCCGCAAGGCCCACTACACGCTGCGGTGGTGCGGCGTCTCCTGCAAGCGCTTCTGGCCCTGGGCTACCCACTCGGTCAACTCCTCTCCAAGCAGCCGCTGGTCTGAGGAGATGATCGTCGAACTGGGGCTGGCCAGTCGACCAATTCCACGATCAACCGTTGGATCTTGAAGTTGGTTCCTAAATTGGAGCGCCGCTGTCGACAGCACCTGCGCCCGACCAGCGATTCTGGAAGGTGGACGAGACCTACATCAAGATCAACACCACCTGGCAGTCCCTCTACCGGGCCGTGGATGTGGACGGAAAGAACATCGACTTTCTGCTGAGCCCAGCCGGGATGCCAAGGCGGCGGAATGCTTTCTGCGTAAGGCGTTGCGGGCAGAGCACACCAGGCAGCCCTGGGTGGTCCTGCGCTAAAGCGCTGCCCGACAGCTCAAATTGGCCACCGCCGCCACCAACTCGCTCGGTTCGACCGGTTTGCTCAGATGGGTCTGAAAGCCGGCCAAAAGCGCCCGACGGCGGTCCTCGACGCGGGCGTAGGCGGTAAGGGCCACCGCCGGGATACGCCCGCCGCACTCGGCTTCGAGCAGGCGCAATTGCCGCAGCAGAGCGTAGCCGTCCTCTCCCGGCATGGCGATGTCGCTAATCAGTACCGCCGGCTTCGAGCGCTCTACCTCGGCCAGGGCTTCCGCGGCCGAGCCCGCTGTGGCCACCTGCGCACCGCACAGTTCCAGGGTGGTGCGCACCAGTTCGCGCGCCTGCAGTTCGTCGTCCACCACCAGCACCCGCAGGCCGTCGAGTCGCCCGCAGCAGGCGGTGGGAGATTCGCGCGTCCAGTCGCCGGGGGAGTGGTCGCCCGCGAGCAATGCCTGCGCACCGTAAAAGGGCAGGCGCACCGTAAAAGTTGCCCCCTGCCCTTCACCGGGGCTCGCGGCCGAAACGGTGCCGCCGTGTAGTTCGACCAATTGGCGGACGATGGCAAGCCCCAGACCCAGACCGCCATGGGAGCGGGTGCTGGAGCTGTCCGCCTGGCGGAAGCGCTCGAAGACGTGGGGCAACAGATGGGGGGCGATGCCCTGGCCGCTGTCGCTGACGGCGACCTCGGCGGCAGTACCGCGCCGGGCCAGCTGCACCCGCACCCGGCCGCCGTTGGGGGTGAATTGAACTGCGTTGGCAAGCAAGTTCCAAACCACCTGCTGCAGACGGGTGGCATCGCCCATCAAAGGCGGCACCCCCGGTTCGATCTCGGTGTCAAGTTCGATAGCTCTTGCCTGGGCGGACGGGCGGACGGTGCCGATGGCCGCCTCGATCACCCCGGCCAGATCCACCGCTGCCGCCTCGATGCGTAGCTTGCCGGCCACGATCCGCGAGATATCGAGCAGATCTTCGATGAGCTGGTTCTGGGCGAGGGCGTTGCGCTCGATCACCTCCAGGGCGTGGGCGGCGCGCACCGCGCCCAGATCCGCCTGGCGCAGCAGCCTGGTCCACCCCAAAATTGCCGTCAGCGGCGAGCGCAGTTCGTGGCTGAGGGTGGCCAGAAATTCGTCTTTGAGGCGGTTGGCCTCCTCGGCGCCCACCTTGGCGGTTTGCTCCGCCTCGAATAGCCGCGTATTCTCGATTGCCACCGAGGCCAGCTGCGCCAGTTGCACGGCGATGGCTTCGTCCTCCTCGCTAAAATCGCCCTCGCGCTTATCCGACAGCTGAATGAGGCCGATATTGCGCCCGTCGCGCCCCACCAGCGGGGCGGCAAGCCAGCCGCGCAGCGCCGGGCGATCGGCGGCCCCAAAGGCGAGGCGCCGCCCCTGCGGATGGGCCTCCAGTTGGGCTTGGGTCAGACGCAGGGGCCGGTTGGTCCGGCACACATCGGCGGCGATCCCGACGCCGCCCAGGCGCGCTTCGCTATGGTGCCAACATGCATACTTCTGCGACAGGGAGACTGCATGCACCGCCTGCGCCCAGTCGGATCCGGGTATCAGGCTGGTGAGGGTCATATGGGCGCCAATCAGGGCAGCGGCCTGTTCGGTGATCCCCTGCAGCACCTGCTGGATCGACAGAGCCGCATTGATCGCAAGCGACGCCTCGGCCAGCTTTTGCAGGCGGCTGGTGTGCCGCTTCGCCTGCAGAAGTCGCAACTCGCGCTGTTGCTCGACCACCTTGCGATCGTGAATGTCGGTGACAGTACCCACCCACGAGCACAACCGACCCTCGGCATCCAGCAGCGGCACGCCCCTGGCGACCATGTGGCGGTACTCGCCGTCGCGACGGCGCAGACGATATTCGACTTCCACCGGACGCTTGTTTGCGTTGGCCTGCCGCCAAATCTCGGCGGTGGAAGCGCGGTCGTCGGGATGGAGCATCTCGACCCAACCCCAGCCCTGGTATTGCTCGGGCAACTGTCCGGTGAATTCTTCCCAGGAAGGCACCGCATCGACAATGGCCCCATCGCCGCGCGCGGTCCAGACGATGGCGGAGGTGACGGTGACCAGCGAGCGGTAGCGTTCTTCGCTTTCAAAAAGGGCCTGGGCTTTGAGGCGACCCTCGCCCAGCAAAGCCTCCAGCCGGGCATTGTCTTCGCGTAGCGCCGCAATTTCGGCGAGCAGATCTTCGGTTGAAGGGGGCATCACCCTCCCCTCCGGCAGCGCTGGAGCGGCAGTGTGAGGCGCAAAAAAGTCTCCCGGCAAAAGTGGGAGTGCTGGTCGTTGCGATGGAAGGGCACGGGCGGCACTGCAAACGAGGCACATCTAACATACATGGCGCAGCCTTTTTTGCGCGAGATCCTGTCAACGCCCCCTGACCTTTGCCCTACTTGATTGTGACTACGAATGCATAGGTCAGTTCCTGGTCGCTGTCGAGGGGCCGCGCCGTCAGAATCACGGGCACCGCTTGGCCTGTGCTGCCGCTCACATTCAGATCGACGGCGGCTTTGCCCTTGTCGATCAATTCGCGCCACTTGGGGTTGTTGGTGGCGGCGGGGTAGGTCTCGGTGTTGCCGATGCGGGCGCGCAGGGTACCGGGGTCGATGCCGCTCATCGCGAGGCTCACCCGCAAAGTCTGGCCGCTTGCCACAGTAGAAGCTGCCGGGGTGGCCACCAGGGTCGCGGGCTTCGGATACGGGATGAGATAGCCTGACAACCAATTCACCTCGCGCAGATCGAGCGCCTGCAGGCCGATCGGATTGCCGTAGACGCCGGGAGCGGTGTACGTCCCTTTGGTGGTCATCCCCTGGACAGTCAGCTTCTGGGCCGAGGCGGGATCGCCGTTTTGCAGGTAGAGCAGCGAACTTTGATAGAGGCTGTTTTCTGGCAAAAAGAAGCCAATCTGGCGGGCGCCGAGGGCTGAACTGAGCAGGTTGCCCTTGAGGTAGCCGTTGGTATCAATCGCCGGCTCGTAGCGCTGGTTATCGATATAGACAAAATATTTGCCAAAAAATGTCGCTACCGACGGGTACATCACCAACCCGTTAAATGCGGAAGGCGCCAGTTGCACCGGTTGGGCGGCCCCGGCGGTGGGTGGTTCGAGACTGTAGTAACTCAGGCGCACCGTGCGCAGGGTCACTTTGCTCGCATTTTCGTTGTTGCCGAAGAAGTAGGCAAAGACCGACAGCGACATCGACGTTTGGCTGTCGTCAATATTCGCCGTTACCGAAGCAAGGGCATAGGTCCGTTCGTCTTTCTGGTTGCCGCCGCCATTGACCTGGCAGTCGGTGTTGTCGGTACTGCCCGCCATGTTATTGGGCACCCCAGTCAGACCGCTGTAGGTGTAGTTGAGCAGCATCTCCAGCTTGACGCAACTGTTGGCGATGCCCATCTGCGCTTCGGCAGTGGCGGTCACAAAGTCCGGAGACATCGGCAAACCGGTCAGATCCACCGGCCCTAGCTTTAGAACACCGCTGTCGCCGATAGGCCCGAGGTTGTTCAACTCCTGGATGCCGATCAAGTAGCCGGTGCGCTGGTTGGGGACCGCCCCCAGGCGGTTGATCAGCACGAACATGGCGCTGAGCAGCACGCCGACTGTCAACAGCAACTGCACATATTTTTTCATGGTGTGATGCTCAAGGTGCATTCGGTGAAACGGTCCGTCGGCTCGCAGCCGGTGCCGGTGAGCCGCACCCGCCCGGGGGTCCGGCCAAAGGGGATACTCGAAGGCACATACGTCTGCAGGCGTTCGTAAGCGATGCCCTCCGGTAGCGTACGGCGGGTGCCGTCCGCAAGGGTGGTCGAGCCTGGCGGCGTGTAGAGGGCCAACCAGCGATCGGTATCCTCCGCCACGGCCAGATCGGGCAGGCTGCCGTGGGCGCGCGCGTACTGACGCATCGCCTGGGCAATGAAGGGCACCGAGGCCCCCAGGAGCCGCTGCTGCGCTTCACCTCGCCAGTACAGGCCCACGGTCACCGCCGCCAGACCCACGGCCGCCCCGACAGCGAGGGCAAGCACCATCTCGATCAACGAAAAACCATGCGACGGGCGCGCGCAGAGCATACAGTCCATCTCCAGCCGGCGACGACGCGCCCTAGTCTAGATCTATTCGTGGGAAATTTACAAGCCGGAAGGCTGCGATTCTGCAAACAGAATGCCCGCCTGCTGGGTTTGACAGACAAACAATTCAAGGCTCGGGTCCTCTGCGAGGGCAGCACAAATCGCCTCGGCGTGGGCGCGGTCGCTTGCAAGTCCAAACACCGAAGGGCCAGAACCGGACATCATCGCCCCGAGCGCCCCGGCAACCGCCAACCGTTCGCGCAGTGCACTCACCTGCGGGTGGGCGGGCAGCACGGCGCGCTCCAGATCGTTGTGCAACAGCGGCGCAATGCGGGCCACCTCCCGGCTTGCCACCGCCGAGAGCAGGGCACTGGTGCGGGCGCGCGGCGCGGCACCTGCGCCCAGGTGCTCGCGCCGGTAGGTCTGGTAGGCCCAGGCGGTGGAGACCTGCAAATCGGCGATCTTGGCGAGCACCAGGTAGACCCCCCGCAGAGCAGGTAGAGCAGAGAGCACTTCACCCCGGCCCATGGCGAGGGCGGTGCCGCCTGTCACACAAAAAGGAACATCCGAGCCGATTTGAGCCCCCAGAGACTGCAGTTGTCCCTGGGTAAGGCCAAGATCCCAAAGTGCGTTGAGCCCGACCAACACCGCGGCGGCGTCGGTGGAGCCGCCCGCCAGGCCGCTTGCTACCGGGATGCGCTTCTCGATGACAATTTCGACCCCTTCGTCGATGCCGGTGTGCTTCTGGACCACTTCGACCGCTCTGAGTGCCAGATTGGTGCGGTCGTTGGGCACCAGCGGGTGGGAGCAACGCACGCCGGTCGTGGGTGCGGCGCGCAGGGTGACGGTGTCAGCCAGGTCAACGCTCTGCAGCACCATCACCAACTCGTGGAAGTTGTCGGGGCGCACCCCAAGAATCTCGAGGTAAAGATTGACCTTGGCGGCGGCCCGCAGGCGAATAGTCTTCATCCGGCGATCATTGCCTGCTTCATTTCGCGCACCGCCCGCTCGAGACCCACCAGCACCGCCCGGGCAATAATCGAGTGTCCGATATTGAGTTCTTCGATACCCGACAGGCGCGCCACCGGTGCGACATTCCAGTACGTCAGGCCATGACCGGCATTGACCCGCAGACCCAGAGCCTGGGCTTCGTCGCAGGCGGCGGCAAGTTGCGCCAGTTCGCTGCGCTGGGCCTGCTCGCCTCCGGCCTCGGCGTAGCGGCCGGTGTGCAGCTCGACAAACTTGGCGCCGGTGCGGGCTGAAGCTTGCAGTTGAGCCGTATCCGGATCGACGAACAAACTCACCGCAATCCCCGCGCTTTGCAACTGCTCGACTGCCAGACCCACCGATGCAATCTGACCGCCTACGTCAAGGCCGCCCTCGGTAGTCACCTCCTCGCGCCGTTCGGGTACCAGCGTCACATAGTCCGGCCGCACGTCCAAAGCAAAGTCCACCATCACCTGGGTGGCGGCCATCTCCAGGTTGAGATGGCCGCGCACCGTGCGCCGCAGCATCTCGACATCGCGATCTTGAATATGGCGGCGATCTTCGCGCAGATGGACGGTGATCCCGTCAGCACCCGCCAGTTCTACCAGCACCGCCGCCGCCACCGGATCGGGCTCGACGGTGCGGCGCGCCTGGCGGATCGTGGCGATGTGATCGATGTTGACCCCAAGGGTGGGCACGCTGTTCTCCTAGACAACTGCCCCATTTTATCGTTCGACCCGGGCAAACCTGCACCAGGCATTTGTGCCTAAGTAGTTATTCTCATCAGCGCGGTGTACCCTAGGGTAACAGAGCGAAATCTTTACGAAATGTGATCGACTTTTTCCTTTACAAATTTGGACTGACGCCCGCGGTGGCTGCGGGCGTCAGCCTCTGGTCACTGGCGCTTTACTTGTGTTTTTCCCGTTTCAATGGTCGTCTGGTGGACGCGCTGTGCGGATGGCTCAACGACGCCGATCGGGCCATCTATAGCGCCCAAGCGCTCGAGCGGCGTCCAAAGGGTTGGGAGGAGCGCAACCAGCTTTTCGCCTCGATCTTGAGCATATTGCCTTCGCTGGTTCTGGCGGTGGTCGTGTTCATTATTCTGAGCAATACCCTGGGTGGGAGTTGGGCGCTAGCCGGCGGTCTGATGGTTTCTATCGGGGCCGGAGTCTACCAACTGGGTATCAAAGACGCCGAAAATTCCCGCCCGGGCGGCCGACCTTGAGACATCACTGTATCGCTTTGTCCCTATCGAAAGAGACACCTACGGGTTCAATCCTCTGGCGGACGCCCCTCCAGATTGACACCTCTACAATGAAGATATTCGGTCTAATGGAGTTCAAAAGCGATGGGGATTCTGAGCTTTATTTTGTTTTTGGTAGTAGCCGGCATCTGCGCTGTGATTGCCGAGGCCATCGTACCTGGGCGTATTCCGGGGGGGTTTTTGGTGGCTGCGGTTTTCGGCGTTATCGGCGCCTGGGTGGGTGCGGCCCTGTTTGGTAACTTCGGCCCCGCTCTAGCCAATGTGTCTTTGATCCCGACTATCCTCGGCTCGGCGATTTTGGTGTTCATCGTCGCGCTTGTCTCCGGCTATGCCGTTCGCCGCTAGACACAGCGGAAGCTCATACCATCGAGGCGGTTCACAGCTCTACTGTGAACCGCCTCGATGGTGTGGCCCCAGGTGGCCGCTCAGCCCATTTCGGCTAGGCGCATCATCAGCATCGTCGTCGAAGCGTTGCGCTGGAAGCCCAGTTTTTCGTAAAAGCCTTGTTGGAAAGTGGTCATCAGATAGACGCGCTCGACATCGCGCATCGCCGGCTCTGCCAGAAGTGCCTCAATCAAGCGGCGTCCGAGACCCAGCTTTTGGTAATCCGGGTGGACCACCACATCCCAGATCGTGGCTCGAAAGGCACCATCGCTGGTGGCGCGGGCAAAACCGACCAACCGGCTTTCGGCGTAAGCGGCGACCACCGGGTTGCTGCAGGCAAGCATGCGCTCGATCTTACCGACTTCCCGGTTGCGTGCCCAGAAGGCACCGGTGTCAAAAAGTTGCTGCAGCTGGATAGGTTCGACACTTGCAGCATCGAATGACAGAGTAATGGCGGGTGCGGTGGTTTGGCTCACGGACGGGCGGCTCGATAGACACTTTAACCACCGTAACATTTTCAAGCGCGCCATTTCGCCATCAGCTTCTAAGATAAAAAAATCGCAGTCGAGGGCAGGCGCGTGGCAAGCGGCCGACTACCCCAAACCGAGATTAACCTGCGCGTCAGTGCCCGCTCCCTGTCTGGAGGCTGGCTGGAAGGCGACGCCGAGGGTGGTCAGTACGTCTGGACATTCCGCTGGCATTTCCTGAGTGGCGGCCGACTTGAGATTCATCCATCCTTGGGCCGGGCCTTGATCAAAGAACCCCTGCAACGCTTTCTTGAGAAGAATGATTTTCGTCTGGAGACAGGGGAGACCTACGCCTTCACGGTCAAGGCAAGGATTTGATCCTCAAGAACACAAAAATGGAAAATAAAACACCATCAAGTATCCGATACTTGCCGGGTACAAACACGAAAAATGAGCCGCTGCTACTCCAGATAGCGCAGCCGTCTGGCGGGGGTGAGAGCGTCGAGCAGTTGGCCACCGTAACTGCGGTGGTTGATGCGGTTATCGAGCAGCGCCACCAGACCCTGGGTCTGGCGTAGGGGACTGATGCCCCGCTGCAGCCGGCCGATGGCGACGGGCAACAGGTACTCGCGAAACCAGTCGCGGCGGTAGGCTTTGAGCCACTGCACCCGAGCTGCCACCAGTGGGTCATCAAGGCGCGGAAAAGGCAGCGCGCAGACGGCGAGGGTCGTGGGGGCCCCCAGGTGATGGTGGTTGGCCTCCCAAAATTCCCAACTGGCCAGGGTGATGCCGTTGGGGGGCGGCTGCAGGCGATGGATGCCCACGCGCGAGCCGAACTGTGAAGCGAGAAAGGTGCCCAGGTGGGAGCGCAACGGACCTTCGGGCAACAAGATCACCAGCGGCCCCGCGGCGAGGGCCGCCAGTTCCACCAGCACCGGTTCGATCTGCTGCCGGTAGTGAGCAGCCGTAGGATCGCTCAGTTGGACAGGCAGATAGAGCTGCACTTCCTGCTCGCGCGGGTCGGCGGGAAAGCGCAGACAGGTCACCTCCCCCAGGCCGACCCAGGAGCGAAAAGTGCGCGCTTCGCGCGCCGGGTCGAGGGCTTCGCCGATGACGACGGCGGGCTGGCGAGGCCAGAGCGTGTGCGCCATTGTGTCCGCCACGGCAATCGGGGAACTGACCAGGCTGAACTGGTTGCTCTGGCGGTAGTACTGCACCCAATGGACGCGCTCGGGTGCGCTCAGGGCGCCGCGAAAGCGCCGCCAGGCCGCGCTGGGGGGAGATTCACCCAGCGCGCTTGCCAGTGCAGCCTGCCGGTTGGGACCCAGTGCCGTGCGGTTGTGGGGCTGGCTCGAAAGCGCGCGGCTGAGTCCCACCTGCCAGTCGAGCCAGAATTCGGCCCGCCCAAAGTCGCCCTCGCGCAGGTCGTCCCAGTCGGCGGGCTCGATGCGCTCGGAGAGTGCCTGGATGGCCCACTGCTCCAGGCAATGGGCGCCGTCAAAGATCACTGCGACGCCCTCAGGAAAGTGATAGCCCCCCCGCAGACGGTCGCGCAAAAAAGTAAGCGGGTCGGTGATGAGCACCCCTCGCCACCCGGTGCCGGGCCAGCGGTCGCCGAGGCCGATCGGTTTTTCGGTAGCCAGGTTGCGGCGCAGTAGCGGCAAATCGACATCGAGCAATTGCTGCTGGATGGATTCATTCGCGCAGAGGATCACCGGTTCCGGCGCGCTCAGGGCCGGCAACAGGTAACTCAGGCGGTGCTCTCCCGAGCCGCTCACCTGCACCAGGGTCGATCGGCCCTGATAAAGGGCGCGGGCCACCAGCCGCCCCATCGTCAACTGGTGGGGCCAGACGGTGGGCAGTTGCTCCGAGCGCAGCAACTGCAACAGCTGGCGATGGACCTGAACCTCGATGCCCATGGCACCCAGTGTAAGGGAGCCGTAGGACTTGCCGTGCGAACAGCAGGGCCTAAACGTTACCATGAACGCTAATCGGGCAAGCTCACTAAACAAGATCTATGGAAGCGGGGTATGGGCATGCAATTTTCTGTACACGACTTGCTGGGTCTACTCTCACCGGAACGCTCGGTGGCGCCGAAGGTGCTTCAGCAAAAGCTTTCTCTCGATGACAGCGCGGCGCTTGCGCAGCTGCAACTGGTGCTCGACGCCCTCGAGAAAATCGGCCTGATCGAGAAAATGCAGGGCCGCTACCGCCTGGTTGCCGACGAAGAAATCGTCGGCGGACGCCTGCGCTGCAGCTCGAAAGGCTTCTGCTTTGTCATCCCCGAACAGCCGGAGGCGGAGGAAATTTTTGTGGTGGAAGGCAGCCTCAAAAATGCCTGGAATGGCGATCGGGTGCTGGTGCGTCTGCTCAAAAAAGCCTCGCGCCGCCGCAAGCCCGAAGGAGAAGTGGTGCTGGTGACCGAGCGGGCGCACACCGCCCTGGTGGGCCGCCTCGCCGAAGCAGACGCGGGCGAAGACAAGCCCAAAATCCTGCAGGTCGCTCCCCTGGACGATCGGCTGGGCAGCGTTCTGGAGTTGGTCGATACCGAAAGTCTGGACGTAGCGGCCGACTTAATTGTCGAAGTAGAAATCACCCGCTACCCCCTGGGGCGGCGACCGGCCAAATGCCGATTGCTGCGCGTGCTCGGCCATGCCAACGATCCGCTGGTGGATTTGGATCTGGTCGCCAGCCGCTATCAGTTAACGCTCGAATTTCCCCGGACGGTGCTCGATGCGGCTGCACAGCTTGCCGAATCCGCCGCGCCGGAGGGGCGCGAGGATCTGCAGGCGCTCGAAGTGTGGGTGCTGCCGGGGGAATTGCCCCAGATGGCCCTCTCGTTGGTACCGGCGGAGGGTGGTTGGGAGCTGGGGCTGCACGTGAGCGATGTGGCGGCGCTGGTGGAGGCGGGTTCGGCCCTCGACGCCGAGGCCTACCGGCGCGGCCTGGCGGCACGCCTGCGCGATCGAAGCCTCGGGCTGTGGCCCGACGCGCTGCTGGAGCGTTGCGCTCTGCTGCCTGACACCAGCCGTTCGGCCTGGTCGGTGCTGGTGAACCTCGATACCACGGGCCAGGTGCGCGCCTTTCGCTGGATGCCCTCGCTGGTGCGCGCCCGCGGCCGCCTGGAGAGCCTGGGTGAACCCTACGCCGCTGTCGCCGCCGCCCTGGCCGAGCAGGGGACGGGCCCCCTGCTCGGCGCTGCGGATCCGCGCATTTTTATCGAACTGCTCGAATCGCTCATCGGGCAGCATCTGGCCCACCTGCACCTGGGGGCACCCTTTTTAGGTGAGCCGGGGCCGCAGGGCGGCGAGGTGGTCGACTGGCTGCGCCTGGCACGCGCCTGCGGCCTGGAGGTGCCCGAGGCAGACGCTTCGGTCGAACTCACCGTGCGGCAGTACCGCGCTTGGCTTCTGGAGCAGCCCGAGGGGACCAACCGCGCCCTGCGCGAGCTGCTGCTGGCCACCTTGCCGGTCGAACAGTTCGCAGCGGCGCCCCAGCACCACTTCGGGCGCGACAGCATGGCGGTCGCCCCTTTTGGCTGTCCGCTCGAACACTACGGCGACCTGCTGGTACAGCGGTTACTCCAGCAGGTGCACACCGACGGCCGCGATCGCAAGACGCCGCGCAGCAAGGTGAGCGTCGATCTGCACTCTTCGAACTGTCATGGGCTCATCGACTGGCCGGTGCTCAAACCCAAAGTCCAAAAAGACTGGGAGGAGGCTCTGCCAGGTTTGGTCAGCCACCTCAGTGCGCGGCTGCAGCAGGTGCACCAGGCCCAGGCGGACCTGGAGGGCTTCGAGCGCATCGGCTGGCTCGGCACCCAGGCTGAACCGCTCAGGGGACTGATTACCGGCGTGCAATCCTACGGATTTTTCGTCGCCGTCGAAGAACCTTTTGTCGAGGGCCTAGTGCACGTCAGCGGCCTCAAAGACGACTGGTACACCTTCCAGGCGCGCGAACCCGCCCTAATCGGCAGACGCAGCCGCCGCCGCTTCCAAATCGGCGATACGGTCACCGTCAAAGTCAAGGGGATAGACTACTACCGCCAGCAAGTGGACTTGACGGTGGTGCGCGACGAGTCGGAACCGCCCACGGAGGGCACCGAAGCGCCGCTGCTTGCCGCACCGGAAGCGTGAACAGCAGCGGCGCGCCTCAGCCGCCGTTGGGCAGCGAGGCGGCGCTAATCGAACTCGAAGAAAGCACCCGGCTTTCGATCGTCTTTTCGATGAAGGGTCTGAGGTCGTTGAGGTCGATGTAGCGATCGGCGGCGTTGCGCAACTCGCGGGCAATCATGCCCTCGGTGGAAACCACGGTGATGCGCGTATCCTTGGAGCGCAAGAGTTCGACCGCCCGCTCAAAGTCACCGTCGCCGCTGAAGAGCACCGCATGGTTGTACTGGGCGACGGTATTGAACATATCGACGACAATTTCGATGTCGAGATTGGCCTTCTGGGTCATCTCCCCGGAGAGGCGATCGTAGTACTCTTTGAGAAACTTTTCGCGCACGGTAAAACCCATCGCGATCAGCGCGTCGCGAAAGCCCCGCTGGTCCTGGGGATCGCGGATGCCCGTGTACCAGAAAGCGTTCACGAGCGCTTCGTGGCGATTAAAGTATTCGAGCACCTTGCGCGGATCGAAAAACCAGCCATTCGACCGCTGAGCGTAAAACATGTTGTTGCCATCGATGAAAATCGACACGCGATCTTGCCGGTATTGAGCGACCATGGAAACTCCTAAAAGCAGGTATAAGTCAGGTTTTGCTTAGCAGAGGAAACCCCAAAGATTCTCTTTGCTTTGCGTAGGTTTGCGCAATTCGCCTGGCCAGGTGGCGTATCCGGCCGATGTAGCCGGTCCGCTCGGTGACGGCGATCACACCGCGCGCATCCAACAAGTTGAATGTGTGGGAACACTTGAGAACGTAATCGAGCGCCGGAAGCACCAGTTGACGCTCGCTGAGCGCCGCAGCCTCCTGCTCGTAGAGCTTGAAAAGGGTCAACAACAATTTTGGATTCGCCTGCTCAAAATTATAGATGCAATTTTCGATTTCTCCTTCGCGATGGACCTGCCCGTAGGTGAGGCCGGCTCCCCATTCGATGTCGAAGATCGAATCCACGCCCTGCAGATACATGGCCAGTCGCTCGATGCCGTAGGTGATTTCGATGGAAACCGGACGGCAGTCGATGCCTCCACACTGCTGGAAATAGGTAAATTGCGTCACCTCCATACCGTCGAGCCAGACTTCCCAACCCACCCCCCAGGCCCCAAGGGTTGGCGATTCCCAGTTGTCTTCGACAAACCGGACGTCGTGTTTTTCGGGGTGAATCCCCAGCACCTCCAGCGAGCGCAGGTAACGCTCTTGAATGTCTCCGGGGGAGGGCTTCATCAGCACCTGATACTGGTAATAATGCTGGAGACGATTAGGATTTTGTGCGTAGCGGCCATCGGTGGGTCGCCGGCACGGCTCGATATAAGCAACCTTCCAGGGCTCAGGTCCGATCGCCCGCAAGAAAGTATGCGGATTCATCGTGCCTGCGCCTTTTTCTACGTCGTACGGTTGAACAATCAGACATCCCTGCTCTTCCCAAAACCGATGAAGTGACAAGGTCATGTCCTGAAAGTTCATATCGCAAGGCGTAGCCCGAAACGTTCTTTAGTACAGGTTAGCGCATGGATGTATCGCATTACACCATCGTCGGGATCGCTTCTAGAAAATTAACAAGCCGGTGAGGGGCTTGCCGGAAGGCTCTCAGGCAAGCTAGTGCGATCGGGTTGCGGGTTGCCTCGCCATCCTCGGCTTGCACAGCTGCGCCTTTGTCGGGTACACGCCTTGCCATTAGGATAAACACAAGTATCCGTTCCTCCCCCACCTGGATCGCGCCGCCCTTCGCGCTTTTTGAGTGATGATGATGAGGATTCTCCCATCAGTTGCATGCCGGGGCCCAGCGGCGGGGAAGGAGGTCGGGCACAGTCGCCGGCAGCCGATCGCAGAGGACGATGGTGCGTTTGATAAGGCCGGAAAACTGGCTGCTTGCCATCTTCACTTTTCTAATCGGGGTGAGGGCGGCAGCCGCCCTGAGCCCCGAGCAGGTGGTGCAATCGCTCAACGAAGACAGGGATCTGGCAGGCTATGGTCCCTACACGCTGCTTGCCGGTGATAGGAGCCCGTGGCGCTTGATTGCCACGGGACCGCCTCCGAGGGACAAAGCTCTTTTTGAGAAGGCGGCGCTGCAAAGCTCGCTGCTGCTGGTGCGCTATCGCCCGCGTTGGGGAGGCCCGATTCTGGTCGAATCGGGCTCCTGGCGGGCAAGCATCTCCGCCCCGCAACTGATCGATGCCGCACGCGGCCAGAATGCCCCTGTTCTGCCCGTTCGCGAACTGCAGGCGAGCAACCGCGCTCCGCTGCTACTGTACCCCGAGTTGCGCTTCGAGCGGCTGAAGGCTTTGCGGGTGCCGAGTTTCTTCAACCGCCAGGCTATCCCCCAACTGCAGCGCGCCACCCTGTCGCGGGTGCAGGAGGTGGGTTCGCGCCGTTGGGCGTATCGTTCGCTGCGCTTTATCGAGGAGCGCTACGGCCTGGAGGGCGAACAGCCCCTCAGCATCGAACGCTCCTTCAGCCGCGGGGCCTTCGCCGAACGGCTGAACGCGGCTTTGTTGAAACTGCTCGACCCACAGCCGGGCGATCTGGCGGTGGATCGCTCGGATCTGGCGGCTTTGCGGCAGCTGCAGGTCGATTTTGAATCGGAACTAGCCATCCTTACCCGCGAGCGCGAGCGGCAGGAACTGCCGGGGCAAACGCCTTCAACCAAAGCGACGTTGCCGATGGCTGGAGTAACCTACCGCTGCAGCGTGCTGTTGCCGGTGGGAGCCGGGCGGGGGATCGCCCAGTTGCTGGTGGACTTTCCGGCCAACCTGCCGCCTTCCGGCCGCGAAAGTGTGCGGCTGCTGGTCGCCGATAGACCGGTGGTGGCCCGCAAAATCGAACTGACCGGCCGACAGTACAGCGTCTCGATGCGCTCGGCGGTGCCGCCCGGCTCCGAGTTGACCCTTGAAATTCAGGGTGTGAGCGAACCTCCCAAACCAGGTCTCTACGCCTTTGGTTTGATGGTCTTGCCGGAGGGGACGCTGCCCGCCTACTACGAACTGCCCGGGGCCAAGGTCACCTTCGCGCCGTCAGGGTCGGGCCGTCCAAGCAGTTAGCGGCCGCCCACCACGACCTTGCCGATGCGCAGGTGCGGTCCGCCCACCGCCACCGCTAGGGGCGATTGCCCGCCCTTGCCGCAGCCGCCGCTCAGCCAGACTTGATCGGAGCCGATTGCCTCGATGTCCTTGAGCGTCTCGAAGACGTTGCCGGTGAGGGTGATGTCGCTCACCGGTTCGGCGATTTGGCCGCCGCGGATCATAAAGCCCTCGGCGGCGGCGAAGGTAAACATCTCGCCGTTGGTCTGGCCGCCCAGCATGCGCACGGCGTAGACCCCTTCGTCGATGCCCGCGACCATTGCTTCAAAGGGCGTGTCGCCCGCCAGGATGCCGGTATTGGTCATCCGCACGATGGGAGGATAGGTGCCCCCCAGGGCGCGGGCGTTGCCGGTGGGCGCCTCCCCCAATTTGCCGGCAGTCTCGCGGTTGTGCAGCCGTTCGGTGAGCACACCGTCCTTGATCAAGTACTTGCGCCGCGTGGGTACCCCCTCGTCGTCGTAGGCGAGGGTACCCGGCTGACCGGCGACGGTACCGTCGTCGACGACGTTGAGCTGGGGGGTGGCGATCGGTTTACCCAGTTGCAGCAACTGCTGCATGCGCGGGTTCTCGTAGATAAAATCGGCCTCCGAAAGGTGGCCGAAGGCTTCATGGATGAACACCCCGGCCAGGTACGGATCGAGTACGGCGGTATAGCGGCCCGCCTTGATGGGCGCGGCTTCAAGCTGGCGCAGGGCGCGCTCGACGGCGGAGAGCACCTGCGCTTCGATACCCACCAGCGCGCCAAAGTCGCTGCGCGAATGGACCGCTTCAAAGCCCTGACGGATCGTACCGCCGTCGCGGGCAACCACCCCGAAGCGGCCGGTCACATCGAGGCGCTCCTGCTCTAGGACCGTACCGGCGGTATTGACGAACCAGACCGTCCGAAAACGGTCTGTGAGCCCGGCGGCGGTCGTCTGGATGCGGGGGTCGGCTTCTAAGAGCAATTGGTTGTAATGGGCCAGTAAATCGCGCTTCTCCCCCAAAGACACCCCGCGCGGGTCGCGCCCCAGCTCGGCGCGCACGGTGGCTGCTACCGGTTCGACCGCAGCCAGTTGGGTCGTCTCGCAGCCCACCAGCTTCGCCTGGCTCACCGCCTCGGCCACCCGGCTTTCAAGTTCGCCCAGGTCGCTGAAGGTCACAAAGCTCCAGCCGCCGCGGTGGCAGGCACGGATGCCGCCCGCCAGCTCGAAGCTGCGGTCAATCGCCTCCAGGCGCGGCCCGCGAAAGGACACCGAACTCGATTCGCCGCGCTCCAGGCGAATCTCCAGATAATCGACCGCCGAGCGATAGGGAGCCAGGGCCGCGAGGAGTCTGTCTTGCATCGATTTGGCCGGCAACGTCAAATCTTATTGTACGGCGCTGGGGCACCGACCCCTCCCCATTCATGAATTTTTGTATACTATAATAAGACTGTTCGCAATATTTCTTTATACGCTGTTTAGCACGGGAGCCCACCATGAGCAACATCAACTCCACTGCCTCCAAACCCAAGTTCGGCTTCACCCCCTATGCTGAGTTATTGAACGGCCGCCTTGCGATGATCGGCTTTGCGGCTGCGATTGTCGTTGAGCTGGCCACCGGCAAGGGTGTGCTGAACTTTCTGGGTCTGGTGTAAGCCTCAGGCCGGCCATGACCTAAATGCTGCGCGGGAGCCCCAATGGGGCTCCCGCGTTTTTTTGGCAGACTGTGCTACATCAAACACATGCAACCGTGGTTTCGCGTTTCGCTCGACCGTCTGGAGGACCTGCCCGACGCGCCGGGGGTTTATCGGTTTGTCGACTGCGACAGCCGTCTGCTCTACATCGGCAAGTCCGTGCACCTGCGCACACGGGTGCGCTCCTATCTGCGGCGCGACGGCGGGCACTCCCGCCAGACGGAGCGGCTCAAGTTTGAGGCGAAGGCGGTAGAGGTGCTGTGCACCGGCTCGGAGTTGGCGGCGCTTTTGCTGGAGGGTCGGCTCATCCGCGAGTATCTGCCCCCGTTTAACCAGGCCCAGAAGCGCTACCGCCAGTACCCGTTTTTGCGTTTATCGGTGCAGGAGGACTATCCGCGTCTGCATCTGACCCGGGTGCTTGCGGGCGACGGCGCCGAGTACTACGGCCCCTACAGCCAGGCGCGCTTTGTGAGCTGGATGGCAGAATTGCTCTCGGCGAGTCTGGGTCTGCGCACCTGCCGCGACTTTTCAGCCATCCACCACGGTTGCCTGCTCGATCAGCTCGGCAAATGCCTGGGGCCATGCCGCACCGGGGCGCTGGGCGGCGAGTACCGCGCGCGCGTCGAGCGGCTTCGAGCGCTCTTGCGCGGCGAAGATACCGGTGCTGCGGTGCTTGCGGACTTCGAGCGGCAGATGCTGAATGCCGCCCAGCGCGAGGATTTTGAGCAGGCGGCGCGCTGGCGGGATCGTTGGCAGGCGCTCGGGAATTTCGTGGCCCACCAGGGCTATTTGCGCGAGCGGGTCAGCCTGGATGCGGTGGCGGTCTACCCGGGGCCGCCCGACGCCCCAAGCGGCGTGCAGCTATTTTGGATTCGCCGGGGCAAGCTCGCTCTGCAGCAAAGTTTCACAAGGGATCTGCCTCGGGAGCAGCTGCGCGCCGAACTGGCCAACACCCTCGCCGGCCACTACGGCGAGGCGTTGCCGCCCCCCCCAATATTTAACCTGCCCCAGCAGGATCTCGACGAAGTGCAAATGGTGAGCGGCTGGCTCTATCGTCACCGCACCGACGATACGCTTTTGTGGTTGGCGGGAATCGAGCCTGCACAGGCTGAGGAGTTGTTGCTTACATTGATCGACCAGGCACATCGACGGTCGTCGTGACCGCCAGGTCCTCCTGCAGCAAAGCGGTGGGTCGCTCCGGCTCGTCGAGACGGTACTGGCGCTGCGCCCAGACCACCGCGCCGAAGTGGATAAGCGCGATGGCCGTCAGGTCATCGAGGCGGCCCACCAGCGGAAACAAATCCAACAGCAAGTCGGCCGGCAGCAAAAAGTAGACGGCGCACAGCGTCACAACGGCGATCTTGAGCCCCCGCGGCACCCGGGCGCTACTGTAGAAGCGCGCCACGCGGCGGGCAAGTTGCCACCATTCGCCGGGGGATTTGGGCAGAAATTTCACCGGTTGGCTCCTCGTGCCGACGCCCTCTACTGTAGCTTTCTGGGCACGCGGCGCGGCGTTCTATTGCTGATAGATTGGGAAGGGCGCAGCAGTGGGGAAACGCATGATTCGCATCGGTCGCAAGCAGTTGGTCCAAGTCGGCATCGCCGCCGTACTCAGCGCCGTACTCGTCGGCTGCAGCCGCTCGGGGATCGACGCGCCCAAAGGATTTCAGCGTTTTTCGGAGCCCGATTCCACCTTTACGCTGGTCTACCCCGACACCTGGACTTTTAACCCGGATCCGAAGGGGGCGGTGCGGCTGTCGGACCCGGCGGATCCCACCTACCAGGTGTCGGTGGTGGTCAGCGACGCCCCGCGCAAGGACATCAAAGACATCCGCGCCTTCGGCACCCCCCAGCAGGTGGCCGACCGCTTCGCGAACGATGTGCTCAAGAAAAAATCGCCCCCCGGCGCGGTGATCGAAGTCTCCAATGCCGCCCAGCGCACCGACAGCAAGGGTGTGCCCTACTACTCCTTCGAGGTGGTGATCGCCTCGGGGGGGCGGGCTGTCCACCAGGTCTACTGCGTGGCGGTCAGCGGCGGCAAAGTCTACACTTTAGTCACTGGTTCCGCCGCCATCGCCTGGGGCGAGCGGCGCGAAAAAATTAACCAGATCGTCAACTCCTTTACGATCAGTTGAGGGCCGCACAAGCCCTGTGATAGCCTGGGTAGGCTCTGGAGAGGTGACAGAGTGGTTGATTGTGACGGTCTCGAAAACCGTTGTGGCGGCAACGTCACCGGGAGTTCGAATCTCCCCCTCTCCGCTTCAAGCAGCCTGTACAGCTGGGTTTGAGGCATTCGGGAGATTGACCCGAATTGTGTACAATTGCTGCACAAGCTGTCCCCAGCGCAAGCGCCGATGACTACCAGCAACGGACAACCCCCGGATTTTTCCGCCAGACTCGATCGCGTTGAAGCCCTGGTGGCGACCAACAGCGAGCAGATTGCCGCGAACGCCACGGCGATTACCCGCCTGGAAGGAGCGATCGCTGCGAACGCCAGGGCAATCGCTCGGCTCGAAGCCAACCAGGCGGCGCTGAGCGAGCGGGTCAACATCATGGCTGAGCGAGTGGATACTGTGTCAGAATCTGTAAATCAGATCTCACGAATTGCCCTGGCTACCCTGCAGCGCATCGACGCGATGCAGACGGAAATCCGCGAAGTTCAAACGGATGTGCGTGGTCTGCAACTGGAGAACCGGCGCATCCTCGACATCCTTCAGCAGCGTAGGGACAACGGGTGAAGTGATGTTCGATGGCCCCTGGTATCCGGGTGGCGTCTACCCACACCTAGAAGGAGCGCGCTAGGATTTGCAGGCTGCCTCCGCTCGGATGTTCATGCGCGAACTGTTCCCACCTACCGAGCCCTACGAGCAAGGGTTTCTCGCCGTCTCGGCATTGCACACGATTCACTACCAGCAGGTGGGCAATCCCCAGGGCAAACCGGCGGTCTTCCTGCACGGCGGGCCGGGTGGGGGGATCGACCCGACCTACCGCCAGTACTTCGACCCCGAGCAATGGCGGCTGGTGCTGTTTGACCAGCGCGGCTGCGGCCGGAGCGCACCCAACGCCGAACTGGCCGAAAATACCACCTGGGATCTGGTAGAAGACATCGAAAAATTGCGCGTCCATCTGGGCATCGACCGCTGGGTCGTCTTCGGCGGCAGTTGGGGCGGCACCCTCTCGCTCGCCTACGCCCAGACCTACCCCGAAGCCTGCAAGGGGCTGATTCTGCGGGGCATCTTTCTGTTGCGGCGCAAGGAATTGCTCTGGTTTTATCAAGAAGGGGCAAGCCGCATCTTCCCGGATGCCTGGGAGCGTTTTGTGGCAGTGATCCCGACCGAAGAGCGCGGCGATCTGATGGCTGCCTACTACCGACGGCTGACCGGCGACGACCCGGAGGTGCGCTCCACCGCCGCCCGCACCTGGTCGATCTGGGAAGCGTCTACCAGCAAATTGATCGCCGACCCGCGTCTGGTGGAGCGCTTCGGCGAAGTCAAATTCTCGACCGCTTTTGCCCGCATCGAGTGCCACTACTTCGTCAACAAAGGTTTTTTCGACCGCGAGGAGCAATTGATCGAAAACGTCGGCAGCATTCGTCACCTGCCGGCGGTGATCGTCCAGGGGCGCTACGACGTGGTCTGCCCGATGGAGTCGGCCTGGGAACTGCACCGCGCCTGGCCGGAGGCGGAACTTGTCGTGGTTGCCGATGCGGGTCACTCGATGAGCGAGCCGGGTATCCGTTCCGCCCTCATCGAAGCCACCGACCGCTTTGCCCATCTATGAACGGCACTGCAACCGGAGCGGTTCAGGGTCAACCCCTGGCGATGGCCTTGCTCGAACGGGCGGTCGTCACCGGACGCATCGCCCCGGCATACTTGTTTTGCGGACCGCAGGGGGTGGGCAAGGCGATGGCCGCCCGCCACTTCGCGGCCCGGCTGCTCGAAAGCACCCTTGGCCGCATCGAGCGGGGCAACCACCCGGATCTGCTCTGGGTCGAGCCGACTTACAAAAAAGGCGACAAGCTGCTCCGCCGCGCCGAGGCTTTGGCAGAAGGGGGTAATCTGCCCCGGGCGCTTCCGCAGGTGCGCCTTGAGCAGGTGCGGGGGGTCACCCAGTTTTTGAGCCGCCCGCCGCTGGAAGCCGCTTGCCAGGTGATTGTGATCGAAGGTGCCGAGGCGATGGGCGACGGGGCGGCCAACGCCCTGCTCAAGATCCTCGAAGAACCGGGGGGAGCGGTCTTTGTGCTGACAGCTCCCTCCGCAGACGGCTTGCTTGCCACCGTCCGCTCGCGCTGCCAGAAGGTGCCTTTTTACTGCTTACCCTGCCAACTGGTAGCTGAAATTTTAGCGGCACTGGGCAAGTCGGTAGACGAACGGCTGCTCGCCATGGCCCAGGGCAGTCCCGGCCGCGCCCTCGAATTGCAGGCGTGGCTTACCGCCATCCCGCCCGAACTGCTGGCGGAGGCCGAAAAGTGGGCTTACCGGTCCCTCGACCTGCGCGGTGCCCTTACCCTCGCCCGCCGCATCGACGCCGAACTGAGCCTCGAACAACAAATCCCCCTGGTCGATTATCTACAGCAACGCGCCTGGGAGGCGGGCCGGGTGGAGCCACTGGCGCCATTGGAGGCATTGCGCGGCCAACTGCTGGGCTATATCTCGCCCCGGCTTGCCTGGGAGGGAGCTATCGGTTCTACCGGCGGGTAGATACCGGAAATTTGGCGCCGTCCTACATTGCATATAGCAGAAACCGGCCTTGGAAATGTCATCGGTCTGCAATAGGGAGATTATGACGACGACCAAAAATCCGTCCGAGAGCCTGGTGCAGCAGCGGTCCGAATCAAAAGCCGAAGCCAGGACCGGCCAGATTCGCTTTCAATTGCTTGCACCCTACAACGAAACAGCGGCACTCGTAGGCTCATTCTCAAACTGGGAAGAAATCCCGATGGAGAAGGACGACAAGGGTTGCTTCTTCGTCGAGGTCGACCTGCCGGATGGCGAACATCAGTACAAGTTCAAACTTGTTTCTAAGAGTTTCTTCTGCGAGGGCGAGACGGTGGCGATCGCCGACCCGTACGCCCGCCAGGTCGATGAGAAAAACCGCGAAAATGCCGTCATCCGCATCAAGGACGGCAAGCAGATCACCGACGAGTACGTCTGGGAGCACGACGATGTGCCCCTTTCCCCAGATGACCATTTGATCATCTATGAACTGCACGTGAGCGCCTTTGGCGGCGACATGTTCATCGACGCGATCGAGCAGCTCGACTACCTGGTGGATTTGGGCGTCAATTGCGTGCAGCTGATGCCTGTCACCGAGTACCCGGGTGAGCACTACTGGGGCTACAATCCGCGCCATCCTTTCGCTCCCGAATCCTCCTACGGCAAGCCCGAGGATCTCAAAGCTTTCGTGGACGCCTGTCACGAGCGCGGTTTGCGGGTCATCCTCGATATCGTCCTCAACCACTCCGAATCGGAAAGCCCCCTCACGCGCATCGACTTTACCTACTGGTTCTATGCGCCGGGCACCGAGCCGGACGAACCGGGCAACGTCTGGGGACCCAAGTTCAACCTCGAATTTTACGACGAGCACTACAAGCGCAATCCGGCCCGCGAATACCTCTACGACCTGGTCGATTACTGGGTGCGCGAGTACCACATCGACGGCTACCGCATCGACGCCGCCGCCCAGATTAAATACTTCGATTTTCTAGGCGAAGTGGCCAGGCGCTCGAAGGCCAATGCGGGGGGCAAACCCTTCTACCTCGTCGGCGAGCACATCCCCGAAAATCCGGCGATTACCGGTGCGGACGGCCCAATGGACGGCGCCTACCACGAGACCTACTACTGGATGATCGACGATCTGATGGTGCGCAACATGTTCGACACCGACCAGATTGTCGACTCGATCAACCCCCTGCACCACGGCTATCCGGGGCCGAGCAACGCCGTCAACTTCTACGAAAACCACGACAAACCCCGCCTGCTGCAGCGGCTGCGCGACGCGGGCATCAACGAAGAGGGCAGCTTCAAGCGCCTGGAGTGCGCGGCGGCCTTGCTGATGACCTCGGTGGGTCTGCCGATGCTCTACCAGGGCCAGGCGATGGGCCAGGCCTATCCCCAGGACGAGCAAGTGCACGCGGTGGAGTGGACACTGCTCGATCACGACCGGCACGTGGCGCTTCTGGAGCGCTACAAAGGTCTCATCTCCCTGCGGCGCGAGACCCAGGCGCTCTGGACCAACGAGATCGAATTTTTCCACATCGACGAAGAAGCGCGGGTGATCGGCTACGTGCGCTTCAACGAAGAGGGCTCGCGGGTGGCCGTCGTCGCCCACCTGGGCGACGGCAACCTGGGTGATTACCAAGTGCCCTGCTTCCCCGAGGACGGCCACTGGTTCGAGAAGACCCGCCTCTACGAGGTCGACGTCGAAGGCGGCATCCTCAACGTACACTTGAGCGACTGGGACGTGCACGTCTTCCGCAACGGCGGCTGACTCACCCCCCCCTTCTCAAGGAGGGGGGGATCCCACCCCCTCAATCACCCGCCAGGTCGCCTCGGCGGTGTGCTCCCAACTAAATTCGGCGGCCCGCTGCAGGGCAAGGGTGCGGTACTTCGCCCGTACCTTCGGCTCAAACAACCGCTCCAACCCGGCGGCGATCCCCTGGGTGGATTGCGGCTCAACCAGCACCGCCGCCTGCCCTGCCACCTCCGCGAGCGCTCCGCGGGCGGAGGTGAGCACCGCCGCGCCGCAGGCCATCGCCTCCAGCACCGGCAGGCCGAATCCTTCGTACAGACTGGGAAAGACGAACAGGTGTGCGCCACTGTAGAGCAACGGCAAATCCGCGTCGGCCGGATAATCGAGCCAGCGCACCCGGGTGGCGATCCCCCGCTGCTCTGCAAGACGCATCAGGGGGGGAGTGTAGCGGGGGTCGCAGGCTCCGGCGATGGCGAGCTGGCCCGGCCAGTCGCCGGCCACCCGGGCGAAGGCCTCGAGGAGCCGGGCCAAGTTTTTGTGGGGCTCGTGGGAGCCGACGTAGAGCACGTACCGGTCGGCATCCAATCCGTAGGAGGCCAGTTGCCTGGGATCGGCCGGGCGCGGAAAAAAACGCTCCCGGTCGCAGGCGAGGGGGATCACGGTCATCCTGGCCGGGTCGAGGCCGTAGAAGTGCACCAGATCGGCGCGGGTCTGCTCGGAATTGCACAGGATCCGTGTCGCCCGGCGCAGACAGGCGGGCACCAGATAGCGAAAGTAAGCCTGCTTGCGCGGGAAAAGTTCCGGGAAGACGAGCGGGATGGTGTCGTGGGCGGCGGTGACCTGGGGCAATCCACCCACCAGCGGCCCCTCCGGTACCGGATTGAATAGCACCTCGCCCGGCCGCAGTCGGGTGGGCAGGATCGTCTGATTCCAGACCAACCGTGCCAGGTGGCCAGGGGTTTTGACCGGCTGGTGGCCCCCCAGCGGTTCTTGCAGGTACTCCGCCGGCATAAAGGCGCGCAGGGGCTTGTCGGAGCGCTGCCAGCAGCGCCAGAGGTTGAGGACGTACTGGCCGATACCGGTAGGCCGCAGCGACAGATAATTTCCGTTGAAGACGACCCTTGGGACCATGGCGCAGGACGGCGACACCGGACCTGATTGTATCGGAGTTTATCCGGAAGGGGTGAAGATGCCGGAGCGCAACAGGGCTCCGGCATCTTCACACCACGCCACCCAGTCTGCTTCATAGCGGAGCCCGCGCTTGAGCGAAAGGTAGCCGAAGCGCTTCTCGATCGGTATGGCGCTCAGATCGCTGAAGTGCTCCCGCTCGATCTGCCGGTAGTATTCGAGCTTCTCGGCGTGCAGGGCCTTGCGCCTTTCGATATCGGCGATGAGCACCTCCGGGGAGGTGAGATAACCCGCGAAGGTTTTGACCAGCATGTCTTCGCGCACTGCGCACGGCTCGCTCGGCTCGGCCATCCACTCAGAAAGCCAGCGCTTGCCCGCCTCCGTCAGTTCGTAGAGCTTCTTGTTGGGCCGTCCTTCCTGGGCCACCAGATCCGCGCGCACGAAGCGGCGCTCCTCAAGCGCCGCCAGCTCCCGGTAAATCTGCTGGTGGGTCGCTTTCCAGAAACACCCCACCGAGCCTTCAAATTCTTTTGTCAACTCGTAACCGCTGAAGGAGCGGTCCGCCAGCAATGCCAGTATCGCGTGCGCCAGTGCCATGAGATTTCGATCCAGGGGCTTGACTTATGCAAATTGTTGCATCTAAACTACTAATATGCAACGAATTGCACTGCAGCAAATTGCAATTGACGGACATTATTCTAGCGCGGCGGAGCGGAGTTTATGGCAACTCTCAGTCGGTTTCCGGGCCAGGTAGCGAGCCGGTGGCGGGTGTTCTTGGCGATCGCTGCCGCAGTAGGCGGCGGGGCGGTGCTGTTCTATGGTCTTTCGGCGCGGCAGCCGGAGTCAGCGCCGGTCGTCATGGCGCCGTCCGCACCGCTGGCGCGGGCGGTGGTCGCGTCGGGGCGGCTCGAACCGGAGGGCGAGGTGGTCCGTCTGGCGGCGCCCACGGCCTTCGAGGCGACGCGGCTGGAGAAGTTGTTGGTGCGCGAGGGAGACTGGGTCAAAGCCGGGCAGGCGGTGGCGGTGCTCGATCGGCGGGGCCGCTACGCGGCGGCGGTCGCCGAGGCCCGCTCCCGGGTGAGGGTGGCCCAGGCGCGGCTGGTGCAGGTGCGCGCCGGGGCAAAAGGCGGCGAGCTTGCGGCGCAGCGCGCCGGGGTCGAGCGGCTGGCGGGTGAACTGGAGATTGCCCGCGCCGAGTGGGAGCGCTACGCAGCGCTGGAGCGCGCTGGGGCGGTTTCGGCCTCTGCCCTCGACAGCAAGCGCCTGGCGGTGCGCACCCTCGAAGGGCAGCTGGCCCAGGCCCGCCACGCCCTGGTCGCCACCGCCGAGGTGCGTCCCACCGATGTGCTCGAAGCCCAGGCACAGGTCGAGCAGGCGCGCTCGGCGCAGGCGCGGGCCGAGGCGGATCTCGAAGTGGCCTACGTGCGTGCCCTGGCGGACGGCCAGGTGCTCAAGATCCACGCCTGGCCGGGCGAAGTGATTGGTCCTGAGGGCATCGCCGAGGTGGGCCGCACCGACCGGATGTTCGTGGTGGCCGAGGTGTACGAGACAGAGATAGGCCGGGTGCGCTCGGGGCAGCGGGCGAGGATCACCAGTGCCAATGGTGCTTTCGCTGGTCCCCTGGGCGGCACGGTGGATCAGGTGGGCCGCATCATCGCCAAAAAGGACGTGCTCAACACCGACCCCGCCGCCGACATCGATGCGCGCGTAGTCGAGGTCAAAATTCGTCTGGACCCGGCGGACGGTCGCCGGGTGAGCAGTCTCACCAACCTGCAGGTGGATGTGGCCATCGAGCCGAATCGGAGAGTACAACCATGAAGATGCCCCTCGCCTGGTTGCAACTGACCCGCGAGCGGGTGCGGCTGCTGGTCGCCGTGGCCGGCATCGGCTTCGCGGTGATCTTGATGTTTTTGCAGCTCGGTTTTCGTGCCGCCCTGTTCGATGGCGCGGTGCGATTGCACGCAAGTTTCGAAGCGGACATCTTTTTGATCGGTCCCAAATCGAGTGCGCTGGTGAGTATGCAAAGTTTCTCGCAGCGGCGGCTCTATCAGGCGATGGCCGTACCGGGGGTGGCGGGGGCCAGTCCCGTCTATCTGGGCTTCGGCCGCTTTCGCAACCCCGAGACCAACGAGACGCGCGGCATTTTTGCAGTGGGCTTCAATCCGGGCGAGCCGGTCTTTCGCCTGGGCGAGGTGAACCGCCAACTGGCTTCCATCCGCAAACCCGACACGGTGCTCTTTGATCGGGCCTCGCGCAGCGAGTACGGACCGATTGCCGCGCGCTACACCGGCGGCGAGTCCATCGTCACCGAGGTCAACGACCGGCGGGTGCGGGTAGGGGGCCTTTTTCAGATGGGCACTTCCTTTGCCATTAACGGCGCCCTGATTACCAGCGACCTCAATTTCTTGCGCCTGTTTGGCGAGCGCAGCAAGGGCCTGGTGGACCTGGGGCTGGTGCGCCTTGCCCCCGGCGCCGACCCGCAGCGGGTGAAAGCCGATTTGCGCGCCGCACTGCCCGCGGACGTGCGCGTGCTGTCGCGCCAGGAGTACATGGACTTCGAAAAAGATTACTGGAACCGCAGCACGCCCATCGGTTACATCTTTGCCCTCGGTGCGGCGATGGGTTTCATCGTGGGTACCATCATCGTCTACCAAATTCTCTACACCGACGTGAGCGATCACCTGGCCGAGTACGCGACGCTCAAGGCGATCGGCTACACCAACGGCTACCTGCTCGGTGTGGTCTTCCAGGAAGCCTTCTTGCTGTCGCTGTTGGGCTTTGTCCCCGGCTTTGCCATCTCCTTCGCTCTGTACGATCTGACGCGGGGGGCGACGCTGTTGCCGCTGACGATGGACCCGCTGCGGGCGGCACTCATCTTTGCACTCACGGTGCTGATGTGCGCCGTTTCCGGTGCCATCGCCGTGCGCCGCCTGCGCGCCGCCGATCCGGCCGAGATCTTCGCTTAACCTATCTGGAGTATCAAAACCATGTCCCTGATGCCTGTGATTGCCATCCGCCGGCTCGACCACACCTACGGCCACGGCGCCCTCGAACGCCGGGTACTCTCGGACATCGACCTTACTATCGCTGCGGGGGAGTTGGTGATCCTCACCGGCCCTTCCGGCTCCGGCAAGACGACGCTGCTCACGCTGATTGGCGCGCTGCGCTCCCCCCAGACGGGCAGTCTGCGGGTGCTCGGCCAGGAGTTGTGCGGAGCGAGCGAAGCGGATCTGGTGGCCATCCGCCGCAACATCGGCTACATTTTTCAGTCCCACAATTTGCTCGGTTTTCTGACCGCGCGCCAGAACGTGCAGATGGCGGCGGAGCTGAGCGCCGGGAGCCCCACCGAGGCGCGCGCCCTCTCAGAAGCAATCCTGGTAGCCGTCGGTCTAAGCGAGCGGCTCGATTACTATCCGGAGAATCTTTCCGGTGGCCAGAAGCAGCGCGTCGCCATCGCCCGCGCCCTGGTAAACCGGCCTTCCCTGGTATTGGCCGACGAACCGACCGCCGCCCTCGACAGCAAGTCCGGCCGCGAGGTGGTGGAGTTGATGCAGCAGTTGGCCGCCGATCAAGGCTGTGCCATCTTGATGGTCACCCACGACAGCCGTATCCTCGATGTCGCCACCCGCACCGTGCACATGGAGGATGGACGGCTGGTGCAGAGCGAGACTGCTGTGCGCGCGTAAAGGTGTGCAGGCTGCCTTTGCGTCCGGCCTACCAGTTGTGTGGTTGAGGGCGTGGAACTGTTCTTGAAGGTCAATCCCAAGGTCTTCAAGATTTGCGATGGCCCAGACGCCATGCCTGGGTGTCTTCATCGATGAGCAGGCGCAGGCTCAAGGGCGATTCCCTCCTGCTCCAGCAAACGGCGCTCCTCATCCGCTTCCATCTTCAGCAGCTCCCGATGGCCCTCGCAGTAGCGGACGATTTCCTGAACGGCGTCCACTTTGGGTTCGACGCGCCGCTCAAGGGTCATTCATCCAGGAAAAGCGATCTGGTAGACGTGGCTTTTGTACCAGTAGGCGAGAATGTCGTGATAGTTCCAGCCGGCCTGGGCCATCATCTGGGATACCTTCTGGCTCAGCATGCGGCCCTTGGGCACCGGGAGCGAATATTCGCCGTAGCGCACCCATCCGGCGATGCCCTCGGCGCGGTAGAAACCCTGGGCCTTCGAGTAGTCGAGAAACTGATCGCGCGTGGCGGCTACGGCCCGGTCGGTGCGCGGGTGGGTGAGCAGGGTGCTTTTGCCGGTGCGGGGGTTGTAGCGGGCAAAACCGCCATAAACCTGGTCGACGACCGTGTCCACCAGGTCGTAGTGGGGACCGTGCTTGCGGCGCACCCAACTGGTGAGCGCGTACGTGCGCGCCGCCACCGCCTGGGCCATCAGGGCGTGGTCGCCGTAACTGGAGGGCATTTCCCGCGGCACCACCCCGCGCAGGTAGGTCTCCGAATCGACAAAGTTGACGGCGAGCAGCCCCCCACGCAGCCAGCGAAACTGCACGCTCTCGGGATACCAGCGATCCCCCACCAGCACCAATCCTGTGGGGGGCAACTGCACGACGCCGCTATTTTCGCGCCGGACAGTAAACCATTGGCCAGGGAGGAGGTCGACTGTGCCGCCGTTGTCCTGGCGCAGTTGGGCTGGAGCGGAGACGGCGATTTTGAGCGCAGGCTTCGGGCCTTCCACCAGCACCCGGAGCGGAAAGGCCGGCAATGGAGCAGCAAAGGCGAGCAACAACGCACCAAGCAGCAGGGCGGGTCCGGGCTTCATCGGGTGGAGCCGTCCAAATCTACGCAGCAACCCTAACCCACGGCTAGCATCGTAGGCAAGCAAACCCGTCTATTATGCGCGTAAAAATCTGCGGCTTCACCGACCCGGGTCAGGCCCGGGCCGCCGCCGGGCTGGGAGTGCACGCCCTGGGCTTCGTCTGTGTCCCCGGCACCCCCCGCTACGTGGATGCGGCCCGTCTGCGCGAAATCGCTGCCGCCCTGCCGCCGTTCACTTTCAAAGTCGGCGTCTTCGTGAACGCTTCTATAAAGACGCTGCGCGCCGCTATCGAAGCGGGCGGTCTGCAGGCGGTCCAACTCCACGGCGAGGAAAGCCCCGAAAGCTGCGCGCGTCTGGCGCGGACGCTGCCTGGGATTTTGCGGATCAAGGCTCTGCGCGTCCGGGAATCGGCGGATCTCACAAAAATCGCACCGTACACGGACGCCGTCGAAGCGGTCCTGCTCGATGCCTGGCACCCTACCCAGGCGGGCGGGACGGGGCAAACCCTCGACTGGCAGGCGCTGCAGGGGTTTCGCCCGGCGCTGCCGTGGCTGCTTTCGGGCGGTTTGAGGCCTGCCAATCTGGCCAAAGCCCTCGAAATCCTGGCACCCGATGCGGTTGACCTGTCGAGCGGCGTCGAGAATGGGGTACCTGGACAAAAAGATCTGCGCAAAATCACCCAGATCCTGCGCATCGCCAACAGCCCCTTTGCGATAGAACGTGACTGCGGCGAATAGACGCGGGCGGTTTATGATTAATGATGAAGGCACTGTTACCTTTCTTAATTTCAGTGCGCAGCTGGAGAAATGAGCGTGGTGTCCGCAGCGAACTGGTCGGCCCTAGTCGAAGACGACTTAAGCCAGATGACGCGCAATTTGAAGAATCTGCTGGGGACGAAGCATCCGGTTCTGTATGCAGCGGCTGAGCACCTGTTCAACGCGGGCGGCAAGCGCATCCGCCCGGCGCTGGTGCTTTTGGTCTCGCGGGCGACAGCAGCCCACGGCGAGCCGACTGAGCGGCACCGCCGTCTCGCTGAAATTACCGAGATGATCCACACTGCGTCGCTGGTGCACGACGACGTCATCGACACCAGCGCCGTGCGTCGCGGCATCGACACGGTCAATTCCCGCTTCGGCAACCGGGTGGCGGTGCTGGCGGGCGATTATTTATTCGGAATGGCCTCGGCGTATCTGGCCCGTCTGGGCAGCCTCGAAGTGGTTGAGCTGTTGGGAATCGTCATCTCGCACTTCGGCGAGGGCGAACTGTTGCAGAGCACGCTGCAGTTTGCCCCGGACCTGACCTTTGAGCAGTACATTGACAAGAGCTTTTATAAGACCGCTTCGTTGATGGCAGGCACTTCGAGGGCGGCGGCGGTGCTCTCCGACAGCCCGACGGCCGTCTGCGAAGCGCTCTACGAGTACGGTCGCCACCTGGGCATCGCCTTTCAGGTGATCGACGACCTGCTGGATTTTACCGGTTCGACCGCCAAACTGGGCAAACCCGCCGGTTCGGATCTGCGCGACGGCAATCTCACCGCCCCGGTGCTCTACGCCCTCGAAGAGTCGCCCCACCTGAGCGGCCTCATCGAGCGCCAGTTCGAACAGAAGGGCGACCTCGAAAAGGCCCTTTCGCTGATTCACGCCAGCCGCGCGCTGGAGCGCACCCGCGAGCTTGCGGAGACCCATGCCCGCCGGGCGGTGGCCTCCCTTGAGATCTTGTCCCCCTCCCCGGCGCGCGAAGCGCTCAAGGATTTGGTCGGACACACCGTCAGCCGGCTGTACTGAATCGGCTGCGTTTGTAATGCCCTCGCCAGAATCTGAAATCTATCTTAAAATTGGGGCCAGTACGGACGGTCACGCAGCGGTTCTGGTTGGAACCGGAAGGCACATCTAGGAGGAAATTATGGCGCTTGTACCGTTGAGGGTTTTGCTGGACCACGCCGCCGAAAACAACTATGGCATTCCGGCGTTCAACGTCAACAACCTCGAACAAATCAAGGCGATCATGGACGCCGCCCGCGAAGTGAACAGCCCCGTCATTCTGCAGGCGTCGCGCGGCGCCCGCAAGTACGCGGGTGAAGCGTTCCTGCGCCACATGGTGCTCGCGGCGGTCGAAGAATACCCCGAGATTCCGATCGTCATGCACCAGGACCATGGCAACAGCCCGGCCACCTGCTACTCGGCCATCAAGAACGGCTTTACGAGCGTGATGATGGACGGTTCGCTGATGGAGGACGCTAAGACCCCGGCGAGCTACGAATACAACGTCGAGGTGACAGCCAAGGTGACCGAGGTGGCCCACGCCCTGGGCGTGAGCGTCGAAGGTGAACTCGGCTGCCTGGGTTCGCTGGAGACCGGTGCCGGCGACAAAGAGGACGGCCACGGCTTCGAGGGCACCCTCTCCCACGACCAGCTTTTGACCGACCCGGATGAGGCGGCCGATTTCGTCGAGCGCACCGGCGTCGATGCCCTCGCCATCGCCATCGGCACCAGCCACGGCGCCTACAAGTTCAGCCGCAAACCCGACGGCGCCATCCTCGCCATCGACCGCATCCGCGAAATCCACCGCAAGCTTCCCAACACCCACCTGGTCATGCACGGTTCTTCGAGCGTGCCCCAGGATCTTCAAGATCTGATCAACTCCTACGGCGGCGCCATTCCCCAGACCTGGGGAGTGCCGGTGGCCGAGATTCAAGAAGGCATCCGCAACGGCGTGCGCAAGGTGAACGTCGATACCGACAACCGCCTGGCGATCACCGCTGCGGTGCGCGAAGCCCTCGCCAAAGAACCCGCCGAGTTCGACCCGCGCAAGTTCTTGATTCCTTCGATGAAGTACATGTTGAAAGTCTGCCGCGACCGCTACGTCGAGTTCGGCTCCGCCGATCGGGCAAGCAAAATCAAGCAGGTCTCCCTCGATGAGATGGCCAAGCGCTACATCGCCGCAAGCAGCATGAAGAAGGCCGTCACGGTCTAAGGGCAACACCACGCAGGATAAAAAAAGGGCTGATTTTCAGCCCTTTTTTTATCTTGCGGTACTGCTGCCGAATATGGTTATCGGGCGAAACCCCTCACAGCGATTGTGGCTCACCCACCGAAAGCAGCCGCCGGATCTCATCGCTGACAAAACCGATCGCCATCGGCCGGCGCACCCTGGGCAACACCGCCACGTCGTACAGCTCTTCGATCATCTCTCCCTCGATGCGCAGCCAGTGCACCGCGTCCCCGCGCTTCAGGTCGATGACCACCAGCCCGCAGCGCGCTCCCACCCCTTCATTGTCCAGCCGCTCCTGCAATGGCAGCCCCGAAAAGGCCCGGTCCCGCCGCGGCTTCGAGAGCCCCGCCACCGCGAAGTTGCCCCAAAAGGCCAAACCCCGCAGGTACCCCGGGCAAAAAGCGACCGGCACGAACCGGCCCGCTTCGGTGTCCGCGTAGCCGAATTCGCCGGTACCCGAGTTGTGCAACCAGAGCTTTCCCCGGTACCACCGCGGCGAGTGGGGCATCGATAGGCCCGCCGCCGCCACTTCGCCGCTTGCCACCTCCACCACGCAACCGCCGCTCCGGCGGTGTTCGCGCCAGCCGTCGCCCACGTCCGTGCGCGAGACCGCCGTCACCCAACCCGGCTTGCCGTCACGCATCGCCAGGCCGTTGAGGTGGCAGCGGTCCTCGGCGGCCAGGCGGCTGATGAAAGGCGGCTGCCACAGAGGCGCGAAGCTATGGGTGGGGCTGACGGTGGCCAGGCAGGAGAAGAGCGTGTTGACGAAGACGGGGCGGCCTGTGGCGTCGAGGGCCAGGTCGTGGGCGTCGATGTCGCCGGTGACCCAACCGACCCTCGGCACGAAGCAGCGGTCGTAGCCCTGGTGGGTCTCGCCCTGCTCCAGGGCGTTCTCGAAGCGCCAGATCTGGTAGAGGGTGCCGAGGCAGAGGCTCTGGGCGTCGGTCCACAGCCCGAGGCAGCGGTTGAGGGTGCGCTCGAACAGCGACAATCTGCCATCGGGCTGCAGTCCGATGAGGAAGAGTTTGCCGGCCTGGTAGGTGGTGAAGGCGAGGGCGAGTTGTTGTTCCGACAACCAGTTGGGAAACTGGCGGGAGGGAGCAAATTCCAAACGGGCAGGGGTATCGGGCTGGGTCATGCGGTCTTGAGGGCGCGGGGAGGGCTGGCGGGGTACCGGTGGCACGATGGCACCGGCCGGGACCACTCGTCAAGGGTGAGGCTGGGTGGGAAACGCATGCGGCGTTGCCTGCCGTCCCCACCGCAGCTAAGGGGTGGGGGCCGCAATTTTCCTCCTGGGTTGCGAGCGGCACCCATGGACATTTCCGGTGGCCGATGCTCAACTACCGAGCAGGACAAGGCCGAGGGCACTGCCTGCGACACGCAATTCCTGATCAAGCGTGGCCAACGGCACGTTCAGCCGTTGCGCCAGCTCGAGATAGGCCGCGTCGTAAAGGGTCAACTGGTAGCGTTCAGCCAGCCGCAACGTGGCCGACCAGGCAAACGTGTCGGTTTCCGGGTCCACCGCAATCGCCAGCAAAGCCAGATCAATCAGCGATGCGTCGCGAAACTGCGCGCTGATGCGCCCGCGCCTGACCCCCATCTGCAGAGCGTTGGCAACTTCAAGGTGCCACAGCGACGGCACCCAGGCCCGCCCGGCAAGAACAGCATCAAAGACATTTTGCGTCGCCGGGGTCACTTCGTCGCTGAAAAGCCAGGCGAGCGTGACGGAGCTGTCGAGCACCAGACTCATGGACGGTCTGCATCGCGATAGGTTTTCCACTCCGGCCAATCGAACAGACCGGGTTTGAGCGCAGCGGCGCGCTCACGGATGCGCCGGGCGGCGGCCACCGCTTTGGTACGATCAGGCCCGACGCTATTCGGAATGAGCCGTGCCACGGCTTTGCCGTGCCGGGTGATGACGACTTCCTCGCCGTTTTCCACCCAGTCCAGCAAAGTGCCCAGTTTGTTTTTGGCTTCAAAAGCTCCGACCTCGCGCATGGCGACCCCCTTGGTTTAAGCTAGATGCGCAATCTAGCTTACATTCTAAGTGCATCGGCCAATCTCTGGCAAAGTGTCCGTCTTTTTGTTGCGGTTGCACCTTGCATTCCCCGACCCTACCTTGCCCTTGACGGGGTCGCGGAGGCAGCAGCTCCCCGCTGCCGGTGCGCTCTCAGGGGTTCTGCCCGGCGGTCTCCAGCTCCGCCAGTTCGACCGGGTGGGTGTTGCGCTTGCCGAAGACCACGTAGCTGCGACCGGCATTGTACCGACCGTCCGGGTCAGCTTGTGAAGCACCAACGATCACGTCGTCCAGTCCGTCGCCATTGACGTCCCCTGCGCCGTCGACAGAACCGCTGGAGTTACCGTCTTCATTGCTGCCGTTGATCACAAAGCCGTCCCGGCTGGTGCCGTCTTCGAGGGTGGCCAGTTCCACCGGCCCGCCGCCCCGCTTACCGAAGACCACGTAGCTGCGGCCAGCCGGCATAGCACTGTTAGCCGCGACAATGACGTCATCCAGTCCGTCGCCGTTGACATCTCCAGCGCCGCCAACGTCGCCGCCGGCTCTGTCTTGGGCAGCGCTTCCGTTGATCACGAAGCCGCCCAGGCCAGCACCATTCTCGATATCCGCCAGTTCCATCGGTCGGGTGTTGTGCTTGCCGAAGACCACATAGCTACGACCGGCTTCACTTCGGCCATCGGGACTCGCTCTTAACGTCCCGACGATGACGTCGTTCAGGCCGTCGCCGTTGACGTCGCCCGCCCCGCTGACAGAGATGCCGGAGCGGTCGTCTGCATTGCTGCCGTTAATCACAAAGCCGTCCCGGCTGGTGCCGTTTTCGAGGGTGGCCAGTTCGACCGGCCCGCCGCCCCGCTTGCCGAAGACCACGTAGCTGCGGCCAGCTCCGCTCCGGCCGTCCGGGGAAGAAAAGTCAGCTCCGACAATCACATCGTCCAGCCCATCACCATTGACGTCGCCCGCACCGCCGACCGAATAGCCGGAGCTATCGCCCCCGGTGCTGCCGTTAATCACAAAGCCGTCCCGGCTGGTGCCGTTTTCGAGGGTGGCCAGTTCGACCGGCCCGCCGCCCCGCTTGCCGAAGACCACGTAGCTGCGGCCAGCTCCGCTTTGGCCGTCCGGGGAGGCCAGGTAAGCCCCGACAACGACATCGTCCAGTCCGTCGCCGTTGACGTCGCCCGCCCCGCTGACAGATTTGCCGGATAGATCTTGGTTATTACTGCCGTTGAGGACAAAACCCGGACTCCTGCCCACCCGGGTCTCCACGGCACTCGGCGGCATCTGTGCCACCACCGGTGCCACCGGTGCCAGGACCGTTGCGCACCACCACACCCCCAACGACGCGCTCAACCACCCCCGCCAACGGCGCAGCTCGTGCGGACGAACCTTTCGATTGCGGGTCCACAGCGCCAGTACCGTTGTTCTCATTGCTTATTTCTCGCTTTCATTGGCAAGGTCACGCCTCACAGTAGCCGACGCCAGGAGAAAAAGCTGTGAAGAACCCGACATTGTCCGAGCCGTGCGGATTTACTACAGCAGTGCAGTGGCAACAGGCCCCTTGCTGTCGCCTGAAATATCTCGAAGATCGATCAGCTCTAACGGATGGCCACGAATCCGGACTTCTCCACCAATTGCTGGCCCTCGCCCGATAGCAGCATGTTGGCGTAGGCGGCCCCGGCCTGCTCATCGAGGCGGCCGTCGCGGCGGATGACCACAAATAGTCGCCGGGTGACCGGGTAGGTGCCGTCGCGAAAGGCGTTGCGGTTGACCTGGCTGTCTTCGCCGAAAGGCGCCACGTACTCGCGGGAGTTGGAGCGCGCCAGGGGAACGGGCCGCACCGAGCGCTGGCCGATCACTTCGGAGGCGGTGGCGTAGCCGATGCCGCCGGGGGTGGAAGCGACTTTGCGCAGTGCGTCGGTGGTGTCGCGCGTCTCGCGCACGACTTTGCCTAACCCGGCGCCACCCAGGACTTCTTCGTTAAAGAAATCGACCGTGCCCCCCGCCTGCAAGTTGCGGCTAAAGGGCACCACCGGCCGGTCGGGGCCACCTACCTGCTTCCAGTTGGTGATCTTGCCGGTAAAAAGGCCCACGATTTGATCGACCGAGAGCCCCGCCACCGGATTGGCCGGATTGACGAAAAAGGCCAGCCCGTCGATGGCTACCGGCACCTGCTCCAGGGCAAAGCCCCGCTCTTTGGCCTCGGCGTACTCTTTGGACTTGACCGCCCGCGAGGACTGGGCAAAGCTCATCTCGCCCGCGATCAGCATGGCGATACCGGTGCCGGAGCCGGGCTTGCCGCTCACGGGTTCGGCGTAGCGCAATTTGAAATTGGAATGGGCCTGGGCAATCGCATCCAGCACCGTGCGGGAGCGCAAGGGGGCAAAGGTGGTCGAGCCGCCGTAGTTGAACAGGCCGCTCGGAACGTTCTCGACTTCGGCCATCGTGCCGTAGAGTTTCACGAAGGGGGATTTGACCTGCTCCAGACCGGGGGTGGCCGCCGGGGCGGCGGGCGCTTCGGCAGGCGGCGTCGGGGTGGAAGCCACCGGGACTGGGGCCTCGCCGGGGCGAGTTTGCCAGAAGTAGTATCCGGCCCCGCCCAACAGCAGCACCGCCAGGACGATCCAGGCGATGGGGGGGATGCCGCCGCCTTTGAGGCGCTGGCCGCAAATTTCGCAGTTGGTGGCGGTGTTGGGGTTGCGGTCGTGGCCGCACTTGGGGCAGGTGATGTAGGTGAGGTCGCGAACCATGGCAGGAGCCTCCTAGCTTTGACCCAGCTCTTCTTTGACGTTGGCTTCGATGATGTGGACCTGATCGTTGGTGAGCCCCAATTCTTCTTGCAATTCCAACAGTTGCGCCTGCTCCTCCGGGTCGATGGCCGCGTCGTTTTCGAGAAACGCCCGAAACATCAGGCCGTATTCGAGCACCGCCTCTTTATTTTGGGGCTTGGGAGTCAACAGATCGATCAGTTGCTGCGACTGCTCGGGGCTGACACTGTAGCGCACCCGGAAGCGCTCTAGCAGCGTTTTCTCAGTGGCGCTCAGCTCGCCGTCCTTGACGCAGCTTTCGACCAGCTTGCGGTATTTGTCGAGGTTGCTCTCGCGGGCGGGATCGCCCGGCTGCAGGATCGCCGCCGGGGGCGGGGCGGGGGTAGCTCTGGCGGGACCGTTTGCTGCGCCGGGGCGGGGCGTGCCCTCGATGTAGAGATTGTGGGTCTTGATAAAGTCTTCGACCGCCTCGGCGGCCTCCCGGTAGGCGGGGTTGTCCTCGCCCCCTTCAACCTCGGCGCGGTGAACAGCCAGCCACTGCATCAGACGGGTATAAAATTCCTGCTTCGCCGGGCGGGTGGTGGGCGAGCCGCCCTGGCGGGCCAGCTCGTCGGCCAGGATGTCCTTGAGGCGGCGGTTGGCGTCGTTGAGGAGAAATTCGGTCGCACTTTGCCAGTCGTTGCCAAGCACCTCGGTTTTTTCGAGCCCCGACTGGCGGTCAAAAAAGCGCAGACGGGCTTCCGGATAACCGGTGAGCTTGTTCTCGACCAGGTACACAAGCCCCAGGGCACGCCCGAGAATGGCGTTGCGGCGCACCTGGGCTTCGTCCTCGGTCGAAGGCATCAGATCGCCGAAGCGGTTCTCGTCGCTGTCGGTGTGCAGCGGATTGCGATCGGCGGCTTTGACCGCCCGGTAGACGCTGCGCATCCGGGCCATTCCTTCGATAAGCCTGAGGGGAAAGGCCCCCGCCTCCTGCACAAAAAAGATCCGATGCGACTCGCCTAGAGGCCGGATGTCCTTGTCGGTGATCGTGCTGGTTTTGCGAATCAGCGGCAACAGCATCGCCGCCGCCGGGTCGTCGGGCTTGTTGCCGCCTTGAATGCCCACCAGCGTCTGGCGCTTTTCGGGCTTGTCGTCCCAGCCGAGGCGGGCCTGCTCCTGGGAAAAGCGCAAAAAGGGCTCCGATTTTTCAAACGTCGTCTTGATCTGCGCTTCTTGCTGCTCGACGGTCGGGTAAGTCTCCAGAAACTTGCGCGCGGCGGAGACGCGGGCGCGCGAGCGGCCCACGAATTCGTCGAGGCTCGCATCGAGCAGACGGCTGAACAGATCCCGGGCGAGAAACGTGTCGAAGGTGTGCAGCTCAAACAGCGACACGTCGCTTGCTGAGAGCACCTTCTCGGAGATCAGCCCGCAGACGGCCTGCTCGCGTTCTCCCAGGGTGTTCTGGTAAATCATGCCGACGTCTTTTTCGTCGTAGAGCAAGATGCCGTTGACCGTGAGCGTGCGCGTCTCGCGCAGATAAGTATTCTCTTTGTCTGCAAACTGGGCTTCGAGGCTCTCCATCAACCGGTCGAAACGGGTGAGATCGCTCAATAGCCGCTCGCTCTCCTCCCGGAGCGCCTCGACGAGCTGCACCCCGAGGGTGCGGCTTTTCACTTCGATCTTGGAGACGTAAACCGTCTCCAGGGCGAGCATGATCGCATTGAAGGTCTCGTCGATGCGGCGCTTGCGATCGAGCAGTAAAAACTGACGGGCCTGATCGTCCACCTGCTTGGTGAGCGTCTGCAGGGCGTTGGCGGACGAGCGCTCCTGGGGAATCCAGGTCTTCTGGCGATCCTGGTCGAAGCGGCTCTTGTAATCGACCAGTACCTCCAGCAGCACCTCCAGAAACTGGCGGGCGAACTTCGGTCCCCGAAAGCGGTCCTCGATCATCCTGGCGACCATGGTGCGCAGTTCGGTGCGCTTCTGGACGGCGAGACGCTCCAGATTGTCGAACATTTTTTGGTAGAAGTCGCTCCAGCGGCGCGGGTCGGTGTCGCCGTCGCTAAAGTGCACGGCGTACTTCTCCTGCTCGACCAAAACAAAGCGCTGCAGATTTTCAAACGGAATTTGCAGGTCGTTGCGGCGCTTGCGCAGGCTTGCCGCCCAGTCGGCCACTTCTTTGGTGTAGGGCTTGGCGTTGTCGCCCATGGCGATCGAATCGAGCAGTTGGTGCTGGTTGTCCGATTCGGCGAGCACCAGACCGGGCAGAATCTCGGTGCGAATCAAGTCGCGCATGGCGGTGGGCGACGGGGTCGGATTCATCCACCAGCGCACCACCCGGCCTGCCAATCGCGAGGCGCAGGCGTTGATCACCCGCTCGATCGGAAACTGGATACTCGATAGTCCAAAGGTGATAAAGCTCTGCGGATAGCCGAGCGGGTCGGGGCCGGCCCAGTGCTTGCGGATGTTGTCGCGCACGAGCTTTTTGAACTGGCTGAAACCCGAGGAGAAATCGAGAAAGATATTTTGCGACACCATCTCCAGTACCGCCTCCAGGCTTGCGAAGGTGACTTTGTTGTTGGAGTTGCCCACCAGGTAACAAAAGTTAAAGGGCACGTCGCGGCCCGATTGGTCGCTGATGCGGTCGGAGGCGGCGGTGCTGTACTGGGCCTCGAAGCGCGTGTCGGTACGGCTGTAGTAATCGAGTTCCATCAAAGCCGCATAGGCATTGGCGATCACCCGGTCGCCCAGGCCGGAGAAAGCCCCCGGCAACACCAGGTAGGCCGAGGACTGGGGCAGATCCGAAGGCGGCAACCAGTCGCGCAGGTTGTAGGCCAGATCCAAAAGCATCCCCGAGCCGGTCCCCCCCGAAAGGGAGCCCACCACGAAGATATTGATGCCTTGATCGAGCTGCACCTTCCAGGTGTCCAGCATGAACTTCTCGTGGCCGCGCAGGCGCGCGCGCGCCGCCGCGAAAGCTCCTTTGATTTGCTGATAATTGACGGCGAAGGCGAAGCGGCCCAAAGCGCGAATCTGCCCCGCCCCGGCCAGGATCGAATCGGTGCCTTTCAGCTCGCTTGGAAACCATTCGGCCACGTAGGGATAGGAGCCGATGCGGCTGAGGATCGCCTTGGCGTCCTCGACCTTCGTCCAGACCTGCTCCACCGGCCGCAGGGAGATATCCTGCTTGAGCACCGTCTGCGGCTCGGAGACTTTGGCATTCTGCTCGGTATCGAGGTGCAAAAACGACACGATCGGCAGCGCGTCGAGGGTGCCATAGGATTCGACGATCATCCGCCGAATTTTAATTAGAATCTCTTTGCCTGTGCCCCCAAGGCCCACCACCACCGTCGGTGTCATGCCGGTGTATTCAGCCATCACCATCCCCGTAACCTTCCCTCAAAACTAGCTGATCGTTCGACGCTTCTGCAGTAAGAGAGATTGCCCCGCGGGTTCAGCACTGCTAGATTAAGAGATGTAACATACTGGGACCTTTGCGGCGATGACATCCTCTCTAGAAGAAGTGAAAGCCCAAATGGCCAGTGCCGACCCCAGCAAGCGCATGGCCGCCCTGGTCGCCCTGCGTTTTTTCTCGGACGAAGAGGCGGTGCCGCTGCTGTTTCAGGCGGCTCTTGACCCGATTCCGCTGGTGCGCGTCTACGCCGCCATCGGTCTGGGCAAGAAGAAGGGCGAAGGCAACTTCGACTTGCTGATCGACTTGCTCAACAACGACAAAGACGCCTCGGTGCGGGCGGAGGCAGCCGGTTCTCTGGGATCGCTCGGGGACCTGCGGGCAGTGGAATACCTGCTGCGGGCCTACTACGAAGACATCGACTGGATTGTCCGCTACAGCGCGGTGGTCTCGCTGGGGCAATTGCGCGACGAGCGAGGCTATCCGGTGCTGCGCAACGCCGTCGCAAGCGACACCGACATGATCCGCGACGCTGCCATCAGCGCCTTGGGCGAACTGGGCAACGCCCGTGCCCTCGACGTGCTGTTGCCCCTGGTACCCAACCCGGACCCCGAAGTGCGCCGCCGCATCGCCCAGGCCCTGGGTCTTATCGCCCTGCAGGCGCGCGAGACCAATGCCCAGGAGCCGAGCTGCGCACCCCTCGCTTATCTAGCCAAGGACGACGACGAAAAAGTCGTCGAGTTCGCCCGTTACTATCTCGAACAATTGGACGGTACCCCCCCCCGCGAGTAGCAAATCAGGGGCATGGGATCGCAAGCGCTGCGATTGACCTGCGCTGTCTATATTCTGTTTTTCGGCCATCTGCTGAGCCCCTAAACAGGGGGATTCCGTGCGGATTTCACTTCTTTTCGCTAGCCAATTTTTTCGTCCGCGGACCTGGGCGGGCGTGGCGGTGTATGCTGCAGTGCAAAAGGCAAGTTCTGGCATGGGGATGCTCCCATGCGCGGGTTCCAGGCACTATACTATTAATGATTCCCATTTGACGGAATACATCTTTCGATAGGCTAATAGGAAGTGTTCTTCCTTCCTGCGGAGGTTTCCCCTGCCTAAGGGGGATGGGCTATATCCCTTGTGTAGATGAATTTATTTAACACGTTTTTAACGATTTCCCTATGATCATGCTGGGGATAGCGCTTTTCCTGCCATGCGATTTTTATAACCGACAATAGGGGAATGGCAATCGATGTCATCTAGCCTCTTTGATGTTCTTACCACTGGAGTAATCTACTTCTCGTTGGCCTTCCTGATGGCTGCAGTGCTAACGGTGTACGAGAAGGCCGTCGCCCCCAAGGGTGCACTGAACCCGGTGGTTGCTTTTGTGCTGGGCAACGGCCCGGCGGCCCTGGCGGCCGGTTATCTTGCTCCCCAGGCGTGGGAAGTGCTGGTCCCCCTTGCGGTGGCGGCTTTCGGCCAACTGCTGATCCGCCGCCTGATGACCCACTTCAGCGCCTCCGGCCGCCTGCTTCTAGTCAACAATTTTTTGCTCGCCCTCACTTCCCTGGTGTGGGGCGTTGATTTTATCGTCAATCTCGACATCAGCCTGCTTACCCGGGTACTGATGCTGGCGGGCTACCCGCTCCTGGTGTTGATGCTGCCGATTGGCGTCGTCGCCTCGCTGGAGCAATGGGAAGTGCTCACCCGCAAGCATTGGCTCAGGCCGCGGGGGATCAAGCCCAGCGGCCAGCGGGCGCACTACCCGCGGGTCTGTCTGCAGGTACCCTGCTATGCCGAGCCGCCGGAGGTGGTCAAGGCGACCCTCGACAAGCTGGCCGCCCTGGACTATTCCAACTTCGAGGTCATGGTGATCGACAACAACACCAAAGATCCCGACCTCTGGAAGCCGGTGGAAGCTTACTGCGCGCGGCTTGGGGAGCGTTTTCGCTTCTTTCACGTGGCACCTTTGGCCGGAGCGAAGGCCGGGGCGCTCAACTGGGCGATGCGCCGGGTCGCAGACGATGTCGAGATTATCGGCGTAATCGACGCCGATTACCACGCCGAGCCAAATTTTCTCAGTGCGCTGCTCGGTCACTTCGACGAGCCGCGCATGGGCTTCGTGCAGACGCCCCACGACTACCGCGACTGGGAAAATAGCCTCTACCAGCGCATGTGCTACTGGGAGTACAAGACGTTTTTTGCCACGACCATGCCCAGCCTCAACGAAAGGGACGCCGGGCTCACCGTCGGCACGATGTGCCTGATTCGCCGCCGGGCACTCGATGAGGCGGGCGGCTGGTCGGAATGGTGCCAGACCGAGGATTCGGAGCTGGCGATTCGCATCCATGCGCTGGGCTACACCTCGGTATTCGTACCCCAGACCTTTGGCCGCGGTTTGATTCCGGAGACGTTTGCCGGCTACAAAAAGCAGCGCTTCCGCTGGACCTTTGGGCCGGTGCAGGAGTTTAAGCAGCATCTGCGACTGTTTTTGCCCAGGCCCTGGGCGGAAGCTTCCCAGTTGCGGCCCATCCAGAAGCTGCACCATATGAACCACGGCCTGGGTCCTTTTACCACCGGTCTGTCATTTTTGATGATGCCTGTTACCCTGGCGGTGCTCGTTTCGATGCTGGTGCAGGGCGAGACGGTCGCCGCCCCCCGCAGCCTCTGGATTGCCGGGGTGTCCACGACGGTAGCCGGTTGGATGCTCACCTGGCTCGTTCACCGCGTCGAGATGGGTTGCTCGCTGCGCGACACCATCGGTGCCCTCCTCGCCAAGCAGGCGCTCTACCACACGATGATCACCGCAAGCGTGATGGGGCTGTTTGTGGGCCGCATTCCGTGGCGGCGCACCGACAAGTTCAAGTCGCTGCCCAGCGGTCTGGTCGCCCTCGCCTCCGCCCGCACCGAGCTGCTCTTGGGGATTGGCTGTCTGGGTCTGGGGCTCGCCACTTGTTTGGCCCAGCCGGCCTCGAGCCTGCTGCTGCTTCTGGGAATTGGGCTGTTGTTCCAGAGCCTGAACTATCTGCCCGCGCCGCTTCTGGCGCTGCGCGCCGAGTACGAGTTGCAGGCGGCCCAAAGCGATACGCTGTCCTCCCCCCAGATTCCCGTGCGCAAGCTGTCTGTTCCGGCCCGTCCGGTGGCAGCCGGTGCCGCCCTCGCCGGTGGTGTCGCGCTGATCGCCGGTGCCTGGCTTGCGCAGCCGCAGCCCGGCGCGCCACCGGTTGTAGTCAAGTCTGCCGCCCCCGCCAGTCGCCCTGTGATAGTCAAAACTTCACCCGCAAAGTTCGACGATGAGCGCGTTCCTGCCAAGCAGCCGCCCGTGGCCGCCCGCCAGGCGTACCTGCAGAGCTCTGCGGGCGCGGTAAGCACACCGGTGCTGAGCACGGCGGCGAGCGGGTCGCCTGCGGACGGGCGGACCGACCGGCGTCCCCCCTTGCCCACTTCCGGCTCCCGCACAACGGCTATGGTAGGCAATCCATCTGCTTCCAACGTGCCAAGCGACCCCGACTTCCATTACGCTCTTGCCCCAAGCGAGAGCGAAGCGGGCATCACAGAACCCACCTCGATCCAGCTGCTGGCCGTCAGCACTCCGATCATTCCCGACTGCTACGACCAGGATTTTAAAAAGCGCGATTACCGCTGCCGCAATCGCAAAAACTAGGTGTCAGGTGTCAGGTGGTTGCCTGGCACCTGGGTTTTTGGGTGGGTCAGATCGACTTCGATCTGACCCACCTGTATGATTACGGCGATTGCGGAGGAGCTTGCACCACTGTTGCGTCCCTGCTACCGTGTGGCCATCGAGAAGTACATTTAGCGAAACGCCGACCCACAGCCGACCTTTATCCAGAGCTGTTAGTGGGTCAGGCTAGTTTTGGGTTGTCAGCAATCGCCTTGGGCGCACAGTAACCGGGCTCGCACCAGGCGAATTTCACTGTAAGAATATTCCTCGCCGAGGTGCTCTTTGACCGGCTTGAGCATGGCCGTTCCGAGTTTGAGTAGGGCGGCTTCGATGGTGCACCTGCGCTTCGGCTCGACGAGGCCCTCGATGTCGATGTTCTCGCCCGCTTCGACTAGTTCGGCCAGGTGGCCTTCGATGGTTTCGATTCGCAGGCTGCGCTGTTCGGCAATCTGCTCGATGCTCAGGCCCTGCTGCCACAGCTGTAGCGTGAGGGCGTGGGTGGAGGCGGTGGGTGTGCCTCTCGGTTGGCGGCACTCCCGGTGGGTGGGGGCGGGTGGGAGAGTCTCTGCTTGCTCCAATGGCGGAGATAGGGCGTGCGCTTCGCAGTAGGTGCGGATTTCGGCGGTAAATGGGGTGAAGTAGGCTTCGGCCTTGCGGCTGCCGACGCCCGGGATGGCCAGAAACTGGGCCATCGTCTGGGGGCGCCGCTGGGCCATCGCTTTGAGGGCGGCGTCGGCGAAGACGACGTAGGGCGGCACGTTCTGCTCGTCGGCCAGGCGCTTGCGCAGGCGGCGCAGGTGCTCGAACAGTGCTGTGGCGGTGTCGTCTGTTGCCGCCTGGTCGGTGGGTTGGGGTGCGGTGGGGCGAGCGGGAAGCCGGGCTGCTGTCACTGTCCGCTGAGCGCGCAGCACTTCCCAGGAAAGGGCGTTGAGTTTGAGCACCGGATAGCCGTCGGTGGTCTCGATTAAAAGCCCCTGGTGCACCAGGGTGCGGCCCAGGTGCAGCCATTCGGCCTGGCTCAGGTCCGTGCCGATGCCGAAAGTCGAAAGCCGGTCGTGCCCCTGGGTGCGGATTTTCTGGGTGTTCGCCCCGCGCAGCACCTGGGCGATGTACCGAAGCCCGAAGCGCTCCTGGCAGCGAGCCACGCACGAAAGCAACTTCTGAGCGTCCACGGTCCGGTCCTGGGTGGCGACTGGGCTGCGGCAGTTGTCGCAGTTGGCGCAGCCCGCTTCGGCGAGCGCTTCGCCGAAGTAGCCCAGCAGGATGCGCCGCCGGCAGACGGTGCTCTCGGCGTAGGCCAGCATCTGGGCAAGCTGCGAGCGGGCGAGGCGCTGCTCTTGGGGGTCGGACTTCTGGGCGATGAGATATTCGACTTTGGCCCGGTCGCCCGGGCTGAAAAACAGTACGCAATCGGCCGGTTGGCCGTCGCGCCCGGCTCGGCCCGACTCCTGGTAGTACCCTTCGAGGTTGCGCGGCAGTTCGTAATGAAACACTCCGCGCACATCGGGTTTGGCGATCCCCATACCGAAGGCCACCGTCGCCACCAGCACCGTCGCATCGTCGCGCAGAAATTGCGTCTGGTGGCGCGAGCGCACTTCAGTCGCCATCCCGGCATGGTAGGGCAGGGCGTTCAGACCGTCCGCCACCAGCCTTTCAGCCAGCGCCTCGACCGCCCGGCGGCTCTGGCAGTAGACGATCGCACTTGCCCCGTCCAGCCGCCGCAGACGGCCCAACAATTCCGTGTAGGCCCCTTTGTCCTTGGCGAGGACTGCATAGTGCAGGTTCGGCCGATCGAAACTGGCAACATGAATGTGCGGCTCGCGCAACTTCAGTTGCACCAGGATGTCCTGACGGACGCGCTCGGTGGCCGTGGCGGTGAGCGCCAGGGTCGGCAGGGCCGTGAAGCGCTCGCGCACCATCGCAAGCTGGCGGTACTCAGGTCGAAAGTCGTGCCCCCATTCGCTCACGCAGTGCGCCTCATCGACCGCCAATAGCGACAGACCCACCTGGCGCTGCACGTACTCCAGAAATCCCAGACACTCCTCGCTCAAGAGCCGCTCTGGCGAGAGGTACAAAAGTTTCATGCGGCCCTGGGCGATCGCCTGTTCGCGGCGGGTCCGCTCGCCCGCGGCGAGGGTGCTGTTGATAAAAGTAGCGGCGATACCGTTCTCGCGCAGGCGGTCCACCTGGTCGTGCATCAGGGCGATCAGCGGCGAGACGACCACCGTCAAGCCCGGCAGCAGCAGGGCCGGTAGCTGGTAGGTGAGCGATTTGCCGCCCCCGGTGGGCATCAAGATCAGCTGGTCGCGCCCGGCCATGGCCAGCCTGACGATCCGCCGCTGTCCCGGCCGAAATTGCTCGTGGCCGAAGTACCGCTTGAGGGCTTCATCCAGGGTCTGATCGTCCACCGTCCGCTCCGAATCGCCTGCCCCAAAATCTGGCACAAGCGGGGGGGTACAGTCCAAATACGTGCCGCCTCCGCTCAGGTGCCAGCCATCTAAAATTTCACCTTCGCAGTTAACTGCCCCCCGCAGCACTACCTCCAAGCTCAATGCTGCCCCCGACACGAAAGGTGGCGCCTGGAGCCGGGATGCCGCTGAGGTGCTCGTACTGCGTATCGGTCAAGTTGAAGACACTGCCGGTCAAAGTAAAGTTCTGAAAAATAGGAATCTCGACATTGAGGTCTAGGGTAGCAAAGGATGGGGTGAAATCGGTCGAGCCGCCCAGGCCGGTTACTCCGCGCCGCTTGCCATCGTCGTAGCGAACAAGCAGCGAGGCATTGAGCCCCTGATTCGCGTAGGAAAGGGCGGCGGCAATTTTGTTGAAAGGGGCCCATTCAAGTTTGAAGTGCAACAGCACCTGACTGAGCTAAGAATACCTCCCGTGGTGTCCGATAACCAAGCACTTTTCGCGGGCGGTCATTGATCATGTCCATTGCCCTTTGCACCTGCT
>JAHHGR010000020.1 GCA_019359725.1 Aphanocapsa lilacina HA4352-LM1 | reverse complement strand
GAGCAGGTGCAAAGGGCAATGGACATGATCAATGACCGCCCGCGAAAAGTGCTTGGTTATCGGACACCACGGGAGGTATTCTTAGCTCAGTCAGGTGCTGTTGCACTTCAAACTTGAATGGGCCCAACTCAAGCTCGCGGTCGGTCATTGCCACCCTTTGTGGTGACTGTCCACACCAATATACCCTGGCAAGCTTAGCCGCTGCTGCGGGCCAGTTCCGCGAGTTGCTCGCGTTGGGCGGCGGCGATGGCCGACTGGATGAGCGTTTCGATTTCGCCCTCGATGGCGGTGTTGAGGGTGAAGTTCTGGCTCAGGCGGTGGTCGGTCACCCGGTTGTCTTTGTAGTTGTAGGTGCGGATTTTTTCAGATCGATCGCCGGTACCGACCTGGGAACGGCGCAGCCCGGAGACCTGCTCGTGCTGCTCGCGCTGTTTGAGGTCGTAGAGCTTGGCGCGCAGAATCTGCAGGGCGCGCGCTTTATTTTGCAACTGCGAGCGCTCCTCCTGGCAGTGGATATGGATGCCGGAGGGCTTGTGGACCAGATGCACCGCCGTTTCTACCTTGTTGACGTTCTGGCCGCCCGCCCCGCCCGAACGGGTCGTGGTGATCTCGATGTCGTTGGGATTGATCTCGACGTCCACTTCTTCGACCTCGGGCATGATCGCGACCGTGGCCGTGGAAGTATGCACGCGCCCCTGGGTCTCGGTGACCGGCACGCGCTGGACGCGGTGGACCCCCGCTTCGAATTTGAGCTTGGAATACACGCTCTCGCCGCGAATTTCGAGAATCACTTCTTTGAAGCCACCCATCTCGGCGGGCGATTCGCTGGCAAGCTTCACCGACCAGCCCTGGCCCTCCGCGTAGCGGATGTACATGCGCATCAGGTCACCCGCGAAGATGGCCGCCTCGTCACCGCCTGTCCCCGCTCGGATCTCGAGCATAACGTTCTTGTCGTCGTTGGGATCGCGCGGCAACAGCAGCAGCGTAATCTCGTCTTCGAGCCGGGCGATGCGCTCTTCGAGGCCGGTGTGCTCCTCTTCGGCCAGTTCGCGCAACTCGGGATCTTGCTCGTCGCGAATCATCTGGCGAACGGCGTTGCGTTCTGCGCACAGCCGCTGCCACTGGTCGTAGGCTTCGACTGTACGCTCCAGGCCCGCGCGCATGCGCACGATGCGCAGCATCTCCTGGGGGTTGTTTGCCAGGCTCGGGTCGCCTAGGCGGGTGGTCAAATCGCTATAGGTTCGCTCGATGTCGTTGAGCTTCTGAACCATTAAATCGGGACTGGCCATGGGTGTGCTCCTCCGCAAATCAAAGTGTGCTGTCGGTCGGTCAACAGGCAGCGACGCTAACGGAACGGCAGAGGAGCACAACGGTACATGGCGGCTTTAGCGCTTGGTGCGGGGCTGGACATTGCCGTACTTCTTGAGGAAGCGATCGACGCGGCCCTCAGCGTCGACGATTTTCTGCTGCCCGGTGAAAAAGGGATGGCAGTTGGCGCAAATCTCGACGTTGGTGACGCCGGGTTTGGTGGAACGGGTCTCGTAAATGGCACCGCAACCACAGACGATGCGGGCCTCCTCGTAGCGAGGATGAATACCGGCCTTGGGCATGGGGTTTGTCCTCCGCTAGCGCTTGGAGAATTGAGGGGCTTTGCGGGCCTTTTTCAGGCCGTACTTGCGACGCTCCTTGGCGCGGGGATCGCGGCTGAGGTAACCCTCGACCTTGAGGGGCCGGCGGTTGTCCGGGGACAACTCGCACAGCGCCCGGGCAATCCCCAGGCGAATGGCGCCGGCCTGGCCGGCCACGCCGCCACCGGACGCGTTCACTATAATATTGTACTGATTTTCGAGGCCCAACGTCTCTAGGGGCGCCTTGGCCAGGCTCACCAGCGGCTGACGGAAGTGCAGGTACTCATCGCCCGGCCGACCGTTGATCACCAGTTCGCCGCTTCCCGGCACGAGGCGCACGCGGGCGATGGCGCACTTGCGGCGGCCGGTGCCCCAATAGACGGCTGCATTTTGACTCACGAGTGACCTCCGAGGACCGTGCTCAGGTCGAAGACTTCAGGTTTTTGGGCGGCGTGGGGATGGGCCGGCCCCTTGTAGACTTTTAACTTGGTATATTGCTGGCGGCCGAGGCGGGTGTGGGGAAGCATGCCCCAGACGGCCTTCTCGACGATGCGCTCGGGCAAGCGCGCCTGCAGATGGCTGAAGGTCTCGACCTTCATGCCGCCGGGGCGACCGGAATTGCGGCGATAAAGCTTCTGGCTGGACTTTTTGCCGGTTACTTCGACTTTTTCGGCGTTGACGACGATCACAAAGTCGCCGGTGTCGAGGTGGGGCGTGAAGGTGGGGCGATGCTTGCCCCGAATGAGATTGGCGACGACACTCGCCAGCCGCCCAAGGTGCTGCCCGGCGGCATCTACCACCAGCCAGCGACGCTCAATCTCGTCAACTGCGGGGAGAAATGTCTTAGCTATCACGGTCAATTGCTCCTGTGCTGCCGTTGCGCACACAAATTTGAATTATACACAACAAACCCGATTAATTAAAAACCGGTTCGCCTCACCACTTCGCCTCGTAGAGGCGGATGTTTTGGCCGGTGGCCGCCTCGATGGTGCGATCACTCAAGTACTCAAGCTGGCCGCGGCTTAGTCCTAGAGGCCAGAGCAACGCCCCCATCGCCCCGGCCCCGACGCCGCGCACGGTCCTGTCAAGACCAAAGCCGGTGTCCGGATTCACAAACACAGTACTCGGGGAGACACCGCGGCTGATCGAGCGCGACACCCGCTTATAGAGCCGCGCACGGTTGTCGCGCAATTGAAAGCGCCGGGGCTGCAAAGCAGCGGCGAGCAAACGCGCCCCGCCCCGCTTGACGATTTTGACCTTGCGCGCCGAAACCTGCATCCGGGCGGGCGGCTCCCTCGCAAGCACCGCGGGCACCAGAGCCGCCAGCAAGACCACGCACACTCCCCACACCCACCGACGATGCGGCATGCCTCCTCGCAACGCTAAAAGCATTGTACAGTGGGCGATCTCGCCCGGCTGCGGGGCTAGAGCTCGACCTGCACCGAGGTGCGCCGCCACTGCTCGGGGGTGTAGGTGCGCAGAGCCAGGGCGTGGATACGACCGTCGTCGATGTAATTTTGCACGCTCTGGTAGACCAGTTTGTGCTGCTTGATCATCGTGAGGCCCGCGAAGCGCTCCGAGACGACCATGGCCTGGAAATGATCGCCGGTGCCGGTGAAATCCTGCACCTCGACGGAGGCCTCGGGAAAGGCCTGGAGGATGAGGGCGCGCACATCTTCTGGGTACATCGAAGCCGACCTGTAGCTGCCCTTTTATTGTTATCCCAACAAACGCCGTTTTTTGGACGATCATGAAAACGGCGTTTGGGACAGGCAAAGCGCGTGGGCGAGTTTTTTACACAGGTGGGCAATATCCTCGGGATCGTCACCATCCTGGCGGCGGCAGTGACGCTGGTGGCCTGGCTGACCCAGCAGAAATGGCGCTTTCGCGCCTTCGGCACCACCGCGTTTCTGGTCGTGCTCACTTCAGGGGTCTGGACCCTCGCCATCCTGCCTTCGATCGTCCGTCCGAAGGTACCGGGGGCGGCAAAATTCAGCATTGTCTTTGATCGGGGGGCAAACCGGGCGGTGATCGTCGTCGCTCCCACCATCGCTCCAGAGGTGCTCACCACCACGCTGCGCCAGGCGGCGGTGGATCTGCGTTCCACCGGCCGCAGCCTCGCAGGGGGTGGAACCTTTTTGATCCAGGCGCGCACGGTGGTGCACCCCCGGCCCGGGGTGACGCGCGTCCTCTACGTGGGTTCTCTCGAGCGCAAAGCCGGGCAGACCGAGGAGCAGGAGCCTGCAATCAAAGTGGACGAAGTGGCCCTCGCCGAGGCGCGCCGCATTGCCGGCGAGACGGCCAAGCCCGTTAAATAGGTGATTGCACCGTTGCAAAACGACGATGGATGAGCGGCAAGTGGAGCACCTGAGTGGGCACGGAGTCGCGGAAATTTTTCCGGGCGGGGCGGCGGCGCTCACCCGGCGCCTCGCGGAAGCTGAAAGATCCCGAACTCCCCTGCGCGTCAAACTGGGGATCGATCCCACCCGGCCGGATCTGCACCTCGGGCACACCGTCGTGCTGCGCAAATTGCGGGAATTTCAAGATCTGGGCCACACCGCCATCTTGCTCATCGGCGGCTTTACTGCCCAGATAGGCGATCCGACCGGCAAGTCCGAGGCCCGCCCGCGCCTGAGGGCCGCCGAGGTCGACGAGTACGCTAAAACCTACCTCGACCAGGCCCGGCTGATTCTCGATTTCAACAAACTCGAAGTGCGCGACAACACCGAGTGGCTCTCGGGCCTGGATTTGGCCTCGATCATCCAGATGCTCGCCTCCACCAGCGTCGCCCAGATGCTCGCCAAAGAAGACTTCGGCCAGCGCTACGAAGCGGGCACGGCTATCTATCTACACGAATTTCTCTACCCACTGATGCAGGGCTACGATTCGGTCGCCCTCGACGCCGATGTCGAGCTGGGCGGAACCGACCAGCGCTTCAACTTGCTCATGGGCCGCAACTTGCAAGAATTGTCCGGCAAAAAACCGCAGCTTGCCCTCACGGTGCCTTTGCTGGTGGGCCTCGACGGCGTCAAGAAAATGTCCAAATCCCTCGACAATTACGTGGGCGTCACCGAAGACCCGCTCACGATGTACTCGAAGCTGGAGAAGACCCCCGACGCGCTGGTGGAAACATACTTCGAGCTGCTGACGGATTTGAGCGTCTCTGCCCTGCCCACCAACCCCCGCGAGCGGCAAAAACGCCTGGCCCTTGCCGTTACCGGTTGGCTGCACTCGCCCGAGCAGGCCCTGCGCGCCCAGGAGGCGGCGGCAGCCATGGTCACCGGCTCCGGTGGGACCGGTGCGGATCTAGAGGCGGTGCCGGAGTTCTCGCTGGCCGAGATTGCCTTTCCGGTACGGCTTGCCAACTTGCTCAAAGCAGCCGGGCTGTGCCCGAGCGTGTCCGAAGGGATGCGTCAGATCAAAAACGGGGCCGTGCGCCTCAACCAGGAGCGGATCACCGACCCTAACCGCGGATTTATCGGGGCGGAGGAACTGGCGGGGGCGGTATTGCAGGTGGGCAAAAAGCACTTTCGCCGCCTGGTGCCGGGCTGATGGGGCGTTGCCTGCTCATCGAGCCTGGGCTGGTGGCTTATCCGACCGCCTGGGAGTGGCAGCGGCAACTGGTGGCGGCGCGCATCGCCCATCGCGACCGGCCGGACGTGCTGATGCTGCTGGAACACCCGCCGGTCTACACCCTCGGCCAGGGCGCCGATGCTAGACACGTGCTCGTGGACCCGGCGAGCATCGAACTGTACCGTACCGAGCGCGGCGGCGAGGTCACCTACCACGGTCCCGGGCAACTGGTGGGCTACCCGATTCTCGATCTGAGCGGCCACCGCCGGGACTTGCACTGGTATTTGCGAACCCTTGAACAGGTGCTGATCGAAGCTCTGGCGGACTTTGGGGTGCAGGGCACACGAGAGCCGGGCTTGACGGGAGTGTGGGTGGGCGGCCAGAAAATCGCCGCCCTCGGCATCAAAGTTTCGCGCTGGGTGACGATGCACGGCTTCGCCCTCAACGTGGATCCGGATCTGGATGCTTTTGCCCGCATCGTTCCCTGCGGCCTGACACGGCCGGTGGGCTCACTCGCTCAACTGTGTCCGCAAGTCAGCGTGGAGCAGGTGCAGCCGGTGGTGGCGTGCGCCTTTGCACGGCTTTTCGGGGTGCAGTGCGAACCGGGTGTTCTTGAAGCGTGCCTCGCCGTCAGGCCGGGCTGCTGAACTGGGGTTCGACGCCGATAATGCGGGCGCTGCGGGCGTCCACGAGCACCGTCGAGCGGTCGAAGGCGACGGCGTAGGCCAGAATTGCCAACTCCTCCGAGCGGGCGTAAACCACCAACCGTGTGCGCGCCTGTTCCTTCTGCGAGTGCAGGGCGGCGCGGGCGACGCGCTCGGCTTCCTCGCGCTCAATGCCCGGGCGGGTGTCCAGCTGCAAATTGGGCCGCAAGTCGTTGATGAGCGTCTTGAGCCGGCCGTTGGACACACTCACAATCAGCGAGGAACCAAAGACTTCGAGTCCCTCGTAGGTTTGCTGAAATTGATAAATTTCGCTGTTGTCGATAAACGACAGCCGGGTGAAACGCAACCCCGTCAGCGCCTCGGGATCCAGAAATAAGGCGCGGTATTTATCGATTGTCGTGCGCAGCATCTCGGGGGTCTGTGCCGGACCGAGGTCACCCGAGATGCGCTTCAGTTCACCGCTCGCATCGTCGAAGTGCACCTGAACCATCGCCATGGCAAAAACCGTCTGCGCCGGCAGCAGGACAGGCATCAGCAGTGCAGACGCCAACAGGCCTTGCCACAGGACGCTTATCCGCATCGCCGCACTGCTCCTTGCAATTGCCTCACCCGGAACTTTTTCATACTAAAGCAACTGTCGCTGTGTGCAAGTGTAGCTGGGCGAACATTTTACCGCCCGCACGTTGATCCGCGGTGAAGAATCGGTGACAATGGTAACAAGAAGTTAACTTTCGTTTAAACCCGTACCGGCGTGAGCAGCACCCACCTCGCAAGCATTCAGGATCTGCGCAGCTACGATCCCCAACTCATAGGCGCCTACTACCGCAGACGTCCGCTGGTGATTTTACGCCGTGCCCTCGCTGTGGGCTTTGCCTTTTTGATTTTTGGCCTACAGCTCTGGGGGGACAAGCTGAGCGGCGCTGTCGAGCGCAACCGGCGCAAGCGGGCGTCGCAGCTGCGGCAGTTGCTCACCGACCTCGGTCCCGGCAGCATCAAGGTGGGTCAGGCGCTTTCAACGCGGCCGGATCTGCTGCCCAAGGACTACATGGAGGAGATGACCCGGCTGCAGGATCAGCTGCCGCCTTTCGATAATGCGGTCGCCTTCGAGTACATCAAAAGCGAACTGGGCCTCCCCGCCCAAGAAGTTTTCGCCCGCATCGATCCGACGCCGGTGGCCGCCGCCTCGCTGGGACAGGTGTACCGTGCCCAACTGCACACCGGCGAGAAGGTGGCCGTCAAAGTGCAGCGCCCCGACCTGGTGGGCAAGCTCACCCTCGACCTGACCCTGTTGCGCTGGTTTTGCGCGCGCTTCGCAGGCTGGCTACCGTTGAATTTGGGCCACGACCTGGCGAGCATCGTCGATGAATTCGGCAACAAGCTTTTTGAGGAAATCGACTACGAAAACGAAGCGACCAACGCCGAGCGCTTCGCCCGCTACTTCGAGAACGACCCGACCGTCTACGTGCCCAGGATCTACCGCGACTACAGCAGCCGCAAAGTGCTCACCCTGGAGTGGATCGACGGCATCAAGCTCACCGATGTCGCCGCGGTCAAAGCCGCCGGACTCGACATCGAATCGCTGGTGCGCATCGGCGTCGAGGCAGGCCTCAAGCAGCTGTTGGAGTACGGATTTTTTCATGCCGACCCGCACCCGGGCAACCTGTTTGCGATGCGCGACGGCCGCATGGCCTACATCGACTTCGGGATGATGGACCAGCTTTCGGAGGAAACCAAAGAAAACCTGGTCGATTCGCTGGTGCACCTGATTAACCGCGAGTACAAGGCGCTTGCCCACGATTACGTCAAACTGGGCTTTCTCGCCCCCGGCACCGATGTAGCTCCCATCGTACCCGCCCTGGAATCGGTTCTGGGGGACATCATCGGCCAGAGGGTCCAGGATTTTAACTTCAAGACGATCACCGACCGTTTTTCGGACCTGGTGTACGAGTACCCCTTCCGGGTGCCCGCCAAGTTCGCGCTCATCATCCGTTCGCTGATCACCCAGGAGGGAATCGCCCTCTCGCTGACCCCCGATTTTAAGATTATCCAGGTGGCTTACCCTTACGTGGCCCGCCGCCTGCTCACCGGCGAATCGCCCCGGCTGCGCCAGCGTCTGCTGGATATTCTTTTTAAAGACGGCCGCTTCCAGTGGCACCGCCTCGAAAACCTCATCCAGATTGCAGGCACCGGCGGCGGTTTCGACCTGCTGCCCGCGGCTCAATACGGTCTTGAATCGCTGTTTTCCAAGGACGGGGCCTTTGTCCGCGAGCGGTTGGTCCTGGCCCTCACCGAGGGCGACCGCCTGCACACCCATGAACTGGGGCGTCTCTGGAATCTGGTCCGCCCGGCCATCCAACCGCGCAAGTTCGTCGATCAGGCCCTCGACCGCCTGCGCGAGCGCCTTACCCCCCCGGCCGCCCAGCCCGTCCTGCGCAGCTAAAGGGCTGGCACCGCGGGATTGTCCACCGCCGAGGGAGCGTCTTCTGCAGCCAGGATAGTTGTCATAGTTTCCGTCATATGAACCGCGGACAATTTTGCTGGTTTTCTTCGCGACCGGTGAGGGTGTTGCTGCCGTCTATCTACCGCAAGGCAGACTCCGAGTGGCCTGCAATAGACTAAAAATCTTTCAGTTTCTAGAGCCCATTTTGCTTCGCCTCCAGCTCAATAGAAATGGAGCGAAGTAACAGCTGCTCAAGACCTTGACACCAGGGGGAAGCGATGGCAGGCCCGCAGGAGCAACCATGCCACGACACAACCGCCGAAGCCCCAAGCGACGAGGAAAGCATCAGTCTGTCGGAGTGTTTGCGTCTGCTCATCGACGATATCGAGGATTACACGATCTTGACTCTCGATGGAGAAGGTCTGATCGTCGGTTGCAGCGCCGGAGCCGAGCGCTTGTGCGCAGGGACTCCCCTTGGCCGACACTTCAGCTGTCTGTATCCGCGCGAGGAGGGCGAGCGGGGACGGCCCACGCAGGACCTCGAAGAAGCGCGCCTCCAGGGCCGCATCGCGCTGACGGGTTGGCGAGTGCGGCCCGACGGTAGCCGCTTCTGGGCCGAGGTGGTGCTCAGCGCCCTGCGCAACCCCCATGGACAGGTGTCCGGCTACGCCATGGTCACCCACGACGTGACCGCAGGCCGGCTCGTCGAGGAGCGGCTGGCTGGCCTTGAGCAGGAGCGACAGCGCCTCGAACAACTGCTCAGCGGCGGCGATGCCGACCTGCCGACGCTGGCAGCCGTTGCCCAGCTCACCAACAACTCCGTGGTGATCACCGATGTCGAGCGCCGCGTCGTCTGGGTGAACGCAGGGTTCACCGCCCTGACGGGCTTTACCCTCGATGAAGTCCGCGGTCGCAACCCGGGGGCGCTGCTACAGGGACCACAGACCGACCCGGCAACGGTGGCGTATATGCGCGAGCGCCTTCAAAAGGGCGAGGGCTATACCGTCGAAATTCTCAACTACAGCAAAAACGGCGATCAGTACTGGCTTGCGATCGAGGTCCAGCCGGTGCGCGATGGGATAGGCAAGCTCACCCACTTTATTGCGGTCCAGAGAAATGTCACCGAGCAGCGGCGCGCCGGGCAGGAGCGTCAGGCGTTGCTCGAGCGCGAGCAGCGCGCCCGCGAGCTGGCCGAGCAGAACAACCGCCTCAAAGACGAGTTTCTGGCCACCTTGAGCCACGAGTTGCGCACACCGCTCAACGGCATCCTCGGATTTGCCGCGTTGTTGCGCCGGGGTCGCCTCGACACCGAGACCGCCCGGCGCGCCGTCGAGATTATCGAGCGCAACGCCCTGGCCCAGGCCCAGCTCATCGAAGACCTCCTTGACATGTCGAGCATCGCTGCGGGCACCTTCAACCTTGATGTCCAGCCGGTTGAGATGGCCGAGGTGATCTCGACGGCCATAGCCGGCCAGCGCACGGCCGCGGAGGCCAAACGCATCCGTCTCGATCTGAGGCTCGATCCGAGTGCGGAACTGGTGTCGGGCGATCGCAGGCGTCTGCTGCAGGCAGTAGTTAACTTGCTCTCGAACGCTGTCAAATTTACACCACCCGATGGCCGCATCGAAGTGTCGATGCGCTGCGTCGCCAACGCCGTTGAAATCGCCGTGGCCGATACCGGTATCGGCATCGGCCCCGAATTTTTGCCCTACATCTTCGAGCGCTTTCGCCAGGCGGACGGCAGCAGCACCCGCCTGCACGGCGGACTGGGGTTGGGCCTGTCGCTGGTGCGCCACATCGTCGAGATCCACGGCGGCTCCGTGCAGGTCCAGAGCCTCGGCCAGAGCCAGGGGGCAACCTTCACCGTGCGCCTGCCGCTGATGCCGGTGCGCATTGGCATCAGCGAATCGCCGCGCGATGCTGCCGAAGTGTTCTCCACCGAGGAGTTGCCCCCGGAGGCGGCCGACTGGCTTGCGGGCCTGCGCGTGCTGGTGGTGGACAACGACCTCCAGGCCCGCCGGGCCATTCAGCAAGTGCTCCATGGCTGCAAGGCCGAAGTGATGACTGCCGAATCGGCGAGTGCAGCCCTTGGACTGCTCGAACGGCTCAGGCCGGATGTACTGATTGTCGATCTGGGCGTGGGCGGCAAGGAAGGTTACGCGCTGCTTGCAGCGTTGCACGCCCAAAATCAGACGCTGCCGGTGCTCGCGGTCACCGCCTGCGCCACTGCCAGGGACCGCGCGCGTGCCTTTTTAAGCGGGATCGATGCTTTTTTGAACAAACCCGCCGAGCCTATCGAACTGGTCGCCCTGGTGGCGAACCTGGGGCACCGCTCGGAGCGCTGTCGGGCCACCACTTAGCAGTTCTTGCTTCCCCGCTCGCTGCTAGGCTGAAGCGGTCACCCCCGACGGCAACGGGCGATGAGTGGACAGGCGGACGACAATCGCCACTATCACGACGATCCCCCCGGGTTGGATCGATTTTTGGTTTGCGGCCTGGGCAGCTTTGGGCAGCAGTGCGCGGCGGCCTTCAAAGATTTTGGCGTGCGGGTCGTGGCTATCGATCGTGCCGCGCCGGGATCTTGGGAAGTGCCCGGATTGCCGGAGGCTTTCGAAGCACTGGTGGTAGGTGATTGTCTGCAGCCGACGGTGCTCGAGAAGGCTGGCATCCACCGCTGCCGCAGCGTGCTGTTGGTGACTAGCGACGAGAAAGTCAACATTGAAGCAGCTTTCGCAGCCCGCAGGCTCAACCCCCGCGTACGCCTGGTACTGCGCTCGGGCAAGCAGAACCTCAACGCGCTGTTGGCAGAGCGTCTAGGTAATTTTGCCGCCTTCGAAGCCAACCAGTTGCCGGCACCGGCCTTTGCCCTTGCGGCAATGGACGACGGCACGGCGGGACTATTCTCCCTTGACGGCCAGCTGTTGCGGGTGGTGCGCCGTCTCTACCGGCCCGCCGAGCCGTACTGGGCCGGATACCGCTATGTCCATCAGCTCAACAGCCGCCTGCGGCGGGTCCTCGATTACGGGTCGACCCCCAACTTTTACGACTGGGATCCGCAGGCAATGCTCGAAGCCGAAAAAATGGTCACCTGGGTCGAGGTGGCGGAGGCGGAAGGCCCGGATTTTCGCTCGATGGCCGCGGCGAGGCGCCTGGAAGTGACGTTTGGTGTGGTGGTCCGCAAGCTCAAAACTGCCGCCGAGAAACTGTGGCGCTCGGAGCGGCGGCAGGCCACCAGAGTCGTGTTGGTCAGCGTCCTGACGGTCCTGGTACTGCTCGCTTTGGGATCGGGGCTTTTCTGGCTGGCAGACCCGGCGATTGGCCCCGAAAACAGCTTCTACACCACGGCGATCCTTCTGTTGGGCGGCTACGGCGATCTGTTTGGTGAGATCCAGCCCAAAGAAGTATTTCCCTGGTGGCTGCGGCTGTTCAGCCTCCTGCTCACCCTGGCTGGGGCTGCCTTCGTAGGGGTGCTCTACGCGCTGATCACCCAGAGCTTGTTGGTCTCGCGCTTTCAGTTTGCCTCCCGCCGCCCCGCCGCTCCCCGGCGCGATCACATCGTCGTCATCGGCCTGGGGGCCATCGGCCGCCGCATCGCCCGCTATCTGCTCGAACTGGGGCAACCCGTGGTCGGTGTGGACAGCGATGGCCTCGATGCCGCGGACCTGCCCCAGCTGCCGGTGGTGGTGGGCGAGCCGATGGCGGTGCTGGGTGAATTGGGCCTGGAGAGCGCCCGCAGCGTTGTAGTCGCCACCGAAGATGAACTGGTCAATCTCGAAGTGGGACTGATGGCCCAGGAGCACAACCCAGGGGCGAGGCTGGTGCTGGACACCTCCGACCCACGCTTCAGCGCCAACCTCACCGAACTATTGCCGGGGGCAAAGATCTTAAATGCTTACAATCTTGCCGCCGAGGCATTCGTGGGTGCGGCCTTCGGTGAAAAGGTGCTCGATTTGTTCCGGCTGGGAGAGCAGACGGTGCTGGTGACCGAATACCGCATCGAAACAAGCGACACACTGGCGGGCCAGATCCTTTCGCGGATTGCTTTCGGCTACGACGTCGTGGCGCTGTTGCACCAGAAACCGGCGCAACCAGCGGAATGGATGCCGCCGTTTGACGCCCGCCTCGACCCGGGCGACCGGCTGGTGGTCCTTGCCAGCCTCGAAGCGCTCAGGCGCATCGAACAGGGCGATCCCCACCCGGCCAGCTGGCGCGTGTCGGCAAACCCACCTCGCGCCGAGGACATCCGGCGCGAGGCGACCTACATGCTGGTGCGCATCTGCGGTTGCAGCATCCCGGAGGCCACCCACTGGCTGGAGATGCTTCCGGGTCCGCTGCCCTGCCCCCTCTACCGCCACCAGGCCCACCGCCTGGTGGGCGAACTGGAGCGCGTCGGTATGAATGCCCGTGTCCTGAGCGACCCTGGAGTGTCCAACACCGGCATCTTTCCCGAATAACAAGCGGCCAGAAGCAAAATCTCCTGGCCGCATAGCAATCTGCAGGCGCCTACTCGCGCCGGTCAAGCGCCAGTTCGCGCTCCTGGCGCTCGCGCTCCTTGTCGAGCAGGCGGGCGCGCATGATCGAAGCGACAACCGCAACGGCCAGCACGCTCACGATCACCAACAGCGAGACGGCAATCGGAATTTTGAAGATGTCGATGAGCAGCATCTTGGTGCCGACAAAAGTCAGAATGACCGACAGCGCCAGCTTCAAGTAGTGGAACTTGCCCACCACATCGGCCAGCACGAAGTACAGCGAGCGCAGACCGAGGATGGCGAACACGTTCGAGGTGTAAACGATAAACGGATCGGTTGTGACTGCAAAGATGGCCGGGATCGAGTCGACCGCGAAGATAAGATCGGTAGTCTCCACCACCAGCAGCACCAGAAACAGCGGGGTGGCCACCCACTGACCCGCTCTGCGAATGAAAAAGCGATCTTCGACGTAGTTGTCGCTGACCGGAATCAGCCGACGCACCAGCTTGAGCACCGGGTTCTGGGTGATGTCCTTTTCTTCTTTTTCGGGAAAGGCCATCTTGATGCCGGTGAACACCAGAAACGCCCCGAAGATGTAGATGATCCAGTGAAACTCCTTCAGCAGCGCCGCACCGGCGAAGATCAAGATGCCGCGCATCACCAGCGCCCCCAGCACTCCCCAAAAGAGCACCCGATGCTGATAGATGGCCGGTACGCTGAAGGCCGAAAAGATGAGCACGAACACAAAGATATTGTCGACGCTCAGCGATTTTTCGATCAGGTATCCGGTAAAAAATTCGAGCGCCGGCTCCGGTCCCAACCAGAAATAGAGTCCGACGTTGAAGACCATCGCCAGAGCGACCCAGACGCCGCTCCAGGTGAGAGCCTCCTTGAAAGAAACCGCATGGGATTTGCGGTGAAACACCCCCAAGTCGAGGGCAAGCATCGCCAGCACAAAAGCGTTGAAACCAATCCAGATCCACAAAGAATCCACATTTACCTCCAGCAGTGACCGCAGGTAGCGAATCTGACAGGCAGACCCCACGGCAGTTTTCGTCGTGGTGGTCTCGCCAATCGTGCCTCGGCACTTGCAATCGACCGGAAGCAAACGCTTCGGGTTGACGACCGACTGCCCCGCAAGCGCGGGCGGCTACTCCCCAGCCATCTCCACGGTATCAAAAGTCCATTGTCTAAGTTAAATGTTTTGAGCCAAATTACATCAAAACATTCTATGGTTGCCCCAGCTCAAGGGGAGGTATGCCAGGGGGGTGGTAGGGGCGACCACTCCGGAAAAGAACGCTTTGGATGCTTGACACGGTAGAGCATGTCGGTGACCGGCTTGCCCTCGATGAGGTGCCGGCGGACGACCAGCGGTATTTCCTCGGGCCGCACCCGGTCGTACCAGATCTGCTGGCCGGTGGCGGTCTGCACCACCAGCAGCATCGGACCGTTGCCGCACTGGCTGAGGCATCCGGTGGCCTGCAACTCCACCTGGGCGCTCAACCCGCAGCGGGTCAGTTCGCTCTGGAGCGCGGCGAGCACGGTGGAACTGCCGTCGCGACGGCAGGTGCGATTCTGGCAGGCAAAAATCTGGATGGGAACAGGCGACATCGTGCGGCCCTCGCGGCCAGTCCAATGTAACCTCCTGGCACCCTACAGCTTTGGCAAATACACGGGCGACTGGCGCACGAGTTTGCCGTCGCGGTAGAAAAAGTGCTCGTTGCCGATGCGGTAGCGGGCAAAGGTACCGCGCGGCGTGACCACATATTCGGGATCGCGCAGGTCGCTATCGCGCTCGGGAGGAGTGACCACCTGGCTTTGCGGGGCCACAGGGGGCAATTTCACCGGCTGCAAAAACAAGGTCTGGTAAATCCAGATGGCGACGGCCAGCAAAAAGAAAATCGTCCACTGCGTGAGGTAATGGGTCAGCTTCGCCAGCTTGAGATGCATCACAATTCTCCAGAAGGACAACAGCCAAACGGCACCGTCGCGCAAGGCAGCGTCGAGGCGGCGCGGGGTAGCAGTCTGGGTTGGGCGTCAAACCGAAGGCCGCTAGCCGTAACGCCCAAAAAATACTAAGGTGGTTACACAAGCATCGTAAACGCTCAACTCGTAACCGTCAACCTAATTTTACCACGTTACTTGTGAATGGATGTCCTCTGTTTTGAGCTGATCAACAGCGAGCGGCACGACCACTGCGGCGGTGGGCGCAGCGAGGATCGGCTGAGCGATCCCGATTGGCTGACGCGCTTTCTCAACCGCTGGGGCCTCGCAGCGGTCGAAGCTCCCGACGGCGGCGAACTGGAGTCGCTGGTACAGCTGAGGCATCTGCTACGGCGGATTGTCGATGCGGTTGCGGCGGGAGAGCCGCCGACCGCCGCCGACCTCGATGCCCTCAATAGGGTGTTGCAGGGAGCCCCTACCAGCCGTCGGCTCGTCTGTTGCGGGGAGGAGGGCTACCGGCTTCAGTTGACGCCTGTCTGCCAGGATTGGCACTGGGTGCTGGCGGAGATCGCCTCGTCGCTCGCTGAACTGTTGGGCACGGGCGACCTGCGGCGCATCAAGATTTGCGAGAATCCAGATTGTCGCTGGGTCTTCTTCGACGAGAGCAAATGTTGCGGCAAGCGCTGGTGTGACGACGGTTGCGCCAATTTGATGAAGGTGCGCCGTTTTCGCAAACGTCAGCGCGCCGAAGAGACGGGCGCTTAAAACCCCAGATCTTGATTGGCCAGTTCCGCTTCCCGAAACAGCTCCTCATCGCCCATCTCAGCCGGGTCTGGAGAACCCACTTCTTTATAAAATTGCTCGTCGTAGCTGCGGGTGCGCACCACCACCGGCATCGGCACGGCGTAGCCAAGCACAAGGGCCTGCTGCTTCGGGTCGAGTTGGGCGAGCACCGTGCGCAAGGTCTGGCCGCCGGAAACACCGGTGAAGACCGCGTCGATGTCCTTGTCGTCATTTAATAGAGCGGTGATCCGGGTACCCAACTGGCTCATCACCTCGTTGTCGATGCCTGAAGGGCGCTGATCGACCACCAGCAGCGTCACGAAGTACTTGCGCATCTCGCGGGCGATTGTTCCGAAGATTGTCTGGCGGGCGGTCTTGGGGTCCAAAAATTTGTGCGCTTCCTCGATGGTGATGATGAGCTGGCGCGGCTTGTCGGTGGGCTTTTTGGTCTGCAAATAAAGCTCGGCCTTGCGCACATAAGCTTCGTGGATGCGGCGGGTGAGGATATTGGCGGCGAGCATGTAACTGAGCAGTGACCCTTGCGAACCAAATTCGATGACGACGTTCTTGCCCGCCGCGAGGTGATCGAGAATCTCGCCAATATAGTTGGCCGGACACACCGGCTTGATGTAGCGCAGATCCTGCAACCTGAGCAGCTTGCGCTGCAGGGCAATTGTCGAGCCGTAGTGCGCTCCTTTCGATTCGCACAATTCCTGCAACTCGCCGCCGCTCATCGACAGAAGCGCACCGATCCAGCCGCGCTGGAACTCGTGGCGAAGAATATTGGCGTTCTCGATGCTCGCCTCCGAAAGGTTCAGCTCTCCTCGGATGAGCGAGAGATCTTCGACTTCGATCTGATCGTAGGAAATAAACAATTCCCGCGCGTCGCGCACGCCGCGCCTGCGGGTGGAATCCGGATCGAGGGTGTACATCTGCACGTGGCCCGGAAACAGCTGGCGCAAGCCCTTGACGGTGGAAGCTTCCTTACCTTCCTTGGCCGCTTCCCAGCCGTATTCCGAGTGCATGTCGAAGATCAAATTGACGGCGGCGTTTTTCTTGATCACCCCAGAAAGAATCAGACGGGTCAGAAATGACTTGCCGGTGCCCGATTTGCCGAAGATGCCGTTGGAGCGCTCGACAAAGCGCTCGAGATCAAGACAGACCGGCACGTCCATGTCGAGGGGCATCCCGACGTAAAAGTTTTTCTTGTCGGGGTTTTCCTCGGAGCCGAAGACCATCTGAAAATCGTAGGAAGTCGCCTCGTGCACCTGCGAGAAGTGCGAAGGGATCGTCTTGACCGGCCGCAGTTCCGATTGGCCGTTCACAGTCTCGAACATCAGCATCGGCGTGAGCTGCACGGTGCCGAAGGTGCTTGTTCCTGAGAGCACCTCGAAGAGAAAATCGTCCTCCGGGGCCGGGGGGTTCATCAGAATCTTGGGGCTTGCGGTGCCCAGGGTGACGTCGGTGAGCATCGAGAAAAAGCGCGTCCGTCGCCCGTAGACGACGCAGAACTTGCCCACGCGCATCTCTTCGACCGAAACTTCCGGGCTGAGCCGGACTTCGAGCCCTTCACTGAGCGATCCCTGTACAACAGTACCGATCGGCTTGGCCGCCCCCGGCTGTGGAAACTGATTGGGAAAGCGTTCCTGCATGGCCACCTGCTCACGTTCCGCTAATTGTAGCGTGCTCGGGCAAATTGGCACTACAGGAAGGGGTTCTAACGCACCAGCCCGGCGCGCAGCGCGGTCACCGCCGCCTGGGTGCGGTCGTCGGCGCACAGCTTGCTGAGGATATTGCGCACGTGGGTCTTGACGGTGCCCACGGTGATGTAAAGCTGGTCGGCAATATCCTGATTGGAGCGGCCCTCGACAATCAGCTGCAGCACCTCCAGTTCGCGCTCAGTCAGGGGCGAGGCTTCGAGGATCTGGGTGAACTCGGGTTCGGCGGCGTTGATCTGCACGGTACTGGTTCCAGCGGCGGGCTGGCTGCCGATCTGCCCCAGCACCGTGCGGGCGATGGATGGATCGATCCAGGAATGGCCCTCGCGGGTGGTCTGCAAAGCCGCGAACAGGTCCGCCGAGCCGATGTCCTTCATGCAGTACGAATCGGCCCCGGCGGCAAAGGCGGCAAGTACCGTCTGGTCGTTGTCGCGCAGGGTGAGAATCAGCACCCGCACCTCGGGGTCTTCGGCTTTGAGGCGGCGGGTCACCTCGATACCGTCGATATCCGGCAGGCCAATATCAACGATGGCGATGTCGGGTTTTTCTTTGTAGATGAGCTTCAATCCGTCTTGGCCGTTCGCCGCCTCGCCCACCACCTGTACGCTGTCGTGCTGCTGAAGCGTCATGCGCATCCCGGCGCGGGTGAGGTCGTGATCTTCTACCAGAACTACGCGGATGGGGGACATGTGAGGCCTTGTCTCCGGGTGTATGCGACTCATCATAGAACCGGGCGCCAACAGCGGCCACTTGTCTGAAGAGATATGTCGCCGGGTACGGTTTCGGTTCGCTCAAGGTACGGGCACAGGAGGCCCACGCACCTATCTCCTCCCTCAGTCTGCGCGACAACAAGACGGATCGACACCCCCAAATATGCAAGACAAGCCATACATTTCTTATTTGACTCCTTAAAAAAAGCCCCAGACGGTAGATTCGGAAGGCAAGTTGTGGGGCAGGGCACCTTGGCTTAGAGAAATAGTTAAGCAATGGAGGTGCTGAATCCCGGCAGTAGGGGTGAGGTGAGGGTATCGCTTTCAAGAAGAGTGGCGGCAAGTTGGAGCTGGGCGTCTGTTCGGCGATAAATTTCCAGGGTTTTCAGTTGCCAATTGACAATCCAGTACTCCTGAACCCCGTGTAGGGAGTAAAGTTTGAGTTTGACTTCTTTGTCCTGCTGTTCGTTGAGTTCGCCGGGAGAGAGGATTTCGACCATCAGTTCAGGAGCAACGGGTCAGATGTCCTGCCCCATCGATGCCGTCGGCGAGGCGCTCTCGGCCAATCCAAACGACATCAGGTATCCCTGCATCGGTCGGGGAGAAAATCACTCCTGGCGCCTGGAAAGCGCTCCCCAAACCAGTCACCTCTGACCAGGTCTCCAGGCGAACGTGCAGTTTGCCCGCTGCGGCCTGATGGCGAATATGGGGGGCGCGGGTCACCAACAGTTCTCCATCGATGATTTCGTAGCGTTTCCAACCGCCATCGTCGGGCATGGCGCCAAGATCTCGGGTTGTCCAGCGCAGGGAGTTGGGGACCATCGGGATGACCGTTGTACTTGGTTTTCAGTGTAGTCGACAGGAAGGGAGGGTCGGTTCTCACCTGAAACTAGACCCACACGGGGATAGGCATGATTTTTTCCTCCTGCGGTTGTGAGCAGCGGCCGTGGACGTCTGTCGCAAACCATTAGAATCGGACGGCAAAGACCTGCAACTTGTAGGTCTTATGCCACCCCTGCAGACACGGAGCGCGCCGTCATCACCAGGCGGGCAAAGTAAAACTTATCGTCGATGGCCGCCCGCCTGAGGATCTTCCAGCCCAACCGTGTCAGGATCGCCTCGATGTCCTCGCTGCGGTGCTGGTAGGCGCGGGTGGTCTTGTTCGCCCCCGGAAAAAATTCGCCGACTTTTTTGAGGGCAGCAAACAGCAAGGTTTTGGGGGCGTAGGTGAGGATGAGGTGCTCGCCCGCCCGGTTGCTCAGGTGGGTGAGCATTTTCTCCACCTGGTCAAGGGGATAGTGGATGAGTACGTCCAGACAGACGACGGTGTCGTAGCGGCCGTCGATCTGCTCCAGTTCGAGCACTGCGAAGCGGGGATTGTCGCTGTCGGGAAGCCGCGACTTTTGCCTGCGGCGCGCTTCGAGGATCATCTTTTCGGAGATATCAGTGGCAAATACCCGGGCACCGCGCTCAGCCAACGGAAAGCTGAGGCTGCCCAATCCGCAGCCCGCATCGCAGATCGATTGGTCGCGCACATCGCCCAGCCATTCGAGTACGCGCTCACAAGTGCGCCGGTGGCCGACACGGATAGAATGCTGGATGCGGTTGACCGCCTCGTCTCCGTAGATGCGCCGCCAGCGCTCAAAACCGGTGTTGTTGAAATAGTCGCGGACAATCAGCTTGTCATTCATAGGACTTATTTTAAAGGAACCGGCTCGCGCCACCACCAGCGTAGAGGCATGTAGACGATCGGCGCCCACAGGCTGCTGATCAATGCCGAACCGAGGGCCACCGACTGGTGGTGCGACCAGATTTCAGCCAGGGGCAGCACGCCCATCAGCGAATACTGCACCGCGATGCAGGTCTCGGAGAGCACGGCCATCGCGAAGGTAATCAGGGCCACCGAGATAAAGTCCTCCTGGATGAAGCGCTGCTTTTCGAGGCGGGCGGTGAGCACCGCAGCAAGGGCGAGGCCCAGGGCGTGGGTGGGACGGGCGATGGTCAGGCCGTCTTGCGCCCAGCCCATGGCCAGCCCTGCGATCCCCGCCGGCAGGGGTGCCCGGCGGATACTGAAACAGATTAACCAGATAAGTGGCCAATCGACGCCGATGCCCGCGATCGCCCACCCCGGCACCGGCGCAAATAGCGCCAGCAGCGCGCAGACGGCCGAGACCAGGGTGCCGATCGCGTTAATGCATTGGCGGAGCAGAGAGGGTTGCATCGGTGGGGGCTCCATTGCGATTTTCGGGACTGACGGCGCCTTCGCCTGCGGGGGTGCTGGAGGCGGGAGGCGGAGCGGGCGCCTCGGCAGGAATCGACTCGGGAGTGGTCGAAGGGGCGGGCGCTTCGGAGGGACGGGGAACAGCCGGCTTCGGGGTACCGCCCGGTGCGGTGTCCGTTTCGGGGGTCAAAAGGCGCGGGCTGGCCGCCGGTTTGAGCGGGAAGGTTGGCGGGGTTTGTCCCTCCGGTTCGGGTGCGGGCGAGGGCTTAAGTTTGGGAACGAGCGGTGTGCTTGCGGGCGGCACGGCCGCTTTGGGCTTGGCGATCGTCACTTCGGCGGGGGCGCTGGGGGTGGGGGGTGCCGGTTTTACGGTCGTTGCCCCGGTGGGCGCACTGGCCGCGGGTTGGGGGGAAACCGGCTCAGCAACCGGGGGTGGAGGAGGTGGAGGGGGCGGTTCGATCTTGACGGCGGGCTCGCCGGGGTAGATCTTGACCCATTCGAGGCGACCAATCGGGGCAAGAAATGTGATCTTGACGCGGGGTACGGCCTGGTTCTTGTCGAAGCCCACCACCCGGCCTACCGGCAGACCGGCGGGAAAGCGCGAACTGAGGCCGCTGGTGACGATCAGTTCGCCGGGTTTGAGCGGTTGCTGCTCAAAAAATTCGACCGTCGCCTGCTCGCGCCGCCGCCCCTGCAGAATACCCATCAACCGCGGGCGCACCGCCATCACCCCGACTTGCGATCCGGGATCCGACAGCAGCAGCACGCGGCTGGTGCGCGCCGAGACCTCGCTGACCTGGCCGACTACCGCGCCGCCGTCGCTGAGCACGGAGGAACCCACCTTCACGCCGTCCTCGCCGCCGCGGTTGACGACCATGCCCTGCCACCAGTGGTCGGCACTGCGGCCGATCACCTGGGCAGTGATCGTCTTGAGGTCTAGCTTCTCCTCCAGTTCAAGCAGGCTGCGCAGTTCCCGGTTTTCGTAGTAGAGCGCCTCCAGGCGTCCCTGCATCTGGCTTGCGCGATCGTCCCGCTTTTGAGTGGGGGTCGGACCGGCGTAGACAAAAGGCGCAGCGGCCAGGCCAAATAGATCCGCGATGAGCGCGCCGCCCGACTGGCGCATCCACCAGCCTAACCCCAAAGCCAGCAACGCCGCCACCGCGGCCAGCCCGAACCGTATCCACCACCGCCTGAGCCGCTCAACCACCGCTCCACCCCTTTATCGATCGCTCAGCCGCTTGATGCTGCCGCTCAGCACCCGCTCCAAACGCTGGAAGTCTTCGAGTACCCGGCCGATGCCAAGGGCCACACAACCGAGCGGCTCTTCGGCAACATGCACCGCTACCCCCGTTTCATCGGAAATCAAATCGTCCAGACCGCGCAGTAGGGCTCCGCCCCCCGCCAGTACGATGCCGCGATCGGCAATGTCGGCGGCCAATTCCGGCGGCGTGCGCTCCAGGGTGCGCTTGACCGCCTCCACAATTGCCGAGAGCGGTTCGTGCATACTTTCGCGAATCTCCGCCGCCCGGACCACCACGGTCCGCGGTAACCCCGACAGCAGATGCAGGCCACGCACCTCCATTTTGCCGACCGCCTCATCGCGCTGGGGATAGGCCGTGCCCAACTGCATCTTGATCCCCTCGGCGGTGCGCTCGCCAATCACCAGGTTGTGCACTTTCTTGAGATAGGTGCCGATCGATTCGGTGAGTTCGTCGCCCGCGACGCGCACCGACTCGGAGAGCACCGTGCCTTTGAGGGCGAGGACCGCCACCTCGGTCGTACCGCCACCGATATCGACAATCATCGTGCCGGTCGGTTCACTCACCGGCAGACCGGCGCCGATGGCCGCCGCCACCGGCTCGTCCACCAGGCGCACCTCCCGCGCCCCCGCCCGAATTGCCGCCTCCATCACCGCCCGCCGCTCGATGCTGGTCACCCCGCTTGGAATCCCGATCACAATCAGCGGGGAGACGAGGTACTGCCCATTGTGCACGCACTGGATAAAGTGCTTGAGCATCATCTCGGTGACGTCGAAGTTAGCTATCACCCCATCGCGCAAAGGCCGGATCGTGACAACGCTGCCGGGGGTGCGCCCGAGCATCTGCCGGGCGGCTTCGCCGAAGGCCAGGGCTTTGCCGGTGCGCTCATCGAGGGCGACCACACTCGGCTCGAAGAGCACCGTGCCCCGACCGGCGACGTAGATCAGCGTATTGGCTGTACCCAGGTCGATTCCCATGTCTCGGGAAAACCGACTGAAAAGGCCCACGCAACACCCTCACACGGATGACTCGATGGGGATCCTAACACAGAGAAGATTTGCGGTCTGTTCAGGGTTCTGGACGAAAGACACGCTCGACGACTTCCCCGGATTTGCCCAGCTGTCCAAGGGAGCGGTCGTTGAGGGTGATGAGCACCCCCCCGGCGTTGCCGGCCCGTACGGTAAATTGCTTTTCGGCCCGCCAGTCGCGCTTTGCCCCCACGGGCAATTCGCCTTCGAAGGCCTTGCGGCCGTCGGCAATCACCCGTACCCAGGAGGCCTGGGTCATCGCAAGTTGCATCTGCAATCCCTTAGAAGCGAGGGCGGACGGGCCGAAAGCACCCGCCCCCTGGTTTGCCGGTTTGGCGGGCGGCTTCTGGGCTTTGCCCTGCGCAGGTTTGGCCGGTGCGGGCTGGGTGGGTTTGACCACCGAGATTACCTCGGGTTCTTGCGAGCGCTGCAGGTACGAAAATCCTCCGAGGGCCACGATTACCAGGGCTCCATAGAGCAACCAGGCGTGAAAGGGCCGCAAAGTCGGCTTGTCGAGCGAGGCACTGGCCCGCTCGATGGGGGTACCGGCCGCCACCGCTTCAGCGATCGCGGCGGCGGGTTGCAGTTCTCTAAGCAGTTCTGTGCCATTTAGTTCAACGAGGTCGGAGTACTTGCGGATAAAGGCGCGCACGTACACCGGCTCCGGCAGATGGTCAGTCTGGCCGCTTTCGATAGCCAGCAAGTAGCGCCTCGGGATGCGCGTACGCTCCGAGACGTCGTCAACCGACCAGCCGCGTTGCTGGCGGCCTTTCGCAAGCAATGAGCCCACCGATTTGAGCGAGTCGGGTTGAAAACTCTCGGTTGTCATAAGTCGAAGGTTCCAGTGGCTTGCAGTAGTCGTTCGATTTGAGAAGCGGATAGTAGACGGTGGGCGCCCAGGGGCAGTCCCGCCAGGGCAACAGGGCCGATAGCCGTGCGGTGCAGCCGCTCGACCGGATGCCCCAGAAGCTCGGCCACCTTGCGGATCTGGCGGTTGCGGCCTTCAACTAGGACAATCTCCAGCTCCGTCGCCTCAGCAGCCCGCCCCACAACCGTGACCGCCGCCGGCAACGTCCTTTGGCCCTCAAGCACGACGCCCGAGCGCCAGCGCCCGAGTGCTGCCGCCGCCGGCCGGCCACGCACCCAGACTCGATAGGTTTTGGGCAACTGGTGGCGCGGATGGGTCAGCCGGAAGGTGAACTCCCCATCGTTGCTGACAATCAACGCCCCCGAACTGTCGCAATCGAGACGGCCCACCGGGTGCAGACCCTGGCCCGTCCGCCATTCAGCCGGTACCAAATCGAGGACCGTGCGCCGCCCGCGCGGATCAAAACAGGTCGAAAGCCAACCGACCGGCTTGTGCAAAAGGATATAGAGCAGCGGCGGCGCGCAGTGCAACGGCTTGCCGGACACTTCGATAAGATCAATTTGGGGATCGACCCGAGTGCCCAACCGATCGACGACCGTGCCGTTGACGCACACCTGACCTGAGACGATCAACGCCTCCGCTCTACGGCGGGAGGCGATACCGTGCTCAGCCAGAAGCTTTTGAAGACGGATAGCTGCTCCCATTGCCGCCGCTGTTGAAAAAACCCACCTGGTAACTGTTGGCATCTTCGGGGGGGGTGTGCACTAGGATACATTCAAATTCCCGCGCCAGGTTGTGGACCTCGCGCAGATCCTCCTCCGACCAGATCGTCCAACTGCCGCGCAACTCGTCGCCGACGCGCACCTCGACGCGGTTGCCGATGATGTACATGATCCGCTGGCGTTGGGTAGCCCCGGCCGCCTTCTGCTCGAGCACTCCCTGCGGATCGAGCCCCAACAGCCGCATCGTTACTAGAAGGCGGGGTAGGGCCTCACAAATCTTTTGACGGGCTTTGTCTGGGTTACTGCGCAGCCAGGCGAGTTGCGCCTCCAGCACCTCCTGCTGAAGGTACTTGAGCGCTTCGAGGGGAGACTTGGTCTGGTAGCGCTGGCTCTCCCATATCTTCTCTAGCGCTTCCTGCAGATCCATAGGCTACTGCCAACAACTCTAGAGAACTTCGCTCATCTGCCGTCCTTATCGCCCACAATCATAGCCGTTCGGCTATCGAAAAAGAGTGGGTCGTCCGCAAATTTCTGCTCCCCCCACTGCAACCTTTGTAAATGAGCAGATGAGCCGATCCTCACCAGCACCATTACACTTAAAAGAAAGGACGCGGGTTGTTCTATGGGCAGGATAGGTTGGCTTCTCGGTGGATTATTGGGGCTGGTAATCGCGTGTCCGGCAGTGCGGGCCGAGGTGAACCTCCCGCAGCCGCCGGTGCCGGTGTTGGATATCGCCGAGCAATTGACGCCGCAGCAGCGCCAACTGCTGGGGCGGCAGCTGACGGCACTGGAGAAAAATTCCGGTTTCAAGGTGCGGGTTTTGACCCAAAAAATCGAGTCGCCCGGCAGGGCGGTGCGCGATTACTGGGGACTCGACGAACGATCGATCCTGGTGGTGCTCAATGTCCTGGAGAACAACCCCCTCGATTTCAACATCGGCATGGCGGTGCGCGAGAAGCTGCCGCGGGTTTTCTGGCAGGAACTGCAGGGCCGCTACGGCAATCTGTTCTACGTCCAGGAGAACGGCCGCAGCAAAGCGCTGATGGAGACGGTCAACGCCATCGACGTGTCGATCCGCCAGGGTGGGCGCGCCTCGGTACCGGGCATTCCGCGCGAGCACTGGCTGTTCACCTTTGTGCTTTCGATTGGCGGCGGTCTGGTGGCCGGTTTTGCCAGCCACGGCCGCGACAAGGGCGGTTACTTCAGCTGGAAGGGCTTTCTGGTCTCCTCACCGATGTGGTTCATTTTGTTCGTGGCCTTCGGCCTCGGCCCGGTGCTCACCCGCAGCTCCGATTGGTCGCTAATTGCCCAGAATTTTGGCGGATTTCTGGCGGGGGGACTGGTGGGCTTTTTGATCCCCTCTCCCAAGCGCGAGCGGCAAGATCCCAACCTCTCGGAAGGTTGATCCGGATCGGTCGCCTGCAGCTTGGGATGCTAGCCTTGAGGCGATGGGAGGCTTGTCGCCCTCCCGTGCTCTCCACAGGATCCGCCTATGTGCATCTGCATCAATTGCGCGCTCGTGGATCGTTGCCAGACCTATCATCAGGTCGAGACAATCCACCAGCAGCCGCACCTGACGGAGGAACCTTCCTTCGAGCCGATTCATCCGGTCATCAACGTCAACATCTACGATTACGGCCAGGGCATGGAGTGGGACGTAGTCGGCTGTGAAAGCTTCGTGAGCGATCCCGGCCGCTGGTCGCGTCTGCGCCCCGGTGAACTGATTCCCACCTGACGGTGCCCATGGAAACCGGCTTCACCTCCCCGGGACCGCTCATCGTTCAGATTGGCGGCTTTGCGGTCCGCTGGTACAGCCTGCTCATTCTCGCAGGCATCATCGCCGGTACGCTGCTGTCGCAGAGACTGGCCCCCGAGCGCAAAGTCGCCCCGGAGGTGCTCTCGGATCTGGTCGTCTGGCTGGTGGTGGGGGCGATTCCGATGGCGCGGCTGTACTATGTACTCTTCGAGTGGCAGCGCTTCGCCGGGGAACCCTGGTGGAAGGTGTTTGCCATCTGGGAAGGGGGCATCGCCATCCACGGCGCCATCTTGGGGGGGCTGCTCGCCGGTTGGCTCTTTTGCCGCCGCAACGGCTATTCGCTTCTGACGATGATGGATCTGGCCGCCCCGGGGCTCATCCTCGGCCAGGTCATTGGCCGCTGGGGAAATTTTTTCAATTCCGAAGCCTACGGTGCCCCCACCAATCTGCCCTGGAAATTGTTGATTCCCGAGACCAACCGCCCGCCCGGGATGGCCGCCTTTGCCTATTACCACCCGACGTTTCTGTACGAATCGCTCTGGAACCTGGGGGTACTGGCCCTGCTGCTGTTTGTGTTCTTTCGCTTTAAAAATCTGCGCCCTGGCAGCATCGCCTGTCTGTACGCCCTGGCCTACAGTGCCGGACGCTTTTGGATCGAAGGGTTGCGCCTCGACTCGCTGATGGTGGGTCCACTGCGCACCGCCCAGTTGGTCAGCCTCGCCGGAATCGTGCTGGGGGCAGTCGGTCTGTGGTGGCTCAATCGCCGCAGTGCCCGACAAGAGTCGCCGTGAGCCTCAAATGAGCGGCCCCGGTGCGCCTGACGCACCGGGGCCGGCTGGTATTGCCCGACGCAGCTGCCGCTAGAGTTCGAGTAGGATGGCAAAAGTGTTGAGGTCGATGAGGCCCAATTTCCAGAGCACGATGGGGAGGCTGCCCTGCCACAGTTGCACCAGTTCGCGGGCGCGCACCAGTTGCGGCTCGGTCAAAAGCCGATTGGTGAGCAAATAGGTTTCAACTGCGGGCGTTTCCATCGGCGTTGTTGGGGCGACGGCTGTGGGTGCGGGGCCGGTCGGCGAGGGCGAGAATGACGAGGGCCAGGCCAATGAGAATCAACTCCATGAACTTCAGGTCTCTATCGGGCGATACCTAGGCATGATGCCCGACTGAAGAAAGTACCCCCAGGGCCGAGGCCGAACAAGTCATTGCGCTTGAGCGCAGCGGCATTGTAGCAGCTGGATGAATCGGTGTGTGTCTACCTTTGTGGAGAAGCGCAAGTCGGGAAGGGCCAATGGGGGGTCTGCCTTTGTGAGGATGAGCGAGGGCAGGCAACTGCTTACGATGATTCCGATGGAGTATCGCGCAGAATGCCGGAGGGATCATGCTGTATTTATTTGCCTACGAACTCAAACAGCCGCTCAGCGCTTATCCGGATCTGGTGGGCTTCATCGACGAGCTTAAGCCCCAGGCGCGCGCGATGGAGAACGTCTGGTTGCTCAATAGTTCCGATCTGCCCTTTAATTTGCAGCGCCGACTCAAGGAGCGCCTTGGGGAGGACGAGCAGTTCTATATGGTCGATGTCTCCAAGTCGATCGTCGCCTGGTCGGGGCTGGAGGCGGAAGTGGCTGATTTTATCGGTCGCTTTACCGAGGCGGTCGAGCAGGACGTCAGCGACCGGCTGTTGACCGTCGCCTTCGACAAACCCCTCGATGCCGCGAGCGTCTCCAGTGCCGCCGGTTTCGAGGTGCGGCCGCTGCTGGCCAACGTCTGGCAGGTACAGTCGCAGGCCGCCCCCGAGCAGATCGTCTCGGCGCTGCGCAGCAGTCTCGCTGAGGGTAGCCGTTTGCTGGTGGCGGATGTGTCGCTGGCCCCGGCGGCCTGGTCGCAGCTTCCCGAAGATTCCGCCTACGCGGCGGTGGCCTACACCCGCACCGAACAGGGACCCGGGGATCGCCAGGAGTTCTAGACGGCGGGCGGCTGCTACGATAGCGCCGTAGTGCGAGCCCTTGATCGATGCACCTGCCCTCGTTTCTCTGGCTCTGGAAAATTGCGGCCTGGTCGATGGGCCTGTCGCTTGCGGTGTACGCCGTGCTGGCAGCGAGTGGCCTGTGGGTATTGACCCGGCGCCCTGGAGGGCGCGGCGGACGGGCGGTGCGCCGATTGCACCTGGGGGCGGGGGTGGTCCTGGTGAGCCTGACTTTACTGCTGCTCGGCATTGGTGTGGTGGGTACCCTGGGCCGCTTCGGATCGCTCGGCCATTCTCCCCATCTGGGTTCTGGGCTTTTCGTGGTTGCCCTGGTGTCAACTTGCGCCTGGACCGCCCTGCAGATGCTTCAGGGCCGCCGTTGGGCAAAGCTTTTGCATCTGGGGGCAGGTAGCCTGTTGCTCGTGGGATTCGCTGCGGTGCTCGCCACCGGCTGGCAGGTCGTTCAGAAGTACCTGCCGCCTTGATGTCGGGCGGTGTGCGGCAAGGGCTGCACGCTCGCCATGGCGGGGGTCTTGCCACTTGAATGGGGGCGCAGCCCAGGAAGACCCCATGCATTTGCGTTCGCGGCGCGGCGTGACCCTGGTGATAGTTCTGGCCCTTGGTCTGATTGTCGGCACAATCGCCAGTGCCGCTTTGCTGTTGGGAGCCCAGCTCGCCGGCGGCACCACCGGCCGCCGCAGTGCCCTCGAAGCGCGCCACCTGGCCGAAGGTGCAAGCGAACTGGTGCGCAGCAAACTGCTCGAAGATTACCGGCGTGCCGGTTTGCCGCGCGCCGAATGGCTTCGTCGGTTGCTGCTGCCCCCAGGCGATCCCCTTTCGCGCTACGCCGCCAACCGCGACAATCCCGGGTTGGCTTGCTGCTTAATGGTGAGCAACGCCCAGGTGGCGGCGGATCCGGGGGCGCTGTTTGCCGAGCCGGGAGCCATCCGCCCCGCAAGCCAGCCGCCGGCCGAGGTGATCGCCCGCATCTTTATGCTGCCGGCGGCGGACGGCACCGCGAAGGATCTGGAGATCCTGGCTACCGCCTACCTGCGCGGCACCAGCCAGACCGTCTCGCGCACGCTGCAGGGCATAGCACCCGAGAGTTTCGAATTTGCGCTGCTCACTCGCGAACCCAACTGCCAGTTCTGTCACTTGCAGATCCACGGCAACGTCGGAGCCCTGGCCCATCTGCGTCCGGGTTTTGAGCACAAAGCCGCCGACAAATCTGCCCTGGCCGATACGGGTTTCGACGAGAGCACCGGAGCTACTGCCGCCGGACCATCCTCCGCCTGGGGCGACGGCAACCGCGAAGGCATCCTCGAGGACAGCGGCAGAAACACCGCGGACAATGCCCTTGCTTCGCGCATCCGCGGGATGGTCTACACCAACCAGCTTGCCACCAACGACAAAAGCGACCTCGATTACGGATCAGGACGGGCGACGCGCCTTAACGGTGTTGTCCTGGAGTCCGACCGGCCGGGTGGGACTGCCGGGGTGACGACCCGGTACTTTGGACCGCTGTTCTACTTGTTGCGCGGCGCGGATGTCGATGGCAACGGACGGCTGGACGATTTTCCACCCTTCGATCTCGAAGCGCTTGCGCGCACCGCCGCGGGCTCGGTGAGCGGCAATGTGCAGGTGATTACCTTTGGAAGCACTTATTCCGCCCGGCCGGTCGCGCGCCTTGGACCGGTGGTGGCGGGCCAGGCCGTGCTGCTTGGGGAGGTGCCCTCCGAGGCGAACGGCTACTGCCGCAGCGCCAAAAATCCGCTCCTTGTGCAGGGGGATGTACTCGTCGAAGGCGATGTGGTCCTGCGCGGCTGCCTCCGGGGCCAGGGCCAGATCTACAGCGCCCGCAACATCTATGTGGCAGGCGACTTGGTCTACGGCAACCCACCAGGGAATTTCGGCAACTACACCGCCGCCACCGACCCGGATGCAGCAGCCCGGAGCGATATTGCCGCCACCAAAGACAGTTTGCGTTTGGCGGCGGGCGGCAGCATCATCCTGGGCGATTACACCGAGCGCGAAGCAGACGATGCGCCCAGACTCTACCGCGATCGGACCGGTGAGCACCATATCCGCTCGCGCTTCGGCTTCGCCCCAGGTCAGACGGCCGCTTTGCGGGTGGTGAACGGGCGGCTTGAGGAGTTGGTAGCGGCAGGGGCCGGCCAGTGGCGCACCCTGGCCGGCCAGGTGATCCCCGCCGGTGAGGTCACGACACTCGAAGCCTACGACGCCCTCGTCCGACCGGTGGTCTGGGACGGCACCCGCAAAGCCCTGCGCAGTTGGCTGTCCGACGATGCTTACCGTGCGTTGTTGGGGGAGAGTATCCCGGGCGGGGAAGGATCGCTAAGCAGTTGGCGGGTGGCCGTCTCGCACTACCGCATTCCATCGGACGGCAAGAGCGGCCCTCCTGAGACGTTGTTGGCCCTTGCCACCAGCGCCGATCCTGCCAAAGTCGAAAGTGCCCGGCGTTTTTTTGCCGAGAATCTGGCTCTCGCGGATGACTCGGCCTCTCTGGAAGCAGCGCAAGACCGCGCTGCAGCGGTCATTGCCCAGTTGCAAAGCGGCCGGAGCGGCTGGAGCGCCGATGCTGTCGCTTCTCTGGTCACTGCAGGCGGATACGACCGCAAAAGCTGGATATTGGACCTGGTGCACCGCGATCCGAACGCCCCGGATCCTTACGCTGTGGTCCGTCCCACCCAGATCCAGCGCGTCGATGCTTTGCTGTATAGCGCCAGGCGCATCGTCGGACACATCAACGGCACCAACTTCACCCTCAACGGTGGGGCAGTGGCGCCGCAGGTGGCGATTAGCGCCCCGGGGACGGGGTGGCTGGGTGAACTGACGAGCGATGCGGCTTTGAAGGCGCGGCTGGAGGCCAAGTCCAACCAGATCAATCCCTTTTCGGGAACAAGTTATAAATATGGAGCGTTGAATTACGACTACCGGTTGCGCAATGGAGGAGCCGCCTTGCGCCACGTTTCCCGCCTCAACACCGCTGAACCTATCCGGTTTGGCAGCAGCAGCGGCGGTGCCCTCACCAGTAAGGTTTGCCGCAATGCGCAGTGCAATTAGACGCCCGCACGGGCAGCAGGGTTTTACGCTCGTGGAAGTGCTGGTGGCGACGGTGCTGCTGGCGCTGTTTCTGGCGGCGCTCGCCCCGATGCTCTCAGCTGCCGCCCTGCTGCGCAGGCAACAGGAACTGATCGCAGAAGCCACCAATCTCGCCCAACTCGAAATCGAAGAAATTCGCCGCTCCTGGTCGGCCCTCGAAAACCGTGGGCTGGGCTCCCGTCAGAATGTGGGCGGCCTGGTGCCCACCGCCATGCGCGACCGGCTCGTGCCGCTACCGCGGCCCTGTGTACTGAGCGAAGTCGAGTACGAAGGCTGCAAGTACCCCGAACCAGTTCCCCCAGGACCGCTGCCGCTCACGGCCTCCCAGAACTACCCCTTCGACTCCGACGGTTACGAAGTGACCAGTCCGGACCCGAGCGGCGAAGGGGCGGACGATCTCTATCTGTACGACATCAACCGCGAGCCGCCCGACTCGCCGCGCTCGGCGGGCTTCACCATGGCGGGGGTGCGCGGCCCGAGAACCTATCGGTTGCAGGTCTTCTGGGGCTACGCTCCCGGCTCCGCCACCCCCGCCGTCGCCCTGGACGATCCCCAGTGGTACCGGCAGGAGGTGGTGCGGGTGGTGGTGCGCCTCTATCTGGCGGGCAAGGACGGCGATTTGCCGGTGGACGGCGACGGCAACCCGACCCGGCTCACCCGGGCGGTGCAGCCTTTGATCACCGCGCGCAGCGAGGAGGTGGCCGACACCCGCTCTGCCGCCAACGACCCGGAGGCCCCGCCGGTATTTAGCCCCCTCGCCCCGCTGGCTGTTCTGAGCGCCGATATCGCCAGGAGCTACCAGTGAGACGCCTAGCCCTCGGCTTTACGCTGCTCGAACTGGTGATCGTCATGGCCCTGGTCGGTTTGCTCGCGAGTTTCGGAGCGGTGTCGGCCTACGGCCTGTTGCAGTCGCGCCGCTTCGACAGCGGCGTGCAGGAATTGGCCCTGGCCGCCCGCAAGGCCCGCACCCGCGCCCTCGAATCGTCGGAGACCTACACGTTCGAATTCACCCTGCACGACCCGGACCGCAACGCCGATCCTGACGATCTGCCGGATCACTACGCGCTTTACCGGGGCGCTGAGCGTCCGGCTGTACCCGATTGGCGGCCTTTGCCCCAGCGCATCTGGATCTACCGCACCAGCGTTCCGGGACCGCCCTACCGCTGGACCTTCGACGAGCGCGGCACGGTGAGCCCCTCCCAGATCGGCACCGTTGTACTTCAGGACGGCGATAAGCTCGATACTGGCCTCGAAGCAGCCACAGATCTGCCCGGCTACCTGCGCAGCCGCGCGAGCAACCCCAACGGCGCGAGCCGGGGGGTGATCATGAATACTTATCTGGGCAAGATCAGCGTCGTCTCGGTGGGAACGCTCTGATGCGCAACCGCCGCGGCCTGACCTTGCTCGAACTGTTGATTGCGGCGGTGATTGGTCTGTTGCTGGTGGGGGCTGTGACCTATACTTTCACTAACTTCGGCAAAAATGCCCTGGTCGAAAATGCCGTGAGCGACGTGCAAATGGATCTGCACAGCGCCCTCGGGTTGATGACCGACGAATTGCGCCAGGCCCGCTATATCTACAACACCGACCCCGAGAGCAGTGCCACTGATCGTTTGCGCCTTGAGCCGGTCAGCCCGACGCTTGCCACCGAGGAGACGACGCTCGCTTCTGCGAATTTTGACAAAAGCCGGTTGGTGCAGGCCGACTCACCCGGCTTTCGGATCTTGCTGGCCTTCTGGGTGCCCACAGTGGCAGGCACGGGCCGCCTCGGGGAGCGCGCCTCTGCCGCGGGCCGGGGAACACCGCTCGCTTTCAACCTCGATGGCGGTGCTCTCACCGCCTGGGGCTCCGCCAATTCGATTCCGGCCTACAACCTGATCGTCTACTACGTCACCGACCCGCCGCCCGGTTCCGCCTGGAATGGCCCGCGCATCCTCGAGCGCTGGGAATCGGAACCTGTACCGATCCGCTACGACGAATTTGCCCAGGCAGAAAATTCCATCCGCTTCCTTGACCTTGCCACCTTCGATGCTACCGCTGCTCCGCCGGTGGACGGCGTGTTCCTGCGCAACCTGCCGCCGGCCGATGGGGCAAGTTTCGCCCTCGCCGATTTTCTCGATGCCGACAAGGGCATCGAGGTAAGGTACCTGAGCGCCCAGACAGTGCAAATCAGCCTACGGGGCAGCCTCGCAGGTAGCCAGGCCGATCGCTATCTGGCTGCCACCGATTCGACGGCCCAGACGTACTTGCGCGAGAATGCGGGCGACGCCCTCGACTTTACGACCACCGTCGTCGCCCGAAACGTCTGCACCGCCAACGCCATCTGTGTGAAAGATCCCTGAGCGGCCAGGTTTCAGCCGCCTGCCAGGTCAAGCCCGGTGCTGTCGGGCGGGTTGCTGCTGGAGGGCAAGAGCGCCTCCGAGCTTACCGCAAAACCCACATCCGCACCGTGACGGTTCAAGATGGCCAGTGCGTCGGTGACGCGAACCCCGAGCGCCTGCACTGTGACCAGGGTGGAACCTCGGGCAACTCCCTGCTCGAAATGTTGTGCCTCCGCCTCAGGAATGCCCATACCTGTGAGCAGTTCCACCAACTTGTCTGCGAGGGCGGGCTCGCGGGGACTCACCAGATTGACGATGGTGCCGAGGACGCCGCTGCCGCCCTCGGCGGCTTCTTCGATCGTCTGCGTACCGGTCGCGTTGATCAGTTCGCGCTGTTCCTGCCGCTCGGCGAGCGCTACCCCAAGCGTGTCGAGGTTGAAACCGTTCGCGTCGAGATCGACGATGGCGGCTTCAGCGCTGCGCCGGTCCACGAACAAACCGGCCAGCGTGCCCCGTTCCACCAGATCGGGGGGCAACGAAGTCAACGGCTCGCGGGGTGTCTCCATAACTTCCTCCTGTATGGCCTGGGGACAATGCTTTCCATCGTCGCGATAGCCCTGCGCGGCAGGCTCTCCCCAAGGGAGGAAAGCGCTGCTGCGCCCTATCGGAAGGCTTCACAGGCTGCCAGGGCGCGACATAGCCGCCGGTCGCCGTGGGCTGATGCTCGACTCCGTAAATAGCGGCCCACAGGCTGGGGCCATCGTAAGTAGCGCCATCGCCAGATAAAGTAGCAGGGTAAAGCGCATCTAAATTTTGGTGAGAAATGTGCTGGGGTGGTGTAGATGTGAACTCTACTATGCTGAGACCCATCCCCGTGAACGACAAAGGCTTCCAACCCCGCCGCCCCCTGCGCCGCAAAACTCTTCCCAGGCCCACCGCCTCCGCTGCTGCTCTGAGCAGACACTTGCAGGGCTTTTTCTGCAACATCCCTGACCCACGCGTCGAACGCACCCGCGCCCATCACCTCACGGACGTCCTGATGATTGCCATTCTCGCCGTCACCGCCGGGGCCAAGGGTTGGGAAGACATCGAAAATTACGGCGACCGCAAGCTTCCCTGGCTGGAGCAGTTCCTGGAACTGCCGGGCGGTATTCCCTGCGCCGATACTTTTCGTCGCGTCTTCGAGCGCATCGACCCGGTGGCTTTCGAGCAAAGCTTCCGCGATTGGGTGCAGGCTCTGGTCACCTCCCTCGGTGCCCAGGTGATCGCCATCGACGGCAAAACCCTCAAAGGCTCCTACGGCCGCCCGACACGCACCTCAGCTTTGCAGATGGTCAGTGCTTGGGCCAGCGAGCATCGCCTGGTGCTCGGACAACTCAAAGTCACAGACCAGGGCCAGCGCCTCAAAGTCGCCATTGCCCGCGCCCTGGTCCATGCCCCCGGCAACCTGCTGCTCGACGAGCCCACCAACGGCCTCGACGTGATGAGTACCCGCGCCCTGCGCCAGGTCCTGCGCCGGTTGCGCGACGAGGGTTGCTGCGTGCTGTTTTCAAGCCACATCATGCAGGAAATCGCCGCCCTGTGCGACCGGATCGTGATTATCGCCGACGGAGCGGTTGCCGCAGAAGGCACCGCGGAGCAACTGCGCGCCGCCACCGGCAAAGCGAGCCTCGAGGACGCCTTTGTGGCTGTGATCGGCAGCGAAGAAGGCTTGCTTCTATGAAATCTTTTGATGGCTGGCAAGCGGGGCTCGAGCGCATCGGTGTTGTGTTTTTCAAAGAGGTGATCGACAACCTGCGCGACCGGCGCACGCTGCTGACGGCACTCCTCACGCCGCTAACCGGCCCGCTGATCCTGGCGGCAACCGTGATCCTGGCTGGACAGGTGATTTCCCAGGAGGCCGAAAAGCCCGTGATCCTGCCGGTGGCCGGCACCCAAAACGCACCGCGGCTGATGGCGTTTCTGGAAGGCCAGCCCGGGCTCGCGGTGCTCCCCCTCGCCGCCGTGGACGAAGCGCAGGTGCGAAGCGGTCGGTACGATTTTGCCCTGGTGATCCCACCGGAATTTGGCCGCGAGTGGCGCGCCGGCCGACCCGCCGAGGTGCGCCTGATCGTCGACACGGGTCGCCAGCAGACCCGCGGTGCCCTGGCGCGGGTGCGCACGCTCCTTGCCGCCTACAGCCGCCAGGTCGCTTCGCTGCGGCTTTTGGCCCGGGGGATCAACCCGGACATCCAGCAGGCGGTGGTGGTCGAGAGCGTCGATGTCGCCTCCTCCGAGGGGCGGGCGGCTTTTATTCTCGGGCTGATGCCCTTTTATCTGATGTTCGCGGCCTTTATCGGCGGCTTCTACGTCGCCATCGACACCACGACCGGCGAGCGCGAGCGCGGTTCACTCGAACCCCTGGTGATCAACCCCGTCGCCCGCTGGGAGTTGATCCTGGGCAAACTGGCGGCCACCCTGCTGTTTGCGCTGGTGGTGGTGGCCGAGACGATCGTGGGACTGGCGGTGGTGCTCGCGGTTGTCCCTCTCGAACAGTTCGGATTGCGCTACAGCTTCAACCTGTCGATGTTTGCGGGCTTATTTCTGTTCTGTCTGCCGGTAGTGCTGTTGGCTGGAGCGGTCCTCACGCTCCTCGCCTCCTACGCCCGCAGCTTCAAAGAGGCCCAGAATTATCTGACGCCGCTCATCCTGGTGCCCACCTTTCCGAGTTTGCTGGTGGCCCTGCTGCCGCTCAAAGCGGAAGGATGGGCGGCGTTTGTGCCTATCTACAGCCAGTTGCTGCTGATGAGCCAGATTATCAAAGGTGAGGCGGTGAACTGGGGGTTCGCCGCCGCCTGTTCGCTGGTGACTTTGGTGGTGGGCGGGGGGCTTGTCTGGCTTGCCACGCGCATCTTCGACCGCGAGTCGGTGGTTTGAAAAGTGTCAGGTGTCAGAGCGCACAGGCTGACACCTGACACCTGAATCCTACCGGTAGCTGGGAGGGCGCAGATTGACCAGTTCCTCGGGCGAAGCGAGCATGTCGATAGCCACGAAGAAGATCTCGCCCTTCGGGTTGAGGGCGAAGCGCCAGGCGATATTCATCGCCACGTTGACGCCAAACCAGGGGGTCTGGACTTTGCCGGTCACCTTGAGCTTTTTGGAGCCGTCCGGCAGCACTTCGGTGATGCCTTCGATCGGCATCATCGTGAGCCCCTGGGCCTCCTCGCGCATGTAGGCGGTGATCGCCTCGCGGCCGACGATCGGTTTTTGAAAGGGCGGCTGCAGGGCGCCCTCGGGCTCGAACAGGTTGACAGCCGCCTCGAAGTCGTCGCGGTTCATCGCCTCGAAGTACCGCAGGGGCGTCGGGTCGTCCACCCCTTTGACTTTGATGCGCTCGGTGGAGACGGGCTCGGTGCGCTCGAACTGGAAATCCTCGCTCTCCGGAGCCTCATCGGGAACAACCGACGGGTCAAAGCCCATGTTGAGCACAATGTCGCGCAACACCTGGATCTGCTGGCCACCATCCAGGTTTTTGATGCTTTCAAACAACAGCTGCGCGTCGGTGGACATCTGGTAATTGGTCGGGATAGGGGCGACAGTCCCCTGGGCCATCCACTCGGCCAGCTGGTACCAGAATCCCAGTTTGGTGTTGACGCTGAAGTAGCCGTAGGAGCGGCTGATGGGCGTGTCGGCCCGGCGGGCGAGGTCGAACATCACCCGCGTCTGCTCGGCGGGGGGCATTTGCTTGATCTGGTTGAGCATGCCTTCGACTAGGGCCATGCTCGCCGCACCCAGAGCGGCACGGGTGATCGTGCGGCCAGTCTCGGTGTAAGCGTACCAGAGCAACGCGAGCCGATCTTCAAGGCTAAGCCGGTTGAAATCGCTCAGGATGCCCGGAATGGAGCTGGGCTTGTCGGTCTCGGCAAATATCGCCTGGGCTGATTCAAGGGTAAACGCCATGGAAGAACCTCCGGAGTGATTCGGTATTGAAATTGCAATATCCAGACACAGCGAATCAAGACAAAGGAGAACAGCCTGCAACAGGATGCTCCTGCAGATAAACAGGGGAGCGAAATAAAAGGTGCACGCCCAACAAGGGGATGCTTGCTCGGGAGAGGCGCACAACCGCGCCTGTCATCATCGTATAACCACTCTTGCGCGGAACAATCAGAAAATGCGCAATTTTTCTTTGCTTAACTTTATAAAACTTCATTTAAATTGGCCCCAGGACCGCCGCTATTGACGAGGGTGGCCGTTAATGTTAAGTTTTATTTAGAAATATTTAAGATCACTTAATGAAGGATGTGCCATGCTGCTGTACTTGAGCTTGATCGGTGTAGGGTTTGCCGCCTGTGTAGTGATTGGTTCGGTGGCTTGGTATGCCTCCAAGCGGCCGGCAGGCTGGGAAGGGGCCGAGACGCCGGGTTGGGTCAAAAAGCTCGGAGCCGACAAGCTGCGGACGGAGGGCTGAACGTCACCGTCCGATCAGGGCGATTTGTTGGAGCCTGCACCGAGTGGTGCGGGCACTGCCGTCAGTCGATGTAGCGGTCGATGGCCTGGTTGAGCGCCTGGATTTCTGCGTGCGCACCCCCGTTTTCGACCGCGTGCACGACGCAGTCGCTCAGGTGTTCTTTCAAAACGAGTTTGGCCACCTGATTGAGGGCAGCGCGCACCGCCGAGATCTGCACTAACACGTCCGGACAGGGCCGATCCTCGCGCACCATGTTCCCAATGCCCCGCACATGGCCCTCGATGCGCGCCAGTCGGTCGAGCAGCATCTTGGTGTGGGCGGGATCGTGGGTGTGGATACTGCCCGACGGGCTGGTGGGCAGGCTTGGACGCACTTCGGGGGCCATAGTCGTCGAATGTCTTCTCGTTCAACGTATGCCATATCTGCTCCCCCGGCAACCTGCTCGAAGCGCGACTCAGTAAATTGCGCAGAAAATCTGCGAATAATCTGCACAGCGATTGGCTTTTTCACCCTTGTTCCAAAAGCTGAAAACTGGAACGCTTTTTGTAGCACATTTCACTTTTTTCCGGAAGCTCGACCATGCTGCGCAACCTTCCTGCCATCGTCCCTGTGGCTGTACTGGCGCTGAGCCTGACCCCAGCCTCCCCCGCCGCCGCCCAGGCGAATGTCGCCTTCGGCTCCACCCGCGTCGTGACCAACGACATTATCGGAGGTGCGCCCGGCACCCCCCGCAATGTCACCATCACCAACAACGGCAGTGCCGCTTTGAACCTCTCCGGTCTGACGCTCACCGGCGTCAGCGGCGGTGAGGAGAGCCAGTTTCAGCTCACTCCCGCCCAACCCCTGCCGCTCGTTTTGGCGCCTGGGGCCTCGACCACCGTGGCGGTGGTCTTCAACCCGACGGTGGCTGGGCCGGTGATCGCCCGGCTGGGTTTGACCAGCGACGCCGCCAACAACGATGCGGTCTCCGTCTCGCTGCAGGGGCTGGGTACGCTCGGCATCGGCACCGGCAAAGAGCCGTCGCTGCAGTGGATCCTCGACACCTACTTGATCCCCATCAACATCGGAGATACGAATCCGGCCACCGACGCACTACCGGCCACTGTCCCGCTGGGCGAAGAAATCAGCCCGCCGCAGTTTCGCAAGGCCGGTTCTTCGCCGGTCACCGTCGAGGCGCTCGCTGTATTCAGCGGTCAGGGTGCCCCCGGCTACGTGGTGAGCCTCGGCTACTACACCGCCGGCAACCCGAACGCCAAGACCCAGCTGTTTACCGTACCCAACCCAAACTACCAGTCGCTCGCCCCGGCCACCAACGGCACCTTGAGCTTCGATCCGGGAAACAACAGCTTTGGTTTCTACTCAGTCTGGCCGTTTCTTTCTAATCGGACGGTCTACAGCGAAGAGCGTCTCAACACGTTTTCAGGGGCTATCCCGCACCAGACGCGCATCTACCCGCTCAAACGAGCCGACGGTTCGCGCGAACCGAACGCTTATGTGGTGAGTGTCGAGGAGACCACCATCAACTTTGACTTTCAGGACATTGTCTTTATCGTGCGCAATGTCAAGCCAGTTCCCCCAGGCGACTTCCACGGCACCGTCGGCAAATCGGATATTTTGCTGCGCAACCCGGCCACAGGCGAAAACACGGTCTGGCAGATGAACGATGCGGCGTTTTTGGAGGAGTTCGAGATTGCCCCAGTCGGTGATCCCAACTGGGAAATCGGCGGTGCCGCCGATTTCAATTTTGACGGCAAGGTGGACATTCTCTGGCGCAACAAGGCCACCGGCGCCAACAGCGTCTGGCTGATGAACGGCACCGCCTTCGTTTCCTCCGCGGCGCTGTTGGCGGTGGGCGATCTCAACTGGCAGATAGCCGGGACGGGCGATTTCAATTTTGACGGCAAGGTGGACATTCTCTGGCGCAACAAGGCCACCGGCGCCAACAGCGTCTGGCTGATGAACGGCACCGCCTTCGTTTCCTCCGCGGCGCTGTTGGCGGTGGGCGATCTCAACTGGCAGATCGTCGGAGCGGGTGATTTTACCGGCGATAGCCGTCCGGACATTCTCTGGCGCAACACCGCCACCGGCGCCAACACCGTCTGGAGGATGAGCGGCACCACCTTTGGGGCCGCCCTGGCCATACCCTCGGTGAGCGACCTGGGTTGGCAAATCGGCGGGGTGGGCGATTACAACTCCGACAACAAACCGGACATTCTCTGGCGCAACACCGCCACCGGCGCCAACAGCATCTGGAGGATGAACGGCACAACTTTGGGTTCTGCGGTGGCCATTCCTGCCCTCGACGATCTCAACTGGCAGATTCGCGGTCCCCGCTAGCCTGTGGCAGGACCCGCCGGATCTTGCCAACGGGTACCAGGCCTGAAAGACTTGCCCATAGAACGGGTAATGTTATCTGGGGTTGGCCTGTGTTTTCCATCAAAGCGCTCCGGCTCGTTGCGGCAGCCCTCGCCTGGGTGGGTGGGCTGTCGCTGGGCTGGGCCGTGCCCCTCAAAGCCGAGCCGGTAGTTAGCGCCACCCCTACCCAGATCGTCCTCAACGATGTGCTGGGCGGGGCCGCGAGTGCCCCTCAGACGGTGACCATCACCAATAGCGGTTCGACCGACCTGAGCGTCCAGGGGATCACCCTTGTTTTGGTCGCCGGTGCCGCCGGCCAATTTCAGATCGCTTCACAGCCGATGTTGCCCGCCACGGTCGCCCCTGGCGCTTCTGTGAGCGTCGGGGTGGTCTTCAATCCGACCATTGCCGGTCCGGCCATCGCCCAGCTCAACATTGCCACCAATGCACCGGACAACCCCACAGCTTCGGTATCGCTGCAGGGCCTGGGTACCCTTGGCATCGGCGGCAACCTCGAACCCTCGCTGCAGTGGATTTTCGACACGTATTCGATCGCCGTCGATGTGGGCGATACCGACCCGGCCGAGACCGACCTGGCGGCGACGGTCCCCCTGGGCGGGGAAACCAGTATTCAGCGCTTTCTCAAAGCCGGGTCGGGGCCGGTCACCGTCGAGCCCCTGGCAGCCTTTGCTCCCCAGAGCAATTCGGGGCTCGTCTTTCGCGTCGGGTACCACCCATCGGGCAACCCGACCGCCAAAAACGAACTATTCACCGTAGCCAATGAATTTCACCAGTCGCTCGCCCCGCCGGTGAGCGGCGAACGCGAGTTCGATCCGGGAGCGGGCAGTTTCGGCTTCTACGCGATTTTGCCCTTCCAGGGCAACCGCGAAGTATTCCTCGAAGATGAGCTGAACACGTTCACCGACGCCCTGCCGCACCACATGCGCGTCTATCCCCTCAAAAGAAGTGACGGCACCGTAGAAGCCAATGCGTTTGTCGTAGCGCTCGAAGGGATTACCAGCAGTTTTGATTTTCAAGATCTCGTCTTTATTGTGCGCAACGCAAGGCCGATTCCTGCCGCCAACTTCCTGAGCAGCGGCTGGTCGGATGTTCTCTGGCGCAATGCCAGAACGGGTGCGAATACCCTCTGGCAGTTGCTGGCTACCCCACCCTCCAGCGTTGAAGCGGTCTCCTTGCCGGCAGTTGGCGACTTGCATTGGAAGATTGTCGGCACGAACGACTTTGACTTCGATGCCAAAGTAGACATTCTCTGGCGCAATACCGCCACGGGAGCCAATACCGTTTGGCTGATGAACGGTGCACTCCTCACCTCGACCGTCGCTTTGCCTGCTGTAGGCGATCTGGCCTGGCAAATCGCCGGCACCGGCGATTTCGATTTTGATGGCAAGCCGGATGTTCTCTGGCGCAACACCGCCACCGGTGCCAACACGGTCTGGCTGATGAATCGCTCGACTTTCGTCGCTTCGGTGGCGCTGCCGGCCGTGGGCGATCTGGCCTGGCAAATCGCCGGCACCGGCGACTTCAATGGCGACGGCCGCACCGATATTCTCTGGCGCAACAGTGCGACCGGTGCCAATAGTCTCTGGTTGATGGACCAGACCCTCCTGAAGAGCACCGTCGCTCTGCCGGTGGTGGGACTCGACTGGCAGATGGGCGGGGTGGGCGACTACAATGCCGACAACCGTCCCGACATTCTCTGGCGCAATACCGCCACCGGCGCCAACACCGTCTGGTTGATGAACGGTACGGTCCTGGGCGTCTCCGCTGCTCTACCCCCTGTCTCCGACTTGCAATGGCAAATCCGCGGACCGCGCTAGCCGCAGGTCGGCCGGCTCTTCAAAAACTATCCTGGGCGGTTTTGACCTGCAGGCGATCGATGCCCGCTTTGATCCAGGCCAGGCACTCCGCCTCCGAGGCAAACAGCTTCGGGGCGGCAATATTGTCGAGGCCGCCAGGCAGATAGTGATCGTAAAAAATCTTCTCTCCGATCCGACAGAGGACAATCAGGTTGTCGCAGTAGACGTAGCGCTGTGCAAAATGATCGTCGGCAATCGGCGTATCGCCGTGGCGATCGAGGTGCTCGCGGGCGATCTCGACAATGCCTGCGAGGGTAGACGAGTAAAGACCGGCAGGATTTTCGGTGCGGTGCCAGCGACTGCGATAGGCGAGAGCAGAAAGCAGCCAGTACGAATAAATCTCCTTGCCGACCATGGCACCGTAGCGAAACGGCACCATCAAAAAGCCCCGGTGCGAGACCGAATTTTCGTACAGCAGACGTTTCACAGGCGTTCCACCTGCAGGAGAGCAACCGGTGTGGATTCAGTCTACCAGCGGGTCCGTCCTCCAGATCAGCAATGCAGTACTGCTTGTCTGGTCGGGGTGCCGTGGGCTGAACGCCAGTGTTTAAAGTGAATACTCACCTGTTGATGTCTTTTTGCAAGCTTTTCTGTGGCGTCGGGTATGGGCATTTAAGCTGAGGTCAGCAACTTGTCCCATTACCTTTCTGCAACATTCTGCAGAGATACGGCCATGCCACAACAACTGCTCAGCCGAGCGACGTTGGGGGAGCGCAGACCTCAGATGGTATATCTTGCTGCTCACCGCGATTGGCCCCTGAGCGTCGGCACGACCTCGCAGGTTGTGCCCCGTACGGGTATTGCTGTGGTGCAGACCGACTCCTGGGCGCTGACGGTCTGGCTCATCGAGGCTATCAACGCCATCCTGGACGGCAAAGATTTTCACGCCCGCCGTCCCCCCGGCAAGATCCAGCGCAGCGGGCACTTCGAGGTGATTGAGGGCAATTTGTTCGTCTGGGGTTGGCCGTGGAGCTGGAGCCGCAGCAGCATTCAGGTGGCCCGGCAGGTGCCCGCCGCCCTCGGCGAAAAACTGAACCTCCTGTGCGGCGCGAGTGCCGCCCGCAGTGCCGAATCGCCTGGCTGACGGGCGTCCGTCAGTGGGACACCCTTGCTCAGCTGATCCAGGATTGCGGTGTTGAGACCGGTATCGCGGATCTGGCTCGCCAGCATGACCACTACCTGCACGGTCACCCACAGCAGAATTGCTGTCTGCCGAACACGGCTACAGACAAGGGTGTCAAAGGATTTTCAGCTAACGACCGGGGATGGATAGTTCTGCAACAGCCCTGGAAATCGCCTCGCGCTGCTCGCTTCCGTAGCCCCAGCGCTGCAAGAAGGTGGCGTAATCGCCTTCTCCAGTGGTCAAAGCCCGGCGCAGTTGCTCCAGATGGCGGGTGAGCGGCTCGATTTTTAGTTGGCCGATCAAGGCCGCGCTACGGCGCGCCACCTGATCAGAACCCAAAGCGGCCTGCTCGTCGCCGCGCTCGCGGTGTGCCAAGATCATCGCCGTGGACATGGCGAGGTTTTTGATCATCAACTCGGCCACCAACTCCGGTGCGCTGCGCAGTGCCGCGAGCACCTCCTCGGGCACTTGATCGGCAGCGGCCCACCGGCCAGGCAGAAACGTCACAAAAAAGCCCCGTGCGCCGTTGGCCGTCGAGACCAGTTGCGCCAATTCCCGGTAGAGTCGCTCGCCGTCAAGTGCTCCGGCCGCCTGGGCATCGAGCAGTTGGGTCGCCTGCGCGATGGCTTGTTCGAAACTGGGGGTCTGGACCGGCATCACATCCCCAAAAACACCGCATCCAAAGTGTAGCCGGGGAATTTCAAAAGTTGAGCGCCGCTAAACCCCGGCGCGCGTTGCCGGGCGGGCTATCGTCTTCAGGAGGCGGTCTGTGCGGGCCGCCGAGAAGACCTCGAAAGGGCCGCACAGGTCGAGCACCTCGACATTATCGAAAATCACGATTCCCACAGTCCGCATGCACCGCCTCCACGATCCACAGCTTTGGTGCCGCCGTCAGTCGAAGACCGGCGGCCACAGTTCACTGACCGGCACTTCCCAGCCGGGCAACACGTCCGCGAATCGCAGGCTGTCGGTACCGCTCAGCACCTCCGGCAGTCGCCCGGGACGGTACACACCCACCGTCCGTTTGTCCGGATCGAGCAGCAGGCCGACCTCTGCGCCAATCGCCAGATAGGCCAGCAACTTTTCTTCGAGCACTTTAAGGCGATCGGTGCTGGATTTGATCTCCGCCACCAGATTCGGCACCACCTGGGCGTAGGTGCGCGGGGCGCGGCCGAGCCGCTCGCGCGAGACGAACGACACATCCGGGGCGGTGAGATCGGTGTTGGGGGGACGGAAACCGGTGCTGGCGTCGAAGATATATCCCAGAGCCCGCTGTTCGACCCACAGGTTCAAGCGCGTCGAAAGGCGCACCCCCACGATCCCCGAGACCGCGTCCGATGGACTCATGATCGTGATCACCCCATCGCGCAGTTCGATCCGGTAATCCGGAAAAAGCCGCTGAACTTTCTCGACATCTGCGATCGTCATCGCCATCGGCCTGCTCTCCACGCCGCTTCCACAGTTTAACTTTGCCGGTGCACTGCTAATAGCGACCGGGATCGCCGTCGAGCGACAGCAAAAAATCGACCAGGTCCCTCTGTTGGGCGTAGGTGAAACCCGCGGCCGGATCGACGTAGAAGGCGTGGCCTTCGCCCGTGAGGTTGCTGCGCACCAGGGCCGGGTTTCCCTGGTTGGCCGCCACCACCCGGGTGCGCAGGTCCCGGTCGAGCAGGGCGCGCAGACTACCGCCCGCGTCTGCCTCCTGGCCCTGGCTGAGGGTTCCGGCAAGTCCAAGGCCACTCGAATCGACAACAGCAAAGCTGCCGTCGGCAAAAAACTGCAGCGCGCCCGCACGTACTGCCGCACCGCCGTCGTGGAGGTAGGGCGCGGATAAGTATAACCCGCGCAAAGCCGGGGACTTGTAGCCGCCGTCGGGGGCGATGCCGGTGGGCAATGACGTAGGCGTCGCAGCGATTCCTGTGGTGGGCACAGCCAGGATCTCGGCACCGGGTGGGATGGGTACCGGGGTGTCGAAGGTAAACAGCAGCGGCGGCACCAGCAGTGGCTCCAAACCGAGGCGCGAGCGGGCGCGGGCCGGATCGGTGCCGATGGTGCCCACCGGGTGGATGCGATTGTCAGTAAAAAACGGGGCCGGGTGGCAACCGGTGCAGCTGGCCTGCTCGAAGACCCGGGCGCCGCGGCGCACTGCACCGGTGGCGAGCGCCCGCCGATTGGATTCGGAGCGGTTGGCGGGCGGCAGCAGGCTATTTTGAAAGGCTGCCATCGCGTTGGCGGCAAACAGGAACAGGCCGCTTGCGCTGTCGTTGCGCCTGTCGGTATTGGGGCTGAATACCAGGCCGTTGAACGTAAACAGCGACGGCGAGAGGTTGGGGTAGCTGCCGGTGCCGGGGGCGGGAACTTGATCTTCCAGTTCGGCCGCCTCCGGGTCGGGTGCCACCTTGCGCAGCCACTCGGAAGGTTTGACCGGCTTGCCCTCCGGCAGGCGCACCTGCGGATCGCTGGCGTTTTGCAGTACCGTTCCCAGGTACACCTCGCGGTCGATACCGAGGGTGGCCTCGCTGATCTGGGAGGCTGCCAGCAAGTTGACTTCCGAGGAGTGGACGCCGTTGGTTACAGAACTCAACCCACCGAAGGGACCGGCGATGAAGGAACCATCGGCGGTGTAGGGGCCGCTTCTGAACGTAAACAAATTCGGGATCTGCGTGGTGTTGTTGATACCGTCCGGCGAACTTTCGAAATGACCGAAGGGCACATCGAGCACCGCGTCATCGAAGGCTTGTTCGATTTTTTGCGGGTCCGGCAACTCGACGCGCCTGCCCTGGCTGTCGATGATCGTTTTTCCATTGCCCTGATAGACCGGATCGAGCGGAGCGATATTCAGGCGCGCGAATCCGGCGGCGGTATTCGGCGAGAGGGCGATCAGCAAGGGAATGTTGAGATCGCCGTTGGGCAACCCCTGCAAGGCTGTGCCGCTTTGTTTGTCGACAGCGATGTGGCAGATGGCACAGGTGAGATTGCCGTCGAGGCTGAGTCCCACCGGAAATTTGCCGCCCTTCTCGACGTCGAGACCCGTAGCGACAGTGCTGCCCTTGGCAAAGATCCGGCTACCCAGGATAAGGTCTTTTTGCAGGACGATGCGCAAATTGGCGGTGGGTTTTCCGCCAAGCTCTTCGATGGCGGTCCTTACCTCGGGCAGGATGAGCAAAAAACCGGCCCGGAATCCGAACACCTTCTGCAACCCGAAGTCGTCTCCAATCTTGCGGTTGGTGAAGATGTCTTTTCCCTGGTCGATCAACGCCTGGGTAATCTCAACCGCCCCGATGCGCAGATACGACTGCGCATTACTGGAATCGAGGCCCCGGGAGCGGACCAACTCAGCGGCCTGCGAGGGGTTGAGCAATTTTCCGAAGTAATCGAAATACCCGACAGTCTGGATGGGAGCGGGTCGCAGCAGATCCTCAGAAGAATGGCTTGCCGGAGATTGAACGACCGTGCTCACCAAAACCGAACATGCCGCTGTCGCTCCACCGAGGAGCAGGAGACTGCAATACTTATTATTATTCATAGCAGTCAATATCTCCTTGGCGGATTACCCCAACCTAGGTCCACCTGCACAAAATTATGCGCTTCGGAACCAAAATGCTCCCGCCGCCTGCGCAAAACGTAGCAAAGATCGGCAATCGTCACCCGCTTGACCGCTAAGGCAGCCTCCAACTGGAGCGCAGGGTTTTGTAAGCAGCTTCGGGAAGCTGGACGATGACCGGCTCGGCCTCAGGTCTCAACCAGGACAGCAACGTCTCAATTCGCCCGCGCGCCATCGCCGTGCAGCCGGCGGTGGGCGAGGCCGCACCGGCCCAGACGTGCAGAAAAATGCACGATCCGCCCGCGGGTCGGGGCGGGTCGCTGTTGTGGGCCACCACGATCACCCAGCGGTACAGTTCGTCGTCGCGGCGCATCACCTCGGCGGAAGACCAGGTCTCGGGCCGGTCGGGGCCGATGGAGACGATCCGGTTGTACTCGCGGGCTTGCGGGTCGTCCACGCAGCGGTCGGCAGCGGTGAGCGCTCGGTAAGTCACGGCTGTTCCGGGAGGCGGGGCACTGCTGTAGCCGTAGGTCTCATTCAACCGGTACACCCCCGCCGGGGAGCGGCCGTCGCCCTCGCGCTTGGTAGGTCCACCCCCCGCCGGAGCCGCCAGACCCTGCCCCCACCCGAGGCCGCCGCTGCCGAGGACGATGGGCCAGGGATCGCCCACAGGTTTCCAGGTAACGCCCGTGCGCTCGTAGCGCTGCAACCGGCCGGTGGTAGCCCGCCAGTCGGCACTGGTGACCAGGATCATCTGAGCAGTGCCCTCAGGGATCGGAGAAGCGTGGACCACAACGGGCCAGATCAACCACAACAGCGCAACCCACCAGCTTCGCGACACGCGCACTCTCCACAGCCTGCGCCGAACAATCTAGCAGTTGCGGGTGTGCCGTTGGCAGGGTAAACGATGTACCTTATACTGCACCCGACATCGCTCTTGCCGCCATGCTCTCGCTCAACCGCTATCAGTGGACAGTCCTCTTCGCCGCCTGGCTCGGCTGGGGATTCGACATTTTCGACAGTCTGCTTTTTAACTTTGTCGCCCCCAACTGCGTGCCGACCCTGCTGGGGCTTACTATCGGTTCGCCGGAGGCCAAAGAAGCAACATTGCAGTGGACGGGAATTCTCACTTCGCTATTGTTGTTGGGTTGGGCGGCAGGCGGCATCCTGTTCGGCAAAATCGCCGATCAGATCGGCCGCACCAAGACGCTGCTGTTGACTATCATCCTGTACGCCGTGGGCACCGCCAGTTGCGCCTTCGCCCCCAATATCTGGGTGCTGGCGCTGTGCCGGCTGGTGGCGAGCCTGGGCATCGGCGGCGAGTGGGCGGCGGGGGCGACGATGGTGGCGGAGGTGGTGCCCGAGAACAAGCGCGTCGAGGCGGGGGCGATTCTTTATACGGCGGCCCCGGCCGGTCTGCTGCTTGCGACCTTTTTGAATCTGCAGGTAGCGGGGGTTTTCTTGAAATCGAGCCCCGAGACCAGCTGGCGCTACGTGTTTCTCTGCGGGCTCATCCCGGCGGCAGCGGCGCTGTTTGTCAGACTTTTTCTCAAAGAACCCGAGCGTTGGCAGCAGGTGGCGGGCAAGCAGAAGCCCCCTGCCATCGCCGAATTGTTCGAGCGGCAGAACCTGCCTTTGACCCTGAGCGGCTTTTTGATGGCCGTCACGGCGCTACTCACCTGGTGGAGCTGCTCGGCGTTTATTCCGGTGGTGGCGACGGGACTGGCCGCCAGCGAGGCGGCCCTGCGCGGCCTCGCCAAGCCCGAGACCCAGGGGCTCATCGAAAACTGGAAAGCCGTCGCCTCCAACAGTTTCAACCTGGGCGGCCTGATTGGCACCCTGCTCACCGTGCCCGCCGCCAAATATCTGGGGCGGCGGACGATGTTCGCGCTGTATTTTTTGTTGTCGGCGGCGGCGCTGCTGGTCACCTTCGGTCTCGAACTACCCCCGGAGGTGCGGCTTTATCTGTATTTTCCGATCGGCCTCACGGTCTTCGGCGTCTTCGGCAGCTTTACCTACTATCTGCCGGAATTGTTTCCGACGCGCCTGCGGGCCACCGGGGCGGGCTTTTGTTATAACGTCGGGCGGATCGTGGCGGCGGGGGGACCGTTTCTGGTGGGCTATATCGCAAGCCAGGGGGCCAACAGCCTGCAAAGCGCCCTGAACACCCTCTTTTGGGTCGGCTTCGTGCCGCTGGTGGGGCTGCTGTTTATTCCCCTGGTGATCGAGACGCGTGGCCAGGTACTGGCGGACTGAATCAAGGCAACTCTGGTCATCTACGTGAGCGTCAGAACCATGCGCGCAATCCCCGGACAGCCGAGGGCCTCTTCGAAACCGGGATCGGTGCACTTTTCGACCAGCCGGAAGCCGGCTTTTTCGTAGATCCGCTGCGCGGCGTTGTTGCCGATGTAGAGATTGAGCTGGGCGGCTGAGAAACCCAGGCCGCGGCCCTTTTCGACCATGTGATTCAGCAGCGCGCTTGCCAGGCCGCGATCGCGATAGGCAGGGAGGGTAGCGACATGGTCAATGCTCCAGGCGTGTTCCCCTTCGCCTGGAGTACAACCTTCAAATGGCTCCACCCGCTCGTTCAACTCGGCGATTTGCCGTTCGCCCCAACCGATTTCGTAGAGCGCTTCACCCAGGCAGTGCAGACCCACAGCCCGGCTGTCGTAACCGGCGAGTACCGCCGCTACCTGTTGCTGTTCCTCGGCCACCACAAAATGCGACCAGTGAAACCAGGTTACCGTGCGGGCGCGTATCAACTGCTCGATCACCCCCAGCCGCTGCTCAAAAGCACCGGGCAAAAACAGATCGTAGGGAGCCACCGTCAGGTGGGAGCGATTCGCCAGGTAGGCCAGGTAGGCGATCGCGGGGCTGTCGGTGGGGCGGGCGGGACGGATGGGCATGGCACGGAGATCGACTGCTCCATCGTAGATCCCGCTGGGGTGCCGGGCGGCGTACTAAGTACGGGGGACACCGGTACAGGGTACAGAGCATCGAGGGGACCATGGCAGTCGAACCACCGCCGGAGCACGATGAATATCGGTGCGCAGCCGCTCAATCGATGGGCGAGGAACCGCTCAGCGCCGGTCAACGCCTGGGAGCGTACAGGATTATCCGACCCGTCGGCCGGGGCGGCATGGGGGCGGTCTACCTGGCGGAGCGCGACGACGGCCAGTTCGACAAGCGCGCCGCCGTCAAAATTCTCCAACCGCAACTGCTCGGGCCGGGCTTGCGCGAACGGTTCATCGGCGAGCGACAGATCCTCGCAAGCCTCGATCATCCGTACATCACCCGTCTGCTCGACGGCGGCACCACCGAGCAGGGCCTGCCTTATCTGGTGATGGACTACGTCGAAGGGCAGCCCATCAATCTCTACTGCAACGAACGGAAACTGGAGGTAGACGAACGGCTGCGGCTGTTTCTCAAAGTCTGCGAGGCAGTGCACTATGCCCACGCCCACCGGGTGATCCACCGCGATCTCAAGCCTGCCAATATTTTGATCGACCCGGAGGGCAATCCCAGGCTGCTCGATTTTGGGATCGCCAAGTTGTTGCCCGCCGACCCCGAGGCCACCGCCGTGTTCAGCCAGTCGATGACGCGGCTTTTGACTCCCCGGTACGCCTCGCCGGAGCAAATCAAAGGCGAAGCGATCACCCCGGCCAGCGACGAGTATTCCCTGGCGGTGGTGCTGTGGGAGATGCTGAGCGGCCGGCGGCCAGGGGAAATAAGCCCGCGGCGGCTCACCGGAAAACCGGCCGGTCCGCTCGCAAGTCTTGTGCTCAAGGCGCTCTCTGAAGATCCCCTCGATCGCTTCGGATCGGTGGCGGCATTTTCCCTGGCCATCGAGCGCCACCTGGCGGGCCAGGCTCTCCCCTGGCCGCGGGTGGGTACGCTGCTGCGGCCAATCTGTGCCCACCGGCGGCTGGTAACGGCCTTGGCTGCAGCCTGTCTGGCGGTGGGTCTCGGCTGGTGGTCGCTGCAGGCCGCCGTTCCCCCCGCCCGCCGAGCGATTGCTGTACTGCCCTTCGAGAACTTGAGCGGCGACGGCCGGAGCGCCTACTTCAGCAAAGGCGTCGCAGTCGATCTTGCCGATCAGCTGGGCAAAACCGGTCGCTTTACGGTCATCGCCGGGCGGGTGCCCACAGGCGGGAGCCATCACCACCTGCGCCAACCCTTCGGTACCGAGGCAGTGCTCAGCGGCAGTGTGCGCCGCACCGGCGAGCACATCCGCGTGATAAGCCAGCTTGTCGATGCCCGTAGCGGTGTGCAACTGTGGTCCGAAAGCTTCGATCGGCCGCTGCAATCCGGCTTTGCCGATCAAACGGAGGTGGCCCGGCAAATTGTCGGTGCTCTGGAATCCCGATACTCCCCAGTCCGCAAGGCGATCGCTCCAAAGTCGCGCTCTGCGAAGGCAAACTGTTTACAAAACTTTTGCCCTTCTGGGGGTCCAAATTGAGCTACTGCGGTGCATTATCGCGCGTATTTATTTATAGATGACAGTTAGAGACACACGCAATATCCACCCCTGCATCCACTATTTTTCCCTTTTTATTCCAGGAGGTTGTGATGAAAAACTCCAACGATTTTGGTGTCGCCAACACCCGCGTGATCGTCCAGGCAGTGGCCATTGACGTGGCCTTTACCAACGCGTACAGAAGCTTTCCACGCACCGCCCTGGGGTTGATGCTGGCGGTGGGTTGCGCCTTGAGTAAGCCCCTGCCAGTGACTTACTGGGCCATGGATCACCAACTGGGCGACATCGACGCACTCGTAGCCCAGGTGCCGATGCCTTCTTGATTTGCTTCCGCTCCAGCCGGGTGTCGGGGGAAATCCCCCGACACCTATTTTTTTGCAGGCCGGGACAGCCGGCGATAGACCACCGCCAGGGCTTCTTTATCCCCGACGTTGCCCGGAAAGAGCACCACCGGCAGATCCGGAAAATGGGGATGTTCGGCGGGGGTGCGCACCACCGAACATCCGGGTAGGATTTGGCCCAAAAGCCGGGCGGTGCGCAGGGCAAGTCCCTCGCTGAGGGTGTCGTTGGAGGTGATGCCCCCTTTGCTCACCAGATAGCCAATCGTTTCAGGCAGGTGGCGCTCCACGGCCATGAGCAAACCTGAGACCGTCTCGCCGAAGGCCAGGCGCGTCTGCACATCCGGAAAAGTCAGCTCCCGACGGCTGGTGTAGACGACGGGCGTCTCGCCTCGGGCGTGGGCCGCCGCCACGGCGGCATGCACCTCGGTGAGCACCTCGGCGCGCGCCGCTTCCCCCCCCGCCAGGAGCCGTTCCACCTCCACGGCGATCCCGGCGGTGCCGGGCTCCTGGAGCAACCGTTCGAGCTGCTCGGTGGTCTTGCGCACGTGCGAGCCCACGATCACCGCCCCCGGCCAGCCGCCGCGCACGAAGGACGCCATCGCCTCGGCGGGAACCGGCTGGGGGGGTAGAGCGGCGAGGGCCGTCAGCACACTGGCGGCGCTGCGCAACAAAAACCGTTTGCCCCGCTCCACCGAGCGCAGCAGCACCCGGGCGAAGCGGTCGAGATCGTCTTGAACCTCCGCGTCCACGACGACGCTGCGGTTGTCCTGCAGCGCCATCAGCCGCTCCTGCAGACACTCCCCGCGGATATCGGCCAGTACCAGACGCTCGACGGCTTCAGCCGGGGTGCGCCCACCGGTCTTCTCCTCGATGTAGGCGGGCAGATAGCTGTGGCGGTAGGCGAAGACCGAGTCGCGGGCAAATTCGGTCTCGTGCACCGGCACGCCGTTCAGGTAATGGACGCTGTCGCGGGTGAGCCGGCCCCCTTCGAGAAAGGCGGGCACCAGAAAGTGGGCGTCGATCGGCCCCATCTCCTGGGCGATCACATCGGTCTCGAGGGGATAGTGACCCCGCAGGGTCGAATCGGAGCGGCTCACCAGCAGATAATCGGCCACCCCCGCCTCGGCCAGGGCTGTTTTGAGGTTGCGGCAGACGGCGCGCGTCGTCTGGGCGGCGCGCTCGGAGTCGAGGGCGCGGGTGTTGGCCAAAATGAACATCAGGGGCGAATCGTCGGCGATGCCCAATTGGAGCGTCTCGACATCCCATTGCATCAGCAGCAGGCAGCCGTGGACCGTCTGGGATCCGGTCGGGTCGTCGTCGATGACGACGAGCTTAACGGCGGGGGATGTCATTGCGGCAGATAGGGGTTTGGGCAAGTGTCGGTTTGGGTCCGGCGGAGAGGGCGGGGATCGCCTCGGCGGTAGGCTTGTCGCCCGCCGGCCAGCGCTCGCCGTCGGCAAAGACGACCAATTTGAGTTGGGCGGCGACGATCGCCCCCGGCCAGGCCAGGTACAGTTCGCGCAGGCGCAAGCGGTCGCCCGCCTCAGGCTGTAGGTTGGCTGCAAACGGACAGGTGAGGCGGGCCATGATCGTTCCCTGGACATCGGCCATCGAGATTTCGACTTCCAGGCGGTCGATGGGCTTAGCGGAAGTATTGCGGTAGGTGATGGTCGTATCCCAGATAAGATTGATGCCCTGATACTCCTTGTCCTGGAGACTGCTGGAGATCCCGTCGATGCGTACCGGCGGGTTGTCGGCGACAGGCGGCAGGACAATCCCCTGCAAGATGCGGTAGGCGTCGGCGCTGCCGGTAGTCAGCAGCAGAGCGACGGCAGTCCATAGAACAACTTTCTTCAAAGCGTACCCGTTGAGCTGGTGGTCTCAGTGGTCTCGGCCGGTGTGGAGGCGGGGGGGGTGCGCCAGCGCTCGAAGTTGAAGCGCTGCCAGAGGGCGCCGTCGACGCGGGCCACCGGTACCGGTGCGAACGGTTCGGGGCGCTGCCGGGGCCGGAAGGTCATCAGTTGGGCGCCGACAGTCGGGGGGGTGCGCCGGTAAATGGCGTCGAACTGGACCCGCAGGCCGTAACTATTATCCCCGTAGAGCAGATTTTGGGTATTGGGGGCGTAGCGGGGCGCAGCGATGGTGACAGCCGGGGCAATCAGCGATCCGACCAGCCGCGCACTCCCTTCGCTCAAGAAGGGACCATTGCTGAAGACCTGGGCCTGCAACCGCATCAGGGGCACCACCTGCGCTTCGCCGCGCACGCTCTCGCGCTGGAGGGAGCCTTGCTGGCGGCGGCTGTTGACGCCGATGGAGACGAGCACCTCAGGCGCGTCCCGCTCCGAAAGGCGCGCCAGGACGTAGTTGCGCCGGTCGAGGGTGACCGCCCTGGCGCCGCTCGGGATGCTGATGCCGTCGACGGTGACGCCGCTAATCAGCCGCCGGAGGGTGGTGGGCAAATTGGGCGGGGCACCGATGTCGCGCTCGAGATCCTTGCGCTCGACGGTCAGGGGAATGCCGCGGGCGTTGGCCAGTACCGTCACCGGGATGCCGCTGGAGAAGGACATCTTGATGGCGGGCGGCTTGGGGGGCGGTCCCGCCGGGGGGACATTCGGCTGGCCGGGAGGACCGGTGGTAGAGCCGCCGGGGCCGGAGGCGCCGCCCGGGGGCACCGGGGCACCGGGCAGGGTGGATCCGGCTGGAGTGGAGGGGGTTGTCGAACCGCCGGGGGTGGAAGCGCCTGTTCCTGCCGCCCCAGCAGCCGCCTGGGCCTTCGGATCCGGCGGCTTGAGGGCACAGACGACCGTCAGGCTGTCCCCCGCCCCCAGCGGCACCAGGCTGGCATTTTCCAGCGACAAACAACTGCTGCTACTGGTGATCACCAGGGTGCCCCGGCCCTTGTAGGTGAAGACTTTGAACGGCTGGCCGCGCAACAACAGCGTGCGGTCGGGCAGATAAAATATGCCGCGTCGGGCTTTGCTGAAATCGAATTCAGCTTTTTTGGCGTCGTAGATCGTCTCGCCGCGCGGGTTGAGGATATTGTTGGCGTCGTTGAAATCTTTGCGGAAGGTGGTGCCCGCCTGGCCGATCAATTCTGCCAGCGGCACGGTGAGTTGCAGGGTGCCGGGGCTTTCGGACTCCTCGAAGCTCTCGAAGTCGGCTTCTAGATCGATTTTGCCCGGCCGGGCGAAGCGGCGGTCGCCCCCCTGGCTGAGGATCGTCTTTTCTTTGTCGTTGGCAAACTTGAACAAGTCCGGGTTGAGGGGCCGGGCGGGGGTACCGTCGGTGCTCTCGCCGTAGGAGGAGCCGGTGTCGGGGTTGCGCGGTGCAGTGACGGTGAATTTGGCCTGACCCTCCAATCGCGCCCAGTCCCCTTCGATTTTGGGCGTATCGACGAGCACCGGCCCTTCGATGCGGATGCGGCTCGGTTGCTCCTGGGCGACTTTCAGGCTAAAAGGCGGCAGCGGTTCCGGGTTGACCTTGGCGACGGAGACCACTCCCAGGGCGACTTCCGGGCGGCGGGTGACCGCTTGGGCGTTCAAATCCACCGCCAGGCGCAACGTCTGGGCCACCGCCTGACGTCCGTCGCTGCCGTCGCCGCCGCTCTCGCCCACGACCTCCACCTGGCGGGCCGCCACCGGCAACAGGCCGCCGCCCTCGACCGCCTCGGCCACCGACAGCGGGATCCAGCGCACCGCCCCCAGCTGATGCACCCACCAGCGCTGATTCGGGGTGCCTTCTTTGAGGGCCGTGGCTTCGAAGGTATCGGGCAAGGGCTCGGGGCTCATCAGATCGTGCATGCCGAGCACAGTGCCGTCGAAGGAAAGCTTGGCGTACCCCAGATAAAATTTGCCCTCGCGGTGGTAGAGACCAAACGGGCCGGTATCCTCGGCGAAGGCCGCTTCGCCCCGGTCGTTCATCGAGAGCAACTGGCGGCCCATGCGGCTGCGGATGTGGGTGAGGGCCGATTCTGCCGACAGGTACGCTTCGGTGCGCGATCGTTCGCCGGTGGTGGCGCGGGAGTTGTTGACCGAGACCGAGAAGACGGTCGTCCCCACCGCCAGCAAAATCGCTCCTAAAAGCAGCACCAGCACCAGGGTGAAGCCCCGGCGACTACGGATGCGTTTCACCGCGGCGGCTCCAGGGGCAGTTTGGTGTCGGGTAACGGCTGCACATCGCGCACGCGCGGGGTGATGAAGACCACCAGTTCGCTCTGCTCCAGGCTCACATTGGTGTTGCTGAACAGCTGACCGATAAGCGGGATGTAGCCAAAAAACGGCACGCGGGTGATGACCTCGCGGTTGGTGGTCTGGATGAGCCCGCCGATTTCGAGGGTCTGGCCGTCTTTGACCAGGATGATATTTTTGACCTTGCGCCGGGCAATGTTCGGAGGGACGGTCGTGCCGGACGAGGTCAACGTGGTGGTGCCCTGGGGCACGGAGGATTCGACGCTCAATTCGGCCAGCACGTTGCCGTCGGCCTGGACGGTGGGGGTCAGTTCGACCACGGTGCCGGCGCGGAGGGTGCTGAGGGTGGTGTTGTTGACGGTGGCGCCGCTGACGTTGGTTAGCTGGTTGAGAATCAAGTTGATGTCGGTTTGGACGTCGATCGACGCTTTTTGGCCAGTGATCGTGTTGAGCTTGGTGTCGGTGACCACCCGCGCTTTGTTCTCGGTGATCAGCCCGTTGATCACAACGATGGCGCGGGCGATGTCGTTGAAGGTGGCAAAAGAGGTGGGCGGCGAGAACAAACCAGCCAGGCTCAAAGGAGCGGTGTTGCCGGGGGAGACGGCGCTGCCGGACTGAATGGTGCGCAGGGCGTTCAGTTCGCGCGAACCGGCGTCGCTCAGTTCGACAATCTTCACCTCGAAGACCACCTGGCGCAGGGGCTTGTCGATCTGCTGCAACAAGTCGCGCACCCGGGTGCGCAACACGTCGGTGCCGCTCACCACCACGGCGTTGCGCGGCTCGTCGATTTTGACAAATTGGGTGAGGCTCGCCGGAATGAGCTTGGGCACGTTCTTCGCCTGGGTGTACGAGAGGGCGATCGCCTCCGTGCGCTCGATGGCCCGGCTGGTGGGAGTACCGGGGGTGGCATCGCCGATGAGATAGGTCCGGCCCTCGCGGACAAATCCGTAGCGGGTGCCGTTGAGCAGTTGGCCGAGGGCCTCCTCGAAGGGGATCCCCGAGACCCGGCCGGTCACCCGGTCGGAGAGTTGGCCTTTGATGATGAGCTGCGCCCCCGCCTGGTTGGAGATGTTCTCGACCACGGTGCCCAGTTCGGCACTTTTGACGCTGAAGCTGACCGGTCGCTTGCTCGGGTCGGCGCCGCCGGGGGTGGCAGGTACCGGCAGCTGGGACAGGCCGCTTTTGGGTTGGCTCACCACATAGACATTGCCTTCGGATTTGTTGATTGTGAGGCCCGCCACCTGGGCGACGGCGGTGAGGGCGTCGTTGAAGGTGACCTGCTCAAGGTTGAGCGAGACCCGGCCGCTGACCGAGCTTTCGGTGACGACGTTGGCCCTGGCCACCCGCCCGAGTAGCGCGAGCGTGTCTTTGACATCACCGTCGCGCACCTTCAGGCTCACCCGCTCTTCAGGTGAAACTTGCGGCGTCTGAGCTGTGGGCGGCGCAGGCGGCACCGTTGCCAGTCCCCCCGATCCGCGAATTTCGATCGTCTGGCTGTCCGCCACCGCCTGGCCCGCTACGACCTGGTAGGTACTGCCCAGGGCGCGGGGCTTAAAGGAGAGGCGCAGACCCCCGGCCACCGCCTGCACGCTCACCGTCCCGGCGGCTGTCTCCTGGGTGGCGGCCCCGGTACCCGGTTCGGTGCCGGGCAAAAACAGCACCACCTCGTTGGGGGTGTTGCGCTCGATTTGAAAGGCGACCGTCCCGGTGGTCCGAATGCGCAGGGTGTTGCCTTCGACGTCGATGCCCGCCAGGGGGGCGGCCCAGGCCGCAGTCCCCAGGTAACCGGCGAGCAGGAGTCCGGCGGGCCAGCTGAGCCAGGGTTTCACGTGCATTTTTCTCCGATGGGCGCCCGTCTAGACTGACACAACCCGCAGAAGTTCCTCAATGGTGGTGCTGCCCTCCATGACCTTGGCGATGCCGGCCTCGGGCAGCGAGCGGATGTTGCGCGCGCGCAGGTAGGTGGTGATTTCGGCGTTGGAGGCGCGGGCGTGGATGAGTCCCTGCAGGTGGTTGTCGACTTCCATCACCTCGAAGATGCCCTCGCGGCCGAAGTAGCCCGACCCGAAGCAGTGCTGGCAGCCGCGGGCGCGCTTCCATTCGAGCGGAACATTGGCGTACTCGGGATGGGCGTCCAGTTTGAGCCGCTGCAGATCGACGCTGTCGGGGCAGTACGGTTCGCCGCAGTGGCGGCACACCCGGCGCACCAGCCGCTGGGCGACCACCCCCACCAGTGCCCCGGCGATCAAATACGGTTCCACCTGCATGTCGAGCAAGCGGCTCACGGCACTGGGCGCGTCGTTGGTGTGCAGCGTGCACAGCACCAGGTGGCCGGTCATCGCCGCTTGAAAGACCGTCTGGGCGGTCTCCAGGTCGCGGATTTCGCCCACCATGATGATGTCGGGATCCTGCCGGAGAATCGAGCGCAGGCCGCTGGCGAAGGTGAGTCCCGCCTTCGGGTGCACCTGCACCTGGTTGATGCCGGCCAGCTGGTATTCGATCGGATCTTCGATGGTGACAATGTTGCACTCGGGCTTGAGGATGCCGCGCAGGCTGGTGTAGAGCGTGCTGGTCTTGCCCGAACCGGTGGGGCCGGTGATCAAAATCAACCCTTGGGCGCGGCTGAGCCAACCGCGGTAGGTGGCCAGATCCGCCGCGTCGAAACCCAGTTCCTCCAGCAGCGTGAAGGTGTTGTTCTTGGGCAGCAGCCGCAGAACGGCTTTTTCGCCGTGCAGGCAGGGCAGGGTGCTCACGCGCAAATCGACCAGCTGGCCGTTGATTTCTTGGGTGACCCGGCCGTCCTGGGGGCTTCTGTGGTTGGCGATATCGAGTTCGGCAAGCACTTTGACCCGCGAGATGAGTGCTTTGCTCTCGGCAACCGGAAAAGTGCCCATCTCGCGCAAGAGGCCGTCGATGCGAAAGCGCACCCTGAGGCCGTCTTCCTGCGATTCGAGGTGGATGTCGCTGGCGCGGCTTTTGAGTGCTTCGTTGAGGAGCCTTTGCAGCTGGGCGCTGATGCGCTTGCCCTCGGGGGTGCCGTCGGAGCCGATGGTGATGGCAACCGAGGGCTCCGACGCTGCGAGGGGCTCAAGACCGCCGCCTCCGGTGCTCTGAAAATATTCCGGCAGCCGCTCGCGCCCGATTTGCCACCAGCGGCGGACCTCGGACGAGGCGAGGGTCAGTGCGCGGATGTCGCAGGGGAGCTTCTCGCGCAGGCGGCGCAGATCGGCCTCCGTGAGGGTGCTGAAGCTACCCAGATACAGCTGTTTATTATAGAAAGCGAGCGGCACGAGGGAGCGCAGTTCTTCTGCAAGTTTGCCGCTCAGCGAGCGGATCAAGTTCCAGTCGAGCGACTCGGGCAAAAGGACGACGCCGATGCCGGGGCTGTCGGCGACGGGCAGTTTCAATTCCGGGGGCAGCGTATAACCTTGCATGGGTACCCACCTTTGAATCTACGCAGCTGGACGATCCGAGGGCACTTCAGGTTTCCTGAAAAGTGATCGTCGCAACCATCCGCACATTATCACCGCTCGGCCGGAATGAGGGTGTGATGGCGCCGACAGATCCGGTGCACCATAATTAATACGCGCGAGTGCTTCTACTGTATGCAGCCGACCGCCGCCGAGGCTATCCCCTGGCTTCGTGAAAATACCCTTTTCGCCGCGCTCGGTGAGACGGCCCTCGCCGATTTGGCGGACCAACTGGTGGAGCGCCCAGTCCAAGCCAACCGGCGGCTGGTACTCGAAGACAGCCCTGCTGAAGAACTGATAATTCTCAAAGAAGGCCGCCTCGAAAGTTACCGCACCACTCCGAGCGGCCCGGCCGCAGCCACCAGTTTGCTTCCAGGTTCGGTGGTGCACCTAGTCGAACTGCTGATGGAGCGGCCTGTGCAAAGGACGCTCATCACCCTTGCCGAGTGCCGGATTTGGACCGTTGCGGCGGCGCGCTTTCGCGCGCTGGCCGAGCGCCACCCCGAGATCGCCCGCGCTTTGCCGGAGGCGCTCGCGGCGGAAGTGGCCCAACTAGCGGCCCAACTCAACTACGAGCAGGAGCGCTCCGCCGCCCTCAGGCCCTATCTGATTACCCGCGCCCGGCGAGGCATCGTGGGCAAAAGCCGCTACGCCGTCGCCCTGCGCCGCCAGATCCGAGCGGCCGCTGCCGATCGCACGCCCGTGCTCCTTTTTGGCGAACCGGGGCTTGAAAAGGACAACGCCGCCGCCCTCATCCACTTCGGCTCCCCCACCCGCCGCGAACCCATCATCCAGGTCAACTGCGCTACCGTCCAGCCGGGGGGCGCCGATCTGTTCGGCCGCGCGGGCGGGCGGCCCGGCCTCATCGAATGGTTGGGGGAGGGCACGCTGGTGCTCAACAACATCCAGGATCTGAGCGCGGAGCTGTTTGCCGCGCTGGAGCGGATGCTTGCCACCGGCACTTACCAACCGGTTGCCCGCATAGAAGCGACCCTGCCGGCTGCCCGGCCCCTGCGCGCCCGCGTCGTGCTCATCTCCGAAAAGGCGTTCTCGGGACTGGAGAAGCTGGTGGGCCACGTCATCAAGGTGCCGCCCTTGCGGGTGCGCAAAGGCGATATCGCCGTGCAGGTCGATTACTACCTCAATTTGCTGGTCCGATCCGAGGGGTTGCCCTTCAAACCGCGCGTGAGCCCCGAGGCGCTCAGGCGTTTGCAGAGCTACGACTTTCCAGGCAACCTTGCAGAACTGGCCACCCTGGTCAGCCGCGCCGTTGCCCAGGCGGCCGGGGCGCGCGAACTGGGCGAAGAAGTCTTCTGGCCCGCCCAGGGGCGCAAAAAACGCTTTCGCGCCAACTTGTTGAATGGATCTCCGTGGCTGAGGAACTTTTTGCGCAGCCCCTGGTGGCCCGACCGGATCAACTTCGGGTTTACGGCCGGTTTTTTTGTCTTCATCGTCGCCGTGCTCTTTGTCGGACCGCAACGGCGCGAGGAGAACTTTGCCCTCAATATGTTCTGGGCTTGGTGGTGGCCGCTGGTACTGGTCAGTTTCCCCTTCGTGGGCCGCCTCTGGTGCGCGGTCTGTCCCTTCATGATCTGGGGAGAAATCGTCCAAAAAGTTTCGCTGATCCTCTTCCCGCGCACCCTTGGGCGCTGGCCCCGTGAGCAGGCCGAGCGCTGGGGCGGTTGGTTTCTCTTTGCCCTATTCGTCCTGATTTTTCTGTGGGAAGAACTGTGGGATCTGCAGAACACCGCTTACCTTTCTGCCTGGTTGCTGTTACTGATTACCGGCGGAGCAGTGGTCTGTTCGCTGATCTTCGAGCGGCGCTTCTGGTGCCGGTATCTGTGTCCGATTGGCGGCATGAACGGTCTATTCGCCAAGCTCGCCGTCACCGAACTGCGCGCCCAGCAGGGCATCTGCTCGGCCACCTGCACCACCTACCAGTGCTACAAAGGCGGCCCCGCCAAGGACGAAGGCCAGGCCACCGGCGGCTGTCCCTTGTATTCCCACCCCGCCCAACTGGAGGACAACCGCGACTGTGTGCTCTGTATGACCTGTCTCAAAGCCTGCCCGCACCGCTCGGTCGAATTCAACCTGCGCCCGCCCGGCATCGAACTATGGACAACCCACGTCCCGCGCGGCTACGAGGTGGCGCTGTTGCTGTTGCTATTGGGCGGCGTTTTTCTGCACCGCTTACCCGAGGTGCAGAGCCGACTCGGCTGGCCGTGGGGGATCGAGGCGTTCGGGGCACATCTGGCGCTGGCGCTGATTGCCCTGGCCGTCCCGGCTCTGGTGCCACTCGTGGCCCACGGCCTGTTTCGCCTGGTGGCGCGCGGGCAGAACTCCCGGCCGTTCGTCGAACTAGCCTATGGCTATTTGCCCCTGGTGCTGGGGGGCACCCTGGCCCATTACTTGCATCTGGGTCTTGGGGAAGCCGGAAAAATTATGCCGGTGACCCTGGCCACTTTCGGTCTTACTGGTGTGCAGTTGCCGGTGCTGGTCGCCCATCCGGCGGTGATCACTTTTTTGCAGGGAGTTTTGCTCGTCGCCTCGGTGCCCCTCAGCATCTGGCTGACCCAGAAAATTGCGCGCCTACCAGTGCGTCAGTTGTTGTTTCAGCATTTGGGGGTAGTGGCCCTAGCGGGCGGTTTGTGGGTATTGGTTGTTGGAAGGTAAATCAAAGCCGTCCGGATGTTGTGCCATGCTGAGGCAGCCCAAACCCACAGGCGTCGAAAACAGCGGCGAACGTCGTCACTCTCAATAACCCGTACCCAGTTCCTGAGCCTGGTAGGCCAATTCGTCCAACTAGTACTCTCCATGTGGCCCATTCAAGTTTGAAGTGCAACAGCACCTGACTGAGCTAAGAATACCTCCCGTGGTGTCCGATAACCAAGCACTTTTCGCGGGCGGTCATTGATCATGTCCATTGCCCTTTGCACCTGCTC
>JAHHGR010000019.1 GCA_019359725.1 Aphanocapsa lilacina HA4352-LM1 | reverse complement strand
GACTTGCAGCGAGCGGGCTGAGGCAGCAAGGCTTTTTCGGACATGGACAAAGGGGTTGAGATGGCACGATGCAGTACCAGGGTACCCCAGCACATTTCTCAACGCCTTTTAGATGCGCTTACCCTGGTATGGCAATTATTTGGGATTGTATCGGCTCGGGCGTTTTCTCGCCTATCTGTTGCGGACTGAGCTTGATGAGCTGAACGTTATCGCGAACGTAGCCCAAAGGGGCAAGGGCGGGAAGCTATCCCTCGCGCCCCTTCTTCAACAGGTTCAAGCATTTCTATGATCCGGTTTGAGCCAAGTCCGAAGGGCAAAGGAGAACGCGTGGTCAGACGGGGCGGATTGATCGTTTTCGAAGGGCCCGACGGTGTCGGCAAGACGACCCTTGCGCAGGCATTTTGCGACCGGCTGCGGGCCAGCGGGGAAGACGCCGAGTGCATGTCGTTTCCGGGCCGCGAATACGGTACGCTTGGTGCCCACGTTTATGGATTGCACCACGAGCCTCAGCACTACGGCGTGAGGGCGATCCCGCCGCTGAGCAAGCAGCTGTTGCACGTTGCCAGCCATTGCGACGCCATCGAGAATCGGATCGTCCCGGCGCTGGAATCGGGCAAAATGGTGATCCTTGACAGGTACTGGTGGTCTACCTGGGTCTATGGTTCGGCCTCGGGTGTCACGGTGGACAATCTCAAGCGCCTGATAGCCATTGAGGAAACGGTTTGGCGCGGGCACTTTCCCAAAGCGGTGGTTCTGGTTTTCCGCTGCTCGCCCTTCCGCGCGGAGCAACCCCGGACGGAGTGGCAAAGGTTGCTGATGGGCTACGAGCGGTTGGCCGAACAACAAGCCGAACAACAAAAAGATCGTTTCGACGTGCTGACCTTGGTCAACGAAGGCACGGTCGAGCAAGCGACGACTGCGGTGGGGCTTTACCTCGATTACCTCGACCATGGTAAGCTGCGCCTGCCCAAAACCACCTGCGCAGAAGGGCTGTCCGCGTTTTGAATCCCCTTGCCTTGCGCTGCAGCTGACGCGGCGCAAGAGCATGCGGGCGAAGGAATTTTCTTACCAGCCAGCACCACAAAAACATGCACTTCGACGAATACCAGCGCCAAGCGAAACAAACGGATCAGTTCGAGGAACCCGACGCCTCGATCGAGAACTCCTTGGTTCACCTCTCGGAAAAGGTGAATGCCCTCGCCAAAGCTTACAGAGACAACGGCTTATCGGCCAAAACGGACTCGTACCCCGCTGCGGTGTACAGGCGGAATCTCGGTGACATACTTTGGCACGTGTCGAACGTCGCGGAGAGGTTGGGCCTGGATTTCGATTCCGTCGCGCAGGCAAATCTGCAGAGGATCAAGGAGCGTTGGAACAAAAAATCGAGCCGGGACGCGCTGTTCGACGATGGGTTCCCGCAGAACGAACAATTGCCCCGCAAACTCCGGTTGAAGTTCACGGAACTTTCCAACGGCGGACGCAGCGAAGTGATCCTCAGTACTCAACTTGCCACGGGCATGGATTTTCAGCTCGGTAGTAGGATCACAGATAATTCTCGCACGGACGATGGCTACCGCTACCACGACGTCTTCCACCTCGCCCACGCGGCCGTCCTCGGGTGGTCGCCCGTGTTGAGGGCTTTGATGAAAGTCAAACGCAAAAGTGATCCCCGGATCGACGAGACTGAGGACGGCGCCAGGGCGATCAGTTGCGAAGAAGGCCTGACCGCTTTTGTGTTCCAGCACGCGAAGGAAAGAAATTATTTTGAGGGTGCCGACCGCCTCGAATTCGAATTGCTCCGCACCTTGGAGCGGATGGCGATGGGCCTGGAGGCCGGCTCCTGTCACTACTCGGATTGGACGAAGGCCGTTCTCGAAGGCTACAGGGTATTCAGGCTGCTAATGACCAATCGAGGGGGGTATGTCGACATTGATCTCACAGCCCGGCGGATCGAATACGTGCCGCTCGATGGGAACGTGCCCGCCGAAGCCAAAGGTGCAAGCGGCGGGTGACAGCGGCGAGGGATCTGCAGGCTCACAAACCTCGGGCGTTCCCTGCACGGCCGGGCACCGGTTCGCCGTAAAGCTCGGGGTTTTTGAAGTGCGCCAAGGCGAGTATCAAGGCATGCTCATAGTAACGCGTTCGGTCTATGATGTCGCCGGTAAGAGTGCCGACGGTGCCGCCACTCAACTTGGAGCCGTGTTTGCCGAAAAGCAGGTCCGTCGCCTCGCCGAGTTCCTTTCCTTGGTTGACCAAATCTACCAGCTGGGACGGCAGGTAAAATGTACCCGTCCTGCTTTTGCTCACCGTGTCCCCGGACAGGACAACCACCCAAGCGAAAGACTCCATTTCTGAACCTTTGATTTCGACGCCCCCTTCGATGCCGACGAAGAAGTCGCCGGGCAGCAGCGCCGACGCGCGGCGGGCGCGGTTCAAGGCGCCCCTGAACGTCTCCTCGTCCGACATGGGTTGATCGGCCACGCCAGAAGGGACGACCACGCGCACCACTTCGATCGCCTCGGCCGGCATCATCTTGCGGAAGGCTTCCGCGGCGGCTCGCACTTTGACGGGGTTGTTCGAAGCAACGATCACTCTTGTCACTGGCTCCCTCCTCACGACGGTCGGCTCTGGGCGTCATCGTGACGGATCGCCGGACAGGATCCTTCCCCGGCGTCGCCGCAGGGGCCCCAAAAGACACCGCACGCCCGGTGCCGGGCGCACATCCGCAGCAAACACCAAGCCCCGGACGGTAGGCCGCCCGATTGCGGACGCTTGAACACCCCAAAGGCTAGATGAGCCAATCTCGGCGCCCTCGGGCCCGAAACCGGCAATCCTTCGACCCTGCAGTTATAGCAGTTCAGAATACCAGAACTCCGCGATTTGTGGGTAAACCTTATATCAAGTATACATCTTTGTTTGCTTACAAAAATACTTGCTTAAATAAATACCTGTTTACCTGAATAAAGGTTGATTTATGATGGTTCTCTCCCCTGTCGCTCGGGGTCACGCCTTTAACCATGCCGAACGTCCGGATCGACCAGCATCTGTATAAGCAATTGGACGGCCTCAAGATCAAACTCGCGAGCGTTTACGGTGGCACCGACGGACCGACTTTTCCGGACTTGGTCGGCTTGGCCGTTCGCCGTTTGCTTCAAGACATTGAGGGCGATCAACGCGAGGGTTTGATCGAGGAGCTGCTGAAGAGCAGGCTTCTGGCTCGTGCCAAGATGGGGCCGGGAAAGAAAAAACAGTGAGCGCTTCCGAAGGCGAGGGTAACCTCCAGAGTGCCGAGCATTGCCGGCATGGGCCACCAAGATGCGGCGAAAGTTGAAACCCGGGCGCGGGGCAGGAAGCGCTATCTGGATGGTGGTTTCCCGCTAGCCACCGCCTCCATCTCACTAGCCAACTTTTTTATTTCAGTCTGGGGCCGCCGTCTCCCTTTTTTTAAGCCGCATTGCACTGAAACTTGGGCACTAGCCAACTTTATTTTTGGACATTCCTCTTCAGCGAACGAGAGAACGGCGCTTCAGCCCTCGCCATTAGCCAACTTTTTTATTTTTCTACACTGGGTTGCTTATTTTACGTTGGTGCAGTAAGGCATCAAGCAAAGCGAACATGTTATGCGTTCGGGCCAGTTTGTAAAACAAGCCTCCGGCTACCGGGCTTTCGTTCCGGCGACATTTCCGCCGGAGCTGCCCATTCCCATGGAAGCGCAAATCATCGGGCTGTTGTCCGATGCCGACCAGGCTCTGGAGCGGCTTGACGGAACGACCTTCACTGAGTAGGTAGATAGACGTCGCACGCTGTGGCCGTTCTGTTGCCCGAAGCGGCGCGCTCCTCCTGTTGGACTTGGGCTTGGGCTACCGGGCGCCGCGCCAGTAACAGGGTGGCTCACGCCGAAGAAGGGTTGGAGGTTTTCGGTCGGGTAGTAGGAGCCGGAGGGAGCCCAAAAGCGCTGACCAATCCCGCGGCAACGAAGACAATGGCGATCCCCAAGGCGACGATGAGCGCCATGCCCCAGTTGAGTTTACCGAATAAAGCACCAATGCCGATGATGGTGACCGCTATGGTCGCAAGTCCCTTGCCGGTGTTCCCAGTAAACCAGTTGGCTATCCTCTGGAAGATGTTGCCGATGGGCGTGTTCAAAGCATCGGCGCCGAGCGTCCCGTCGATCCCTTCCACCGCCGCGGTAGGTGCATGGTGGACGGCGAAGTGCACCTCGCCGATGCCCTCGACAACGCCCGCCACGACAGGCAGCGTCGGAGTGCCGGGAATGTGCAGCGTGCCGGCGACGGGGTTGCCTGCACCATCGTCGAGCGCACTGAGTGCGAGCGCGTCGGCGTGGGTCTTGAGCAAGAAGGTGAACGGGCTGCCCGTGTGCAGCAAAAATCGCAACGGACGGGCGGTGCCGTCGGACCCGACGATCGCCAGGGTCACAGCCCCCCTGCCGGAATCGAGCGGCTCGATTGGATAACTTGCTTCTTGCGTGGACGCTGCGCGGAGCGCAAGGGAGTCGCCGCTCAGTGCCACCCCCTCGAACAACCCGAGGGTGCTGGTGCCCAGGATACCGTCCACATCCCGGGACAGGTCGCTCAAACCATCCAGGCTCTCCACGGCGATGAGCGGGATTTCCACAGCGCTTTGCCCCACCGCCAGGGAGGCGCGAACCCCGCAAGCTTCGACCTCGACGTCGGGGGTGGCAGGGACGGTTTGTCCGGTGCCCGCAAGAGCGAGGGCCACAGCACTCTCGGCGTTCATCCAGGAGCGCCGCTCCCCGCTGTCCAGGATGAACCTGGCGGTTCTGCCTCCGATGGGCAATTCGACGACGATTGCCCCAACGCCGCCTGCGGGAGCGGACTGTTTGGATGCGCTCCCCGAGATGGCTGCTGCTTTGGCTTGAGCTGCACCAAGCGAGGCTGCGACTCCGGCGAGCATCGCCGTGCAACCGAATCGCCTTCTGCTTAGGGGTGCCATGGTTTGTCTCCCAAAATACGCCGGTAAAACCGCTTTGCAGCTAGCGGTTGCGCTCTGGCTCGAATGGCCAGGGCGCAAAAAATTACGCCCGCCGAGCCGAAGCGGATGCGCGGATGGGGCGTTGCAGGGCCTGGCGCCGCTGCAGCCGCAAAGACAGATCAAGTGCTGCAGCTGAGGGCAAGGGGTAATCGAACGGTAAAGACAGTCCGGCCCGGCTGCGATTCGAGGCCGATCGTTCCCTGGTGGCGGTTTTCAACAATGCGCCGGGCGACATCGAGGCCCAGGCCCGATCCTTGGCCCACGGGCTTGGTGGTATAGAAAGGTTCGAAGATGCGCGACTGAATGTCCGCGGGAATGCCCGGTCCGTCGTCGGCAATCTGCACGTACAGGTAATCGCCTTTGCGGCCGGTCGTCAGTTCGACAATGCCCTGGCCTGCGAGCGCGTCCAGGGCATTGTCGATGAGATGGGTCCAGACTTGATTGAGTTCGCTGCCGTAGGCCAGGATTTGGGGCAGATCGCGGTGGTAACACCGCCGTACTTCTACGCCCGTACCCACGCGAAAAGAGAATAGCTTGAGGGTGTCCTCAAGACCCTCGTGGATGTCCACCCTCTGCTGCACGCCGCGGTCCATGTGCGAATAGGATTTCATCGCCTGGACCAGATCGAAGATGCGCCGCGAGCCGCGCAGACCGCTTTGGATCATCTCCATGACATCGAAGGATAAAGCCAGCCAGCGAATGCCCATATCCCTCAGCTCGCCGGGGTGATCCCGCCACGGTTCGGTCAGCCCAGCCAAGGTCTCGGGGTCCACCCGACCCAGGGCGAGCGGCCCGGCCAGCTTCCAGGCGTCTTCGACACCATAGTTCTCCAGCCAAATCAGCAGCCGCTCCTCTAGTAGTAGATCATCCAGCTTGGAGGCCGCCTCCTGTTGCTCGGGGTGCAAGATGGCCGCATAGCCCGCGTCGCGTACCTGCAGCCAGTGCGCCGTATGTTCAGGATCGGCCCGGCTCTGGCCGTAGACCAGGTTCATACGCTGCAACTCCAAAATGGCCGGGGTGACGTTGTTGAGCGCCCGTACCAGCGCGGCGGCGGGGTTGTTGAGTTCGTGGGCCAGACCGGCCGCGAGGGTGCCCAAAGCCGCCATCTTCTCGCGGGTGCGCACGAACGACTCCAAGCCGCGCAGACGGTGGTGCACCGCCCGGAAGATCAGCCGCTCGACGTCGCGGCACTGGTGGATGAGTTCGAGAAAATCCTCGGCGGGCAGTTCGTAGACCCGGCAGTCGGTAAGCGCCCGCGCGCCCACCAGGGCAGGCTCATCGGTGAGGATGGGAACTTCGCCGATAAAGCCCGGCGCCTCGTGCCGGCCGATGGGCATCTCCACGCCGTCGCTCTGGCGCCAGATGCCCAGCTTGCCCTCGGCCAGGATAAAAAATCCCCGCGGCGGATCGCCCTCTTTGACGAGCGTTTCACCGGCGGATAGCACTACAGGCTGGACACGCCCACAGACCCACTCCAGCCGGGAAGGCGGAAGTTTTGCAAAGACCTCCAGGCGCAGCAACTCGTCGACGCGGAGCACGGTGGCAAAGCTCCTCACGAGCGAACCGATTCAGATCAAGAGTATAGCCGGGGCTGAGGGGCCATCGTCCCAGGGCGTCTCCCGGTTTTTTGCCGACAGCATAGGGGCCGGACGGGCACAGAGCTGTTCAAGTTGTTAGAATGTGAGTAGTCCTGCAAAGACTTAAAAGCTGCCGTTGGTTTGTCTTTCCCCAACGTACGTGAAAAGGGAGACTAGGGTGCGCGATCGGCTGTTCTGGACAGGGGTTCGATTCCCCTCATCTCCACCAAACTCGGGGATGTACTGGCTTCGACAGGGCAATTAGAGCGTAACTGAAGCCTGCTCGGTCAGAGCAAAAAACCAAGTGCTACTAACAACGTAGTTCCCTTCGCTCGCGCCCGCGCCACTGTCGCGGCCTGAGTAAGGCGGGGTTGGTAGATAACCTTGTCAACCAAAACTACCTAAAAGGCCCCTTCGGGGGCCTTTTTGCTGCGCAGCAACCGGTTGGTGAACTGCAACATCGACTACAGACGGGTCGGGCGCTCCGGCGGACCAGATTGACGCCTTCCAGTTTCGCCTTCTACCCTGAAAGCGAAAAGCAGGTGGTGAGGCCCGCCTTGGCGTTCCCAATCCGGGCGCAAGAACCGCCCCCGGCCAACGGTCTCTAAGACACGTTCGCTGCGTAGGAGGCATCCGGTGGTGCCGGAGTCGGTGTTGGTGATGGTTGGCGGCGCACTCGGCAGTCTGGCGCGCTACTGGATCGGTCTTGGGGTAGCGCAGTGGGCCGGTGCGCCGCCCTTCCCGTTCGGGACGCTGCTGGTCAATCTGGTCGGATCGTTTGTGCTCGGGGGATTGTTCGCGTGGAGCGCTGCGCTGCGCATCGACCCGGCTGTGCTGCTGTTGGCAGGCACCGGGTTTTGCGGCGGTTTTACTACCTTCAGTACTTTGAGCGTCGAGTGCCTGGCGCTGTTGCAAAAAGGCGATTATCTGACGGCGATGGGCTATTTGTTGGGTAGTCTCCTGGGCGGGCTGGCGGCAGGTTGGGCCGGCTACCTGGCCGCCAAAGTGCTCTAAGTTTTGAAAGCCTTGCTGTAAGCAGATTGTAGCGATAGGTGCGTTCTGAACGCCGCCGGGCGGCGGCGGCTATTGTCAGCCCAAGCTGACAATTTTGACCCCGATTCAACGTATCTAGTCCATATCTATGTCTAGATGGCTGCCGCCGCGCCACCGCCGATTTGCTCCCCACAGCGCTGCCGAACAAGACCCTCCCGTCAACCGGCCCAATCCACCGAGGGTTTGCCTGCAGCCTGGCATCAGCTTTGCAGACCAACTTGTGAAACCCGGGGCGATCACCCTATAGGGCGAATTCCCCAGCTTGGCACTAAAAACTGCATAATGCAGTTGAACCGTGTCTATAACTTACAGAGTGTTCACCGACGGGCTGCTGACAGACCAGTATGTACAGCTTCTTATTGAGGAGACTTTACCAAATGGTGGAAAATATCATGTGGGGTCTGATAGATTACACAGAACCCGGTCCACCGTCTCAAACCCCCTTGTTTTTGGGGAGTTATAGCGGATGGGATCGGTAATGCTCCCGAGGTAAATGGCACATAGAGCCATAGTGAAACGCCGAATTACGTATTTCCACGGATACGTTGTCTTGGATAAAATCGGTCTTTCACTAATAGGACTCTCACGAATAAAGTGACAAACTAGCACTCGACTCCTGCTGATGACTTGGCTCCGTCCAGACCTATCCCCCCCCCCCCCAGAGGTTCATATGCAAAAGCGCACGCGCACAGGAAAGCCATGCTTTCCTTGCCAAAGACTTGGCCCTGACCAAAAGCCTTCAGAGGTCTCGTCCATACCCTCAGATACTTCTACTGGCCGCTCCGTCTCGCAGCGCTATTGTTCAGCCATATCGGGCGTGCTTGAATCCGTTCGACGGCTACAACCATTATCTTTACCTGCTTCCATCGGCACAGGTTCTTTGTCAGGAAAGGGCTGTTACAACACAAAGCTCACGGTCTTTTTGCTGTGAGCGCTCCCAGCTGCTTTTCGAACAGTTCCATTTTCCTTCCAGTAATGAAAAAGGCAAGGTGTACAGTGTCTAATATTGATTCCAGTGCAACCCGAATCTTGATCGTCGACGATCACGCCGTGGTGCGCAGAGGGTTCTGCAGCATGCTGCGCTCCGCAGGTAATCTGTTCACCGTTGAGGAAGCCTGCGAAGGCCAACTCGCCGTACAGATGTTTCGACACTCGAAGCCGGATCTGGTGTTGCTCGATGCCACCATGCCCGAACTCGACGGCATCGAGGTCACCCGCCTCATTCACAATATCGAACCGGCGGCAAAAATCTTGATTGTCACCGAAATGGAAGAGGACTTTCTGCAGGCTTTCCGTGTCGGTGCGAGCGGCTGCATCCTCAAGAATGTCGAAAGCCATGAACTGCTCAATGCTGTGGGGTTGGTGCTCTCCGGCTATCTGGTTTTCGGCCGGGCGATTACCAAGCTCATTATCGAGAATTATCACCTGGCGGAAGAAGCCGGCAAGTACAGCAAGCTGGCTATTCACCTGACCGAGAGAGAACGCGAGATTTTAAGCTTGATCTCGCAGGAGTTTACCAATATCGAGATCGCCGAACGGCTGTTTATCAGTCCCCGCACGGTCGATTCCCACCGCGCCCGGCTGATGCAGAAGCTTGGCACCCGCAACACCGCCGGGCTGGTGCGCATTGCCATGGAGTACGGATTGCTCTACGAGTCGAAGGTGAGCTGAAAGCGCACCGGAAGCCTGTGGGCCGACTCCACCCACTTCGAGAACCGATGGGCCTGCACCAGCAGGCCCTTTTTTGTGGCAACGGGCAACAGCATTATTTTTGGTAGCATACACAACAGTTTGCGTGGGTGCCGGTCCGCACCTGGAAAGTCGTGGGGCTAGTTACTACATGCGAACCTCCGCAGGATACTGAAAGCAATCAAAGGTTAAAGTGTGACGAAGAATACGTCCTGGTGCCGTTACTAATTCAAGCCAGTGTTTTTACTTAGCCATGGTTATTTTCTGCGAGTTTCGGTCGACTTTTGATGAAGGATTTGCGCTCAGAAACGGCGCTAATCCTGCGATGATTTGGGGCTTTTCACCAATTGTCCTCACGATATTGGCGGTGCCATACTTGGCTCGCTCAATCAGATAGACAGCAACGCACTGCTTCGATAGCTGCCTGCTATAGGCAGCGTCGAGAAATGGAACCTCGGGCGGGCTTGACGGTTCAGCAATCTCAGCCTCCCCGAACGCAACCTCTTCCCAGACGGAGGCCGAAGTGAGCAAAAGGTGTGAGCACAATCGGAAGCGCACCCGCCCGGGTGGTCGGCGCATCGCCTGTCCGATACACGGGTGTTACTTGAGTAGCTGCAGCCGCAAGTACTCAATCTTTACCGAGAGCCTACAGCAGCTGCGCGAGCGCGGTGTCAGCAAGCGCAAGGCCCAACTCTCGCTTGTCGTCTCGCAGGTCGTGCCTTTGCAGCACGAATGGCTGGAGGCTTTCTGGTGCTGCGAGTGCGAAGCGCAGACCTGGTACCACGTGCGCAAAGTCGACGACGGCTATCGGCTGCAGACGGTCACCGCCGAGCACTGGCGGCAGGCCACCGGGGTGGCCCCGCCGCCCGGATACAACCCCTCCGTCAGCGAATTTAGCCAGCGAGAAGCGCACCTCAGTGTTCAGCGGCTCCGCTAGGCCGGTTTTGGCAAGTGTTCGTTCATCGATACCACCGAGCGAGGAATCTATGAAAGCAGTGTTGCTCGCAGGCGGGCTGGGTACCCGCCTCAGTGAGGAGACGCAGATCAAGCCCAAGCCCATGGTCGAAATCGGCGGCAGGCCCATCCTGTGGCACATCATGAAGATCTATTCGGCCCACGGCATCAACGACTTCATCATCTGCTGCGGGTATAAGGGCTATGTGATCAAGGAATACTTCGCCAACTACTTTCTGCACATGTCCGATGTCACCTTCGACATGCGCTTCAACCAGATGAACATCCACGCCGGCAAAGCGGAACCCTGGCGCGTCACCTTAGTGGATACCGGGGAGGAGACGATGACCGGCGGCCGGCTGCGGCGCGTGCGCGAGCACATCGGCACCGAGAGCTTTTGCTTTACCTACGGCGACGGGGTGGGCAACATCGACATTGCGGCGGTGATAGCCCAGCACAAAGCCTGCGGCACGATGGCGACCATGACCATCACCCGTCCGCCGGGACGCTTTGGGGCGGTCTGCCTCAAACAGGACGATACGCTTATCACCAGCTTTCAAGAAAAGCCCGACGGCGACGGCGCCTGGATTAACGGCGGGTACTTTGTCCTGGAGCCCGGGGTGATTGACTTTATCGAAGGGGACAGTACCGTGTGGGAAAAGGAGCCGCTCGGCAAACTGGCGCACCTCGGCCAACTGTCCGCCTTTCGACACGATGGATTTTGGCAGCCGATGGATACGCTGCGCGACAAGAAAGTCCTCGAAGATCTCTGGAGTACGGGTAAAGCCCCCTGGAAGGTGTGGTGAGATGACGACCTACGACTTCGCCATCGTCGGCGGCGGCATCGTCGGGCTCTCGGTGGGCCTGGCCCTGAGCGAGCGCTATCCCGACGCCCGTCTGCTGGTGCTCGAAAAAGAACTCTCCTGGGCCGGTCATCAGACCGGCCACAACAGCGGCGTCATCCATTCGGGGGTATACTACAAGCCCGGCAGCCTCAAAGCCCGCTTCGCCACCGCCGGCAGCCGCGCAGTGGTTGAATTTTGCCAGAAGCACAGCATCGAGTACGACATCTGCGGCAAGGTGATTGTCGCTACTGAATCGGCGGAGTTGCCGCTGCTGGAGAACTTGCTGGCGCGCGGTCTGGCCAACGGCATTCCTGTCGAGCGCATCGGTGCGGAGCGCCTGCGCGAAATCGAGCCCCACGTGCGGGGGCTGGCCGCCATCCGCGTGCCCACCGCCGGCATCGTCCATTACGCCCGGGTTGCGGCCGCCTACGCGCGCATCGTCGCTGAGCGCGGCGGCGAGTTGCGCCTGGGCACGCGCGTGCTCAATCTGGCTGTGGCTACCGACGGCATCACCCTCGAGACCGACCGGGGCGGTTTCTTCGCCCGCTATCTCATCAACTGCGCGGGGCTTTTTTGCGATCGCCTTGCGGCGGTATGCGGTCTGAGCAGCGAGGCGAAGATCGTGCCGTTTCGGGGTGAGTACTACGAGTTGGTGCCTGAGAAGCGCTACTTGTGCAAGCACCTGATCTACCCGGTTCCCAATCCGGATTTTCCGTTTCTGGGCGTGCACTTCACGCGCATGATCGACGGCACCGTCCACGCCGGTCCCAACGCCGTGCTCGCTTTGGCGCGCGAGGGCTACTGCTGGGGCGATGTTCACCTGGGCGATACGGCCGAGGTGCTCAGCTACGGCGGCTTCTGGAAACTCGCCGCCCGCCATGCAGGCGAAGGATTCAAAGAAATCGTTCGCTCGCTGTCGAAGGCAGCCTTTGTGCGCAGCCTGCAACGGCTGATCCCGGAGGTGCAGCCCGAGGACGTCGTGCCGGCGGGCAGCGGCGTTCGAGCCCAGGCCCTCACCCGCGAAGGCAAGTTGGTGGACGACTTTTTGTTCGCTGCGGGACCCCATTCGCTGCACGTGCTCAACGCCCCCTCCCCGGCGGCCACCGCCTCGATACCGATCGGCAAAGCCGTGATCGAGCGCATTCCCGAGTCGGTAACCCAGCGGCTGATTCTGACACGATAGGAGCCTAATCACTCATGAAAATTCTGGCAACCGGTACCGAAGGGTACATCGGCACCCTGCTCGGCGGCGTTCTGCTCGAGCGCGGACACGAGGTCACCGGCCTCGACACCGGCTTTCACAAAGTCGGCTGGCTCTACAACGGCGTGCGGCAGGCGCCGCTGCACATCCGCAAGGACATCCGCCACATCAGCGAGGAAGACCTCGCAGGCTACGACGCCATCGTCCACCTGGCGGAACTCTCGAACGACCCGGTCGGACAGCTCAACCCGACTATCACCTACGATATCAACCACCTCAGCACCGTCGAGCTGGCCAAAAAGGCCAAGCGCGCCGGGGTGAGCCGCTTTGTCTACATGTCCAGCTGCAGCGTCTACGGCGCCGGCGGGGATAAGTACAGCACAGAGCAATCCGCGGTCAATCCGCTGACCGCCTACGCGCGCTGCAAAATCTTCGTAGAGCGCGACCTGGCGCCGATGGCCGACGACAACTTCTCCCCGACCTTCCTGCGCAACGCGACGGCCTACGGTCCTTCGCCGCGCATGCGCTTCGACTTGGTGGTCAATTCACTGGCCGGCTATGCCTGGACTGCCAAAGAAATCCGCATGGAAAGCGACGGCACGCCCTGGCGGCCTTTTGTGCACGTGCTCGATATGTGCCAGGCGATTTACTGTGCGCTGGAGGCGCCGCGCCAGGTGGTGCACAACGAAATTTTCAACGTCGGCGAGAACACCGAGAACTACCAGGTCAAGGACATCGCGCGGATCATCGCTGAGACGTTTCCTGGCTGCAAACTGATCTTAGGTTCCAACCCCACAGACAAGCGCGACTACAAAGTTTGCTTCGATAAAATCAATGCCGAGTTGCCGGGTTTCCGGTGTCGGCGCAACGTGGCGCTCGGCGCGCGTCAACTTCTGGAAATCTTCTCCAAGATCAACATGAGCACCGAGCTGTTCGAGTTTCGCGGCCATACGCGCCTCAAGCAGATCCAGCACCTGCTGGAGACAGGTCAGATTGACGACGAATTGTTTTGGTACGAGTACATCGCCACCGAGCAGGATAAAACAGCACTCGTGCAGCCGGTACTCACCGCAGCGGAGTAGAATGCGATGCACTTCACACCGACCAAGCTCGCCGGGGCCTATCTCATCGACCTCGACCGGCGCGAGGACGAGCGCGGCTTTTTCGCGCGCACCTTCTGCGCGCGCGAGTTCGAAGCTCAAGGCCTCGTGGGCACCTTCGCCCAGAGCAATCTGTCGTACAACCATCGGGCAGGCACCCTGCGCGGCATGCACTACCAGGTGGCCCCCGCCCTCGAGACCAAGCTTGTCCGCTGCACCCGTGGCGCCATCTACGACGTGATCGTCGACCTGCGGCCCGGCTCGCGGACTTACCTGCAGCACATCGGCGTCGAACTGAGCGAAGACAACCGCCGGGCGCTGTACGTGCCGGGCCTGTTCGCCCACGGCTATCAAGCACTCACCGACGGCGCCGAGGTGCTCTATCAGGTGGGTGAATTTTATACTCCGGGTTATGAACGGGGATTGCGCTACGACGACCCGGCCCTGGCCATCGATTGGCCGCTGCCGGTCAGTGTCCTGTCCGCCAAAGACAACGGCTGGCCCTTGCTGGCCCCCGCTATGCAGGAGCAGCACTAGTCATGATTCTTATCGACAAAGCTTTACAGTTGCGCGCCGAGCGCCGCCAGCCGGTGCGCGTCGCCATGGTCGGCGCCGGCTTCATGGGGGCTGCGCTCGCCCATCAAATCATCAACGTGATGCCCGGTATGGAGCTGGTGGCCATCGCCAACCGTCGGCCGGAAGAAGCGGCGATGGCCTATCGCCAGGCCGGCCTCGAAGCGGTGGTCTCAGTTGAGACGCTCGCGCAACTCGAAGCGGCAATCGCCCGGGGACAGCCCGCTGTGAGCGACGATCCCTTTTTGTTGTGTGCGGCGGACCAGATCGATGCCATTCTCGAAGTGACCGGTTCGGTCGAGTATGGGGCCAAAGTGGTGCTCGCCGCCTGCGAGCACGGCAAACACATCATTTTGATGAACGCCGAACTCGACGGCACCCTAGGACCGATTCTTAAAGTCTACGCCGACCGCGCCGGGGTGATTTATACCGCCTGCGACGGCGACCAGCCGGGCGTGCAGATGAACCTCTACCGCTTCGTGCGCTCGATGGGGCTAAGACCCCTCGTCTGCGGCAATGTCAAAGGTCTGCACGATCCCTACCGCAACCCCACTACCCAGGAGGCCTTCGCGCGCCGCTGGGGCCAAAAACCCCACATGGTCACAAGCTTCGCCGACGGGTCCAAAATTGCCTTCGAGCAGGCGATCGTCGCCAACGCCACCGGTATGCGGGTGGCCCGACGGGGCATGCTGGGCTACGAGCACCGGGGACACGTCGATGATCTGACCCGACTATTTGATGTGGAGCAACTGCAAGCCTGGGGAGGGATCGTCGATTATGTCGTCGGGACGTCCCCGAGTCCCGGGGTATTTGTACTGGCCAGCTGCGAGGACCCGAGGCAGCGGCATATGCTCAATCTCTACAAGCTGGGCGAAGGCCCGCTCTACAGCTACTACACACCCTACCACCTGTGCCACTTCGAGGTTCCCTTCTCGGTAGCCCGGGCGGTGCTCTTTGGCGATGCGGTACTCGCCCCTTTGGGAGCGCCGGTGGTCGAGGTGGTCACCACCGCCAAGCGCGACCTGCAGGCCGGTGAGCTGCTCGACGGCATCGGCTTCTATATGACCTACGGTCAGTGCGAGAACGCCGAGGTGACCGCCCGGCAGCGACTGCTGCCGATGGGGCTGGCGGAAGGCTGTCGTCTGACGCGTCCCATCCCGAAAGATCAAGTCCTGCGCTACGACGATGTAATACTGCCGACCGGCCGCACAGCCGACCGACTGCGCGCCGAACAGGACGCCTATTTCGAATGTTCGCCGCCGTTGAGCGCCTGCAAAGTCCCGAGGCAGGCCGTCCTGCCTTTTCTACCTGCAAGTCTTCTCACATTGCTTGCGAGCGCCTGCTGAATCCCGGGGCAGGCCGGCCTGCCCCGGGATGATTTGAGCCGTCGATTTCTCCTTCCCGCAATCGAGACGACCTTTCCCTCCCCCCGATAGAGAAAAAGGAGCAGCGATGATTATTGTAGATACTGAACTAGCCAGACGTCAGGACGAGGGCCGGCCCGTGCGCGTCGGCATGGTCGGTGCCGGATTTGCCGGGCGCGGTCTGGCGCTGCAGATTGTCACCTCAATGGTCGGCATGAAGCTGGTGGCCATCGCCAACCGCACCCTCGATCAGGCCGAACGCGCCTACCGCGAGGCGGGTGTGGAGCAGCTGCGCGCCGTCGAGAGCACCCACCAGTTGGAGGCGGCCATCGCCGAGGGGCAGTACGCGATCACCGACGACCCGTTCTTGCTGTGCGAAGCGGTCAATATCGACGTCATCGTCGAAATCACCGGCGAAGTCGAATTCGGCGCCCGGGTGGTCTTGCGGGCCATCGAGCACGGCAAGCACGTCGTCTTGATGAACGCTGAACTGGACGCCACCCTCGGGCCGGTGCTCAAAGCCTACGCCGACCGGGCGGGGGTGGTGTTCACCAACGCCGACGGCGACCAGCCGGGGGTGATCATGAATCTGTTTCGCTACGTGCGGACCCTCGGTTTCAAGCCGTTGCTGTGCGGCAACATCAAGAGCCTGCTCGATTGCCGACGCACGCCTGAGACCCAAAAAGCCTGGGCCGCAGCCAACTTTCAGCGCACCAAAATGGTCACCTCCTTTGCGGACGGCACCAAGATCGCCATGGAGATGTGCACGGTGGCCAACGCCACCGGCTTTGGCGTCGGGGTGCGCGGCATGTACGGACCCACCTGCAGCCACGTCGATGAAGCCCCGTCCCTGTTCAACCTGGACGAGTTGATGCGCGGCGGCCTGGTGGATTACATCCTGGGCGCCCAGCCAAGCTTCGGGGTGTTCGTGCTGGGTTACTGCGACCACCCGCTCAAGCAGCGCTACATGCGCTTTTACAAGATGGGCGACGGGCCGGTCTACACGTTCTACACGCCCTTTCACCTCAGCCCGCTGGAGGCGCCTTTGACGGTGGCGCGGGCGGTGCTGTTGGGCGATGCGGCGGTGGTGCCCCTGGGCGAACCGGTCTGCGAAGTGATCGCCCAGGCCAAACGGCCGCTGGGAGCCGGTGAGAGCCTGGACGGCATCGGCGGCTTCACCTGCTACGGCATGCTCGAAAATGCCCGGACGGTCGGCGCCGAGAACCTGCTGCCCATGGGCCTCACCGAGGGCTGCCGTCTTTTGCGCGACATCGCCATCGACCAGCCGCTCACCTTCGCAGATGTGGAGTTGCCCGCAGGCCGGCTCAGCGACCGGCTCTACTGCGAGCAAAACGCCGCCCTGGGCGCCCGGCGCATACTGCAACCTGCCGAGTAGTTTTTCAGGTGTCAGGTGTCAGTAAGCACCCTGACCCCTAATCGGTCGTTTCCACAGTCGTCATTCATTTTCGTAACCACCATGACCACACTCTCATCGATCCTGGCGGCCTTTCAGCGCCACTGGCTCTGGGCTGCGCTCGCCTTTTGCGCGGTACTGGGTTCGGCGATGGCGGTCGGCTTTTTCACCACGCCAATCTACAAGTCCCAGATGCGGTTTATCTTTCTCGACAACTCCCCGCGCATGCAGATGCTCGAAGGTTTTGCCGAGGGCGGTCCTTTCACCCGCACCAGCGACCCGCTCGAGAACAAGATGGAGTTGGTCAAGACCCACGCCATCTTGAATACGGCGACCGACAAATACAAGCTGCGCAACCCGCTAACCGGTGAGGCGTTTACCCCCGACGAGTTGCGCTCGGGGCTCGCCATCGAGAGCGTCCTGGGTACTGACATGGTGGATATGGCCTTCACCAACACCGATCCCCAGGTGGCCCGCAGCGTCGTCGCCGCCCTCGCCCAGACCCTGATCGACGACACCATCGCCAGCAACCGCGCCCGGGCCACGACGCTGCGCACCTTTATCGAGAACAAGCTGCCCGGGGTCGAGCGTCGGCTCAAAGCGGCCGAACGGCGCCGCCAGCAGTACCAAAAGCAGTCCGGTTCGGTGGAAGTCACCGTCGAAGCGCAGGCGGCCGTGCGCGAACTGGGCGAACTGGAGGCCACCAGCCGCCGTCTGCAGGCGACCAACAGCTCCCTGGCCTCGCAAATGGCGCAGCTGCAGCGCCAGTTGGGGGGCAAATCCACCCGCCAGGCGGTCACCGACGTGGCGGTCAGCGCCGATCCGGACCTGCAGGCCAACCGGCGCGCCCTGGCCGACCTCGAAGCGGAAATCGCCCGCCAGAGTGCGCAGTTGGGCGAGCGCCACCCCCAGATGCTCCTCCTGCGCGAGCAACAAAAAGAACTCAAGCGGCTTATCGCCGGCCGGGTCAAGGCCTTAGGCGGTACCCGCACCGGCGCGGTCGACCCGGTCTCCCAGACGATCACCGGCCAGCTGGCCGATCTTGAGGGGCGCCTGAGCGGCAGCCGCCAGGAACTGGCGAGTGTCGAAGCGTCGATCGGCCGTTACCGGGGTCGGCTTGCCACCCTGCCGGAGCGGCAGGTCACCCTCGCCCAACTCGACCGCCAGGTGCAAATCGACGGCGCCGCCTACAACTTGCTGGCCAGCCGCCTGGAGGAGGCCAAAATTGCCGAGGCCCAGAGTTTTGCCAACGTGCGCATCGTCGAGCCGGCGGGCACACCGGAAAAACCGGTCTGGCCCAACTTCCCGCTGTTGGCTGTGGCCGGCACAGTGCTGGGCCTTGGGGCCGCCTCCGGGATCGTCACTTTGCTGGAAGCGGGCCGCAAGAGCATCAACTCCCAGCAGATGCAAGATCTGCTGCAGGTGCCGGTGCTCGCCTCGCTGCCGCTGCTGGAATCTTCGTCGGAGCGACTCATCCACGCCTGGAACCGCGAGAGCTACCGGATGCTGTGCATGAACTTGCGCTTTCTGGTGCCCGGTGCCCCCGGCAAGGCGGCAGTGATCGTGGTGAGTTCGGCCATGGCCAACGAGGGCAAGTCCACCGTCGCCACCAACCTCGCCCGGGCGATGGCCCGAGCCGGCCGGCGCACCCTCGTCGTCGACGCCGATCTGGTGCGCCCGAGCCTCAGTGAAACCTTCGGCCTGGAGGGCCGGGGGGGTCTGGCGGAGTGGCTGTTCCATCGCCCCAGCGCGGGCAGCGTCGCCAACTATGTGCAGCAGACGGCGGTGAGCAACCTCGATGTGCTCGGGGCGGGCAGCCTGCAGTTGCCCGACTCCGGCAGCCTGCTCGACGAGGCGGCGGTCGACGCGCTCATCGGTGCACTGGAGCCCCACTACGAGCAGATCATCATCGACACGCCGCCCATGGCCGGTTACGCCCACGGCCACAACCTCGCGGCCCGCTCCGAGGGGGTGCTGCTGGTCCTCAGGCCCGGCCACGCGGACATCGAGCACCTCAAGCACCTCAAACAGACCCTCGACCGCAACCGCATCCCGCTGCTGGGCACCGTTTTCAACGGCATCGACGCCGCCGGGGACATGACGGTGAGCTACTACTACGACCGCACCGCCAAGCCTAGAAAACAGCTTCTGCTTCCCGAGTGAGCGTGCTATGAACAGAATCTTTTGGTTGTCCTTGGGCCTCGCCTGCACCGCCGCCCTCTGGGCGGGCGAGCCCGTCTCGGCCCAGCAGGGGGCGGCCCCGGTGGCGAGCTTCGACGCGTCGGTGACCAGCCAGGGTTACCGTTTGCGCTCCGGCGATCAGATCCGCATCGACGTGCTCGGTTTCGCGGATCTCTCGCGCGAGCAGACGATTTTGCCCGACGGCACGATCAACATCATGTACGTAGGGGCCGTGCGCGCCGCCGGGCGCACCCCGGAGGACTTATCTGAGCACCTGCGCAGCCAGTTCACCGGCATCCTCAAAAAACCGGTGATTGCCGTGTCGGTGATGGAGACGCGGCCCCTGCAGGTCAACGTCGTGGGTGAGGTGATGCGCCCCGGCCCGCAGGTGTTCTTGCCCCAGACCGGCGCTATGGCGACGGGCGGTACCCAGGGCGGCCTCACCCGGCGGGTCGGGGTCGAGCGCATCTCGAACGCCATCGCCCTGGCCGGTGGCGTCACCCACCGCGCCGACGTGCGCCAGGTCACCCTGATTCGTCAGCTGCCGGAGGGAGATCAAAAAGAGACTGTCAACCTCTGGGAGGCGCTGCAGACCGGCGATTTCCGGCGCGATTTGACCCTCACCGACGGCGACACCATCCAGGTGCCCACCCTGCCTGTGGACGACAAAATTACCGAGGACATGGCCCAGCAGGTGGCTACCTCCTCGCTCGCCCCCCGGACGATCAGCGTGCAGGTGGCAGGCGAGGTGAAGCGGCCCGGCTCGGTCGATATCGACCCGCGCTCGGGCCTGCTCAACGCCATCTCCGCAGCGGGCGGCGCCACCACCGAAGCCAACCTCGAAGACATTTCGGTGGCCCGCATGCTCCCCAACGGCCGCATCGAGCGCGTCGCCCTCAACCTCAACAAAGTCTCCGACGGCAGCCAAAAAGTTCAGGTGCGCAACGGCGATGTCGTCTTCGTCGGCCGCGGCGGCAGCTTTACCGCCGCCGATCAGTCCCGCGCGTTTTTGGGACCGCTGGGCGACATCCTGCGCATCTTCACCTTCCCGTTCCGCTTTTTCTAGAGGCCGCGCTGCTCCTGCCGGGCTGCAGTACCCGCGCGGCCCGGCTCTGTTTCCAGCCCAACGGTTCTTCATACAGAGGTGTGCAAATTATATGAAAGCCTTCATCTTGGCGGCGGGCAAGGGAACCCGCCTGCGTCCGCTCACCAACCTGGTGCCCAAACCCCTGGTCCCTGTACTCAACCGGCCGGTGATGGGTCGCATGCTCGATCTGTGCCGCGAGCACGGCTTTTGTGAAGCGATGGCCAACTTGCACTATCAGGGTGAGAAGATCGAGCGGGCCTTTGGCAACGGCTGCGAGTACGGCGTTGATCTCGCTTACTCCCACGAGGCGCAGCTGTTGGGCACCGCGGGCGGGGTGCGCCGCCAGGCGGCTTACCTGCAGGGCGGCACCTTCGCGGTCACCTCGGCGGACGTGGTGACCGATCTGGATTTTTCCAAACTGTTGGCTTTTCACCGCGCCCGGGGGGCGCTGGCCACCATCGCCACCACCGTCGTGAGCGACCCGTCGCGCTTTGGGGTGCTGGTGTGCGACCCGGACGGGCGCGTGCGCTCCTTTCAAGAAAAACCCGCCCCCGGCACCGCGCGCTCGAATCTGGTCAACATGGGCATCTACATGCTCGAACCGGAAATTTTTGACTTCATTCCCGCTGGGGAAGAATTCGACTTCGGCTCGCAACTGTTTCCGATGCTGGTGGCCAAAGGAGCGCCCATCTACGCGCTGGAGACCAAAGCCTACTGGTCGGACATCGGCACCCTCAGCCAGTACCTGCACACCCACTGGGATTTGCTCAGCCAGCCGGGATTGCCCGCGCGCATCGGCCGCCACACGGTGATCGAGCCGGGGGCGCACATCTCGCCCACCGCCCTGATAGGGGATCACTGCTACATCCATTCCACCGCCGTCATCGAGGGCAACTCCTGCATCGGCGACGGTACCATCCTCGATCACGGCGCCCGGGTGCTCGACTCGGTGGTCTGGTCGGCGGCAGCCTTTCGCCTGAGCGTCGCCGATACGGTCGTGCGCTCGGTGCGCGCCGACGATTGCTGCATCGCCATTAGTTAGGAATATCCCATGCAAGGAGCCCTGCTCAACCGCTCGGGCGGCTGGATCGCCCTGGTGGCCTTTATCGCCGGGTGCGCTCTGGTCGGGGCCGCCCTGGTCAAATCGCCCCTGCTGGTGGGGGCCGCCGCCGTGGTCGCCGTGGGCGTGATTTGCCTCATCCTCAAATTCGAGGTGACGGTGATTGCGCTGTTGGTGCTGCGCTCGAGCCTCGACCCGTTCGGCAGCTTCGGGCTGACCGGGGCGCTGGCGCTGCTCATCGACGCGGTGACGGTGATTTATCTCATCACCCGTCTGCTCGCGCGCAAACCGATCCAGGGCGACTGGCTGTGGGGGGTGTTGGCGCTGTTTATCGCCTTGATGGGCTTTTGGCCCCTCGCCATGGCCCAGGGTTGGCTCGGCCACCGCGCCGACGCGGCGATGCTGGGTTACCCGACTTTGGGCGAGGACAGTCTGCGCGAGTGGATCCGCATCCTCTCCTTCGCGATGATCTACGGCCTGGCGATGCAGCTCAAAGGCCGCATCGCCCCCGAGCGGCTACTGAGCCTGATCATGCTCTCCCTCGTCGTGCCGCTCACAGTCGCCTTTTTGCAGATGTTCGCCAACGGCGCCTTGCCGCCGCTGATGCAGACGCGCATGGAGGGCCGCGTCTTCGGCACCGTGAGCCATCCCGACACCTTCGTGCTCTATTTGCTTTTGATGATGGGGCTGTCGTGGTGGCGCTTCAAGCTCACCGGCCACTGGCGCTGGCTGGTGCTGATGGCGGTGCTGGTCATTCCTTACACGGGTACCAAGACCCTCGGGGGCTTGGGTATGGCGGCAGTCTTTCTGGGGGTGCTGCTGCTGCCGCGCCTGAGCGCCAAGACGCTCGTCGGCGGCGCCGTCGCCGTGGTGCTGGTATTGGGCTCCTTCACCGCTTCCCCGGCGGGGCAGGAGCGCCTGGAGTCGCTGCGCCAGACGCCGATTTTCAACGGCCAGCTCGATGTCAACAGCGCCGTGCACCTGGCGAGCGTCCAGAACAACTCGTTTGTCTGGCGCCTGGCGCAGTGGACCTATCTGCTCAACGCCTGGGAGCGCGCCCCCGTGCTCGGCCACGGCCTGAACACTTCGACGTCGCTCTCGCCCTTTCACAACGGCGCCCACAACGACTATGTGCGCGCCCTGGCCGAGACGGGTGCCGTCGGGCTGGTGCTCTACCTGGGGTTGTGGGCGGCGGTGCTGACGCGGTTGGTGCAATTGTGGCGGGCCTCGCCGCGCCATTCCTGCGCCCGGGAGCTGCGCCTGGTGCTCATCGCCGTCTGCGGAGCCCTGCTGTTCGGTAGTCTTACCAACCACCTGTGGGAAACGACGACCTTTTATTTCTACTGGTGGACGGCCGTGGCGGTCGCCGGCTGGAATTTTTCGGAGAAAACCCGACATGACCCGCATCCACGCCCTCTGTCTGGCGCGCAATGAAGGCGATGTGATCGCCCAGACCCTGCTCCACGCGAGCCGCTTCTGCCACCGCATCTACGTGTGGGATAACGGCAGCGAGGACGATACCTGGGAGCAGGTAAAACGCGTCGAATCGGCGGTGATTGTTCCCTACCGGCGCGAGGGCTCGCCCTTTCACTTCGGGCTGCGCGCCCAGATGTTCGCCGACATCCGGCCCACCTGTCAGCCGGGCGATTGGATCTTCGTCCTCGATGCCGACGAGTTTCTGGCCGAAAGCCCCAGGCGGGCAATCGCCGCCGCCGAGCGCGAGGGCGCCCGCCAGATCAACACCCTGCAGTACAACTTCATCTTCACCGACACCGACCTGGCCGCCTGGAAAGCGGGCGACGACTCGCGCGGACTGCCCATTCAGCAGCGCCGCCGCCACTACCGCTTCTCCAACATCGAGCAACGCCTGTTTCGTGTCGAGGACACCCTCGTCTGGCCGACCGGCGTCGATGCCGCGCGCCCGCGCGGCTACGCGATGCCGCCCAAGCTCAAAAAGTGCTCCCGCCGGATCGCCAACTGTCACTACCAGTACCGCGATCCCGAGCAAATGCAGCTACGGCTTGCCACCCGCCTCGCGGCGCGCGCCGCCAACCGCCACAACTTCCAGCACTACCGCGACATCGACGAAAACTTCGACTGGATGCGCTTTGTCGAACCGAGCGCGAACTACCACTTCTACCGGGGCGACGGGCGCTTTCAAATTACGCTCGCCGAGCGCGCCAGGCTCTTTCGGCGCCATTTTGGCCACCACACGTTCTTTCGCTTCGACTTTCTGGCCTAACCCATGAAAAACGTCGGCATCTGTCGCATGGTTTTCCCGTGTGTATCGGAGACCTTTATCGTCGAGCAGGCGAGCCATCTGCGGCGCTACCACCCCACCTTCGTGGTCGCCAGGCTGCTCCGGGAGGTGCCCTTCGACAACGTCCAACTGACGGCGGCGAGTCCCTGGGGATGGCAGGAGCGGCTCTTTTGGCTGACGCGCCGGGCGGGAGGGGCGCACTGCGAGGCGCTGAGGCGCCTGCCGCTGCTGCACGCCCACTTCGGGCGCGACGGCGTCTACGCCCTGGCCCTCGCCGATGCGATCGACATCCCCCTGGTGGTCACCTACCACGGCTTCGACGCCACCGCTTCGCCTCTGGCGCTGTGGTGCTCGCGCGGGCTGATGAACTATCAGTTTTTGCTGCACGAAGGGGCCCTGCAGCGCCGAGCCGCCGCGATCATCGCGGTTTCCGATTTCATTCGCGACCGGTTGCTCGCCAAAGGCTGCCCGCCCGAGAAGATTATCCGCCACTACATCGGCATCGACACCGCCAAATTTACCCCGGCCGAGCATCCGGCGGACGAACGCTATATCCTTTGCGTCGGCCGCCACGCCAAGCGCAAAGGGATCGACGTGCTCATCGAGGCGTTCGCCCGGATTGCCGGGCGCCATCCGGAGGTGACGCTGGTGCAGATTGGTGCCGGGGCGCTCACCGGCCAGTTGCAGGCGCTTGCCCGGCGGCTGGGGATTGCCGGCCGGGTGCGCTTTTTGGGAGCCCAGCCCCATGCCCGGGTGATCGAATGGATGCGCGGGGCGGAAATCTTTTCGCTGCCCAGCCGCACCTCCCGAAGCGGCGACAGCGAGGCGCTAGGCATCGTCTTCAACGAAGCCTCCGCCTGCGCGGTGCCGGTGGTCTCCACCCGCCACGGCGGCATCCCGGAGGCGATCTTGGATGGCGAGACGGGCCTGCTCGCCCCCGAGGGGGATGCCGCTGCCCTCGCCGAAAAACTCGACCTTGTACTTACGGACCGCGGCCTCGGCCGCCGTCTGGGCCTGCGGGGACGGGAGTTTGTGCGCGAACAGTTCGACATCCACACCCAGACCGCCAGGCTCGAAGCTATCTACGATCGGTTTGCCGCTTGAGACAGGTATGTTGTTTCGCTACAGGAATGTGATGGTGAAGTTCCTGCCCAAGTTGAGCCTGCGCCGCTTCGACATGCCGCGGCTGTTGTTTCGGGGGGTGGACCGCCGGCCTTTGTATCTGGGCATCGGCTCGATGTTCCTCTCCTCGCTGTTCGACGGATTGACCATCGCGCTGTTGATCCCGTTTTTGAAGCTGGTGCTGGGCGAGGTCGATTCGCTCGCCCTGCCGGATCTGGGCTGGACGGCACCTTTGAATCTGTGGCTGCAGGCTCAGGGCAAAGACGCCACCGTCGGCCTTTGCACTGTCGTGCTGGTGTGCACGCTCTGCCTGAAGGCCTACTTTTTCTTTGCGGCCAAAGAGCAGTCCACCGGCTACGAAGAGGCGGTCACCCACTCCCTGCGCAGGCGGCTGTTTGGCAACTACCTGTATGCCCCCACCCGCTTCTACGACACGACCAAACTCGGCACGATCACCAACAATTTGCAGATGGAAGTGGTCTGTGTGGGCAACACGCTGGGCTACGCCTCGGTGTGCATGATCAGCGTCCTGACGCTGTTGGCCTACATCGCCACGCTGCTGGTGGTCTCCTGGAAGCTGACGCTGGTGATCGTGGTGTTGATTTCGGCGGTCGGCTACGCCATGTCGTTGTACCTGCGGTCGATCCGCAAGTACGGCGAGCGGGTGATCGAACTCGGGCGCGTGCTCAGTGTACGCATCCTCGAGACCCTCTCGGGCATCCGCGTTGTCAAAGCCTTCGGCACCGAAGCGTTTGAGCAGGAGCGCTTCTCGGCTTTTTCCGACGAATACCGCGGCGCCCGGCTGGAGCTACGCGCCAAGCAGCACATCGTCGAACCGCTCACCGAACTGGCCACCCTCGGGAGCGGCATGCTCATCCTGGCGGGTGCCTACGTGTTCCTCATCCAGCAGGGTTTGCTCAATACGGCCGAATTAATGCTCTTTATGCTGGTGCTCATCCGCAGCGTGCCGGTCACCCGGCGCATCAATAACGCCCGCGGCTATATCCTGGAGAACCTTTCGGCTTTTGCCAAAGTGGCCGAGGGGCTGAGGCTTGCCGAGCAGTTTCCGCCGGCCACGGGCCACCTCCCCTTCGAAGGGCTGGCGCGGGCGATCCGTTTTCGTCGGGTGAGCTTCTCCTACAACGGCCGCTCCGAGGTCTTGCGCGACTTCGATCTCGAAGTGCCCCAGGGGCAGACCGTGGCGCTGGTCGGTGCTTCGGGGGCGGGCAAATCGACGGTGGCCTCCTTGCTGCCGCGCTTCTACGAAGTGAGCGACGGAGCGATCGAAATCGACGGGCTCGATATCCGCGAACTCGACCCCGTCTCGCTCAGGCGCCACATCGGCATCGTCAGCCAGGACACTTATATATTCAACGCCACCGTCTTCGAGAACATCGCCTACGGTCTGCCGGAGGCAACGCCCGAACAGGTGCGCGAGGCGGCGCTGCTGGCCAATGCCCACGAATTTATCCAGCACCTGCCGGAGGGGTACCAAACTTTTGTGGGGGATCGGGGCGTTCAGCTGTCCGGCGGCCAGCGTCAGCGTCTGTCGATCGCCCGCACGTTATTGAGAAACCCGGAAATTTTGATCCTCGACGAGGCGACCTCGGCCCTCGACTCGCAGTCGGAGGCGCTCGTGCAAGAAGCGATCGAGCGGCTGCGCTGCAACCGCACCGTCATCGTCATCGCCCACCGCCTCTCCACGGTCCGCAACGCCGACAAAATCGTCGTCATGGAAAAAGGCCGCATCGTCGAGGTGGGCGAGCACGCCCAGTTGCTGGCCCAGCAGGGGGCCTACTGGTCCTTCCACAATCTGCAGACCGTCGCGCTGTAAACCACACCGGAACGCCAAGATGAGACGACCGATCTGGACCATTTTTTATCAGTTCGACCCGTGGGGTACCAGCATCGGCGGTATCCAGACCGCCATCCGCGCCTGCATCCGCTACGCCCCCGAGGTGTTCGATCTGAGGCTGGTGGGAACGGCCCACGACGATCGCCACCCGGTCGGCCGGTGGCGCGACGGCGAACTGGACGGGCGCCGGTTACGGTTTTTGCCGCTGTTTGTGAGCGGCGACGACAACGTGCGCCGCAAGATCCCGACGACGCTCACCTACACCGCCGCCCTGCTCGGCAAGCGCATCGAAGGCGACTTTCTGCACTTTCATCGCCTGGAGCCGGCCCTGGCGGCCCGCGGCTGGAGCGGTGAGAAGACCTATTTTGTCCACAACGACGTGCGCGCCCAGATGATCACCAGCGAGCGCAAGGACGCCTTACTGTGGCAGCGCTTCCCGAGCGGCTACTTCGCCCTCGAACGGCAGATCCTGGGGGATTTCGATCAGATCCTCTCGTGCAACAGCGAGTCGACGACGTTCTACCGCGAGCGCTACCCGCAGCTGGCCGGGCGCATCCACACCTTTCGGTATATGCTCGACACTTCGCTGTACCACCCGCCGGCTGCCGGGGAGGAGTCGGCCCAAAGGCGGGCTCTGGCCGCCCAGATGGGCCTGGAGCCGGAGACGCGCTTTTTGCTGTTCGCGGGCCGCCTGCACGCCCAAAAAGATCCGCTGCTGTTGTTGCGGGCGGTGCGGGAACTGAACGAACCCGGGGTGCACCTGCTGATGGCCGGGGCGGGGGAGCTCGAAGCGCAGATCCGCCGCACCGTCGGCGAATTGGGACTGGCAGACCGGGTGAGCTTGCTCGGGCCGGTGCCCCGCGAGCGCATGGCGGTGCTGCACCGCGCGAGCACGCTGGTGGTGCTCTCGAGCGTCTACGAAGGCCTGCCCCTGGTCGTCCTGGAGGCGCTTTCCTCCGGCAAGCCCGTAGTCAGCACCGCCAGCGGCGACACCCCCCGGATTCTCATCTCCGGTAGCGGCCTGATTAGCCGGGAGCGCACCCCCACAGCCCTCGCCGACGCCCTGCGCACCGTGCTGCACCATCCGAACGCCTTCCCGGCCGAGCGCTGTCTGGAGGCGGCCCGGCCCTACCAGGCGCCCACCGTCGTGGGCGAACTGGCAGGCGAGATGCTCGAACGCTTTCAATCGCGCCGCACCGTCGGCGCCGCCTAATCCCCTTTCCTCTTTTCTGCTCCCATGAAAATCGCCGTCATCGGTTCGAAGGGCCTGCCCGCCGCCCAGGGCGGTATCGAGCGCCACTGCGAAGAAATCTACGCGCGGCTGGTGCGGCTCGGCCACGCGGTGGATATCTACGCCCGCGCCACCTACACCCGCCCGGCCGCCGGCGGCAGCTACCACTGCCAGGGGGTGCGGGTGTTTCCACTGCCCGGGGTGCCCGTTAAAGGGGTCGACGCCCTGTGGACCTCGGCGGTGGGCACGCTGCTTGCTTGCCTGCGCCGCTACGACATCGTCCACTTTCATGCCGTCGGCCCGGCTCTATTCAGTGCTCTACCCCGTCTGCTCTCACCGGCGCGGGTGGTGGTCACCTGCCACGGCCTCGACTGGCAGCGCTCCAAGTGGAGCCGCGCGGCCAGCACCCTGCTGCACCAGGGGGAGCGCAACGGCGTGCACTTTGCCCACGAGCTGATTGTCGTCTCCCAGGAACTGCAGGCGTACTTTGCCGCTACCTACGGCCGTACACCGGTGTACATTCCCAACGCCGCCGCCAGCATCTGCGAGTCCGACCCGGATTTTCCGTTCGTCGCTTCGCTGGGCCTGTGCCCGGGGCGCTACTTGCTGTTCGTGGGGCGGCTGGTGCCCGAGAAGCGGCCCGACCTGCTCATCGAAGCGTTCAAAGCGCTCAAGCCGCAGGGATGGAAGCTGGTGATCGTGGGCGGTAGCAGCGACACCGGCGCCTACGCCGCCGAACTGGCCCGCCTGGGCGAGGGCGGGGGGGTGCATTTTTGCGGCCAATTGGGGGGGGCGAATCTAGCGGAGATGATCCGCGGGGCGGGGCTTTTTGTGCTGCCTTCGGATCTGGAGGGTCTGCCCCTGGTGATGCTCGAGGCGATGCAGGAGTGCGTGCCCGTCGTCGCAAGCGACCTGCCGGTCCACCAGCAACTCACCTACGGCGGCCGGGGCCTGCTCTTTGCGGCGGGGGACGCCAAAGCCTGCCGCAACAGTCTGCAGTGGGCCATCGATCACCCCCAGCAACTGGCGGCCATGGCCCGCAGCGCCCGGCGCTACGTGCGCGTCCACCACGACTGGGATCGCATCGCCGAGCAGACTCTGCAGGTTTACCGGACGCTGCTGGAGCGCGCCCGGCCGGATCCGATCCGGCTTTCGGTGCAGACCGACTCGCCCTCTGGCCTGAACAAATAGCCCCCTGTTGCCCGCTTCCTACTCGCTGGTGTATCCCATGGCTCAGACTCGTACTTACCCCGCGCGCACCGAGGCCGGTGTGCTTCCGAACCTGGTGATTGCCGGTGTGATGAAAGCCGGAACCACTTCGCTGCACACCTACATGGCCCAGCACCCCGAGGTGTGCGCCTCGAGCAAAAAGGAGACCTGCTACTTTCTGCCGCTGCGCTACGACAAACCGATCGCCCCCATCGAGCAGTACCACTTCAACTTCAAGCACCACAGCGGCGAGCGCTACGCGATGGAGGCGACCCCCGGCTACTTCGACGGCGGGCGCAAGGTGGCCCAGGCCATCCGGAGCACTCTGGGACCTACCCGGGTCTTGATCATCTTGCGCGAGCCGGTGGAGCGGCTGTTTTCGTTTTATAACTTTGAGAGGGCAATGTTCTTTCTCGACAGCGAGATCGATTTTGATCGCTATATCGAACTGTGCGTGTCGATGCCCGAGGAGCAAGTGCGCATTCAAACCAATCACAAGTTCTGGGGGGTGCGCGGCGGCTTCTACGCCGACTATCTGGAGGAGTGGTACGACGTGTTCGGCGACGATTTGCGGGTCTATTTTTTCGACGAACTCAAGCGCGAACCCCAGGTCTTGTTGAACAAAATTTATACCTGGCTGGGCATCGAACCGTTCGTTCCCCCGGCACTTACCGTCGAGAACAAAACCGTCAACTATAAAAATGCTTTCCTGCACAAAGCGGCACTCCAGTGGAACCGCAAGTTCGAGCGCTTCTTGCGCTCCTATCCGTTTCTCAAAGATACCCTGCGCCGGGTGTACTTCCACTTCAACGGCCAACCCTTTGAAGAGCGTATGTCGCAGAAGGCTCGTACCCGCCTGCAGGCGATTTATGCTCCCTACAACCAGCGCCTGGCGGCTCTATTGCATCGCCGCGGCTACGCCAACCTGCCCGCTTGGCTTGCCCCTGCCGCCACATCTTCCAAGCGGTGATGAACCCTGGGAGAGTTTACTGCAATTTCTGCGGGTGCAACCCGGCGCCGGGGCGCCGGGTTGCAGGTCTTCAGCCAGTACACCCCGACGCACATCGATGCCCACGGTCCCTTCCACCCCTTAATTCCCCTTGGAGGCGCTCCATGAACCAGCACCACCCGCCCCGCGTCACGATCGGCATCCCGGTGTACAACGGCGCCGATTATCTCGAACAGGCCCTCGTATCGGTGATCAACCAGACTTTTACAGACCTCGATATCCTCATCTTCGACAACGGCTCCACCGACCGGACGCCGGCGATCTGCCAGGCCTACGCCAAGCGCGACAAGCGCATCCGCTTCTATCGCAGCGACAAAAACCTCGGGGCGTCCTACAGCCAGAGCGAGGTGGTTCGCCTCAGCGACAGCGAATACTTCAAATGGGCGCACCACGACGATGTTTGCGCTCCTACCCTTATCGAACGCTGCGTGGAGCTGCTCGACCGCGAACCGGGGGTGGTCGTCTGCTACGCGAGCACCTGCTTTATCGACGCCCAGGGCGATCCGATCAAAGACGACCGGGTGCACTTCGACTGCCACTCACAGCACTCCAATACCCGTTTCCGGCATGTGTTGCACTGTTTCTACCGGCAATCGGCCTTCAGCAACCCGCTCTTTGGTCTGATGCGCACAGCGGCCCTCAAGCAAACCCGGCTGATTGCCAGCTATCCGTCTTCCGACCGGGTGATGCTTGCCGAACTGGCTCTGTACGGCGAATATTACGAGTTGCCCGAGCGGCTATTTTTCCGCCGGGATCATCCCCAGCGCTCCGTGCTCGCCCACCGTACCGTCCGCGAGGTGGACAAGTGGTTCAATCCGAATCAGAAAGAGCGCATCTTGCCCATCAACTGGGTGTGGTTGGGCGAATACCTCAGCTCGGTGCGCCGCGCCCGCATGAACGCCTTCGAACGGCTGGCCTGCTACATGCATATGTGCGAGTGGAGCCTCTGGAACGGTAAGGGGCTGGTGCGGGATTTGCTCACCCAGGTGCCGCAGGCTGCCTTGAAAAAAGTCGCAGGGCTCACCGGCTCGCTGTTCGGCTGATACCCACTAAAAACCCTCACGCACAAGGAGCTCACGCCATGGGCAAAGCACTGGCTGGAGCGGTGATCGCGGCGGCGAGCCTTATCGCTGCCGGAGCATACGCCCAAAAACTGATCGTTCCCGTCCCGCCCAAAGCGCCCGAAGCTTCCGGCGATGCCCTGCTTCAGGCGTTGGGGCCACCGCCGGCCCCGATCGTCACCCTCGGCTCGGCTCCGGAGAAGCCCAGTTTTTCGGCCGAACTTGGCGCCTACCCCGTCCAGCCCACCTCCCGCAGCCGCTCGGCGCAGGAGATCTTCGAGCGCACCAAACCCGATTTTCCCCTCGACCCCGCAATTGCCGCCGCCCGGCTGAAAATCGTCCAGTTTTACAAAGACAACGGCTTCGACATCAGCCTCACCAGCCAGGAGACGATCCCGCTGTTGCCCCAAAGCTGGAGCAAGCGCACCCCCGAGCCGCTCGCGGGGGACTACCGCATGCCCTACTCGGTGGATAGCCCCTTCTACCAGCGCATCCCCAAAAACTGGCCGAAGCTGGAGTTTCCCGTCAAGGACTACTTCCAAACCAGCCACATCTCGACGCTGGGACCGGTGGGCGACGGGTCCTTCGGCTACGGCATCGGTCTGGTGATTGGCCGCGCCGGCGACCCGGTGCGCCAGATCGAGCGGCGTGCCAAGATGCCCAAGCCGAAGATGAACCTCGAAAAAAGCCGGCCCAACGGCCGGCTTTTGGGCCTCGAATGTCCGGTGCTCCACCGCGACCGGCGCTGGAACACCACTACGCGCATCCCGGATGCCGAAAATTTTCGCCTGGTGGGCAACGGCGTCGCCGGGGTGGCCGCCTACGGCGTGCCGCGCAACGCCTTCGACCGCGTCGTCATCTGGATCGACGACGTCACCAAAAAAGCGACCTACACCTGGCGCGCCTACGAGCAGTGCGACGATGCGACCCTGGGCACTCGGGCGGGCGACTGGACGGGCGATTACATTGTCACCGAACAGCTGCCGGGCTTGGGGGATCGCGGCGGCGTCAACGCCGCCAATATGGCGGATTTGCCCAAGCTCATCCGCCCCGGCGAATTGACCAACCCCAACGAACCGATCCGCCACGTCGTCGGCGGACCCTCGCGCGCCAGCGGCCGCAAGTTGTGGAAGGCCGCCATCTACCCGGGCCGCAACTGGGATCACACCATCGACGGGTTCAACGGCGGCTTGATTCCCTACGGCATGCTGCTGCAGCTCGATCCGAGCCTCGATTTACAGAAGATGTACCGCGAAAAGAAACTATCGCTGCCGGCGTTCCGGTTGCTGGAGGCGATGCAGAACTACGGCTGGATGTGCGACGACTCGGGTCGGCGCGACATGGACTTTAAAGGCCAGCTCAGCAACCGGGAACTGGAGCCCTACGGCGGTCGCTACGGCGTCTCCGAAGAAGTGATTAATGTCGTCAAAGACGCCAAATTATACATCGTTGCACCGCTGGTCAAGCGCGGTTAAGTGTGTTGTCTCGCGAGGTCCTGGCTGTGAAATCTGCTACTGATGCGGTGGTCACCGTGCTGCTGTTTGCGCGCGACCGTCCGCACTTTCTGCCCCATACCCTGCGCTCGGTCGCCCTCCAGACGGAGCGGCGCTGGCGGCTGGTGCTCTCGGACAACTCCAGCGATTCGGCCTGTGCCCAGGCCAACGCCGAGATGACCCGCCAATTTGCCGACGCCCACCCGCACCACGAAGTGGTCTATGTCCGCCGCGGCGGCAACCTGACGGTCATGGAGCACTTTCAGGCGGGGCTGCGGGAGGTGGAGACGCCCTTCGTCGCCGTCCACAACGACGACGACATCTGGATGCCCCACCACCTGGGGCAGGCCCTCGCCTGGCTCGAAGGCGGCGAGGATCGCGGCATGACCGCGAGCGATGCGGTGATCATCGACGCCGACGGTCACGAAAAAGGCGAATTTCTCAATTGGGTGCTCGCGCCCCGCGAGGACGCCTGGTGGCGATGGATCGCCATCTGGCTTTCCACTTACCCTTCCCATTACGGCAACTGGCCCGGCTTTGTGCTGCGCACGCCGCTCATCCGGCAATTGCCCAATATCGACAACAAACTCACCGACGCGGCGGCGATCATCTGGTGCGCTCTGCAGGGCTACCGCATCAAAGGCTTTGATGTCCCTTCTTATTACTACCGGATCCACAACCTGTCGGTCACCAAGACCGGTACGCACCTGCTCATCGAAAAGCACCGGCTGATCCTCTGGCTGGCCAAGCACCACTTTTTGCGGCTGACCCGGCTGTACGCGCCCTTCCCGTTGCTGACCGTCAAGGCCGCCCTCGCCCTGCGCCTCAAGTACAAGCGCGCCCTCGCCTGAGGTAAAGCGATGCCCAAAGTCTCTGTGGTTATTCCGGCTTACAACGCCCTGCACTATCTGCCCCAGACCGTGGACAGTGCCCTTGCCCAGTCGTTCGGCGATTTTGAAGTGCTCATCGTCGATGATGAGAGCACCGATGGGACGGCTGACTGGGTGCGCACGATCGCCGATCGGCGCGTGCGGCTGCTCGAACAAAAAAACCAGGGCGCGGCGGCCGCCCGCAACGCGGGCATCCGTCAAGCCCGAGGCGAATATATTGCCTTTTTGGACGCGGACGATCTGTGGGAACCCGCCAAACTGGAGCGCCAGGTCGCCTGTCTGGACGTCCGCCCGGAGGTGGGAGTGGTCTACACCTGGGTGCGGGTAATCGATCAAGACGGCGAGCCCACCGGCAGCCTCTATCGCCCCGGCGACGAGGGGATGATCTGGCCGCAGCTGGTGCGGGTCAACAACATCTACCCCAGCGCGACCATGGTGCGGCAACAGTGCTTCGAGCGTATCGGGCTTTTTGATCTCGAATTGCGCTTCGCCGAGGACTGGGAGATGTGGCTGCGCATCGCAGCCGATTATGCCTTTGCGGTACTGCGCGAGCCGTTGATGCGCTATCGGCGCCATCCCCAGTGCAAATCCAAAAAAAGTTCCGAAGCCGGCCTGCTTAAGGTGATGGACAAAGCCTTTGAGCGTGCGCCGGAGAACCTGCGGCATCTGAAGGCGGAGTGTTACGGGCGCATTTACCTGTATCTAGGCTGGAAAGCCCTGGAGCGCGGCGAGAGCGTCGAGGCCTGGAACTGGCGCAGCCGCGCGGTAGCCCACTGCCCGCGGCTATGGCGATGCTCCCCGAGCCTACGGCTCACCGCCGCCATCGCCATGCACCAATATTTGTCCGCCGACACCTACCGCGAAGTCGCCACCTTTGCTCGGAAACTGCGCTCCATCCTTTCCCCTTAACGGCTTGCCGGATCCGTTTGGTGCCGGCCACAGCTATCGGAACTGTTTATGCAAACCGGTATGTTCGACAACCCCCTGCGCTCGCGCGCCGACCTGCAGCAGGCGGTACGGGCGCTGTTTTCGCCGCTCAAGGCGCATTTTAGCCCCGGGCGGGCCAGGGTCAAGCTCGGCCACACCGCCGCCGTCTACCCGGCGCGCACGGCCGAGCTGGAAGGTTTCGCCCGGCCGCTGTGGGGCCTGGTGCCCCTCGCTGCGGGCGGTGGGGATTTTGCGGACTGGGAGCTTTATCGCGTGGGCCTCACCCACGGCAGCGACCCGCAACACCCGGAGTACTGGGGGCCGACCGGCGATCGCGATCAAGCCTACGTCGAGATGGCCGCCCTCGGGTTTGCCCTCGCCCTGGTGCCCGAGCGGGTGTGGGAACCGCTCGAACCAACCGCCCGCGCCAATCTGGCCGCCTGGCTGGGCCAGATTAACCGCGCCAAGCTCGTCGACAACAACTGGCAGTTTTTTCGGGTGCTGGTCAATCTCGGGCTGGCGCGCGTCGGGGCCGGGAGCGATGCGGCGTCGCTCTCGGCCGCCCTCGATCAGATCGATACGTTCTACCTCGGGGACGGCTGGTACTCCGACGGGCCGACCATGCGGCGGGACTACTATGTGCCCTTCGCGATGCACTACTACGGCCTGCTGTATGCGGGTCTTGCCTCTGGAGGCGATCCGCAGCGGGCCGACCGGCTGCGCGAGCGCGCCGCCGCCTTCGCCCCCCAGTTCGCCCACTGGTTCGCTGCGGACGGTGCCGCGCTGCCCTTCGGCCGCAGCCTCACCTACCGCTTTGCCCAGGGGGCATTTTGGGGGGCGCTCACCTTCGCCAACGTCGAGGCGCTGCCCTGGGGGGTAATCAAAGGACTGGCCCTGCGCCACCTGCGCTGGTGGTTCCGCCGATCGATCGCCCAGGACGACGGCTGCCTTTCGATTGGCTACGCCTATCCCAACTTGAACATCGCCGAGGGCTACAACGGTCCGGCTTCGCCGTACTGGGCGCTGAAGTTCTTTTTGCCCCTGGCGCTAAGCAAGAAGCATCCGTTCTGGTTGGCGGAGGAAGCCCCCCTGCCGGAACTGCCTTCTGTGCACCACCAGCCCCACGCCGGGATGATCCTCTGCCGCGACCGCGCCGGCGCTCATGTATTTGCCCTAAACGGCACCCAGCACATGCCCAAACTGCGGCACGGGGCAGAAAAATACGCCAAGTTCGCCTACTCGACGGCCTTCGGCTTTTGCGTCTCCAGTGGTGCCAACGGCCTCTCCCAAACCGCCTGCGACAGCATGCTGGCGCTCACCGACGATGGCGATCACTACCGGCTGCGTGAAGAACCGCTCGAGACCACTTTCGAAGGAGATATGCTGCGCTCGCTCTGGAAACCGTGGCCTGAGGTCGAAGTGGAGACCTGGCTGTTGCCCTGCCCGCCCTGGCACGTGCGCGTGCATCGGCTGCGCACCAAAAAGTCGCTGCTCAGCAGCGAAGGCGGTTTTGCGGCAGCCCGGCCCGAGGGGGCGGACGAGGGGGCGCTGCGACATCAGGGCGAAGGGTTTGCCCTGGCGAGCTATCCGATCGGCTGGAGCGGCATCCGCGATCTGCGCGCCAAACGCAAGGGCGAGATTATCAATACTGCCCCCAACACCAACCTTCTCTATCCGCGCACAGTCATCCCCGCGTTGCTCGGGTGGCATTTGCCGGGCGAGCACTGGCTTGTCACCGCCGTGCTCGCTTTGCCGGGCGAGGGTGCCTGGCTGGAAGTCTGGAACGATCCACCGCCGCTGCCCGGTATAGGCCGCGGCCTGCGGCACCAGCTGCCGCGCACGGTGCTCTACCGCCCGCTCCTCAAAAAACTGCCCAATTACGTCCAGAAATTTGTAGGTGTGGCCAATCGCGTCTTGAAACTTTAACCCTTCGAACACGGGGATCGCCATGATTGCTATTCAAGGTGAGAATCGGCGGCGTCCGCATTGGCAGCTTCTGGCCAAGCGGGCGCTCGATTACGGCGGGGCCGGGCTGGGAGTACTTTTGCTCGTGCCGGTGCTGCTGTTGATTGCCCTGCTCATCCGCCTCGACTCACCCGGGCCGGTGTTTTTTCGCCAAGAGCGCAAAGGACTGGGCGGCCGGCTCTTTCGGGTCTGGAAATTTCGCAGCATGGAAGTGAACGCCGAAGCGCGCCTCAAGGACCTCGAAGCGCTCAACGAGTCCGAAGGGGGCGTGCTGTTCAAGCTCAAGTGCGATCCGCGCGTCACCCGCACCGGCCGCATCCTGCGCTCCACCAGCCTCGATGAGTTGCCGCAACTGTTGAACGTGTTGCAGGGACACATGAGCCTGGTCGGTCCCCGGCCACTGCAATTGCGCGATTGCGAGCGGGCGCTCGAATACGACCGCGAGGCGTTTGAGCGGCGATCGATGGTCCTGCCGGGGATCACCGGCCCCTGGCAGGTGGCAGGGCGCAGCGCCCTGAGCTTCGAGCAGATGTTGAAGCTGGATGGCGACTACATCGAGCACTGGTCTTTTGCCCTGGACCTGTCAATCTTGCTGCGCACGCTGCTGGTGGTCCTCAAGCGCAGCGGCGCTTACTAAAATCCTTCCCCGACAACGCCGGTGCGCCCACCCTCGCGCGTCATACTCCTGCATTCGTCCCTGCTTTTATGCGTCATCTATTTCAACAGGCATTCAGAAAGGCCGTTATGCCACGCGCGAACCGCATCGATATCAAAGAGAGCGCCGAGGAGCTGAGAGCTTTGCTGCGCCAGCGCGCCTCCAGCGAAGTCAAAGAACGCATTCAGGTATTGTACCTCTACAAGGCCGGAATCGTCACCACCGAGCAGGGGCTCGCGGCGGTGGTAGGCCGCAGCACCTCGACGGTTTTCCGTTGGTTGCAGACCTACCGCGCCGAGGGGATAGCGGGCCTCACCCGCACCCAAAGAAGCAGCGGCAGACCCGCCGACATCCAGGGGGAGGTGCTTGAGAAGCTCAAAGAGCGGCTCAGGCAGCCGGACGCCTTCAAAAGTTACAAACAAATCCAGGAATGGCTCGCCAGCGAGTGCGGCATCGATGTCTCCTACAAGGTGGTCTACGACACGGTGCGCTACCGGCTCAAAGTCACGCTCAAATCGACGCGCTCGCGGTCTTTGACCCTCGCTGCTTCCCCATTTCGGTTGACCACCCAGCGCCGCCTCGGCCGCTGGCCGCTCTGAATGTACCCCGTCAGCCCCTACCGCACCGATGCAGCTAGAATCGCCCCTCCACTGCCCGCCTGTTACAGCTATGTCGAAGGCCGCTGCTGGAATGGTGCCGCAGGCGATTGCTCGAGCGCACCTGACCACTTATCCAACCTGGCTCGATTTTGGCTGCGACTCGCTCCGGCCTTGAAGCGCACTTTCGCTGCAGGCCTCAGGTCCTCAAGTTCATCTTCATCTCAGTGTGCAGATAACGGGCACTCCTGCCCCAGTTCTCTTTGACACCCTTGACTACCATCCCCCTTTCAGGAGTCCATCCACCATGAAAGTTGTACTGTTCTGCGGCGGTCTAGGTACGCGCATCCGCGATTACTCAGAAACGATTCCCAAACCCCTGGTCACCATCGGCTACCGGCCGATTCTCTGGCATGTCATGAAGTACTACGCCCACTACGGTCACCGCGACTTCATCCTCTGCCTGGGTTACAAAGCCGATGCCATCAAAAATTACTTTCTCAACTACGACGAGTGTCTTTCCAACGACTTCACCCTCTCGGAGGGGGGGCGCAAATTGCAACTGTCCAACAGCGACATCCACGACTGGAATATCACCTTTGTCGACACCGGCTTCAATGCCAACATCGGCCAGCGCCTGATGGCCATCGAACCCTACCTGGAAGGTGACCAGTACTTTCTGGCCAACTACAGCGACGGCCTCACCAACCTGCATCTACCCGACTTGATCACCTTTGCCCAGCGCCAGGATCGGATTGCCACGTTCTTGAGCGTCAAACCGAGCCAGAGTTTTCACCTCGTCTCGATGGACGAACAGGGTCTGGTGCGCGACATCTGCGACACCCGCCGCTCGGACGTTTGGATTAACGGCGGCTACTTCGTCTTCAAGCGACAGATTTTCGATCACATCTACTACGGGGAGGAACTGGTCTGCGAACCGTTCCGCCGCCTCATCGCCGCTCAGGAATTGCTCACCTACCCCTACCAGGGCTTCTGGGCCTGCATGGACACCTTTAAAGAAAAGCAACAACTCGACGAACTGTATGCCCGCCAGGAGGCTCCCTGGGAAGTCTGGCGCCAGGGTCGGGTGTTGCCCTTGATGCCCCAGGTGGCGGTGGGTTAGCCGATGCTCCACCTTACCTGCCATCTTGAAGGCCGTCCGTTGCGGCGCGTGCTCTGCCTGGGGGCGCACGCCGACGATATCGAAATCGGCTGCGGCGCCACGCTGTTGCACCTGGCGCGCGAGTACCCCGAGACCCGCTTTTATTGGGCAGTATTTACAGCCCGCGGCGAACGGGCCGCAGAAGCGGCCGCGAGCGCCAAGGCGTTTGTGGGCGACGCCCTGGAGGCAGTGGCGCTGTGGGAGTATGCGGACGGCTTTTTGCCCTTTGCCGGGGCGGAGGTTAAAGCCTGCTTCGAGCAGATCAAGCGCGCCTTCGTGCCGGACCTGGTCTTTACCCACTACCGCGAGGACCGGCACCAGGACCACCGCCTGGTGTCGGATCTGACCTGGAATACCTTTCGCGATCAACTGATCCTCGAGTACGAAATACCCAAATTCGACGGCGATCTCGGTCGGCCGAACGGCTATGTCGCCTGCGACGCCGCGCTGTTGGAGCGCAAGATTGCGCTATTGACAGCCACCTTTGCGACCCAGGCGGGCAAGGGTTGGTTTACCGAGGAGACCTTTCGCGCCCTGGCGCGCCTGCGGGGCATCGAGGCGAACACCCGCTACGCCGAGGCCTTTTACTGTCGCAAGTTGGCTTTGTTTTAACAAGGAGTCCTTCACGCTATGGAAGAACTGCAGATCGATTTCGGGGCCGAAGAAAGTGGCCCCGGTCGCCCGGAAATCGGCCCCGGCACGCTGATCGACGCGACGGCGCGCCTCTCGCCCCAGAGCTATATCGGCACCAACTGCCGGATCGGTCCGGGGGTGGTGCTCGAAGGCTACGTGCTGGTGGCCAACGACTGTACGATCGGCGCCGACGCCTACCTGCGCGACACGGTGCTGTCGGGATCGGTGCGGGTGGGTATCCAGGCGAGCCTCACCGGCTGCTACGTGGCGGCCGGGGCCACCATCGGCCGCGGGGCGCAGCTCACCAACAGCCTGGTGCGCCGCAGCAGCGTCGTCATCGAGCCGGGGGCGGCGGTGGCGGGGGCTACCCCGGTCCTCCCCAAACCCGACATTCGATGACAGGCAATATCCCACCGGATGCAATCCATCTACGGGAGATTCGAGACAACATGTCTACCGAGCGCAAACCGGGCCATTCCTCGCTCAGGCTGCACTACCTGGATGGTGTGCGCGGATTGACGGCACTGTATATTCTGTTCTTTCATGTCTGGTGCGACCTGAGCTACAAGCCGCAGCTGCGGCTGGCCGGGGAGGCCATGCCCGCCTGGCTGCAGGCGGCCACCGCCTGGGCCGGCTACGGCATCTACAGCGTCGGTATATTTATCGTACTGTCGGGCTACTGCCTGATGCTGCCGGTGGTCCGCTCCCCCGACGGCCAACTGCGCGACGGGGTGGCGGGTTATCTCAGACGGCGCGCCTGGCGCATCCTGCCTCCGTATTTCGCCGCCCTGGGGTTTTCGCTGCTGGTGATCGCCCTGGTGCCCGCCGGGAACGAGCAAAGCCTTGGATTTATGTGGGACAAGGCGATGGACGGCTTCTCCTGGCAGGGTGTGCTTGCCCATCTGTTGCTTGTCCACAACTGGGATAAAGCCCTGGTCGGCACGATCAGCGCGCCGCTGTGGAGTGTGGCCACCGAGTGGCAGATTTATTTTCTGTTCCCGGCTTTGCTGCTGCCGCTGTGGCGGCGGGCGGGGATCGCGGCGGCGGTGGCGGCGGGTTTCGTTGTCGGCCTGGCTCCGATGGCGCTCCTGGACGGGTGGCTCAGTTGGGCGGCTCCCTGGTTTGTGGGCTTTTTTGCCCTCGGCATGGCGGCGGCAGTCTGGGAATTCGCACCGCCGAAGGGGGCTCCCAGACTGACGACTGGCCAACTTCAGTTGGCAACCGGCGCGCTGTGGTCGCTGCTCGTTCTGGCGGCGGCGGTCCGTTCTTTTGGATGGCTACCGGTGCCCCAGGCGGTGTTTCACCTGCTGATCGCCGTAGCCACTCCTTGTCTGCTGATGTACTGCACGCGGTTGGTGCTCGAAGGGAAGGGGGCGACCTCGGTGGTCCTGCGCCTGCTCGAAGCGCCGCCGGTGCTGACCCTGGGCACGTTTTCGTACAGCCTCTACCTCGTCCACGCCCCTCTGCAGGGGGTGAGCTGGATATTGGCGGGTGCTTTGCCCGTGGCGGGGAGTGTGCAGCTGCTGTTGTTTGCGCCGCTGACCGTATTGATCTCTTTGCTGTGCGCCTGGGGGTTTTACCAATGCGCGGAGCGGCCTTTTGTCCGCATGAAGTTGTCCACCAAGGAAGGTTTCAAGGAAGGGTTCATGGATCAGCGCTCAGATGTGTCACTTAACGGGCGAGTCAAAGAAGTCGCCGCCGGTGCCGCCGTCGGCTGGATTCCGGCAGTTGCCTTCGGCACCCAAGTGCGCAGGGCGGTGTATCGCCGGCTGTTAGCCAGAGTCGGCGACGGCACGGCGATCAGCACCAGCGTCGAATTTTTGAATGCCCGGTGCATCGAGTTGGGAGCGCGGGTGCGCATCGACAGCAACGTGCGGCTCGACGCGCGGGGGCACAACAACCGCATCGAGATTGCCGACGAAGCCACGCTCGCTTCTGGTGTAGTGCTCCAGACGCTGCAGGGGGGCAGCATTCAGGTGGGGGAGCAGGCGTACATCGGCCCCTACAGTTGCTTGAGCGGTCCCGGCACGCTCAGCATCGGCCGCGATTGCCTGATTGCCGCCCACGCCGAGATCAATGCCGCCCATCGGCCGGGGGCCAATCCGGCCCAACCCGGCGACGAAGCGTCGCCTGCCCCTACGGGAATCGTCATCGAAGACGACTGCTGGATCGGTCACGACGTCACCATCGTCGCCGGAGTCAGGATCGGCCGCGGCAGTATCGTCGGCGCGGGCGCGGTAGTCACCGGTGACCTTCCTGCCTACGCCATCGCCGCCGGGGTGCCGGCCCAGGTGCTGGGCCACTATCAACCCAGTCCGGCAAACCCGGCGCTCGGAGTTTCCTCCGCCTCCCCCTGGCAGCGCATCGAAGGAGAGCTCGATCGGACCCTGGGACAGGTGGAGAGTTTGCAGAAAGATTTTGGCTCGTTGCTGATGCCGGTGGTGCGGGTGAAGATTCTGCACAACGCGCTGAAATTCATCCATCGCACCCTTGAGGTAGAGACCGTCACGGTGCTGCTGGCCGCCTCCAACAAAAACGTACTGCAGGTGCACGCCAGCGTCGGTCTGGAGCAGGAGGTGGCGGAGGGGATTTGCATCCAGCATGGGCGGGGCATTGCCGGCCGGATTGCCGCAAGCCGCCAACCGCTTTTTGTCGACGATCTTTCCAGGGTCGAAATCGAAAGCCCGATTCTGCGCAACCGGGGACTGCAACAACTGGCCGGTGTTCCGCTTTTTTTGGATGGCCGCGTGGTCGGAGTTTTCCACATCGGCACGACCACCCGCCGCCTCAGTATTGATGATTGCAAGCGGATGCTGACCATTGCCAGACAACTCGGCCGCTTGGCAGAAGGCAACATCCCTGCGGCGGTAGACCTGTCCGCTCCAGACCCGCAGGAAGCATTGCTGTGCGCTTCGGGTGAACTTTCTTACCACCCGGTGTAGCACTACTGCTACCGGATAGCTGAACGCAGATTAGCAATTAGGGGTACCCACCAATGGACGATTGGCACGCGCGCTTTTTGCTCGAGTGCATTCCGCAGATGGCCTGGACCACGACGCCGGACGGCTGTCTGGAGTGTGCCAACCAGCTGTGTCTGGAGTACACCGGCCTTGCCCTGGAGCAGATCTGCGGGTGGGGCTGGCGCTCGGTGGTCCACCCGGAGGATTTGCTGCGCTGCACCGTGCCCTGGTGCGAGGCGCTGCGCACCGGGCAGGCTTACGAGTTGGAATACCGCCTGCGGTGCGGCGGGGACGGCACCTACCGCTGGCATCTGGCCCGGGGGCGACCGGTCTACGACGGCGACAGCCAGGTGATCCGCTGGTTCGGCACCTGCACCGATATCCATCGGTACAAAACAGTCGAGCAACTGTGGCTCGACCTGGGCCGCGGCGGATTTTCGATCAGCTGACGCCCGGCGAGCCGGGCGATCGGTTTGTATATCTGTTTTGATTACTCAAACAAGCGAGGAGCATCCATGAAAGTAGGGGTTATCGGCACCGGTTACGTCGGCCTGGTCACAGGCGCCTGCCTGGCCACCATCGGCCATCATGTCGTCTGCATGGACAACAACGAAGCGAAAATCCAGCGGTTGCGCCAGGGCGTCATGCCGATTTACGAACCCGGCCTCGAAGAACTGGTCGCCGCCGCCGTCGCCGCCGGGCACCTCGTCTTCACCACCGACATGGCCGAGACCGTCCAGCCCAGCGACGTCGTCTTCATCACCGTGGGTACTCCTTCGCGGCCCGATGGCTCGCCGGATCTTTCGGCCGTGCGCGCCGTGGCCCGCTCGATCGGCTCGCACCTCGACGGTCGCTTTCGGGTGATTGTGAACAAGTCGACCGTGCCGGTGGGCTCCGGTAACTGGGTGCGCATGCTCGTCGAAGACGGCGCGCAGCTGATGGCGGCCCAGAGCAGAAGCAGCCACTACACAGGCAACGGTCTGGCGGTGCTCGCCCCTGCAGAGGCACCGAACTTTAGTGTGGCGAGCAATCCCGAATTTTTGCGCGAGGGCAGCGCCGTCTGGGATACCTTCCATCCCGACCGCATCGTCATTGGTGCGGAGGACGCCCGGGCGGTCGAGGTGATGCGCCAACTGTACGCCCACTGGGTGAGTTCTGCCGAGGCAAACACTCAGGCGGTGCCGATGGTGGTGACCGACCTCGCCTCGGCCGAGATGATTAAGTACGCCGCCAACGCCTTTCTGGCCACCAAAATCAGCTTCATCAACGAAATCGCCAACATCTGCGAACGGGTCGGTGCCGATGTCACCCGCATTGCTGAAGCGATCGGTCTCGATAAGCGCATCGGCCGCTCATTTCTCAACGCTGGGGCGGGCTGGGGCGGCTCGTGCTTTCCCAAGGATGTCTCGGCCCTGGTCTCCACCGCCGCCGAGTATGGCTACAACTGCGCGTTGCTGAAGGCGACCCTGTCGGTCAACGATCACCAGCGCCAACTGGTCATCGAGAAATTGCAGCGGGAACTGCGCATCCTCAAAGGCCGCACCGTGGCGCTGTGGGGATTGGCCTTCAAGCCGCACACCGACGACATCCGCTGCGCGCCGGCCTTGGCGGTGGCGGAGCATCTATTGAATCTCGGTTGCCGGGTGGTGGCCCACGACCCGGTGGTGACGGCTCATCAGGTGCAAGGTCAGCTGCCGGACTTGCAAGTGGCGGCCGGTGCGGTGGAGGCGGTGCAGGGAGCCGATGCGCTGTTGGTGATGACCGAGTGGCCCGAGTACGGCAAAATCGACCCGCAGACGCTGGCTGCAGCTTTGCGCCAGCCCATCGTCATCGACGCGCGCAACTGCCTCGACCCGCAGGCGGTGCAGGGTGCCGGGCTGCGCTACGTCGGCGTCGGCCGCTAACCAACCCTTAAGGAGAACCACCCATGCGCATTTTGGTGACCGGCGGCGCGGGCTTTATCGGCTCGCACCTGTGCGAACGGCTTGTTGGCGCTGGACACGAAGTCCTCTGCCTGGACAATTTCTACACCGGCTCGCGGCTCAACATCGCCCCCTTGCTCGCGCACCCGCGTTTTGAGCTGATTCGCCACGACGTCATCGAGCCGATTCTGCTCGAAGTCGAACGCATCTACCACCTTGCCTGCCCCGCCTCCCCGGTGCACTACCAGGCCAACCCGATCAAGACCATCAAGACCGGCGTGCTGGGCACCCTCAACATGCTGGGTCTGGCCAAGCGGGTGCGGGCGCGCTTGTTGCTCGCCTCGACTTCGGAGGTTTACGGCGACCCGCTGGTGCACCCGCAGCACGAGGAGTACTGGGGACATGTCAATCCGGTGGGCGTGCGCAGCTGCTACGACGAATCGAAGCGTCTTGCCGAGACCTTGACGATGGACTACCACCGCCAGAACGGGGTCGATACGCGGATTATCCGGATATTCAACACCTACGGTCCGCGCATGAGCGAGCACGACGGGCGGGTGGTCAGCAACCTCATTGTCCAGGCACTGCAGGGGGAAGCACTGAGCGTTTACGGCAACGGCGAGCAGACGCGCAGCTTCTGCTATGTGTCGGACCTGGTGGAGGGGATGGTCGGGCTCATGGAAAGCGACTATACCAGCCCGGTGAATCTTGGCAATCCGGGGGAGTATACGATCAATGAGCTGGCAGACTTGGTGCGGCAGTTGATCAATCCGGGCTTGCCTATCGTGTATCGGCCCCTACCATCCGATGATCCGCGCCAGCGCCGACCGGACATCTCCCTGGCACGACGTTTGCTGGGATGGCAGCCCCAGGTTGAACTGCGCGAAGGGCTCTTGCTGACGGCGGAGGACTTTGCCAAACGGCTGGGTAGGGGAGTGCGCCCGAGCTTGATTGCAGTGCCCTGAGGCCCGGACCTCGAGAAAAGCACTGCGGAGCGACCAATAGGACCGGTCCGGGCTGGCGCCCTTCATCCGCTCAGAAAGACCGCGTCCTGACCCCTACCCACAGCAGGCGGAGAGTCGGAATGAGTGAGACGAATACATTCACGTTGCTGAAGTGGGCGCGCTGGCGCGAGGTGGCCCTCAACGACGCCTTGGGCTGGCTGCCCAGGCTTCTGATGGGACCTGCCCTGCGCCGGACGCTCTACCGACAGCTGTTTCGGAAGATGGGAGACGGTGTGTTTATTGACGCCGATGTCGAAATTCTCAATGCCGCCGCGATCGAAATCGGTGACAGAGTCTGTGTACGCGCCGGAGTAAGACTCGATGCCCGCAACCCCGGCAACCGCCTGGTGCTCAAAAGCAAAGCTTTTCTAGAGCGCGGGGTGATGATCATGGCGATGCGACAGACCACTATCGAGGTAGGTGAAGGGACCCTGGTAGGTCCCTACTCTATATTGGCCGGCCCCGGCCATCTTACGATCGGCAACAACTGCTTGATCGCTGCCCACGCCGGGATTTTTGCCAACAACCACCGCTTTGCGGATCCGGAGTTGACGATTCGCGAACAGGGTGTCAGCCGGCAGGGAATCGTCGTCGAGGACGACTGCTGGCTCGGCCACGCCGTGAGCGTGCTCGACGGGGTCACCATCGGCCGGGGCAGTGTGATCGGTGCCGGAGCCGTTGTGACCCAGGACATTCCACCCTACTCGGTGGCCGTCGGCGTACCGGCTCGGGTGATCCGAAGGCGCGACGGCCTTTCGGTGACCCCTCGGAGTCGATTGGTGGAACAGGGCATGCCCGATACGCTCAAACAGGCGTTGAGGCGGGCCGAGCAGGCTCTTGAACACCTTCAGAAGTTGCGCCTTGAAGTCAGTGCTGTGCTGTTGCAGGTGATCTTTGCCGAGCTGCTGCACAGGCTGTTTGAGGAAATCCGCACTGCTCTGGACGTGGACACGGTCACCCTGCTGCTGCCTAGATCGAGCAGCCAGGATCTCTTTGTGTACAACACCATCGGTCTTGAAGAGGAAATCGAGCAACAGGTGCGCATTCCCCTTGGGCAGGGGGTGGCCGGGCAGATTGCCGCAGACATCCAACCGCTCATCGTTGAGAACCTGGCCCAGGTGGAGGTGGCCAGCCCCGTTTTGCGCAACAGAGGCGTTCAGTCTCTGCTTGGGGTCCCGCTGCTTCTGGAGAAGCAGCGGGTGGGTGTTTTTCATGTGGGCAGTTTTCAGCGGCGGCACTTCACAGGCGAAGACACCTGCACGGTCGAGTCGGTCGCCGAGCGGATCGGTCCACTGATCCGCATCGCGCAGTACTCCTCTTAGGAGTACTGTAGCCAAGCCGTACCGACTTTGTCGCCCAAGGCTGCCAGAAACCCTAATCGCAGATGGCGGATACGGGTTGGCTAAATTTAAGGATTCGTCAATCTGAGCTTTGTTTTGGTTGTTCTACATCCATCTCTACAGCCCGTGCAAACCCCTGCTTTCGAGGCCTGGCCGCAGATTGGCGAAAGCCTGGCCCATTACGTCCGCCGTCGCCGCGAGACCCTCGGTCTCAGCCAACGCGAACTGGCCCTCAAAGCGGCAATTCATCCCCAGAGCGTCGGCAAAATCGAGCGCGGCCAGACCACCCGCCTCAATCTGCGCACCAAGAAAACCCTGGCGCTGGCGCTGGAAATACCCGCTGAACACCTCGAAGCGGCGGAGCGCGGCCGACCGCTTCCGGCGGGCGGGATTTTGCAGTTTTGTCCGCACTGTTGGGAACCGGGCAGCGAGATCGACACCCTCTGGCTCGATCCGCGGGCGCACTACTGCTACAGGTGCGGCACCCCGCTGTGCGACCGCTGCCCCAACTGTCAGGAGAGTGTTACCTCATCGAAGTTTCGATTCTGTCCCTACTGCGGTACCGGCTACAAAGCGCCGCTGTAAACAGCGCCTCGCCGCAATGTGGTGTAAGGTTAATGGAGTTTTTTCGACTCCTGTATGCGCAGACGTGACATCCTCCGGCTCGCGGGCCTCGGATTGGGGGCCGCCGGAGGAGCGGGTGTTCCCGCTCTGGCCCAGAACCCGGCGAAGGGCGGTGCGCGAGCGGCGGCCGGGCGGCTGCTCGTTCCCCAGTACCGGGCGGTGGGGGCGGCAAACTTTTCCCCAATTCCCTGGAACAAAGCCTGGGCCACGGTCGCCGAGCGGCTGCTCGAGGTGCGCGCCTCCAGCTGGTCGGAGGTGAACCGGCGCGCCGAGCGGCTGGGTGTCTACTGCGGCACGGCACTGACCAACGAAGAGGCCTATGCCTGGGCCAAACTGGCCCGGCTGAGCGGAGCGCGCCTGGAGCGCAGCGGCGAGGGAGCGAGTCTGGCGCTTGCCCGCGCCCTGGAGGCCACCTTCGGCGTGCCCGCCGCCCCCAACCACTGGCTGGAACTGAGCAAAAGCCAGACGATCTTGGTGATTGGCCGGGCGGGCGGTGCGGGACATCCCGCCTTCACAGCGGCGCAGGCGGCGGCGCAGGCGGGTGTACCGGTCTGGAGTCTGGGGGAGGGCCAGGGTGCCTCTATCGGCAACGCCCTGGCGGTCGCGCTGCGTGGCGAAGTGGCGGTCCTGGGCGGGCTGATCCGGTTTATCGTCGAGAACAAGCGCGCCGATGCCGCCTTTCTCGATGTCCACACCAACGCCGCCTTTCGTCTGCTGCCAGAATTTGGTTTCCAAAACGGCGTTTTCTCGGGCTTCGACCCGAAGACGCGCCGCTACGACCCCGAATCGTGGGGCTACGAATTTTTCGAGAACGGCCGGCCCGCCCGCTCCGAGCAGATCAGCGAGGAGGGCACCGTCTACGCGCAGATAGCCCAGTTCTTTGCACCCTACACGCTGGAGCGGGTGGCCCGCACAGCAGGGGTAGGCGAAGCAGCCCTGGGGCGCTTTTATCGCGAATTCACCGCTCCCGAGCGCCGGCCGGCGGCGATCGTCTGTGCTGTCGACGCCGCGGCTGAACCGGCGGCGATCGAGCAGCGGGTGCGTCTGGCGGCGATCGCCAGTTTGCTGCTCGGGCAGGTGGGTCGGCCCGGAGGCGGCATCGTCGTCGCTTCCCCTGGTTTCAACCCCCAGGGCACCGCCGATGTCGGGGCTGCCGGCGCCATGCTGCCGGGGTACGCCGGGGCGCCGCCTTTGGCGGGAGAAGATTTTATCGGCTGGGTACAGCGCCACGGAGTGCGCAACCAGCGCCGGTTGGTGGCCCTGCTGCGCAGCTGGTACGACACGGCGGCCCCCGATTTTGGCTTTGCGGCCCTGCCGCGCTCCCGTCCCGGCGAGCCGGCTCTGCGCGGCACCGATCTGGAGATGCTGGTGTGCGTCGGTGCCGACCCGTTGGCGGAGGGCAACTGGCCCCTCGAAAAGCTCAAAACCCTGGTGGTGCTCGACTACGCCGGCACCAACCGAACCGCTCGCTTCTGGCAGGGACGGGGTGCTGCGCGCACCGAGGTGCTGTTTTTGCCCCTGGCCCATCCCGACGAGCGGGAGGGCACCACCACCGATTCCGGCCGCCGCATCGTGCTGCTTTCACCCGCCTCTGGGCCTAGAGGCCAGAGTCAGACGGGCCTGGCGACGGCGGCAAGCCTGTGGGAGCAAATCGGCTTCAAACTGGCTTCGCGCACCCAGCCGCGCGAGGAGTCCCTGCGCGCGGCGCGCTGGTGGCGCGAGACGACCCCGGCGGCAGTCTGGACCGAGATGGTCGGTGCCAATCTGGACAATCCTGGCGAGATCGACGGAGCTGCCAATCCGCGCGAATTGCGCTGCGGGGTGGCCATCTACGCCGGGGCGAGCGGTGAAAAGCTCGCCGCTCGGCGGGAGCGCGGCGAAGACAGCTCCGGACTCGGGCTTTATCCGACCTACGGCTATCCCTGGCCCGGCGATGTGCGCGTGATCGCCAACCGCGCCAGCGCCGATCTGCAGGGTACCCCCCGCGTCGCACCGCCCTTTATGCGCTGGGACGGCAAAGCCTGGAGCGGGCCGGATACCCCCGATATCGCCAACCCGGCCAACCCCGGCGACCCGGCCGCCACGCGCTCGTTTCAGGGAACCCCCGAGGGGGTGGCCCGGCTGTTTGCCGCCTACTATGCCGCCGGACTCAACCTCGACACCGGCATCGCCTTTTTGCCCGCGGCCCTGCCCACGGGAGGCCCCCTGCCCTTTGCTAAATAATCCCAACGCCCGCCCAGGTTTCAGGCGCTCTGCGCTAGCTTGGGAGCATGAGCGCCGTGTCGACTTTCTGGCTGGTTCTGGGCATCGCGCTGTGGATGCTCGAATTTTTTACCCCTGCCCTGGTGGCGGGTTCCCTCGGCACGGCCGCCCTGCTGATGCTGCTGGTGGGACCGTGGATTCCCAGCCTGTTTTTGCAGCTGTTTGTCTTTGCCCTTATCGCTTCGGGGTTGATTCTGCTCACGCGGCGGCTTGTCCCCAAGGCGAGCACCGATCTCGAAAAGCCCGACTACAGCGCCCAGGCGACGATCACCCGAGCCATCGAGCCTGGGGGTATGGGCCGCGTCGCCTTCGAGGGAACCACCTGGAACGCTCGCTGCGACCCGAGCGACAGGCCGCTTGCGGCCGGAACGCAGGTGATCGTGCTGGGAAGGCAGGGCAATGTGCTCGACGTGATGCCCCTCGGGGCGCTCAAGGAAGCCCCGCCGGGGCCTTGAAGAAGGAGAGACTGCGGTGGAAATTTTTCTGTTTGCAATCGGGTTTATCCTCCTGGCCACGATCGTGGCCGGGGTCAAAATCATCAACCAGGGCGACGAAGCGCTCGTCGAACGTTTGGGCCGCTTTCACGCCAGGCTCACCCCGGGGCTGCACATCATCATTCCCTATATCGACCGGCTCGCCTTCAAAGAGACTATCCGCGAGCAGGTGCTGGACATCCAGCCCCAGACGGCCATCACCCGCGACAACGTCTCCCTCGATGCCGACGCGGTCATCTACTGGCGGATCGTCGATGTGCGCAAAGCTTACTACTCGGTGGCCAATATCCGTCAGGCGATGAGCAATCTGGTGCTCACCGCCCTGCGCTCCGAGATCGGCAAACTCGAACTAGACGAGACGTTCGCCTCGCGCGCCGAGATTAACCAGGCTTTGCTCGATCAGCTCGACACCGCCACCGATCCGTGGGGCATCAAAGTCACCCGCGTCGAGGTGCGCAACATCGCCCCGTCGCGCACGGTGCTCGATTCGATGGAACAGCAAATGGCGGCCGAACGCCGCAAGCGCGCGGTCATCCTCAATTCCGAGGGCGAGCGCCAATCGGCCATCAACAGCGCCCAGGGCGAAGCTTCGGCGCGCATCGCCCGCGCCGAGGCCGAGCGCCAGGAGCAGATCCTCCAGGCCCAGGGCACCGCCGAGGCCCTGCGCACCCTCGCCCAGACCTTGAGCGATCCGCAGGCCCGCGAGGCGCTGCAGTTCTATCTGGCCCGCAACTACCTCGATGTGGCCCATGCCGTCGGCGCCTCACCCAGCAGCAAGGTGCTCTTCATGGACCCGGCCTCAATCCCGGCCTCGCTGAGCGCGCTGTTGTCGCTGGTCGGCAGCGACAACGACGGGCAAAAAACCAACCTCGCCCCGGCCGTCCTGCCGCCCCTGCATCTGCGCGAACGACCCAAGATCGAAAACTGAGCGCGCCTGTGGACATCGAAGGGATCGATATCGCTCTCGGGGTGCCGGATTTGAGCCTGGCCGCTTTTGTCGCCCCCGACGCGGTGGTCGTAGGCCGGGTGGCGGTGGCTGGGGGGGTGAGCCTCTGGTACGGCGCGATCCTGCGCGGCGATGTCGAGCGCATCGAGATTGGCGAGGACACCAACATCCAGGACGGTGCCGTCCTCCACGGCGATCCCGGCCACCCGGTGATCGTCGGTGCGCGCGTCACCGTCGGCCACCGGGCGGTCATCCACGCCGCCGTCGTCGAGGACGAATGCCTGATTGGCATCGGCGCGGTCGTGCTCGATGGCGTGACCGTGGGTACCCAGTCGATCGTGGCGGCGGGGGCAGTGGTCACCCGGACGGTGCCGCCGGGATCGCTGGTGGCGGGAGTGCCCGCCCGCGTCGTGCGCACTCTGGAGGAAAGCGAAAAGGCCGAACGGCGAAAACACGCTCTCAATTATCGGGTCCTCGCGGAGCGCTACAGAAATCACCGTACATAATTGTTCATATCTAAGCAGAAACCTCCGCGTTCCGACACACGTCGTTAGAATGGAGAAAGCGAAGGCTCGCATTCGTGAGTAGGGACGCATTCGATGTTGATATTGAATAAAGCCTCCGTCGATCTCTGCCCAATCCGCCGCTCTCGGCGCTCGGGGATCGAAGTCGGATTAAAGTTTGGAGATCACCTGTTCTACCCCTGTAGCAATTTTGCTGCGACCGAGATGCGCGAGGCAATCGCGTTCTATCGCAGCTGTCCGGGTTCGTCGCTGATTGTCTCGGATGAAGACGGTTTTCAGGTTTGGTGCAACCTGCCGAACCTAGAAACCGCCGATGCCGTCGGCGAAAAAGAACTGAGCACCGTCGCCGCCTGATCTGCCCACAACCGACTCGCCGTGACCGCCCGGGCTGTAATGTTCAGCCCGGGCGGTTCGGCGTCGGTGGGGTTAGTTGGCGACGGTGAAAGTCGCGCTGGTTGTCTGGACCGTGCCGCTGCTGAGCGTCACCGAAGCGGTGATGGTGTGAGAGCCGTTGCTGACCGTTTTGGTGTCGAAGGGTCTGGCCGCGGTCGTGGTCTCGCCTTTGAAGTCGTAGGGGGCGGTATTTTCCACGCACTTGCCTATAGATGGGTGCCCCCGAATCACAGCGGGCGGTATACGGACTGGTTACCAATGGCGACGGTTTTCGATTTCTAAAACTGCTCAGAACTTCCGAACCGCAGTACAACCTTTCTGAAGATTTTTCGCTGTTTTCCTATGGGCACAACGAGCTGTACGAAGTGCTGCGCATCCTCAAGCGCATCGGCGGTCTAATCGGCGACGACAGGGTTTAACCGAGTTTCCGCTTGAGCGTGCCGCCCACCAGCGCGATGGCAACCACATCGAAGACCAACAGCACCAGCACGCAGCCCGTCAGGCTCAGCGAACCCCAGGGGGCCAGCAAAACCGGATCGGCCCACGACCAGTTGCTGTGCAAAAACAGGTGCCGGATCGGTTCGATGGCGTAGGTGAGCGGGTTGGCGCTTGCCACCAGCTGCAGCCACAGGGGCATAAAGGACATCGGTGCCAGGGCGGTGCTGGCGAAGATCATCGGCAGGTTGATGACAAAAATGGCCGCCAACATCTCGATGTGGCCGGGCAGCACAAAGGCCAGCCCCAAGCTCAATGCAGCGATGCCGAAGACCAACAGCGTTACGACCAGGGCGACGATGAGCGCCCCTTCGAAGCCGCCTGCGAACTGGGCACCCATCAAAAAGCTCACCGCGCCGATGGCCGCCGCCTGTACCAGCGTCGTGCTCACGATAAACAGCGCCGAAGCGAAGATAATCGAGGTGCGCGAGACCAGGGGGGCGACCAGCAGGCGGTTGAGAAAGCCGAATTCGCGGTCGAAGATCAGAGGCACCCCGGCGTTGAGGGCGCCGCCAAAGGCGGCGAAGACGATAATCCCCGCCGCCAGAAACTGGATGTAGCCTCCCTCGATGCCGAAGGTGCCCCGGGGAGCCTGGGCAAACAAGGCGCTGAACAGCATCAGCCACAGAAGCGACTGGATGATGCTGCCCACAAAAGCCGAAGGTCGCCGCCCCAACTGGATAAACAGCCGCCGCGCCAGGGCCATTGTCTCCTGGCGAAACTGGCCGAATGAACCCGTCCTAGCGCGCTGCGGTTGACGCAGCGGGAGCGAAGCGGAATTATCCGGAATGAACGAATTACCCATAGAAGCGACCGTTGAAAAGAGCCGTCAAGGGGACTCTCACTTGCGTTTTTTCTTGCCGGGGCTGCCGGCAGCCAGGTCGGCGTCCTGGAGCGTCTGGCCGGTGGCGGCGAGGAAAACATCGTCGAGGCTCGGACGCGCGAGGGCAACCCCGAAGAGCGGCAACCCCGAGCGGGCGAGTTCCTCGCGCAGGGTGGGCACCGTCGAGAGCGGATCGGCGGCGGCCACCACCAGGTAGAGGGCGTTGCCCTGGGCCTCGTTAATGATAACTTCCTTTACAAACGGGAGCGCACCCAAGAGCACCGCCGCCTCGCGAGCCTCCGCAGCCGGAGAAAATTCGCGGATGCGCAGGGTGACCCGCTCGCCTCCCACCCGCTGCTTCAGTTCCTCGGGGGTACCCTCGGCGATGAGCCGGCCGCGATCGATGATCGCCACACGGGCCGCGAGCATGTCGATCTCTTCGAGGTAATGGCTGGTGAGCAGAACCGTCACCCCCCGACGGCGCAACTCGCGCAGGAAATTCCAGACCGTGAGGCGGCTTTGGATGTCGAGTCCCACGGTGGGCTCGTCGAGGACGAGCACCTTCGGGTTGTGCAGCAACCCGGCGGCCAAGTCCAGCCGCTTCATCAAACCGCCGGAGTAAGTCTTGATCCGCTCATCGGCCCGGTCGGTCAGATCCAACAGTTCGAGCAGTTGAGTAATCTGCTCGCGGGCCGCCGCCCGGCTTAGATGGTAAAGATCGGCCTGCAGTTGCAACAACTCACGGCCGGTGAGGATCTTGTCGAGGGCAATTTCCTGGGCGACATAGCCCAACAGGTGGCGCACAGCGCGTGAATCGTCCGCCACCGAAATCCCCGCCACCTCAAGCCGACCCCGATCGGGGCGCTCCAGGGTGCACAGGCAGCGCAGCGTCGTGGTCTTGCCCGCGCCGTTCGGACCCAACAGGCCGTAGATCTGAGCGGGAGCCACCGTCAGCGACAAACCGTCCACGGCCTTGGTGGAGCCGTAGGACTTGTGCAAATCTTCGATTCGGATTGCCGCTTCCACCGTGAGTCTCCGGACCCTCTCAGGCAAACAGGAAGATGCTGTCGATACCCATCGCCACAAAAAGCAACATCAGATAAAAAATCGAGCGCTTAAACAGGGAGCGAGATTCCTTGCGGTCGTTGGGGGCTTTCAAAAGCCTGAAGGCCCCATGCGTGAGCCAGAGACCCAAAGCACCGGCCGCAAGCAGGTATATCCAGCCCATTGTACCCAGCGGGTAGAGTACGAGCGTGACCGGTACCAGGACCAGGGTGTAAATAAAGATCTGCCGCGCGGTCGCCTCGTCGCCCGCCACCACCGGCAGCATCGGCACGCCCGCCTTGCGGTAGTCCTCGCGGATCATCATGGCGAGGGCCCAGAAGTGGGGCGGCGTCCACAGAAAGATAATGCCAAACAGCACCCAGGCCGACCAACCAAGGTCGCCGGTAACCGCGGCCCAGCCCACCAGCGGCGGAATTGCCCCCGCCGCGCCGCCGATGACGATGTTCTGGGTGGTGGTGCGCTTCAGCCACAGGGTATAGATAACCACGTAGAAGCCGATGCCTGAGATGGCCAACAAGGCGGCGAACAGGTTGGCAAAGGCTGCCAGCACGGCGAAGGAGGCCACTCCCAGGGCTGTAGCAAACAGCGCCGCCTGCCAGGGCAGGATACGCCCGGCCGGGATAGCCCGGCGGCGGGTGCGCTCCATGAGCAGGTCGATGTCGCGGTCGATCAGACAATTAAAGGCGTTGGCGGAACTCGCGGCGAGGGTGCCCCCCAGCAGGGTGACCAGAAGCAACAGCGGCTCGACGTGGCCTTTGCCTGCGATCCACATCGCCCCGGCGGTCGTGATGAGCAGCAGCACCTGGATGCGCGGCTTGGTGAGCTGGTAGTAGTCGTTGAGGGCGGCACTCAGGCGCGGTACGCTGCGCTCGGCGCGGGAAAAAAGCGTTTCTTGCACGGGGTGTTGTCCTATGGGTGCAGGCGGTCGGTGAAGCGGTGGGGCGCAGCCAGGGCGAGCGCAGCGAGGACGACCAGGCTGCCGAATAGAGCGGCGCCGACCGCCAAATGCGCCACCGTGAGGGCCGGTACGCTCAATTGCAACAGAAAAGTGCCGACTCCCAGGCCAATCTGGAGGGCGAGCAGGCCCAAAAGCACCAGGGCCATCGGCTTGAGAGGCTTCCAGCTGAACCAGGCGGCCACCAGGGTGGCGACGGTGGCCGGCAGCACCCCCCAGAGGTGATTATGCATGACCTCGCACAGCGCGGAACCTGCCAGGCACTGATGAAAGGCCCACTGCGAAGCGACCAGCCCTCCGAGAATGATCTGGCCGTAGCAGACCAGGGCGGCGGCGGCGGCAATCCAGCCCAGGGCGGCCGACGGTCGGGCGAAGACCCGGTTCGGGGTAAGGAGGGCCGCGCCGGCCAGCAGCACGCCGAAGTAGAGCATCGCCGTGCCCAGATGGGCGGTCACGATATCAAAGCGCAGGTACTCGGTGACCGTGAACGCCCCGAGCGCTCCTTGCACCAGCACCAACACCAGGGCGGCGGTGGCCAGACCCGGCAGCCAGCCGGGCAGCACCCGGCGGCGCCACCAGGTGAGGGTGCACAGCGCCACGGTCAGCAGCCCCACCACCTGGGCCACCTGGCGGTGAAACCACTCCAGAAAAATAAACGGGTCCAGGTGGGGCAGCACCTCGCCGTAGCAAAGCGGCCAGTCCGGGCACGACAATCCCGCCCCCATCACCCGGGTGAGGCTGCCCACGGCCATCAGGCCAAACGTCAGGCCAATCAGCGTATACAGAAGCCGCTGTACCCAGACTCGGGTGCGGGTGAGCTGGGTTTGGGGAGCGGAATCTTGGATCACCATCCGCTGCGGCAGCGAAAGCTTGAATCGAAATTGAGCCATCTAATCGCGAAGCCCCTGCTGGTCGAACGCAGTGGATGCGTCTATCTCAACTTCCACAGTAATCAGCCGCCCCGGCTCGGCGCAGGAGCTTTAGCCATTTTTTTAGAATCTTTTTTTGCGAAGCGTTCCCCTATTGCAAGCTCGGCAGGAGAAAGGTCCTGCGCGTTTGTTGAAATATGTAAAGTTTTCTGAGCGAATGCTCCATCTCTGCGCCCGCCGGCGCAGGGCAGTCAGGAGCCGGGGAGTCACCGGGTGCGGGGAATCGCAATCTTGCCTCGCTTTGCAGAAGTTGAACGACATCGTGAAGAAAAGCCAAAAGGCTTTCGATTCCCAGAGGGTGGCAGATAGCCTTGTGATGACGCAGTCGGAGTACTGCAGATGTTTAAGGGATGATGCGACTGTGAGAATTCCAAGAATCACCCCCAATACAAGCCTTCTTGTTGTCAGCACTGTACTGATTGTGATTGCGAGCGTCTGGGCGGGGCAGACGGTGGGCTGGCTGATGCCGGTGGAAGCTTCCAAAGAAGCCGGGCAAATCGATGGTCTTTTCCGCTTTATGCTGATTATCGCCACCGGAATCTTTCTGGGCGTCCAGGGTGTGCTGCTGTACTCGGCCTTCGTCTTCAAGCGGGCCAAAGACGACATGGGCGACGGTCCCAACCTGCACGGCAACCTGCGCCTGGAGATCCTCTGGACGGCGATTCCGACGGCACTGGTGCTTTATTTGTCGATCTACAGCTTTGAGGTCTTTCAGTTGTTGGGTGCCGGTTCGCCGATGGGCGGCGGTGCCCACCACGAAGATTCGGGGCTGCCGATTCGCTTTCAGGCGACCAATCCGGACCCGTCCGCCCCGCCGCCGCTGGTCATCGGTGTGGAGGCGGTGCAGTACGCCTGGATTTTTAGCTACCCCGGCAGCGAGACGCAAGTCTCCGAGTTGCACTTGCCCATCGGCCGGCCGGTGCGGCTGGATATGAAGTCCAATGACGTCATCCATGCCTTCTGGGTCCCCGAATTTCGCCTCAAGCAGGATGTGATTCCTGGACGCACCACCCAGGTGAGCTTTACTCCGACCAAAGCCGGCAAGTACCAGCTGCGCTGCGCGGAGTTGTGCGGCGCCTACCACGGCGGCATGGTCGTCGATGTGATTGTCGAAGATAAAAAGGACGTCGATGCGTGGCTCAAAAGCCAGGCGTCGCTGGGGACGAGCACCCGGGTGGCGCAGCTGGCCGATCCGGCCGCCGCCTACGGGGCGACGAGCGGCACTGCCGTGCTGCAATCCGAACAAACCCGCGCCCTCGTCGGGCACCTGCGCGCACAAGGACAGTAAGCAATGGTTGAAACCACCCAACAACGTGTCGAGCAACGGCAGCCGGAGCCTCTGGGCGATTGGCGCCGCTACTTCAGCTTCTGTGTCGATCACAAGGTGATCGGCATTCAGTACCTGGTGACGACCTTTTTCTTCTACCTGCTGGGGGGCGCCCTGGCGATGGTCATCCGCGCCGAGCTGATGACCCCTGGGGCCGAACTGGAGCGCTCGCTCTACAACGGCGTGTTCACCATCCACGCGACGATCATGATCTTTCTTTGGATCATTCCGACCCTGGCGGGCTTCGGCAACTTCCTGGTGCCTTTGATGATTGGCGCCCGGGACATGGCTTTTCCGCGGCTCAACGCCCTCAGTTTCTGGATGATTCCGCCCGGGGGGCTGCTTCTGCTTTCGAGCTTTTTTGTGCAAAGCGGGGCAGCCGGTGCCGGTTGGACCTCCTATCCACCCCTCAGCACCCAGCAGGTGCAGGTGGGCGACTTGCTGGTGACCAACTTCGGTCAGGTCATCTGGATTGCGAGCGTTGTCTTTTTGGGCACGTCATCGATCCTGGCAGCCCTCAACTTCATCGTCACGATCGTGGCGATGCGCACCGAGGGGATGGAGCTGTTTCGGATGCCGCTGTTTTGCTGGGCGACGCTCACCGCCTCGTGCATCACGCTGCTGGGCACTCCGGTCCTGGCCGGGGCGGTGATTTTGCTCGCCTTCGATCTACTTTTGGGAACCGTCTTTTTTAACCCGACCGGCGGCGGCGACCCGGTGGTCTACCAGCACATGTTCTGGTTCTACTCCCACCCGGCGGTCTACATCATGGTCCTGCCGGCGATGGGGATCATCTCCGAGGTGCTGCCGGTCTTCTCGCGCAAACCGATCTTCGGCTACAAGGCGATCGCCATTTCGAGCATGGGCATCGCCGTGCTGGGCTTTCTGGTCTGGGCGCACCACATGTTCACCTCCGGCACCCCCGACTGGCTGCGCATGTTCTTCATGGTCACTTCGTTTTTGATCGCGGTACCCACCGGCATCAAGGTCTTCAGCTGGCTGGGCACGATCTGGGGCGGCAAGCTGGAACTGTCTTCGGCGATGCTCTTTGCCATGGGCTTCGTCTCGATGTTCGTCGTGGGCGGCCTGTCGGGAATCATGCTCGCCTCGGTGCCGGTGGATATCCACGTCCACGACACCTACTTCGTAGTCGCCCACCTGCACTACGTGCTCTTTGGCGGCAGCGTCTTCGCCATATACGCGGGGCTTTACTACTGGTTTCCGAAGATGACCGGGCGGCTGCTCAACGAGACCTGGGGCAAGATCCACTTCGCCCTCACCTTCATCGGCTTCAACCTGTGCTTCTTGCCGATGCACCAGTTGGGGCTGCAGGGAATGCCCCGGCGCGTCGCCGAGTACGCCGAGCAGTTCCAGAGCCTCAACGTGCTGGTGAGTATCGGCGGCTTCCTGCTGGGTATCTCGACGTTGCCCTTTTTGTTCAATGCCATCTACAGCTGGCTGTGGGGACCGAAGGCCCCGGCCAATCCCTGGCGGGCTTTGACCCTGGAATGGACCACCGCCTCGCCGCCGCCGGTCGAGAACTTCGAGTACCTGCCGGTGGTCACCGCCGGTCCTTACGAGTACGGTACGGTCGGCTCCAGCCCCGAGGGCGATACCCCGACCGCTATCTCCCAACCTAAGTCCTGACGCTCCGGATAGACACAGATGCAATCACCGATCAGTTCCAACGACGCGGCGATGTCCCAGGCAATCGGCCATGGCGACGGCCACGGCGAGCACCCCGACCTGCGCATGCTCGGTTTCACGCTGTTTTTGATCTCGGAGGGGATGCTCTTCGTGGGCCTGTTCGTGGCCTACCTCACCTACCGGGCCGCCGCCCCGGCTTGGCCGCCGGCGGGCACCCCCGAACTGGAGAAGATTCTGCCTGCCATCTTCACGGTCATCCTGGTGGCCAGTTCCGGGGTGATCATGCTCGCTGAGCGCGCCCTCAAGCACGGCGACATGGGTCAGTTCCGGCTATTTTGGTTACTCACCACGGCGATGGGCACCATCTTCGTAGCCGGCCAGGCCTACGAGTGGATGCACCTCGAATTCGGCCTCAAAGACGGCCTGTTCGGCGGCACGTTCTACGTGCTCACCGGCTTCCACGGCATGCACGTGGTCATCGGTCTGCTGTTGCAGGCGGTGGTCTTCTTCCGTTCGTTCAAGACCAACCACTACACACCCGCAAGCCACTTTGGCGTTGGCGCCAGTTCGCTGTACTGGCACTTCGTGGACGTAGTCTGGATTTTCCTGTTCGCCCTGCTGTACATCATTTAGGCGAGCGGTGATTGTCCGTTTTGAGTCTGGGTACGGCTTGACTGTCCGTACCCAGTTTTTTATGGCTGCGAACCCAAGCCCAGCCGTCGCGGCAGGCCCAATTTGCGGCGCCAGGACGACAACAATCCGTGCAGGCGGCCGAGGGGGTTTTCCAGAGACCAGAGCACCTGATCGTCGCCGACCGGGTCCGCGACCGTGCGGCCGATGGCATCGATCTGAATCGAGGGTCGTGCGCTCAAGGGTAATCTGCATGGCTTTCGCATTCTCGATCGCTTGCTCGGGCCGGCTGGCGACGACGATAGCGCCGGTCTGGGGCTGGGCAAGCAGCCAGGCGAGGGCCAGGCCACTCAACGAGATTCCCTGGGCCTGGGCGATCGGTCGCAGGCGGGCAAGGTCTATCTGAAGATCAAACACCACCGACGCCGAGCCGCATCGGGGAATAACTTGGTGCATTGCCCACCAACGCGGGTTGTCGGCCGAAAAGTTATCCGTGTTGGGCAATGTCACTTCTCGCCCGCGAGCGGCTCGGGCAACGGCTCCGGTTCCGGGGAGAAGCCCTGGAAAGTGACGACCAACAGCGCCCCGGCCGCAAGACCTACCGCCAGATACAGGCCGCCCGCCAGCCACTCTTTGAAGATCAATTTGCCCACCCCAAAGAGCGCCCCGTAGACGAGCACCACACCGCACAGCCAGTTAAAGACCAGAGGCCACAGCGAAGCGCCCGGAGCGGCTCCCAACCGTTCGCGCACCACCTGCCAGCCCGGTCCTTCCGGGCGCACCTGCCGGTAAAAGCGCTCCAATACTGCCGGGGTCTCCGGTTGGGTCAGGAAAGTCACCGCAAGCCAGAAAACCGTGGTGAGCGCTACCGAAATTACCAACGAAAGGGCCAGATCGTTCGGGTCGTTGGTGTCAAGACGCATCTGCACCGGCAAAAAGTAGGTGAGTACGACGTAGCTGGCCAGTGCACACAGCTGTGCCGCAATTTCCGACCAGGCGTTGATGCGCCACCAGTACCAGCGCAGCAGGTAGACAGGTCCAGTCCCGGCACCTAGAGCCAACAGCAACTGCCAGGCACCGCTAATCGAATCGATATTGAGCGTGGCGATCCCGGCAAGCACCATCACCAGCACCGTGGTGAGGCGCGAGACCCAGATGTAATGGCTGTCGGACGCCTCGGGCCGCAAGAAGCGCTTGTAAAAGTCGTTGATGAGATAGGACGTGCCCCAGTTGAGGTGGGTCGAAATTGTCGACATGTAGGCGGCGGCGAAGGCGGCGAGCATCAACCCCCGCCAACCCGTGGGCAATACGTCGATCATCACCTTGATGTAGCCGGTCTCCGGGTCGGCCTTGGGTTCCGTCAGCTCCGGATAGAGCGCCATTGCCACCAGCGCTACTACAATCCACGGCCAGGGGCGCAGCGCATAGTGGGCAACGGTGAACCAGAGCGTCGCCAAGAGCGAATCGCGCTCGCTGCGCGCCGAGAAGACCCGCTGGGCCACATAGCCGCCGCCCCCCGGTTCCGCCCCCGGATACCACGACGCCCACCAGCCGACACTCAACAAGAGCAAAAACGTGGCAACGGGCATCCAGGGCGAATCGACCGCTGGGATAAGGGCCAAAATCGGATCGGCGTCGCCGAAGCGGCTACCCAGGGCGAGTTTGAGCCCGTCGATGCCCCCGACCGCCTCCAGTCCAAAAACCGCAAGGGCGATGCAGCCCACCATGGCGAGCACGAACTGAAAGGCGTCGGTGACCAGGATCCCCCACAACCCGGAGAGGGTCGTGTAGAGAGCTGTGACCACAAAACACAAAACTACCGCCTGCCACTTGTCGACCCCCAAGGTCAGCCCGAGAATCTTGACCATGGCGAGGGTGACCCAACCCATGATGATCGAGTTGATGGCAATTCCCAAATAGAGCGAGCGAAAGCCCCTGAGCAGCGCCGCCGGCTTGCCGCCGTAGCGCAACTCGGTAAATTCGATATCGGTGAGTACCCCGGAGCGCCGCCAGAGGCGGGCAAAGAAAAAGACCGTGAGCATGCCGCCCATCGCGAAGCTCCACCACAGCCAGTTGGCCGCCACGCCGTTTTTGATCACTAGACCGGCAACGGCCAGGGGCGTGTCGGCGGCGAAGGTGGTGGCCACCATCGAGGTGCCCGCCAGCCACCAGGGCACGCTGCGCCCAGAGACAAAGTATGCACTAAGGTTCTTACCGGCCCGGCCGGTGAAGGTCACCCCGATGAGCAGCGAACCGAGAAAATAGACGGCAATAATCGCCCAGTCGATCCATTCCAGTTGCATAAACGGCACATCAAAACTGCAGACATATTACGGGCAAATGCACTGCCAGTGTGCTCACCGATACCTGCTGGCCGCTGCGATTGCTCCTGCAAGGGCTACAGTGATCCCAGACGTTGCGAGGCAAGCGATGGGTCCAGCCTGGATCGCACTGTCGCTGGTCGTCTGGGCGGCGGTCGCGCTGTATCTGTTGTTTACGGGCATTCCCCTGGTGCAGGCGTTGCCCGCCATGCTGCTGGCCCTCTTGCTGTACGGGATCGGGGTGGTGTGGATCTGGTGGAAGGGCCCCAAGCCGCCACCTTCCAAAGACACTCCAAAGTAGAGCGCCAAATCTTTGCGGAGGTCATCGGATGGAGCTTCCCGTTCTGGTCATCGGCAACAAAAACTATTCCTCCTGGTCGCTGCGCCCCTGGCTCGCCCTCAAGCAGGCCGGTTTCGCCTTCGAGGAAGTGCGCATCAGTCTGGACAGTCCCGAAACCCGCGCCCAAATCCTGGCCTACTCCCCCTCCGGGAAGGTGCCGGTGCTCACCCACGGCAAGCTGCGCATCTGGGAATCGCTCGCTATCTGTGAGTATGTCGCCGAGCAGTTGCCTGAAGCCGGGCTGTGGCCTGCGGATCCGGCGGTGCGGGCGGTGGCGCGGGCCGTCAGCTGCGAGATGCACGCCGGTTTTGCCGCCCTGCGCGCCGGGATGCCCATGGACACCCGCGCCCGCCACACCCATTGGCCGATGCCCCCTGCCGTCATGGACGACATCGACCGCATCGCCAACCTGTGGCGCCGTTGCCGCATGGAGTACGGCAACGGCGGCGACTTTTTGTTCGGTCGCTTCACGATCGCCGATGCGATGTACGCGCCGGTGGTCACCCGCTTTATAAGTTACGGCGTTCTGCTCGACGAAGACCTTGGACAGTACTGCGAAGCGCTGTTGGCCCTCGCCTCTTTCCAGCGGTGGCTAGAAGAAGCCCGCCGGGAGATCGAGACCATAGATATACCCCGACCCTGAGCTTGATGTCTTGAATGATGTAAATCACTTACCCGGCCAAGTCCTTGGCTAGCCCGCGTTGTTCGGTAGGCGGCGCAAGCTGAAGGGGAGCTGGGAGGGTCGAGGATTCTTTGAACTTGTTGGGCCATGCAATGCGCAAGGCATTGAGAATCGTGGCGTGCCAGACGGGGGTGGGACTGGCGCAATGGGCTGAGCAGACAGGCAGCGCCCTCGTCGCGGGCAGCGGCTGCCCTGGACATCGATTGGAGTCGACCGGACGAATGTGCCGAAGCTCTGGGAAGGCTGCTCGGGACGCTCGCATCGCTGGAAAGTGACTTGGACGTGCAAACTCAACCGCTTCAGGCCGGGGTCGCATGGGGCCTGCAAGCGGCCGAGCAAGTCCATCAGTAGGACGGACAACTTAACTCGCGCGGACAGTTTGTCCTACGCCGTAAAGTCAGCCGCGAGCGGCGCATCAGCATCGAAGACCCCGAGAGGCGCCACGGCCGCAAAAGCCGGGCGGTGCGCATCCAACGCTGCACCAGCAGCCCCCGCAGTGTCTCGATCCATCCGGACGAACGTCTGCTGGTCGAGTTGCGCGAACGCCAGCAGACAAAGGCGGGTCGAGCGAAGTTGCGTGAGCGGGTGAGTGTCTAGCACAGTTTGGCGCACATCGCTCAGTGGCAGGGACAAAAAGCCCGCTACCTGGGCGTGCGCAAGAATCTATTCGATTGGCCTCGGGTGGCGGTGGTGCACAATCTGCAGGTGCTAGCCCGACAGGAAGCCGCTGGGCGTTCACAGCCAGCTTAGCTTCTGGACCGATGCTCTGGAGCCTGTTGGGGACTTGGATAGGGCAGGGTTGAGGTGCAATTGTGTTGCCATCCCGCAAACCCTGCGATGCCGAAGTGGGCCTCCGTCGCCCCCGGCGCAAGCACGGCCTGTGCGCCCCGCTGCTCCTGGCCGCGGCTTGACGGGTGCAAGGGCAATCGCTATACCGCGCCGCCCGCCGTCAAAACTTCAACTGCATGTGGAGGTTGGCCACCAGGAACGCCCAGCGGTCCGCCGCTTCTTCGATGAGCTTGGTGGTCGGCTTGCCCGCCCCATGACCCGCCTTCGTCTCGATACGAATCAACAC
>JAHHGR010000018.1 GCA_019359725.1 Aphanocapsa lilacina HA4352-LM1 | reverse complement strand
CTTGCAATGTTGTATGTGTCAGGAAGTCAGTTATGTGCATTGGCTGGGAAAATTGCTGGGCAGCTGGAGGCGCAGGGTCTGGCCCCTCGAACTGTGTGCAAGCGTTCACTGATTCAACACTTCTGAATTGAACCGTAGCACTCACTGTTTCTACAGTCAAAGTTAAAACCTCCACATATATCATTGAATTTTACGTCTGGGTAAGGCTCAAATCCTTTTATCTCTCCAAATGAAGTAGATTCATCAACTGAAGGGTTCTGAACCTTTGAATTTGAATCGGTAAGTGTTTCCGCATTTGCCAATGAGAAATATTCCAGCTCTGTTTGCTTCATCAGATCAGCCATCACTAAACTCGATGTAAACACATAATCATTGATTGATTCACGTGCTTCTTGATCTGCCAATTCTGGAGTAAATGCTTTGGCTTCTTGAGGTGAGTTGTTGAGATGACTAACTACAATAAGCGTCATCACTAATGTAACGACTAGTTTGAATTTGCTAAACTCTGGATTTGTGTGAGGTATCATTAGCCAATCCTCGCCGACTTGTATGATGTAAGATCGAAGAAGCGTTGATCTAGGATTTTCTATCTGCATCATTGCTCTGAAATGCTCTTAATTTAGTCAATGATGCCTTTTATTCAAAGCAACTTCTGCAAGACTGAAAAACTATCAGAACAGATTGCAGAGGAAAACTACGCAGAAACCATTTGTACCTGAACAAGTTCCGTTTGCGCAAGAGGTATTACTACCATTACAAGCGAAATTTGTTGTAACCTCAGGAATAGCAGATGATTTTGTAGTCAAAAATAGACTCTCGGATAGCTGCTGCTTCATGCTGTCAAGGTACGGCTTAATCTCAACATATGCCTGCTTCAATATTCTAACATCTTCTTCATCGTAAACACCGGACACATAGCGATTGATATAAGGTTGATACTCTTTAAGCTGTTGACGCATTCCTGTCCAATCAAGAGTATCAGTGTTTTGGGCAAGCTTCATTTCTCTTGATATAGTTAAGCTCATACTTGCTTTGTCAAACACCCGTCCTATGCTTTCAGTGCTATCACTTGCTTCAAGTACCTTGAATGGCTCAACAGCAGACCATCCAGGCGCGCTCACCGCGCAAGACAATAAATACATAACCGCAACCAGATGAGCGTAGTCCAAATTTCTTCCCGGCATTAATAGCCTTCCTTGAGAAATTACCATTGCTTATGGAAGGATAATACCCCCCCCCTTCGTCATACATTTGTGCCGATTGACACAAATTTTTGAGGTAACATTTCCGGCCATCTACCTCAACCTCCAAAAATCGACATAGATTTACTTTTATTACAAATGTCTCGCCTTTGGACAAACCATCAAAAGCAGCAGCCTCTGCATCCTCGATGTCGCTCCCCCTGAAGCCGCTGGTCAATGGTTCCGCCTCGGCGTGCTCCCAGGGCAAGACTCTCGCCTCCCAGTCGCCTTCGCCCGCAGCCGTGCGTCACTTTGGCTGAATGATGCAGTGCTGTCCTCGGTGCTCCAGTGGCTGGCCGGAAGGTGGTTGGCTGAACCGGAACCGCCCAACTCACCGCCATACATATCCCCCCAGCCATCTACATCGTGATTGCCGGTCAGGGTTACTGCCCCTTCAGCACCGGTATCGGCAGCAGGCACCTCAAAAGTAGCCTCGGCCTCTTCCTGATGGACGGCGGCATCGGGCCCATACCAGGCGTGGCCTTCCCACGGTTGCGGAGCGGTCATTTCACTGTAGGCTGCATAGCCTGCCTGGCTTTCGCTGTCTACCTCCAAGCTGTGGGTGCTCAAGCCGCCAGGATAGTCTTCCCCGTCAGCATTGCCAATGTCGGCGCCGGTGGCGCAAAGCTCGACATCGCCCGTGTCTGCATCGTCTATCGGGTAGGAGTTCTCGAAGCCTGCCGACTCTTCGGTGTTGGCGGCATACTGCTCATTTGCGTCCACGATGACCTCAGCGCAAGTTTGGCAGCGTGCAGACAAAATCAGAGTTGACTGCATAATAATATATCTATTGGGCGACGTTGTTCAAGGTGTGCCAGACATCGCTGAGCAAATTGCATCCGGTTAAACCGTCCGGCTGGGCGAAGCTATCAGGTGTCCAATCGCATCCAACCAGATGTGATTGGACACTTGCCCAAGGATCCGGACAACATCAATTTTTCTTGCCGGTGCGGCTTGGTTGGGAGCCTCCAGGGCGACATTATAAACAGACACATTCGGAGGTGGGTTATGCACCCGGACGAAGAGAAGCGCGAGATCATCACCGAAAAGCGCCACCAGCAGGAAAATCTCGATCACAACATGCTCGTGCGCGCCGAGGAAGCCGAATCTGAGCCCATCACCGAGGAGGCGCGGGAGTTGCTCACCGAGCAGCGCCGCCACCAGGAGAACCTCCAGCACAACATGCTCCACCGCGCCGAGGAGCAGCTTAAATCGTAGGTCTCCAGGGATTGCGATAAAGCTCCCACTGGCTCTCCAGACCGACTTGCAGCCGACTGTCCGAGCGGAGGTGTGCAACACACAGCAGGACGAAGTCGGCGGCGAGCTGCTCCGGCTTGAGGGCAACGGTGCGCGAGTGCTCTACCTTTCCGGCGATCAGTCGGGCTGCACAGGTGATGCAGACTCCGTAGCGACAGCCGAAGGGCAGCGCGATCCCGGCCGCTTCGGCTGCCGCCAGAATCGATTGCTCCGCGCTCACCACCAGAACCTGACCATCGCGATTGACCATCTCCACCCGGTAGGTCGACACCGCACTAAATCCAGATGTCGGAGGTGCAGTCTCCGCCCGGGTAGCGCATTTCGTGGGCGCGGGCCGGTCCTTCGGGTTCTTTGCCGAAGTCGACGTAAAAATCTGCGTTGATGGCGAGCCCGCCCCGCTCGGTGTCGCAGTCGATCTGCAACAGGTAGGAACCGGCTGCGTTGAGATCCGGGTAAAACTGGTTGTCCCAGGTGCTGAACAGCGAATTGGTCACGTAGAGCCGTTTGCCGTCCAGGCTCAACTGGAGCATCTGGGGACCGCCCCGGAGCGTATGGCCCTGCACCTGGCCGCTTTTGCCCAACAATCCGCCGCACCAGACCTGTCCTGTCAGCTTCGGGTGCAAAGGATCGCCGATGTCGTACTGGCGCAGGTCGCCGTGCAGCCAGTTGGAAAAATAGAGGTACCGATCGTCCATGGAGATCAGCTGATCGGTGATCAGTGAAGGCACCGGGATTGGCCAGCCCTCGACTTCGACGGCGGGCACGTCGACCACTTTCTGGATCTGCCAATCGCCATTTTGCCGTGACCAGTGCCAGAGGTTGCTGCTCAAGGCGGCGGCGACAAAACCGCGGGTGCTCTCGGGATTGTGCAAAAAGCGCAACTCCAGCGGAATCAGTCCCTCCTCGCCCAGATCAACGCTCTGGACCAAAGCGCGCTGCTGCCAATCCCAAAAATGGATCCGGCGGCCATAGCGACCTGCGGCGACATCGGCCAGGTCGAATCCCGGATAGAACGTGCGGGGGGCTCCCCACTCGCTACTGACCATGACGTTGTGGCGCGGCTGGTACCAGAAGTCGTAGTTGAAGCGCATGCCGTCGGCCTGGTTTTCCCAGCGCCCGGCGATTTCAAACCGTTCGTCGAGCAGCAAGAAGCCCCCCGGCCCCTGTCCTTCGCCGTCCCCCAGCATCGAGATCATCACCTGCCCGTCCGCCAGGCAGTGCACCGTGTGGGGCGCTGTAAGGTTGGTTTTTGCCTTAATTTCCTCGGGCTCGAGCACTTTGTGCAGCCGCGGGGCGCGCGCCTCTTCGGTATCGACGATATAAATCCGGCTGGAGCGGATCCCAGGCAAGATCAAAAAGCGCCGCGATCGGCCGGGATCGCCGTGGCAAGAACTGCAGGCGTTCCAGCCGAAATGGTGCAGCTCGTCGCCGAGATAGGGCATGGGCAGGCGGTGGATCACCCGGGAGTACGCGGGCGATTGGGGATCGACATCGACGGTCGCCAGATAGTCGGGGGCCTGCACGTCCGAACCGACGTAGAGCGCCGTCGTGTAGAGCAATTTCTCGCTGTCCGCCCGCATCGCCGCTTCTGGAGAGGCGTAGCCGGGACCGCAACAGGGGGTGTGCGTCTGGGTCATGGGTTTTTCCTCACAGATTTCGGGTACATCGACAAAAACCACCGACAAACTGGGGCCGGGTTTTCAATCTGGATAGGCCGAGAACCTTTCGCAGCGCTCGCGCAGGTACGCAAGACCCGCCGCCAACTGCCGCGGCTCGCCCCCAAGCTCAAGCACAAACCAACCGTCCGGTTGCTCCGGTCCGAGGCGAGCACGGGTAATATTCATCCGCAGGCCAAATTTTTCCACCAGACGGGCAAGTACCGGTTGCTCGCGATGGATTCGCTTGACACTAAGCTCGACGCGCGCGCTCACCCATTCATCCGAATGAATAGCTTCCACGGTACACCCGGTATCAGCAGCAGTCTGCTCGAAGGCGCTGCGCACCCAGTGGCAAAATTCCCCCGACCCGTAGCCCGTCTGCATCTGCTCGATTTCGACGCCGGCATCCTGCAGATAGAGCACTCCCCGCAGCAGGTCCGGCGGCGATCCCACCAGCGACAGCTCGAACCGACCGTCACCCGTCGGCTGCGAGGGCAACTCGGCACCCGTAATGCAGACACTTATTCCCCAGCGGGCGATCAACGTCGTAATCATCGGTTCGCCGCGATATTCACCCGGAACGCGCAGGCGCAACCGTACCGTTTCGGGGCTGAGCGCAGCGATCACCCGCTCAGCGGCAACTGCCGGCCGAGCGCGAAGGGAAGCCTGTCCATGGGAATCAAAACGAAATTACTGCAATCCTATCAGCAAACTGTATTTGCGGCATGGTCCGGCTAGAAACTCGTCTGCAACCCGATCCGATAGAGCAGTCCGGGAGTGTAGGTGCGGTTGACCCGCTCGTAGGGGATATCGAGCAGGTTCTCGATATAGGCGGTGAGGGCCAGATTGGAGTTGATCGGGATGCGGGCTCTAAGATCGAGCGAGGCCCAGGGGGGCGAGAAATCGGTATTGGTGCTGTCGAAATTAAAAAATGCCCGGCGCGAGCCGCTGCCGTAGGTAACCTGCACATTGGCCTGCCAGCCGCTGCTGTCGTAGCCTATCCCGGCCTGCCCGACCGAGTAGGGTACAAAGCCCAATTGCAGTCCCGATTCCGGGCCGGTGAGAATGCGCGCGTCGGTGTAGGTGTAGTTGAGAAAACTCGACCACTGCGGGGCCATCTGCCAGCGCACCGCCGCCTCCAGGCCGTTGGTGGCCACCGCCCCGACATTCTGCCATTGGCCGGTCACGACGGCAAGGCGATTATTCAGGCCGCTGCCGAAGTAGGTGAATTTGCCTTCGAGCGCGTCGCTGAAACGCACGTCGAAGCCGGCGGTGTAGGCCGAACCGGTCTCAGGCACCAATTGATCGTTGGGCAGCCAGCCGTGCACCGTGTCGTAGACGTAGAGCTGATCGAGACCGGGGTTGCGCTGGGCGAGCACCCAGCTTGCGCGCAGGGCGACATCGGGGCTGAGCGCCCAGCGAAAACCGGCGCTCGGGTTGGTGTAACTGTTGAAGCGGCTGTTTACCGTCTGGCGTAGCCCCAGTTCGAGGGCCGCCGAGGGGGCTACGCTCCAGCTTGCCAGGGCGAACAGGGCGCCGTTAAAGACGGCCCGGTTTTCGACTTCGTTGAGGGGCGCCCGATTGGGCAGGGTGCTGAGCGTGTCGCTATTGAGTTGGTTGCTGGTGGCATCGAGACCGTAGCGCAACTGCAGATTGGGGGCAGTCTTCCAGTCGTGTTCGACGCGGGCGCTCAGCAAGCTGGTGTCGAGGGTGCCGGTGCGGTTGAAGCGCACGCCGGTGGGACCGTAGGTGTTGAAGTAATCCTGGTTGTAGCCGAGGTTGACCGTGAGCACCGAATCCTCGCCCGCCCCAAGCTGATGGCGCGATCCCAGGCCCAGGTTGAGGCCGTCGTGGTCGAGGCGGTCGCACTGCAGCGCCAGGGTCGGACTGCAGCTGCCGGGAAAACCAAAGTACAACAATCCGCGTCGCGAGAGGATCTTGGTGACATCGAGGCTGATGGCATTGCGCGGGTCGATGTCAAAGGTAAAGTTGCCCGAGTAGCTGTTGCGGTAGGTGTCGCCGTTGAAAAGCAACCCGTCCGCGCCGCGATTGATCGATGCTTCCGGCACGTAGTAGCGGTTGTCGGTCAAAAAACTCTGATAGCCCACCCGGTAGCTCAACTGCTCGGTGGACCCGGAGAAACTTGCCTGATAGTTCGCCTGGGAGTAATTGCCCCACTCGGCGCCCGCTTTGAATTGGGGCGGGCCTTTGCCTTTTTTGGTGATTACGTTCACCACGCCGCCAAAGCCTTCCGTGCCGTAGAGCGTCGAGCTGGCGCCGCTGGAGAGATCGACTTTTTCGATCGATTCGACCGGCAGGGCGTTGAGGTCGGTGGCGCCGTGGTAGGTGCTGATGTTGGTGCCGTAGGGGCGACCGTTGAGCAAAAATGTCGACTGGTTGATAGATGATCCCCGGTAGTAGGTGCCGGTATGAATATCCGCCGCCGGTCCGACGTCGTTGACCGCAAAGCCCGGCATGCCGCGCAACACGTCCGCCAGGCTCTGGGAACCCTGCTTTTCGATCTGGGCGGCGGGTACCGTGTAGACCGGCGCTACCGGCGGCAGCGGCTGCAACGTCTCTACCTGGGGCGAGAGCACCGGGGGCGTCTCTGCTGGTGGCGAATCGGACTGGGCGGGCTCCGCCTGGGCGAGGGCGGGGGCTATCAAGTCGCGGGCTGAATATAGGGGAGTGTTCAGATCGGCGCGGGTAGCGACCGTCTGTGCCAGGCAGGACACGGGAAGGCATAGCGCCAGGGTCCAGGCGAAGGCACAATGGAGGGCGTGGGAATTCATGGAAAACTTGGGCGATAACACTCGCTCATGCTCAGACAGTGCGTGGGGGCCTGTCAAAAGACGGTCCGTCAGACTTACGCCCCAAGAAGCCGGAGTGATAGCCTGAAGGCCATGACCGCGCTCTTTGCCCCATGTCTATCTACTCCGACCGCTACAACGACGCGCTTATTCTTGCCGCTACAGCCCACCGCGACCAGTGGCGCAAGGGCACCAACATTCCCTACGTGATGCATCCGTTTCACGTCTCGCTGCTGCTCATCCGCTGCGGCTACAGCGAAGATGTAGCGATTGCCGCTTTGCTGCACGATGTCGTCGAAGACTGCAATGTCAGCCTGGAAGCGATCGAGATGGCCTTCGGTGTGCAAGTCGCCCGGTTGGTGGAGGCAGTCTCCGAGATCAAAATGTGCAATGGCAAAAAGATTGTCTGGGAAGAACGCAAGCGCCTCGCCATCGAGCACCTGTGCGCCGCCGGGCCGGAGGTGGCCGCCTTAAAAGCCGCCGATGCCCTGCACAATGCCCAATCGATGGCAAACGCACTGCGCACCGGCGGCCTCGCAGTCTGGGATTACTTCGGGCGCGGTGCGCAACCGACGCTCCGGTACTACCGGGAGGTGCTTTCTGCCGTGCGTCTCTGGCTGGATAGCGACCATCCGTTGGTTGTCGAACTGGAGCAGGCCATCGATGCGGTCGAAAACCTCTCCTGCGAACACGGCGAGTGGTCCTGATCTGCGAAGGTTGACGCTCTATCGGATCTGCCCCCATAATAAGAAATTGTGCCTCGCCCCCATCGTCTAGAGGCCCAGGACACCTCCCTTTCACGGAGGCGACACCGGTTCGAATCCGGTTGGGGGTATTTTCTCTAATCCTGTTTTGACCGAATTCCTCGGTCACGAATTTTGAGTCTTCCTATGCCGAGCCCGGGTCTGGGCCTCCAGAGTAAAGCACCTGCCGCAGTGCCAGAATGTCACTTAGCCGAGGCTCTGGAATCCGGATCAGCTAGCTGCGGTTTTTTCGAGCACCAGTTTGGTGCGACGGATCTCATCGGGAATCGGAATCGGGTAATCGCCGGTGAAGCAGGCGGTGCAAAAGCCCTGGCCGTCGGTGCGGGTCGCCTTGAGCATCCCTTCGACACTCAAGTAGGCGAGGCTGTCCACTTCGATGTGCCGGGCAATTTCATCCACGCTCTTGGTGGCGGCAATCAACTGGTCCTGCGAGTCGGTGTCGATGCCGTAGAAACAGGGATGGGTGACCGGGGGCGAGGAGATGCGCATGTGCACCTCGCGCGCACCGCTGTCGCGCAGGGCCTGGACAATCTTGCGGCTGGTGGTGCCGCGCACGATCGAATCGTCGACGATTACGATCCGCTTGCCTTCGATGACGTCGGGCAACGGATTGAGCTTCATCTTGATGCCCGCCTCGCGCATCGTCTGGGTGGGTTGGATGAACGTGCGGCCTACGTAGTGATTCTTGATGAGACCTTGCTGGAAAAGAATGCCGGAGGCGCGGGCGTAGCCGATGGCGGCGGGGGTACCCGAGTCGGGGACCGGGATGACGACGTCCGCCTCCACAGGGGCCTCCTGAGCGAGGATCTCGCCCAGCCGCTCGCGGTAGGTGTAGAGGCTCTCGGCGTTCACGCGCGAATCGGGGCGGGCAAAGTAGATCATCTCGAAGATGCACATCCGCGGTTCGGGCTTCGCCCAGTGGTAGGACTCCAGGCCCGATTCGGTGATGAACACCAGTTCGCCGGGCTCGACGTCGCGCAGGTACTTTGCACCGATGATGCTGAGGGCACAGGTCTCACTCGCAAGCACGTACCGGCCCTTGAGGGTGCCGATTACCAGCGGACGCACGCCGTTGGCGTCGCGGGTGCCCATCAGCCCCGCCGGGGTGCCGATCGCCAGGCTGAAGGCGCCGCGGCAGCGCTTGAGGGCGTGAATGGTCCCCTCGACCCAGCCCTTGCCGTCGTCGACCGCCTCGCCGATGGCGTGGACAATCTCTTCAGAATCGGTGGTGGCCAGCAGGGTGTGCTCGCGGGCGAGCAACTCTTCGCGCAACTGGGCGGCGTTGACCAGGTTGCCGTTGTGGGCGAGGACGACCGGACCGAGGCGCGTGCGGGAGACGACCGGCTGGGCGTTTACCTTGCGGCTGGAGCCGGTGGTCGAGTAGCGGGTGTGGCCCACGGCCAATTGCCCCTGCAGCTCGTTTAGAAGTGCCTCGTCAAAGACCTGGGAGACCAGACCCATGTCCTTGTGCATCGTTAGCCGGTCGCCGTCGAGCACAGCGATACCCGCCGACTCCTGGCCGCGATGCTGGAGCGCGAACAGACCGAAGTAGGTCAATTTGGCGACGGCTTCGCCCGGCGCCAGGATGCCGAAGACCCCGCAAGCCTCCTCAGGCTTGTCAGGAGCAGAGGGTGCAGCGTAGGTCATCGTTGGGGTGCCTCGGTGACAGGTATGTGCTCCATCCGACGGGAAATGGCTTGTTCGAAGGTGGTCTTGAGCCGCTCACAGGAAGTGGAGATGCGGCAATCGCGATTTTCGACACGCAGATCGAAACTTTGCGCGGCGACGGTGCCCAGGAGTTTCCAGCGCTCGGCTAGGGAGCATTCGAGCCAGAGTTCGCAGGCGACCTGATCGGAAGGATCGATGGTGACAATGATGGCGGCAGCCATCTCCCCGAAGCACACCACATCGGCGCGCGGGTGATTCGCCCCCAGCACAGCGTCGAGCCCCAGGTTGCCTGTGATGCAGCACTCGGCCAGAGCAACGGCAAGACCACCTTCGGCAACGTCGTGGGCCGATTTGAACAACCCCCGCTCGATACCCAGGCGGCAGACCGACTGCACCTGGATTTCAAGGGCCATGTCCAGAACCGGAGGCTCGCCCGCCGCCACGCCGTGCAGACAAGCCAGGTACTCGGATCCGCCTAGGGTCGGTTCGCCGCCCCCCAGCAGATACACCAGATCGCCGGGGGACTTGAAATTCTGGCTGCAGGTGCGGTGGATATCTTCCACAAGCCCGACCATACCGATCGTGGGGGTCGGGTAGATGGCTGTTGTCCCGCCGTCGCTTTGGGTCTCGTTGTAGAGCGAGACGTTGCCGCCGGTGACCGGGGTCATCAGTTCGAGGCAGGCGTCTGCGATCCCCCGGCAGGCCATCGCCAGCTGCCAGTAGCCTTCGGGCTTTTCGGGGGAACCGAAATTGAGGTTGTCGGTGATCGCGAGCGGAGTGGCCCCTACACAGCTCAAGTTGCGGGCCGCCTCGGCCACGGCGAGCATTGCCCCCCGGTACGGGTCGAGATAGACGTAGCGGCTGTTGCAGTCGACCGTGGCGGCGATGCCCCGCTCGGTAAACGGCACCGCTTCGACTTCGCCGGGACCAAAACTCTGCGGACGCACCCGAATGACAGCGGCGTCGGCTGCCCCCGGCACGATCACCGTGTTGTTCTGCACCTGGTGGTCGTACTGGCGGTAGACCCAACTTTTGGAACCAATCGTCGGACTGTCGAGCAGCGTAAGCAGCGCTTCGGTGTAGTCGGCGGGTTCAGCGAGCGAATGCCAGTCGAAGGCCCTGAGCTTGAGGATGGCAGCCGGGGGCTCGGGGAGCACCGCTCGGGGATAGACCGGGGCATCGTCGGTGAGGGCGCGGGCGGGGAGTTCGGCCACAACTGTGCCGCTGTGAAAAATGCGCACTAGGGGCTCATCGATCACCCGGCCCACCACCACCGCGTGCAGTCCCCAGCGCTCAAACAGAGCGATCAGTTCGCCTTCGCGGCCCTTCTCGACCACGAAGAGCATACGCTCCTGCGACTCAGAAAGCAGAAATTCGTAGGGCACCATGCCCGTCTCGCGCACGGGCACCAGGTCGAGGTCCATCTCGATGCCGACCCCACCCTTGGCGGCCATCTCCGAAGAGGAGCAGGTGAGCCCCGCCGCCCCCATGTCCTGAGCCGCCACCACCGCCCCGGTGCGAAAAGCTTCCAGACACGCCTCGATGAGCGATTTTTCGGTGAACGGGTCGCCCACCTGCACCGCGGGGCGGTCCTTTTGCGATGCGTCAGAAAGTTCCGCCGAGGCGAAGCTTGCCCCACCCATGCCGTCGCGGCCGGTGGTAGAGCCGACATAGAGCACCGGGTTGCCGATGCCCGCCGCCCCGGAGCGGACGATCTCGGGGGTTTCGAGCACGCCGATGGCCATGGCATTCACCAGCGGGTTGCCGGAATAGGTCGGATCAAAATACACCTCGCCCCCGACCGTGGGCACTCCGACACAATTGCCGTAGTGGCCGATGCCGTGGACGACGCCCCGAAAAAGCGCCCGGTTGCGGGCGTCTTCGAGCGGTCCGAAGCGCAGCGAATTGAGCGAGGCGATGGGCCGCGCTCCCATCGTAAAAATGTCGCGCAGAATGCCCCCGACGCCGGTGGCTGCCCCCTGAAACGGCTCCACGGCACTCGGGTGATTGTGCGATTCGATTTTGAAGGCGACGCGCAGGCCGTCGCCGATATCGATCACCCCGGCGTTTTCGCCCGGTCCCACCAGCACCCGCGGGCCGGTGGTTGGCAAGCCTTTGAGCAGCGGCCGGGAATTTTTGTAGCAGCAGTGCTCCGACCACATGACGCTGAACATGCCCAACTCGTTAAGGTTGGGGTGGCGTCCGATAAGTTCGGTGATGCGCCGGTACTCCTGGGGACTCAGGCGGTGGCGGGCCAGATCGGCGGAGCTAAATGGGGAGGACTCGGTCGGCGCGGTCATCTCGGCCAAGTATTCACCCGCCGATTATAACGTTTGCTTTCGCTCTCCCGTCAGGGCTTCTTGGCTTCCCCGACAGTGGCGGCCGGGTTGAAGCCCGACAGACGGGCCAGATCCTTGAGCGGATAGCCGCCCTCGTAGCGCTTGCCACCGATTTCCCAGGTGGGATAGCCGTCGATCCCGGCTTCGGTGCAGATTTTTGCCTGAGGCGCACCCCGCCCGCCGGGCGAACATTCGATATAGGGTACAAAGCGCTCGGCCTCCTCGCCGAAGGCTTTTTTCTGATCCTGGCAGTGCGGGCACCAGGAAGCGCCGTAGAACTTGGCGCCGGTGGTGCGCAGATGCTTGGCGAGGGCCACCGAGTAATCGAGCGGGCCGGCGCTTACACTCTGGACGTTGTAAATGCCCCAGATGCCGGCCATACCCGCGAGCACCACACCCAGGCCCCCCAGGACCAGATTGTCGGGCTTCTCCCAACGGTGACCGACCAGCGTCAGCGCAAAGATGACGGTGATCAAGGCGGCCGAGGCTACGCAGTAAAGACACAAAGCCACGATCTCAAACATCAGCAAATAGATCAAATATGCACTAAAGGTAACCCCGACCAACGACAGGCCGAACAATGCTCCCCAGCGCCAGCGTTCGACCCGCGGCAGCAGCGCCACCAGCAACAGCGTCAGATACAGCCCCAGGCCCAACGCCGAAACGGGTATCCCGAAAAGTGATGCGTAAGGGCTCTGCAGTACCAAATCGCACCCGGCACCCTCGGTGCAGAACGCCGCCTGGGAAGCAGACACCTTTGTCCAGGTGAGATAAGCAGTGAGTGCACTGCCGCAGGCGGCCAAACCGGCGATGGCCCAGCGCGGCCAGGCGGCCTCTTGCTGCGAAACGGTCTTCATGGGTGGCAGTGGGGACCTCGGCACTCTCGTTGTATCACATCGGCCGGCTTGCTCCGAAGGACGCTTTGAGCGCGGGACAACATTTTTATTATTTCGTGTATCTAAAGATACACAACAAAAGAAGAATCCGTAGCTTATGCTACAAGTGTGGGATACGATAGTCGAGAGCGCAAATCGTCCGACGAACAGTTCAGATTTGGGAGGCGCATGATGATGAAGAGCACCGTCGATACAAAGACCCGCAACTTGATGTTGCGTCTTCGCCACAGCAAGCGGAATCGCCAGCAGAGTCTGCTTGAAAGAGGCGTCGAGCGCGTCGTGGGTCAGCGTTCCGAAGCGGTTCGCTAGCTTGGGTCACTTCTGTAGCAAGGCGGGGTGCGGTCGGTTTCCCGAAGCGCACCCCGCTTTGCTTTTAGCAGATAGTGAGCTTTAAAGAGCAACCCCAAAGGCCAGAAAAACCAGAGGACTTGTGCCGGTGTTGCAGCAGCTGTGGGCTGTTCCCGCCGACACCAACACACAATCGCCTGCCGAAACCGTCAGGTACTGATCGCCTAGGCAAAATTTCCCCTGGCCTTCCAGGAAGTAAAATACTTCCTCCATCGAAGCATGGCTGTGGGCGCGGAACGACTCGCCCGGCCCCATGCGCGCGTGATTGAGCATTTTGAGGTTGGAGCGCGCATCGGCGTCTTTGATGAGCACGCGTTTATTGAGCCGCGGGTCGTGGGTGACCGGCACCGGTACAACCTGATCCAGGCTGATTTTCATCGCTGTGGGCCGTTGCTGATCGGTTGGTGACGCCAGTGTGCCATAGCGCCGCTGCACAGGCGCAACGGCCCGCGCACAAAAAGACGGCGACAGGTATCAGTAGTCTGTGCTACGGTACGAGCATTTTAGTTGCCAGTCGAGCTGTCTAATTCTGGTGCGGACGGAAGATTGAAAATGCGCTCCAAACGGTCGGCATTGCTGCGCAACAGGAATTCATCGCCTCTCATGAAGACGAAATCACTCTGCGATTTGTCGTTGCTATTGCCTTGAAAAGCGTGATCGTCGCTGCTCGGATTCGGGTGGCTCATTTTTTGCGGTCTCTTAACTTAGCTTTAAGACAAGCACACCGAGCAGCCAAGTTCAAGGGCCGGTGCGAAATTTGCTCAAGCGGGTCGCCCGACGGCATAGGCGACGGCACTGGACCAGGGTGCCACCCGGTCCAGTAACTGCCGCCTGAAAATTGCTTCGAGGCGTTCTACCTCTTCGGACGACAGCAGCCGAGCCAGCTGTGCCGCATAGGTGCCGCCTGGGCGGGAGCTGGCGAACCAGCGCTCCAACAGTGGCCCACTGACGCGCAATTCACTTTCCACACTTTCGCTGGTGATCGCACAGGCCAGGCCCGCCTGCTCGAAGGCCGATTGCAGGTTGTCCGGTTCCCAGCCCAACTGCGGGTCGCCACGAAAGGCAAGCTCCTCGGCTTCGACAACCCGCCGGTAGAGATCGGCCGCCAGCCATGCGGGATCGAGCAGTTGCCAGAGGCGACTGCCCCGGCTCGGCATGTTTTCGGCGAGGACCAGCGCGCCGCGCGGAGCCAGGAGATGTTGCAGCGCGGCAAGGACAGAAATTTTGTGGGGGATGCCTTTGAGCAGGTTTCGTCCGACGATCCGCTCAAAGCGCAAATCAGGACTGTGCTGTCCTGCCGCTGCGGCCAGGTCTTCGAGTGTCGCCGTCAGGATCACCGGGCGGCGCAAGGGGCTCAAGGCCGCGGCCTGCTCGGCAAGGGCGTCGGCGTCGGCAGCGTTGGCCGCACGGGCGTAGACACCCCCTTCTGGAGTGCGGCGGATGGCTTCCCAGGTGAGCAGGCCGCTGCCTGCCGCCGCGTCGAGGATGACGTGGTGACGCTCTGGGGCTGCCAGTTCGAAGATCCGTTCGCGCAGGCGGGCGAGCTGTTCGCCCTGGCGGCCCATGGCCCGCGCCAGCCAGCGCTCGCCCTGCCCGTCTGCCGGACCGAAACTGAGCCGCTCGGGGCTGTCGGTTTCGACCAGGGCGGCCAGTTGCGCTTCACGTCTGCGGGCAACCGTCACTTGAATACCCGCCTCGTAACCCTGGTCGCCGGGCTGATAAAACACTTGCCCCTGCAGGCTGGTGGGAAGATACTGCTGGGCGACCCAGTGGTCGCGGTAGGCGTGCGGGTAGAGGTAGCCCGCGCCGTGGCCGAAGCCCTCCTTGTCGCGGTTTGCGTCCTTGAGGGGGTTGGGAATGTCCGAGGCCCGCTCGCGCTCGACCGCGGCCAGGGCGTCGAAGAAGGCCATGGCGCTGTTGGATTTGGGCGCAGTGGCCAGGTACAGCGTCGCCTGGGCCAGGTGATAGCGCCCCTCGGGCATCCCCACCCGGTCAAAAGCCTCGGCGCAGGCCACGACGACCGCCAACGCCTGCGGGTCGGCAAGGCCCACATCCTCGCTCGCCTGGATGAGCAGCCGCCGGAAGATAAAGCGCGGCTCTTCCCCGGCGTAGATCATCCGTGCCAGCCAGTACAAGGCGGCATCGGGGTCCGAGCCTCGGAGGCTCTTGATATAGGCGCTGATTGTATCGAAGTGGACGTCGCCCTCCTTGTCGTAGAGCACTGCCCGACGCTGGATCGATTCTTCCGCGACCGGGAGGGTGATGCGGACGGCACCGTCGCTATCTGCCGGAGTAGTCTCAACGGCCAGTTCCAAGGCATTGAGCAGCGTGCGCGCGTCGCCCCCGGCAATATCGACCAGGTGCGCAAGCGCCTCGGGATCGAGCCGCACATTGCGCTTGCCGTAGCCGCGCTCAGTATCGGCGAGCGCCTGCAGGGCCACTGCCCGCAGATCCTCACTCTCCAAGAGCTTGAGCTGAAATAAACGCGAGCGGCTGACCAGGGCCTTGTTGACTTCAAAAAACGGGTTTTCGGTGGTGGCGCCCACCAGCACGATCGTGCCGTTTTCGACCCAGGGCAACAGCGCGTCCTGTTGGGATTTGTTGAAGCGGTGCACTTCGTCTACGAACAGGATGGTCCGCTGGCCAAACTGGCCGCGGCGGCTTTTGGCCTCGTCGATCGCCTCGCGGATGTCCTTGACCCCGGCGAGCACGGCGTTGAGGGCGATAAAGTGGGCGCGCGTCGTGCCCGCGATGATCCGTGCCAGCGTCGTTTTGCCGGTGCCCGGGGGACCGTAGAAAATCAGCGAAGAGAGCTGATCGGCCTGGATTGCCCGTCTTAAGAGTCGGCCGGGGCCGACGATGTGGCCCTGACCTACGAATTTATCGAGCGAGCGCGGGCGCATCCGGTCGGCGAGCGGTGCCGCCGCCGCCTGCTGCTGTTCGCGGTGCCGCTCGAAGAGATCCACGTTTAGCCGTAGTAAGGAGGGGTGTTTCCTTCCTTCCACTTGATGTTGCAGCCGATGCTGGGCTTTTGGTCGATGGCGGGCGCTTTGCCCCCGAGCACCGCGTCGATGGCGATGCGCAGATCTTTGCCCGTCACCGGCAGGTCGTTGCCGGGGCGGCTGTCGTCGAGCTGCCCGCGGTAAACCAGCCGCCGAGCAGCATCAAACAGGAAAAAATCGGGGGTGCAGGCCGCCTGGTAGGCCATGGCGGTCTGCTGGCTCTCGTCGTAGAGCACCGGAAAGGTGAAGCCCAGTTCCTCCACCATTTCCTTGAGGCTCTCGGGGGAGTCGGCGGGGTACTTGAGCGCGTCGTTGGCGCTGATGGCCGCGATCGCCAGGCCCGAATCGGCGTAGTCTCTACCCAGTCGGGCCAGTTCGTCCTGGATGTGCTTTACAAACGGACAATGGCGGCAGATGAACATCACCAGCAGCGCCGGCTGACCTGCGAAGCTTGCCAGAGTGATCATCTTGCCGGTGCTCACATCCGGTAGAACAAAGGCCGGTGCCGGTGTGTCAAGCTCCATCATCGTCGAAGCGGTACGGGCCATAGTGCATCTCCTTGAGCTAACGGTCCCAGCACCAATGTACGACGTCCAATCGCTTTTACCAGAAGCTAGAAATCGGGAATGTACAAACTATTTGAGCCCGGGCGCCGGACTGATCGCTCGCGGCAACCCGCACGTCCAAGCTCCTGCACTTCGGCTGTCAGAACCTTAAGCGTCGAACGTAAACCTTCCAGCAAGAGCAAGTTTTTGTCAACTGAGTTCCGATTGCAAAATTATCTTTGCTTTTGGCAGTTGAGGAGACCGGAAGCTTTTAGACTCCGCCGTACCATTCGTATCCGAAATCGACCCAGTAGCCCAACTGCTCCGGCAGTGCGGCCAGCAGCATGATCTCGCTCACCCATTTGATCTGCTTGTATCCGAGCTTGATGGGCGAGGCGAGGCGCACGGGCGCGCCGTTGTTGGCCGGTAGGGGCTTGAAGTTTTTTTCGTAGGCCATCACCGTCTGCGGGTGAACGCAACTTGCCAGATCCCAGGTTTCGTAGAAGCCGTACAGCTCACCCTGGCTGTTGCGGAAGCCTTCTGCCGAGCGAAAGAACACATAGCGCGCCTCGGGCTTGGGCTGCACGAATTTGAGCAACTCCACCAGCGGCAGGCCGCCCCACTGGACGATGGCCGCCCACCCTTCGACGCAGACGTGGCGGATGATTTCGGAGCGGTAGGGCAACTTGCGGATCTCCTCCAAACTCAAGCTCACAGGTTTTTCCACCAGACCGCCGACGGTGAGGCGGTAGGCGCCCGGGTCGATCTGGGGCGGGAAATCCTCGGCGGTGTTGATCAGCAGCGCCTCGGGCTCGATGTCTTTGCGCTGAAACTCCGGGGCGAGGCGCTGGGAGCTGAACAGCAGTTGCTCGAAGCTGCGGTTGAGCGGGTCCGACAGCTCGAAGAGTTTTTGTTCGATCTGGGTTTGCACCGAACCGCGCCCGCAGGCAGCCAACAGCAGACTCATGCCACCCAGGCCGATGAGCCTGCGCCGTCCGATCCGAAGAAAATGGCTCATCGCGTGTGCCTCAAGTAAACATCGAGCGCACCAGTTTCCATTGGCCAACGTTGAGAGCAAGTAGCGAGTGGACCGCCATCAGCCCCAGCACCGTCGGAATGGTCAAAAAGTGGACCGTGCGCAATGCCTGCCAGCCGCCGAACATCGCCACGATCCAGCCGAACTGCACCGGTTTCCACATCCCGAGACCGGTAAGAAGCGCCAACAGCAACACTGGGATGAAGGCGGTATAAACCAGCCGGTGCACGGCGTAGTTGCGCCGCTTGGGGTTGGTGGACTTTTGGAGCGCCTCCAGGTCGTTTTTGCCCACGTAGCGGTTTTTCCAGCGCCGCGTGAAAAAGACGTAAAGCCCATACCACAGCAGGTTCAGGCCAAAGACCCACATGAAGAAAAAGTGCCAGTGCCGCCCCCCGGCAAGCCAGCCGCCCAGGAGCAAAAAATCAGGAAAATGATAGCCTGCCCGGCCGCCGAAGACCGGATTGGCGTTGTAGATCTGCAGGCCGCTGCCCATCATGGCGAACAAAGTGACCAGATTGACCCAGTGAAAGGCCTTGGCAGCCAGAGCCTGCTTGGGAATCGCCGGTTTGCGCGGTGTCGCTTGCGCGGTCATCGAAACCTCTGGTGCGTGAGGTGGAAAGGGGCGTGCCCTCCGCAGGTTCGAAGGGCACGGGGCAACAAGAAGAACGCGACAGCCGGGTTAAGGCTTTTTCATGGCATCGCCCTTCATGGCGTCGCCTTTCATGGCGTCGCCCTTCATGGCATCGCCCTTCATGGCATCGCCCTTCATGGCGTCGCCCTTCATGGCGTCGCCTTTCATGGCATCGCCTTTCATGGCGTCGCCTTTCATGGCGTCGCCTTTCATGGCGTCGCCTTTCATGGCATCGCCCTTTTTCATAGCGTCACCCTTCATAGCGTCGCCCGCCTGCGCAAGCAGGGTCGGTTGCGCGGCGAAAGCCGCCGGGGCAGACAGGGTCAGCGCAGCGGCCGTCAGTAGATTCACACACACTTTGAGCATGACAACTCCTTGAACACGTGGGATTGGCGTGGGCACCGCCCATTGTCTGGAGCGGTGCAGAAGCATGTCCATGACGCGGATCATGGGCATACCCGCCGGGGTTTTGCCGGGCGGGACGCTTGGCATACGCAGCGCCCCGCTTATCGGATTGCCCAAAGTGCAAGCGTCTACTTTTTCATGTTGCTGGGCATCTGAGAGCGCATCATGCTCATCTCCGCGCGCATCGCACTCATTTCACTGCGCAAGGCGGCCATTTCGCTGCGCAAAGCGGCAATTTCTTTTTCAAAGAACGTCCGCAACTCATCCGAGGTGTCGCCGCCGCTGCGGGGATTGGGCGACGATTCCCGCTGAGCCACAACCAGCGGCGTGTCCGTGGCGAAGACCGGCGAAAGGGGGGCTGCCAGGGTGGCGGCCAACAGTAGAGGCAAACCAATTGGGTGCATGACGGACTCCTGAAACGACGGTTTGGTGGATACGGACAGGTGGGCCGATTGTACAGAGCGGTTTTGACCGGATTCTATGATTCAGATCGGCTTTTGGACGACTAGGCGGTGCGCCGCAGGGTGATCGAACGCTTTTGGCGGCTAATCACCCCTTCGCGCTCCAGTTCGGCCAGTGTCCGGTAGAGCGTCTCCTGCGTCAGGTTCAGCTCATCGGCGATCTCTCGAAAGGAGCGGTCGAAGGCGACGGTCATCTGGCCGGGGGGCACGGCTACGAACAGGTACTCCAGCACGCGGTCGCGCGCCGGGGCAATGTTCTGGAGATTGACACGCTCCTTGAGACTGTGGATGCGCTCGGAGAGAATGTGCAAGAAGCGCTCCGCCAGTTCCGGCTTGAAGCGCAGAGCAGCAACCAGCGCCGCTGTGGGAAAGCTCACCACCTGCGCAGGCACATCGGCGATCGCCTCGCAATTGTACTGCTCGGCGAACAGCGAGGTTTCGGCGAAGCATTCGCCCGCGACCGCCCGGTACAACAGTACCGTGCGGCCGGTGCGGGTGTGACTGACCATGCGGATACGCCCCCGCTCGACTGCGTAGAAAGCCAGGGCCTCATCGCCTTGGCGGAAGACCGATTCGCCGCCTTGCAGTTTCCGGCGGACGGCCGCGGCCTGCAGGGCCGGTGGGAATTGATCGAAGGTGGGGAACTCGGGCATCGCCTGGACTCCATGAACGTCAATGGGACCGACCGGCCGGGGCCGGGGTCTTTTTGGTGTCATATGGCATACGGAACAATACCCGGATCGGATGAGGGTGAGACGTGCCAATCCGCGGCCAACGGCTGTCCGTATACCGTCTAGAGCAGCCCAAGGAGGCAAGCGATCATGGATATCCTGGCGTCGGCGAACGATTTTTTCGGCCTGTGGTCGCAAGCCATTTATCCTGTGGAGGAGATCCGGCCAAGGCGCAACTTGCTACCGGCTGCCGGAGGCAACCAGAGGAATGTCATGGACCCGCCCAGCGACGCCGAGATATATGCAGATCTCAAGCGGGGCAGCGCGTCGGCCCTCGGGGTGCTCTACGACCGGCACGGCAGGCTGGTTTACCGATTGGCGGTGCGCATCCTCGCCAACAGCCAGGAGGCCGAAGATCTCACTCAAGAAGTGTTTCTCATTCTCTGGCAAAAAAAAGCCTACGACCCGGCCCGGGGAACCCTCAGCAACTATTTGCTGACCCTCACCCGCTCGCGGGCCATCGACCGGGTGCGCTCGCGCGGGTCGAATTTGCGTTTTTTGCAAAAATGGACCCAGGAGCTGGGCACCGGCACTGCTCCCGGCCCGACTCCCTTCGAGCGCGTAGCCACCGCCGAAGTGGCCCGGCAGGTCAAAACCGCCCTGGAGCAACTTCCCGAAGCCCAGCGTCAGGCGTTAGAACTGGCATATTACGAGGGTTTGAGCCAGTCGGAGATCGCAAGCCGGCTCGACACCCCCCTCGGCACCGTCAAGACCCGCAGCCGCCAAGGTCTGCTCAAGCTCCGCAATCTGCTGCGGGATCTTATGGGGTAGCGTATGAACAGGCAGCCGGGCGAATGGGAAGAACTGATGGCGGGCTACGTGCTGGGCGATCTGAGTGACGAGGAGCGCCGGACCTTCGAGGCGTGGCTTGCCAAAAACCCTGAGGCGCACGCCGAGCTGGCCCGTTTGCAAGAAACGTTCTCTTTGTTGCCCTACGCCCTGCCGGAGGACAACAATCCCGCCGCCGCCCTGCGCAACCGCATTCTCGAAGCAAGCAACGAACGGCCTGCCGCCGTTCGGCGCACTCGTCCCGGGTGGCTGAGCTGGGCCGCCGCCGCCGTCGCTGCCGCGTTGGTAGTTACCCTCGGGTTCGACAGCTGGCAGTTGCGCGCCCAGCTGACCCAAAGTCGTCAGGAAGTCGGCCGCTACCGCGACTTGGTGAGCATGCTCCGCCAGGAGAGCACCCGCTTGGTGTCGCTGCGCGGGATGGACGCCGCCCGGAGCGCCTCCGGGAATATTTTGATTACTCCCGGCACCCCCGAGGTGGTTGTCACCCTCAGCAACCTGCCCGTCCCCGCCCGGGGCGAGGTTTACCGGCTGTGGGCGGTGGTGGGCGGACGCAAGGTAGCCTGCGGCGAATTTATGCCGGGGGCGGCGGGCAGTGTCTACGCGAAACTGCCCCTCAACGGCAATTTGCTCACGGCACCGCTGGTGGTGACCCGCGAGCCCGGCGACGCGCCCCAGCCGGTGGGGCCGATGGTGATGACCAGCAACATCTAGCCGCAGTGGCAAAAAGCATCCCTAGGAGGCGCCGTCCGCAGACGGTACATTTTGGGGGAAGCGACCGTGCGACTTCGAGACATCCTCTACGACCTGGCCCAGCAGGGGCAGGCGGCCCACGGCACCTACTGGAAGGACGACATCGACGAGTTGCAGGAGGACATGGCCCACCTGAGCGACATCTCCACCGAGGTAGCCCGCGAACTGGGGTTGTTTCCGGAGGAAGTGCCCAGGCGCATCCGCGACAACGGCCTGGAAATCGAGATCAGTCACTAGCGGATCGGTCCAGAACCAGTAGTTGATGATAGGAGCCGCGTCCTCTTTCGCCGATGCAGCCTCCTCAGTGGCAGCCACCCGTTGAACCCTCGCCTGTCGAGCAGGCCATTGTGAGACGCATCCGCCGCGCCAAGCTGTTCGGCTTCCTGCGCCGTATCCGACATCGACTGTTCGACTCCACCTTCCGAGCGAACTGGTCGGCATCTATAAAAAAGCCCCTGCGGTCAACCGCCTATCCCAACGGCGCAACTGGCTCTGGCCACCATCCTGCAGGCGAAGTTGCGTGAGCGGGTGAGTGTCGAGCACAGTTTGGCGCACATCGGTCAGTGGCAGGGACGCCGAGCCCGATGCCGAGCACCTCGTCGTACTCCTCCAGCAGCATCGCCCAGGCTTCTATTGAAGCAGCCGCGCTCGACCCATTCAGAGTCCATAAATCCCAAACAACGGCACTACACAGCTAACTGGTGTGATCGAGGATGATCCGCCAGCCCGCGGCCGTTTTGCGCAGCAACAACGTGAAGTAGCCACCGACGTTGCCCCCGTCCTTGGTCGCCCGTTCGAGTTTCCATTGGCCGAGGGCCGAAGCGTACTCCTCGCTCAGGGGCAGGATTTCGAGATTTGAAAAAGTTAATTTCCCCATCGCCTCGGGCGTCGGATAGCGCTTTAGGTAGCGCTCCAGTACCTTCTGGTAGCCGCGATTGACGTCGGTGCCGACGAAAGTGGTGGTTTCGGCGTTCTCGTACCCGGCCATAAAACCCGGAATGTCACCGCGGTTCCAGGCGGTCGCCTGCTGTTCGAGCACTGAATGCACAGCCCGCTGCCGGACATCGTCCTGCGCCGAAGCGGCATCGAAGCTCAGCAAGCCGGCGGCGACAATTGCCGCCGCCGTCCAGTGCTGCCAGGATTGCCTTTGCATCGGTAATTCACTCCGAGTGAACCCATCATGGGCGCATGCGCCGCAGCACGGCTCCCAGGCGATCGTAGTCGTCTTTGAGCAGCTGGCTGATTTCGCGCCCCGCCTCCACCAGCCAGGGGCGGCTGTGGCCGTGGGCGGCGTGGCAGTGGCGGACGGTGGCGGCGAGCAGTTCGTCCACTGGGGCGCCCGAGACCGTGAGCACCGTGCGCAGAAAATCGAGCCGGGTGCTGAAAAAAGCCACCTCCACCGAGGAGCAACGCAGCACCGCCTGGTGGACAAAGGGCGGACGGGCCGGCAGGTGCTGCACCAGGCGCCGGTCCTCTTTGAAGCCGACGATGGCCGCTTTGAATTCGGTCTTGAGCATGTCGAAAATTTGCGGCTGCTCGCAGCGCAACTGCTGCATCGAGAGCCCCATCGCCCGCGCCCGGTGTACCGAGTCGATCGGGCTGGTGGTGGCGTAGTAGACCACCGCGTAGACGTCGATATTCGCCTCCTCGTCCACCGCCTTGACCAGCGAACCAAAGGGCGGCGCCACCGGAAAATCGAGCGAATCTTTGTCCAGGCACTGGGCGAGAAATTCGGTGGTGGCCGTCTCGATCACCTCGGCCACATGATCCGGATGCAGGTTGATGAGCGGCAGGCGCACCATCGGGGCCTTCCCCTGGATGTGGTGTTCCCCCCCACTGTACCGCTAGGCGTAGGAGCGCAGCGACAGAGGTGTGAATTCGACGTTGTGGGAGCCGGTGTAGACCTGGGTGGGACGGAAGATGCGGTTGTCGGCCAACTGCTCGTGCCAGTGGGCGAGCCACCCCGCCACCCGCGAGATGGCAAATACCGGAGTGAACATGTCGGCGGGGATACCCAGCTTTTCGTAGACCAGGCCCGAGTAGAAGTCGACGTTGGGGTAGATGCCCTTTTGGCCGAGCAACTCGTCGCAGACGCGCTCGACCTCGACGGCGATGTCGTAGAGGCGGCTGTGGCCGAAGCGGTCGAACAACTCCTGGGCCAGATTCTGCAAGATTGTGGCGCGCGGGTCTTTGACTTTGTAGACCCGGTGGCCGACGCCCATGATCTTTTCTTTGCGGGCGAGGCGCTCCTCGAGGTAGGGGCGCACGCGCTCGATGGTGCCGATTGCTTTGAGCATGCGGATCACTTCCTCGTTGGCACCGCCGTGGAGGGGGCCGGAGAGGGTACCCGCCGCCGAGGTGATGACAGTGTAGGGGTCGGCCAGGGTGGAGGCGGTGACCAGAGCCGAAAAAGTCGAGGCGTTGACGGTGTGCTCGGCGTGCAGCATCAGGCAGACATCAAAAATGCGCGCCGCCCGTGGATCGGGTTCGTTGCCCGTGAGCATGTAGAGAAAATTGGCGGCGTGGCCCAGATCGTCGCGCGGCGGGATGGGATCGTTGCCCAGGCGCATCTGGTGAAACGTCGCCACCATCGTCGGCATCTTTGCGAGTAGCCGAATGGTCGAATCGTAGGCGTATTTTTCTTTGCTCTCGTTTTGCAGCGGATAGAAAAGCCCCAGCGCCGCGATGCACGACTGGAGGGCCACCATCGGCCGGCCGCTCTCGGGAAAGCTTTTGATCATGTCGCGAATACGGTACTTGACCCGCCGGTGGCCCAGGATCTCGGCTTCGAAGGAGAGCAGTTCGTCCTTGGTGGGCAGGTGGTCGAAGATGAGCAAAAAGGCGGTCTCTAAAAACGTACTCGACTCGGCAAGCTGATCGATCGGGATGCCACGGTACTCCAGGACGCCGGCTTTGCCGTCCACGAAACTGATATTCGAACGGGTTGCAGGGACGCCTTCCAGACCAGGAACATACTCGCCGCTCATAATTGCCCGTCCTTTCCAAAGCGTGTGTGTAAAATTCGCGAACGGCGCTTCCGGTTTAAAAAGGCGGCAGCAGCCCCATACGAGCGCGGATGCGCTCCAGGGTGAGCCCGGCCACCTTCGAGGCGCGCAGGGCACCTTCGCGCAGGATGCCCTCAAGATAACCGCTCTCGCCCGCAATCGCGTCATAGCGCTCACGGATGGGACGTAAATATTCAATGACCAGGTCGGCGAGTATCGGCTTGAAACGTCCAAAACCGGCGTCGGCAAAGCGCGCTTCGACCGCCTCGGGACTTTCGCCCGAGAGCAGTTGGTAGATGGTGAGCAAGTTGGTGCACTCGGGCCTGGCCGGGTCGAACTGGAGTCCCATCACCGCGTCGCTCTTGGCGCGCTTGATCTTGTCGCGCAGCTTATCGGGCGCATCGAGCAGGTTGAGGCGCGAAAGGTCCGACGGGTCGGACTTGGACATTTTGGAGTTGCCGTCCTGCAGACTCATCACCCGCGCTCCTTCCTTGCGGATGAGCACCTCCGGCACCCTGAGGCTCTCGCCGTAGCGGTCGTTGAAGCGGCGGGCGATGTCGCGGGTGAGTTCCAGATGCTGGCGCTGGTCCTCGCCCACCGGCACCAGGTGGGGTTCGTAGAGCAGAATGTCCGCCGCCTGCAACACCGGGTAGTCGAATAGCCCGATACCCACCTCCTCGCCCAGCTTGATCGCTTTTTCTTTGAACTGGATCATCCGCTCCAGCCAATTGATGGGCGTCAGGCAGTTGAACAGCCAGGTCAGTTCGGTGTGGGCAGGTACGTGGGACTGCACGAACACCGTCGAGCGCTCCGGGTCGATACCGCAGGCGAGATAAAGCGCTGCTGTGCGGCGGGTGGCCGCGCGCAATTCGGCCGCCTCCTGCGGGACGGTGAGGGCGTGCAGATCGACCACGCAGAAGTAACTGTCGTACTGCCGCTGTTCGCTCACCCAGTTGCGCACCGCTCCCAGGTAGTTGCCCAGGTGCAACTGGCCGGTGGGTTGGGCTCCTGAGAGGATGCGCTTGGGGGCAGTCGAATCGTCGGGCATGGCGGCGGTGGCGAAACGGGCTTTTCGATTTTACCGCCCCGGCGGCGAGCGGCCCTCCGGTTGCCAGGGCTCACGCCCGGCCCCTACCATCGAAGCAGCGGTACGGGGGCTTATGGGGCGGGATCTGCGCACGTTTTTGCAACTATTAGAATCGCGGGGCCAACTGCGGCGGATTAGCGCTCCGGTGGAGCGGGATCTGGAGGTGGCCGAGATCGCAAATCGCCTGCTCGCCGCGGGCGGTCCGGCGCTGCTGTTTGAGAATGTCAAAGGTTCGCCCTTTCCGGTGGCGGTCAACCTGCTGGGCACCGTGGAGCGGGTGGTCTGGTCGATGGGTCTTGAAGAGCAACAACAACTGGAAGCCCTGGGCGAAAAGCTCGGCAAGCTCCAGAAACCCCGCCCGCCGCGCAGCCTCCAGGACGCCCTCGAATTTGCGCCGCTGCTGATTGCTGTGGTCAAAGCCCGCCCCGGGCGGGTGCTCTTTGCCCCGGAATGCCAGCAGGTCATCCTCGAAGGCAAGGCCGTCGAGCTCGACCGCATCCCGATGATCCGCCCCTACGCCGGGGACGCGGGGCGCATCCTCACCTTCGGCCTGGTGATCACCCACGACCCGGAGGACGGCACCCCCAACGTCGGCATCTACCGCCTGCAGCAGCAAAGCCGCGACACGATGACCGTCCACTGGCTTTCGGTGCGCGGGGGGGCTCGCCACCTGCGCAAGGCCGCCGAGCGCGGCCAGAAATTGCCCGTGGCGATCGCCGTCGGGGTCGATCCGCTCCTGGTGATGGCCGCCGCCACGCCCATCCCGGTCGAACTGTCCGAGTGGGTCTTCGCGGGCCTCTACGCGGGCGAAGGGGTGCAACTGGCCCAGTGCCGCACCTCGGACTTGCTCGTGCCCGCCCACAGCGAATTTGTCCTCGAAGGGACGATTACCCCCGGCGAGGTGCTCCCGGACGGCCCCTTCGGCGATCACATGGGCTACTACGGCGGCGTCGAAGATTCGCCATTGGTGCGCATCCACACCGTTACCCACCGCCACAACCCCATCTACCACACCACTTTCTCCGGCCGCCCTCCCAAGGAAGAGGCGATGATCGCCATCGCCCTCAACCGCATCTACACGCCTTTGTTGCGCGCCCAGGTGCCGGAGGTGCGGGACTTTTTTCTGCCCATGGACGCGCTCAGTTACAAACTGGCGGTGCTCTCGATCAAAAAAGCTTACCCGGGCCAGGCGCGGCGGGCGGCGATGGCCTTCTGGACGGCCCTCGCCCAGTTCACCTACACCAAGTTCGTCGTCGTCGTCGACGCGGATATCGACATTCGCGATCCCTCCCAGGTGGTCTGGGCCATCGCCTCCAAGGTCGACCCCGAGCGCGACGTGTTTGTGATCCCCCGCACGCCTTTCGACACGCTCGATTTTGCCTGCGAGCGCCTTGGCCTCGGAGCGCGCCTCGGCATCGACGCCACCACCAAGATCCCCCCCGAGACTGACCACGCCTGGGGCGAACCCTTGCGCTCCGACCCGGCCACCGCCGAGCAGGTGAGCAAACGCTGGGCCGAGTACGGTCTGGGCGACATTCCCCTGGGCGGCGTCGATCCCCGCGCCTGGGGCTATAGCGGAAAGTAAACCGTGCAACCGACCCTGCGCCCCGAGCAAACCCTGCTGCCCTATCGCCTGCTGAAGTGGCTGGCGGTCAGTCCCCTGCTGCACACCGCCCTGCGTCTGCGCATCGCCGGTGCCGAACACGTCCCGCCCAGCGGGCCGGTCATCCTCGCCTCCAGCCACGCCAGCCACCTCGACCCCGTGATCCTCGCCAACTGCGCCCGGCGGCCGGTGGCCTTCATGGCCAAAGAAGAACTCTTTCGCGTGCCCGTGCTCAAATCGCTCATCCGCGTCTACGGCGCCTTCCCGGTCCGGCGCGGCACCGGCGATCGCGGCGCTATCCGTACCGCCCTCGAAGCGCTCGAAGCCGGCTGGGCAGTGGGCATCTTCGTCGGGGGCACCCGTACCGCCGATGGCCGCGTTGCCACCCCCCAACTGGGGGCCGCGATGATCGCCGCCAAGGCCCAGGTACCGATCGTTCCTGTCGCTATCGGCGGCACCGGCCGGATCCTCCCCAAAGGCAGCGTCCTGCCCCGCCTGCACAGCGTCGCAGTCGCCTTCGGGCCGCCCATCGACCCGCCCGCCGACACCCGCCGCGCCGCACTCGAAGCGGTGACGGCGCTCTGCACAGCACAAATACACAATTTGCTGGCAGCCGAAGCCGCGGCCGACGGCTGAAGGCGCTCCACCGCCCGAGACGCCCGCGGGGATCAAGATGATCCCCGCGACAGATGGATCTGGGCCCCGCCCACCCTACACTAAGAAATAATTCAAAGCCGCAACACTTTTCTTTTTTGTTGACTCATTGGTTAAATTTTGTTAAATAAATTAGAGACCTGGAAGCGGATTTAAGCGGTCTTGCCTTCGGAGTATATGGAGAAAGACATGTCATCTTTGGTCAAAATTCAGCTTTCCGACCCCCAGCAGCGGCGCGGCCGGGCAAGTCAGGCCTCCCTCGAAGATTCCGTCGGCCAGTTCTTGCGCGAAATGTCTCGCTATCCGCTGCTCACTTCCGAGCAAGAGGTGGAGCTGGCCCAGGTGATTGCCACCGGGGGGCCGGAGGCGGAAGCGGCCAAGCGCCGCCTGGTGCGGGCGAACCTGCGGCTGGTCGTGTCGATTGCCAAAAAATATCTCAACCGCGGCGTGCCGTTTCTAGATCTGATTCAGGAAGGGGCCATCGGCCTGATGCGGGCGGCGGAGAAGTTCGACTTCGAGCGCGGCTTCAAGTTCTCGACCTACGCCTACTGGTGGATTCGCCAGGGGATCACCCGTGCCATCGCCTCGCAGTCGCGCACGGTGCGTTTGCCGGTGCACATGGTGGAGAAACTCAACCAGGTCAAGCGCGTTCGTCGGCAACTTACCCAGGAACTGGCGCGCAAACCAACCAAGTCCGAGATGGCCGAGGCCCTCGAGCTTGACATCGACAAGCTCGATGAGATCCTCGATGCCGGCCGACGCACCCTGTCGCTGCACGTCAAAGTCGGCAAAGAAGAAGACACCGAACTGGTGCAGCTCATCGAGGATAGTGACACGATTTCCCCCTCGGAGGTGCTCGATCACAATTTGCTTGTCGAGCAGATTGAGTCGCTGTTGCACCTGTTGACTCCCCGTGAGCGCGACATCATCGAGTTGCGCTTCGGACTGGCCGACGGCAACAGCTACACCCTGGCCGACATCGGCGAGATGTACAACCTCTCGCGCGAGCGGGTGCGCCAGATCCAGGCAAAGGCGATGCGCAAGCTGCGCCATCCCCGTCGTCAGGTGCTCCTGCGCGATTGGGCTGGGGAGTAAATTTTAAAAGCGGCACCCTCCACCCTGCTGTATTGCAGGTGGAGGGTGTCAAAATGGGCGTTATGGATGAGCTGATCGAGGCGGAACCTTACACGCTCGAGGTTCTTGAGCTGCCTCCGGATGTTGAGCAACTGCTGCAGGATCTGCGCGGCGCGGATGTCAACCGGCGCATGCTTGCTGCGCGCGCTTTTTCGGAGATTCAAGATGCGCGCGCCGTGCCTGCCCTCATCGAGATGCTGGACGACGATTGTCCACTGGTGCGGGTGAGCGCCGCCTACGCCGTCGGACGCAATCCGTGCTCTGAGGCGGTCGAGCCGCTCATCGCCGTGTTGGACCGCGATTGGAACGGATATGTCCGCAAGGGCCTGGTCTGGGCTCTGGGCAATTGCTGCGACGCGCGCGCCTTCGATTCGCTTGTTGAGGCTCTGATGACCGATATTCCGGCGGTCCGGTTGTGGGCAGCCAGTGCCCTCGGTCAACTGGGGGACTTGCGTGCCCTGGGTCCGCTCAGCGTTGCCCTCGCCAAGGACCCGTTTGCGGTGGTGCGCAGCAACTGCGCTTGGGCGCTGGGCAGGCTCGGCGACGTTCGGGCGGTGCCGAGCCTGCAGAGGGCACTCGGCGACACAGATTTGAGTGTGCAGCTCGATGCCTGCGAAGCTCTGGAGACTCTCGGATACCACCATGAAGCAGACAGCGCCGACCTCTTTGAAATCTCCTGAAGCCGATCCGCTGTTGGGTTTTGCCCTGGGTGCTATGACCCTGGCGGTGGAGGCCACTTTGCGCCTGGCGGGCGCCGCCCAAAGGCGGCTTCTTGAAGCGAGTGCTGAGAGCAAGCAGTACCTGGGCTCGCGCTTGCTTCCAGAAGTAGAAGACACATGAAACTGACTGACCAACCCGGCTAGCGGCGGGCGCGAGGCCGCAGAAACAGCGCCACCGCTGCGAGAATCACCATCGCCGCCGCTCCGAATCCCAATAGCGAGGCGAGGTTGGCGTTCGCTTCGAGCGCCGCTGTTGCAACGCGCGCCTCGTCGATGGCGAGCGCATCGCCGGAGCCCAGATTGACACGCAGTACTGCGCCGAGATTGATCACTGCGCCATCGAGTTCGGCGGCTTCGCCGGTCGAATCGAAGTTCGACTCCTCACCCTCCGATTGGACGGGCGCGAGACGAATCTCCCCGGCGGCTTTGCCGCCGGCAGTGGCGCTCAGCCGATTTTCGGGCACTTCGAGGGCGAGGCGCGCGTCCTCAACATCGGTGATCTGCCCCTGGTAGCGCAACGTGGTGCGCGTGCGCGGGCCGATGGCCTCGAAGGTCGAACTGGCAAAAGCCACGGTAATTTCGCCCGGTTCACCGGCATTGGTCAGGGCCGGTAGTGGCCCTTCCCCGCCGGGTACGCCGCTCAGGGTGAGGCTGTGCTCTTTAGTCGGGGTGCTTTGCTCGACAAGCAGCAACCGCACCTCCACCTCGCCCACCTCGCCCTCGTAGCGGATAGTGCCGGTTTGTTGCTCCCGGTCGAACTTGCCGCCGTCTTCGATTTCAAGCGTCTGTCCGGCGGCGGCCACCCGCAGGGTCAGGGCCGCCGCCGGGTTGTACCAAACCAACAGCCCCATGAGCGGCAGTGCGAATACCAGCGGATACCGACAGGATCGAAGCATTTTGTCAGGATAGCGGATCTGAGTGGAACCGACGCGGCATGCATCGGTATGTTACACCTGGTTCGGAACATTTTCGGAATCGCCTTTTGAACCGCCGAACGCTGCTGTTGCTGACTGCCTTTGTCCTCGGATCCGCCGCGCCCGCGGTCGCTCGCGATGGCGTGGTGAGCACCGCCCATCCTCTGGCCACCGAGGCGGGCGTCGAGATGCTGCGCAAAGGCGGCAACGCCATCGACGCCGCCATCGCCGCGAGCCTCGCCCTGGGGGTGGTCGAGCCGCAGTCCTCGGGAATCGGCGGGGGCGGCTTCGCGCTGGTGTGGCTTGGGCGGACCGCCGAGGCGCGCGTTCTCGATTTTCGCGAAGCGGCCCCGGGCCAAGCCGCCGCCGCGATGTATCTCGACAGGGCGGGCAAGGTGATCCCCCGGCTGTCGCTCGACGGTTACCGGGCGGCGGGGGTGCCCGGCCAGGCGGCAGGGCTGGTGAAATTGCAGCAAGCCTACGCGGCCTTGCCGCTGGTAACCCTGGCTGAACCTGCCATCCGCCTGGCCAGGGAAGGTTTTCTACTCAGCGATCTCGTGCGCGGCCGGATCGAGGCTGCGGCCGCACGGCTGGGGCGCGACCCGGAGGCAAGTCGCATCTTTCTGGTGGAGGGTAAAGCTCCCCCGGCGGGTTATCGTCTGCAGCAGCCGGACCTGGCCCGCACCCTCCAGCTATGGGTCAACAGCGGCGGAGACAGTTTTTATCGGGGCGAGACGGCGGCGGCGATGGCGGCAGCGATGGCTGAGCGCGGCGGGCTGGTCTCGCGCGCCGACCTCGAAAACTACAGCCCCATCTGGCGCACGCCCCTGGTGGGCAGTTACCGGGGGGTGCCGGTGGTGACGATGCCGCCACCGGGCAGCGGCGGAGTGCTCCTGGAGATGCTCAATACCCTCGAAAACTTTAATCTGGCGGCCCAGACGCCGCTCCTGCGCACCCACCTCACCGCTCAGGCGATGAGCCGCGCCTACGCCGACCGCTCGCGCTTCTACGGCGATCCGGCCTTCGTGCCGGTGCCTCTCGCCGCGCTGGTGGCCAAAAGCTACGGGGCGGCCCAGAAAAAAACGATCTCCCTCGGACGGGCCACCCCTTCAACCCAGATCGTGCCGGGCAGCTTGCTCAGCCCCGCCCTCCTGGCCGGATTCCAGAGTTGGGAAGGCCCGCGGCCGGTCGAAAACACCAGCCACCTGAGCACCATGGACGCCGACGGCAACACCGTGGCCCTCACCCAGACCATCAACGGCGGCTTTGGTGCGGCGGTGGTCGCCCCCAAAACGGGCATCCTGCTCAACAACGAGATGGACGATTTCGCCGTCGCCCCCGGCGTGCCCAACCTGTTCGGCCTGGTGGGCAGCAAGGCCAACGCCATCGCCCCCGGCAAGCGGCCGCTCTCCTCGATGACCCCGACGATCCTGCTTAAAAACGGGCGACCCTGGATCGCTCTGGGTAGCCCCGGCGGGGCGTTTATCACCAACGCTGTGTTGCAGACGATTCTGGGCGTGCTTGATTACAAATTGCCCCTGCCGGAGGCAGTGAACGCTCCGCGCATCCATCACCAATGGCAGCCCGACCGATTGTTTGTCGAAAAAGCTTATTCTGTGGCCGAGGAAGCGCTCTCCGCCCTGGGTTATGAGCTGCGCGCCATCGATGCGATGGGCAACGTCCAGGCGGTTCAGTACGAAGGCCGGTTCGTGGGGGCAAGCGACGCGCGCCGCGAGGGTACCAGCGCCGTCTGGCAGGCGCCCCCTAGGGCTGCTTCTCCGGCTGCTTCGCCGCGTCGTTGATCTCAAGAGGCGGTTGCTGCACCGACTCAACGACGTCGTAGGACCGGTTGGGAGTGGTCTGCGTCGCCGGGGGCTCGGCAAATTCGCGCTTGACCTCGCGCTCGAAGTCGCGCGAAACGTCCTTGAGCCCGCGCATCACTTTGCCGACGTTCTGCGCCAATTCCGGCAGCTTTTTGGGTCCAAAAACCAGCAGGGCGACCGTCCCGATCACCAACAGCTCCAGCGGACCGACACCGAACAGTTCCATCGAAGTGACCTTCTCGCTTCGTCAAGTATAGAGCAGGCCCCTGCCCACCCAGGGACAGGGGCGATGCTCCAAAAGATTAGCGCGACTGTGGGTAATAACCGTAACCCTGAGCGGCCGGGCTTTGCGGCACGCCCTCGTTGACGCCTTCAAGAAGCAAGGAGTTGTTGGCAATCTGCAGGATGATGATGAGAAAGACACCAAAAAGGGCAATCAAAGCTCCCATGATCGGGGTGGTCCCCCAACCGGGGCTGGCCTTGCCAATCTCGGAGTTGAGCGGCTTCAGTCGGTCTCCTAACCAGGTCCTACGGGCCATCAGTGCACCTGTCGCAATGAATGTTTCTAAATTATACGTATTTTATCGAGACCCAACTTAAACGCGCCTTTTTTTATCGAAGCGATCGCAGGAGCCTCCGGTTGCACGCTGTCGGCAAACCTGACACACTGGAGGGGTAAGTTCACATTTCGAAACAGCCATGACCGTAGCGCAGGTTTTCGTCGTCGGCATTCTGGTGTCACTGGTACTGGTCACGGCCTTCGCCGTGTACACGGCCTTCGGTCCGCCCTCCAAGAAACTGGCCGATCCTTTTGAGATGCACGAGGATTAATCGCTTTTAGGTGCCGGGTTCGAGAGGATTGGCGCGCATTACCGCACCCAGCCAAAAGGCCACCCAATGGGTGGCCTTTTGCGCGTTCGTCCGATTTTCCGCAAACCTGGTTATTTGCTCTTCTTCTCCGGAAAGAAGACGGCAAAGAAGATGGCCAGGATGATGAGGGCCAGAATCAGGACGTAGGTGATGGTGGTGATACCGCTCGAACCCATATCGAGAGTGCTCCTCTGAAAGTAACCGTGGCAAGGGCAAAAACAACGGCCGGGGGCGCGCGCGCCCCGTTCATCCTAAGCTAGGCCGCCTCGGTCTCATCTTTGCGGGTGGTCGGGTCGCCCAGCTTCTTGAATACGCCGTATTCAAATTCTTCTTCCTGACGGGTCGGGTCGACGCCGGTGAACACATCCAGGAAGAGCGTGCGTGCCCCGTGCCAGATGTGCCCGAAGAAGAACAGCAGCGCGAAGATACCGTGGGCCAGAACGAACCAGCCGCGGGTGCTGGTGCGGAAGACACCGTCGGCATCCTTGGTGTCGAACTCGATGAGTTCACCGAGCTGGGCGCGCTTGGCGTAGCTCTTGACCTGGGCCGGATCTTCGAAGCTCTGGCCGTTGAGCTTACCGCCCACGAAGGAAACCGTCACGCCGGTCTGCTCGAAGCTCAGTTGCGATTCGGAGCGCTGGAACGGAATGTCGGCGCGGGGGATGTTGTTCTTGTCGACGAGGACGACAGGCTGGGTCTCATAGAGGGTGTTCAGGTGAACGACGCGCAGTTCGCGACCCTCTTTGTCCTTGAAGATGGGCTGACCGAGCCATCCGGTCGCCACACCGTCGCCGTTGTTCATCGGGCCGCCGCGGAACAGACCGCCCTTGGCGGGGCTGTTGCCGACGTAATCGTAGAACCGCAGGCGCAACGGCACGGCGTTCTCGGCCTCGGCGCGGCTCATGCCCTTGGCCATGTTGGCGGCCACCAGTTCGTTAATTTTCTTGTCGTAGACCTGGGCATCCCAGAAGTAGCGCACCGGCCCGAACAGCTCCACCGGGTTGGTGGCGGTGCCGTACCAGAAGGTACCGGCCACCACGAAGGCGGCAAAGAAGACCGCCGCCAGGGCGCTTGCCAGAACCGTCTCGATGTTGCCCATGCGCAGGGCACGGTAGAGCCGCTCCGGTGGACGCACCGCGATGTGAAATATACCACCCAGGATGCCGACGATGCCGGCGGCGACGTGGTGGGCGGCGATCCCCGCCGGGTTGTAAGGGTTAAATCCATCCGCACCCCAGGCAAATCCGGTCGGTACTACGACCCCCAGGGCTTCTGGATTCATGCCTTGCAGCAAATTGCCGTACTTGCCCAGATCGATGTAGATCGGGTCAGCTGAGACCCACATGCCGATGGTTTGCATGTGCACAGCACCGAAGCCGAAGCACGCAAGCCCCGAAAGGAGCAGGTGGATGCCGAAGATCTTGGGCAAATCCAGACCCAATTCGCCGTTGCGGGGGTTGCGAAACAGTTCGAGATCCCAGTTGACCCAGTGCCAGCAGGCCGCGAGGAACAACAGACCCGAGAGTACAATGTGGGCCGCGGCAACCCCTTCGAAGGACCAGAAGCCGACGTTGGCGACGTTGGGGTCAATCCGGTTGCCCAGACCGTCGGCCGTAAAAGGACCGAAGACCGACCAGCCGGACCAGGAGTTGATTACGCCGAGGCGGGCCATAAACGGAATGACGTACATTCCCTGCCGCCACATCGGGTCGAGAACGGGATCTTCAGGATTGAAGACAGACGCTTCAAAAAACGCCATCGAGCCCGCCCAACCGGCCACCAGTGCCGTGTGCATCAGGTGTACCGAAATCAACCGTCCTGGATCTGAGGTGACAACGGTGTGCACCCGATACCAAGGTAGTCCCATCGATCTAGTCCTCCTTAAACTACTCCAGAAGCAACCAGGATCCTGCTGTCCAAAGCGCCTATACTGCCTTTACCAACGCGGTCCGCTTTTGTGGTTGCCCCAGCTATTGGAAAACAGTATAAAGAAGTGTAACCAATGCTCAGCAAGAGTGCAACTCTTTTTTACGGCCCTTTGCCGCTCCGTAACACAGCCGGGGACCAAGGGGAGTTGCCGTTTCCCGTCAGCTGAGACTCCGAAGGCAAAGGGAAGATGGCCACGATCCATTTCGAAGCCGAGGGCACGACCGCCTATGTGATGGACGGTACGATCCTGCGCGATGCGATGCTCGAAGAACGCATCGATCTTTATAAGGGTATGGCCAAGGTGCTCAACTGCGGTGGGGTGGGCCAATGCGGCACCTGCATCGTCGATATTCTCTCGGGCATGGAACACTGTTCGGAGCGCACACCCGTGGAGGATCAGAAGCTGCGCAAGAAGCCTCTCTCCTACCGCCTGGCCTGCCAGACGCTAATCGGTGGTGAGGTACGGGTGCGTTCGAAGCCCTGATCGTCGCCGGTAGCGCTCCCTGGTGATATCCTGTGTGGAGGACGCGCGCCTGAGGCGATAGAGATTCTATGAACATTGCACTGCTTGCGATTGCTTTGCTGGTCCTAGTCTGCTGCGGCTTTCTGGTGATTGTCTGGGTCCAGTCCGAGAACAAGTGAGCCCGCGCCGGTTTTTTGCAGGTTTGTTGATTTGCTGAAGCAGACTGTCCGCGCTACCGCTGACGGTTCAGTTTAAGTTGGGTTTCCCGGTGCCACGGTGCCCTCGTCGCGACCGCCGCGTACCGGTTGAGAATTTTTTGTCGTAATTCCATCTCTAGCTGGGTATTCGAAAGTTCGGAGGGCTGTCCGCGCCTGTCCACAGTTGTCTTGCCCCCGCTCGGTCATCTGCCATCGCAGATGGCCGGCACCGGCGATTTCAACGGTGACCGTAAGCTGGACATTGTCTAGCGTCATCCCGACGCAGCCAAGGGCTTGGTCTGGCTGATGGACGGCACCAAGGCGCTAAAAGCCCTCCCCACCCATCTGTCTCACGCGCAAATAGCGAAGAGCTGTCTTCGCCGACCGGCCAAACCCCCGCAGCCCCGCCTGCGGGGGTTTCTATTTTCACAGCCCAGGGGACGGAACGATGTCTACTTTGGGGCTCGGATGTTTCTGCCTCCAGGCGGAATCGGCTTCGACGACAAAGGCTGCACTATTGGACCGAGTACCGTTTGCCGCAGTGGCATTTAAGGAGTCCCCAGATGCGCCAGTTTGTCGCTCTTCTTGCCGGTGTCGCACTCATCGGCAGCTTCGCCCCGCAAGCGATGGCCCAGACCGGTTCGATGGAAAAGACCGAGAGTAAAACCGGAGCCCAGACCAAGACGACAACCAAAGAAGACAGCAACAGCATGGGTGAGATGCGCGAGCGCCAGGTCGAATCCGACAAGCGTGCCAAGACCCAGCGCTCCGAAGCGGGCAAAGAGACCAAAGAGACCAGAGAAAAGACCAGTGAAGTGAAGAAGGAAGTAGAGAAGCCTTAGCGGCTTTGTCGCCATCTAACCCTGATCTATCATATTGAGACTTTTCAACGAAGGCAGGGCGTTTCAGCCCACGAGACATTAACGTTTCACCCATGTCTGACAGATCAGGGCTAATCGGCACCCCGGACGGTCACACAGATCCCCCGCAAGGTGAGATGGGTGTCCTGTACATCGAACAGATCCGGTAGCCACCGGTGGACGCGCTCGCTGTCGCCGCCGGTGGCTACGCTTATGCCATTCGGATACTGCCGCTTCCAAGATTCGAGAAACTGCGCAAGACCAGCGAGGGTCACCCGCACCACACCGCTTTGAATTGCCGCTTCGGTAGTGTGGGCCAATAATGGCGGCCAAGGTTCGGGCAAGTCCACCACCGGTAAGGCGGCGGTGAAATGTTCCAGGGCACGCAGCTGCGTGCCCAGCCCCGGCAGGATGGCCCCGCCACAAAAGCGGCCGAACTTATCAACCGCACTCAGGGTGATGGCGGTTCCGAAGTCAGCCACCAGGGCCGGGCAACCGTAAGCGTCGGCGGCGGCGATTAAATTCAGTGCCCGGTCGATTCCGAGGGTGGAATACGTACCGGATAGGGGCACATCCGCGAGGTTCAGGATACGGACATGGGGCAAGGTGCGCCAGCGCTCCAGGTGAGCGGGCGTTACCGAGGCGACTACGATTTGCTCGGCCGGAGTCAGAGCCTGCGCGTCCCAGTGACTCAGCGGAAAATCCAATGCCTGCACCAGCTGCGTTCCGGTGAACCAGCCCCAATGCTGGCGGCTGTTGCCGATGTTGATGGCAAGCCACACTGGAGACGTCCTATTCGCCGAAGCGCCAACGGGCAAGTTTGTCGCGCACCGTCGGATCGAGTCGGTCGGCCAGTTTATTTCCCGGCCGGGCTTTGCGGTTGCGCAGATCCTCGCGTAGCTGGCGGCGGGCGGCTTCTACTTCTTTAAGCAGTTGCTCGGAGGATAGCCAGTCGGCCCCCTGGGCAAGTACGAGCACCTGCTGCGCCCGGTCGGAGGTGGCTACCATCACCCGACGGCGGCGGTTCTCGCGCAGCAACTGGTAGCTGTACTGCTCGATAAAACTGTCGGCGGTCTGTTCGTAATCGGTGAAGCACACTTCAAGGTGCGGCGTCTCGCTCGCGCGCACCAGCGGCGAGGTGACCAACTGGGCGTCGAAGACCAGCACCGCGCGGTAACCGCGAAAACTCGCGTAGCCTGCCAGTTGCTCGACAAGCTCGTTTCTGGCCGCCTCCAGACTGTGGCGGTCGCGCAGCCGAATCAGTCTGGGCCAGGCCCCGACCACGTTGTAGCCATCCACCAGTAAGATCGTTTGCACTGCCGCTTCGGAAACGGGCCTTTGTATCAATGTTGTCACATTCGGCGATGAAAATCCTGTTGCCCGACGCCGAGGCGACGCGAACGCTGGGGGCGCGGTTGGCCGAGTGCTGGCAGCCGGGCGTGGTGCTGCTGTTCGACGGCGATCTCGGTGCGGGCAAGACAACCTGCATTCAAGGATTGGCCGCAGCGCTCGGCATCGAGGAACCGGTCACCTCCCCCACCTTCGCCCTCATCGAAGAGTACCCGCAGGCAACACGGCCGCTCGTCCATGTCGATCTGTACCGGCTATCTCCCGAGGAGGTGCCTGCCCTTGGCCTGGAGGAAATGTGGGACGCCCAGACGATAGTCGCGATAGAGTGGGCCGAGCGGCTGCCGTTTATGCCTGGGGAATATCTGCGCATATTTCTCGATTGGCACGAGCCGCGCAGTGCTCTGCTGAACGCCCACGGCCCGTCTGCTGTGAGTCTTTTAGGGTGTTTGAGCAAGTACTATCGGTGGCCCTAAGCCGGTATGGACCCATGCCTTAACGGGGCCTTAATGCTGCAGCAGTAGCGTTGCTCTTTCCTTCCTGCCCTGGAGCGTGTCCGATGTTCAATCGCCGCACGGTAATCAAAGGCGCCTTGGTCGCCCCGGCGCTGTTGCTGTCTGCCAATGCGAGGCGCCGGGCCGCCGCCCAGGGTGCCGACGACTATGGCGTCGCCTCGGGCGAACCGCGCTCCGATGGGGTCGTGCTCTGGACACGGGTGCCGGAGGCGTTTCAGAACGGCGGACCGCTGACGGTCCATTTCGAAGTTGCCCTGACGGAGGATTTTGCCTCCGTAGTTGTCCAGGGCAGTGTTACCACGGACGTCGGCCACGACTTCACCGTCAAGATGCGCACCGGTGGTCTGGAGCCTTTTACGCGCTACTATTACCGGTTCACCACCGATACTGGCTACACCAGCGTCACCGGCCGCACCAGGACTGCCCCCGATCCCGACAGCAGTGTCGAACAACTGACCTTTGCCTATGTCTCCTGCCAGGATTATACCCAGGGCTTCTACACGGTCTATGCCGCCATCTGCCAGGACGACGACGCCGACTACTGCATTCACTTGGGCGACAACATTTACGAGACGGGGGATGCGGGCTTCCAGAACGGCCAGGTGCGCGAGGACACGATTGGCGGCGGTGAGGCGAAGACCCTCGAAGAGTACCGCGCCAAGTACAAGCTCTACTTGAGCGATCCTGACTTTCGCGAGGTGCGGCGTCTGTTCTGCTGGATCCACCTGTGGGACGACCACGAGGTATTCAACAATTACGCCGGTCGCGACCTGGTGAGCGAGGAGCAAAAGGCGCGCCAACTCGCGGGCTACACGGCCTTTCTGGAGTACCTGCCCGTCGAGCCGGTCACTCCCCTTACGGTCGTGGACGACAAGGCGGTGGTGCGGCTCTACCGCAAGCTTTCCTTTGGTGCTCTTGCGGATTTGTTCGTGCTCGACTTGCGCCAGTTTCGCGACGGTGTGGTCTGTGCCAGCGACTTTTTGAGCCCCGGTTGTCCCGAACTCGAAGATCCTTCGCGCACGATGCTGGGCTATCAGCAGCGCAGTTGGCTCAAGAAAAATTTGCTCGGTTCACAGGCGCGCTGGAAGGTGCTGCTCAACGAAATGATGCTGGTGCGCTTCGTGGCGTTTGACATCGGCACGGACGGTCGGCCCACGGGTAAGCCGCCGCGCTTTTTCGGCCGCCCGCGCCGCGTCGAGGGCGATGTCGTCTCCGAGGCCAATGGGCTGACGCTCTACATCAACCTGGATGCCTGGGACGGCTATCCTGCCGAGCGCACCGAGCTGCTTTCGTTTATTGCCGACAAGCAAATCCGCAACGTCGTGGTCTGGACCGGCGATATCCACAACTGCTACGCGGGCGTCCTCAAGCCCGATTTCACCGATCCGGCGAGCCCGCCGGTGGCGGTGGAGGTGGTGGGCGGCTCGGTCAGCTCGGCGGGCGTCTTCGAGCTGTTGGGCGGCCTTTTCGATCCGACGGCGCTGGCCGGACCGCTGCTGCAGCAGTCCAACCCGTATATCGAGTACATCGATCTCAAGTATCACGTCTACACCAAGGCGGTGCTGACGCGCGAATCGATGCAGGTGAGCTACCGGGCCGTCGAGACGATCACCGAGACGGTCTCGGCCAGTTTTACCCTGCAATCGTTCACGATCCCCGACGGCGAATCGCAACTCTTGCCCAGTTGAAACAGTGAATGTCGGCGGCTCGAAGTGGATAATTGATCACAACGCCCCGCAGCGTGGGAGCCGCCGATGATTCAAACCGCCGCGTCCGAGCCTTCAGGCAAAACGATGACTTTCGAAGAGTACGTGCGTTACCAGGGAGAACCGGGTATTCGCTACGAACTTTTTCATGGACATCTGGAGCCGAGGACAACACCGACCGGAGGGCTGCCAGCCCCCCGACACCCCCCGGACTTAGCAGCACGACCGAGAACGAGGCTTGGCGGGTGGGATGGGTTTACTCTTATAGGGCCTGCACGATGCGCGTCGACTACGGCGTAGTTTTGAGTGGGCAATGCGCCTGGACCGGCACACTGCTTTTTAATCGGATTGCAGATTTTTTTTGAGCCCGTAGCGCCGGTGGCCTGTGGGAAAGTCGGCCACCTCGCCGCAGACCACGTACCCGCGGCGCAGGTAGAACGACGGTGCCTGAAAACTGAACGTGTCCAAAAATGCCCCCAGACAACCGCGCTCGCGCGCTTCCTGCTCGGCTGCAGCCAGCAATTGTCCGCCGTAACCCTGTCCCCGCAAGCGCTCGTCCACCCACAGCAAGTCGACGTAGAGCCACTGCCAGTAAGTTGCTCCCACCAGGCCGCCCACAATCGAGCCGTCCTCGGCGCGCAGGAAAAGCGCCAGCCGCCGAAAGTTGTCTTCCCCGGCCTGCTCGGCGTTGAAGCGCGCCAGCTGTTCCCCCAAAAATTCCATGTCCTCCAGGCGCGGCTGGTCCTCGGCGCCGACGGTCACCCGGATAGCCATGGTGGTTAGTACTTGCGCGCCTGGGGGGTGAAGCGCTCGGGATCGACCGCCTGCAGGCTGAGATCTACCGGCCGGTAGTCGATGCGCAGGGCGTCCCCTTCGCGGTAGGCGAGGGTGTGCTTGAGGTACTCGGCGTCGTTGCGCTCGGGGTAGTCGCTGCGGGAGTGGGCACCGCGCGATTCGCGCCGCTCCAGGGCACTTGCCACGATGATCTCGCCCACGGTGATCAGGCTGCGCAACTCAAAAGCCTCAGTGATCTCGGTGTTGTAAAGTTTGCCTTTGTCGTCGAGGCGAATGTCGCCGTAGCGGGCTTTGAGCTGTTGAATTTTCTCCAGACCGGTCTTGAGAATCTGCTCGTCGCGAAAGATCGAGCAGTGGTCGGTGAGGGTGTCCTGGAACTCGCGGCGCAGCGCGTCGATACGCAAACTGCCCGGCTGGTCGAGCAGATTCTGGATGCCTTGCTCCGCCACCCGGCGGTGGCGCGCTTCGTCCACATTGGGAAAGCGGCGATCCTGCACGTAGCGGGCTAGAGACGCCCCCGCCCGCGCCCCGTAGACTACGCACTCCAGCAGCGAGTTGCTCCCCAGGCGGTTGGCGCCGTGCACCGAAACGCACGAGCACTCCCCGGCGGCAAAGAACCCTTCCATCACCTGGCCGTGGGCGGCCAGCGCCTGGCAATCGACGGTGGTGGGAATCCCCCCCATCGAGTAGTGCACGGTCGGGCGCACGGGCATCGGTTCGTAGACCACGTCGATGCCCAGGTGGCGCAGGGCTTCGTCGTGGGCGAAGGGCACCCGCTCCAGGATCTTTTCTTTGCCCATGTGCCTGAGATCGAGGTGGACGTAACGTCCGCCGCCGACGCCGCGGCCTTCGCGAATTTCGGTGGCGATGGCGCGGCTGGTGATATCGCGGGGGGCCAGTTCCATGCGGCTCGGGGCGTAACCCGCCATAAAGCGCTCACCCGCGTCGTTGATCAGGTGAGCACCCTCGCCGCGCACCGCCTCGGAGATGAGCACCCCCACCGGGTACAGTCCAGTCGGATGAAACTGCACAAATTCCATGTCCTGCAGCGGCAGACCGGCCATCGCCGCCAGGCACAGCCCGTCGCCGGTGGAGGCGTAGTCGTTGGAGGTGGTGTTGAAGACGCGGCCGTAGCCGCCGGTGGCAAACAAAATTGCCTTAGCGCGCACGACTTCGATGCGGCCGGTGGGAATGTGGAACATCACCAATCCGCGCGCTTCGCCCTCTTCGACAATCAGTTCCAGAACGTACCACTCCTCGAAGATGGGCACTTTGTACTGGAACAACCGGCTCACCAGTTCGTGCAGGATGGCGTGTCCGGTCTTGTCGGCGGCATAGCAGGTGCGCTGGTGGGTATGCCCGCCGAAGGGCCGCTGGGCGATGCGTCCGTCCGGCAGCCGCGAGAAGAGTACCCCCATGTGCTCAAGATCAATAATTACCTGGGGAGCCTGCTGGGTGAGCACGGCCACGGCGTCCTGGTCCGCCAGATAATCGGCTCCTTTGACGGTGTCGAAGGCGTGGGTGAGCCAGTTGTCGTTCGGATCGACGTTTTGCAGGGCAGCGGCGATCCCCCCCTGGGCGGCCACCGAATGGCTTCTGATCGGGTGCACCTTCGAGACGAGGGCCACTCTCAGGCGGTTATCGGTGCGGGCAATCTCGACGGCAGCGCGGGAACCGGCCAGCCCCCCGCCAACGATCACAATGTCATACTCCAGCATGGCGCATTCAGGTGTTCAGAACACCATGATAAGGGGCTCGTTCGGTTGCCTGACCCATCGCACGGCCACGGGCAAATGAGAGGCTGCACTTTTAGGAGCGCCAACGCGTCTTTTCTCGCCAAACCGTTGAAGTGCATATCTCCAGCATGCGAATTATTTCTTCGTCAGCGGGGCCGCTGCAGAGCTGAACTCTCAAGGCCGAACACGACTTGACGGCTCTCTAGCTCAACCAGCGGTCGAGGTGCCCGGCCAGTTCTTCGACCGTCTCGACCCAGTGGTCCGGCCGGGCAGAGGCCAACTCCTCGCGCCCGTGGGTACCCCAGGTGACCGCACAGCAGGCCACCCCGGCGGCACGGGCCATTTCGATATCGAGGGTGGTGTCACCCACCATCAGCGCTTCGCCCACCCCGAAGCCGGTGAGGGCAAGGGCGAGCTTGAGCGATTCGGGGTCGGGTTTGCCCCGACTCACCTCATCCGGGGAGACGATCGCTTCAAAAAGGTCTGACCAGCCCGCCTGCCCAAGCACCTCCCGAATCGAGCGGCCGCGCTTGCCTGAGCAGATGGCCAGCCTTACCCCGCGACGGTGCAAGTCGCGCACCAGGGCGTCGGTGCCGGCGAAGGGGCGGCTCATAGGCAGCATGATTTCGCGGTAAACCTCACGGTAGCACTCCACCACCCGGGGCGCTTCCGCGAGCCGCTCCGCGGGCAAAATCGCGGGCATCTGCTCGCGCAGGGGCATGCCGATGAGCTTGCGCCAGCGCTCGACGGTGCCCACAGGCAGGGCCAGGGCCAGGGCCGTGCGCTCCATAGCCAGCACAATCCCCCCTTCCGAATCGATGAGCGTACCGTCGAGATCGAAGACCACCAACCGTCCAAACATCGGCGCTCCTGCGAAGACCAACCCAGATTTATAGCCTTTGTGGGCGCTCCTCACCTAGACTCTTTTCCAACACACCTCGCCATCGGTCCCCATGAATCTGCTGATCGGTTCGACCACCCCCTGCAGCGGCAAGTCCGCCATCGCCCTCGGCCTCGGCCTGCATCTGCGCGCAGCGGGCCGGCAGGTGATCTACGCCAAGCCCCTGGGCACCATCGCCGTGGAGGCGGCCGGGCAGTGGCGCGACGCCGACTGCGTGCTGATGAGCGAGTATCTGGGCGCTTCGATTCCACCGCCTGCGCCCTTGGTCTTTTTGGACCGCGCCAGCGTCCGCCGCCGCCTGAGCGGTGAGGATACGGTCGACTACCGCGAGCGGCTGCGCGATTTTGCCCCCGAGGAACCGGGACTGGTGCGCCTTATCGAAGGGGCCGGCGCCCCCCAGGAGGGGGCCGTTTTTGGTCTGACGCTGCAGGTGCTCGCCGAGCAGTTGCCCGCCCGCGTGCTGTTGGTCTGCCGCTATGAAGAAGATCTAGTCATCGATCAGTTGCTCATCTTGCACTTGCAGTTGGGCAATCGATTGGCGGGGGTCATCCTCAACGATGTGCCCGCCGATCAGCAGGAGGATGTGGGCGGCGTACTGGTGCCGTTTCTGGAGCGCCAGCGCATCGGCATCTTCGGCATCCTGCCCGCCGATACCACTCTCAAAAGCGTCAGCGTCGGCGAACTGGTGGGGACTCTGGGTGCGGAGGTGCTCTGCTGCCGCGAGCGACTCGATCAGATGGTCGAATCGGTGCACATCGGGGCGATGAGCGGCAGCGCCGCCCTCAAATATTTTCGCAACGCCACCAACAAAGCTGTGATTACCGGCGGAGATCGCACCGACATCCAGCTTGCGGCCCTGGAGACTTCGACCACCTGCCTGGTGCTGACCGGCTACCTCGCCCCCTCCCAGATGGTCCTGGCGCGCGCTGAAGAACTGCAGGTGCCGGTTCTCACCGTCAGTCACGACACCCTCGCCACCACCGAGCTTGTCGATCGCCTCTTCGGCCAGGCACGCTTTCGCGAAGCGGCCAAAGTCGATCGCATTCAGCAGCTACTCGAACGCCATTTTGATTTCGAGCGCTTTGAGAATGCATTGGGGCTCTAAGCATCAGGTGTCAGAGAAGCCGACTGACACCCGGCTGGGCATCAGAGCGCCTCGTCGTCGCGCTCACCAGTTCGAATGCGCACCACCCGAGCGACGTCCGAGACAAAGATTTTGCCGTCGCCAATTTCGCCAGTGCGAGCAGCCACCATGATCTTGTCCATCACCAGATCGACTAGACCATCGTCGACCACCACTTCGATTTTGAGTTTCTGCAAAAATTCCACCGTGTACTCCGAGCCCCGGTAGCGCTCGGTTTGACCTTTCTGACGGCCGAAACCGCGCACTTCGCTGACGGTCATACCGATGATGCCCGCGTTGACCAGGGCAATCTTGACCTCATCAAGCTTGAAAGGCCTGATAATTGCTTCTATCTTTTTCAATCTATTTTCTCCACCGCAACCGAAACAGACCACTAACTAGCACCCGATGCCAGCCGGTGGTGTTGGTGAGACTACCATTTTTCGGCTCCCAGGGGGAGCCTATCCGGGCTCGGCCACCGATAGCGACTGCTCCCCGACAAGGGTAAAGTTGCACACCATATCTAGTTCTTGTGGTAATCTCGGTGCAGGTTTGCGCCATTTCAAACCCCTTAGCGCATTTTGTGTGGAGGCTTTATGCGTCGGGCTATCGCCGCTATTTTCAGTGCGAGCTGTCTGCTGGCCCCGATGACGGTTGCCGCCAGGGAGTTCAATTTCTCTAAACCCGCCCCCAACCCGCCCTCGCTCAGCTCACCCGGGCCGACGCGCATCATCCCGCCGCCGCCCCAGGTGTCGCCGCGCACTCCCGCAGCACCTGCAGCCGTGACACCGGGGACAGCCTCACCGACGGCCTCTCCCGCAGCAGTGCCCAAATTCGAGGTGATCACCAGCCAGTACGACCTGCCCCAGGGCGCCCAGTTTAACGCCTCGGCGGTGCGCGAACTGGTCTACAACCCATCGGACACCCTGGCGATGACGCTACAGGTGTCCGACGACGTGCGCGATGGCTCCGGGGACGTCGTGATCCCCAAGGGCAGTACCGTCTGGGGATCGTTCAGGCCCGTGGCGGCCAAGGAGCCCGAAGATCCGGCCACCGCGAGCCGTGAACCGCGCGACAACTCCAGTTGGCCGGAAGGCTCGCGCTTCGTGGCCGAACGGGTAGCCATTGGAGACCGGATCTACAACTTCAAAGCCCAGACTGAGGCCTTACCTACCCAGACCGACCCGAGGCGCAACGTCGGGGCGGAGGCGGGCAGCGGAGCCCTCATCGGTGCGGCCGGAGGCGCCATCGTCTCGCTATTTACCGGTGGCCTGGGATTGATCCCGATCCTGGCGGGGGGGGGGCTGGGGGCTGGCGTAGGGGCCGCGGTCGCCAGCACCCCGGTGGTGTTCATCAAAGGCGATCAGCCGCTGCAGTTGACCCTGCTCGAGCCACTGCGGGTGCGCTGAATTTATTCGCCGTAACCCGCGTCCTTGAGGGGCAAGAGTTCTTGCATCGAGGCCACCAGCCGCAAATGCAGCCGGGCAATCAAACCGTGGACAATCCGAAAATGCCAGCGGGCGCGCACGCGAAAGGCTGGACAACATGCCTGGCCGCTGAGGGTGACGATGTCCTCCTCAACCGCAACGGCCTCGGGTTCGATGGACATTCCCCGCGCCTTGCAGGCAATATGCTCGACGATTGCTTCGCGGCCCTTCACTTGCACATTGATGGGCGCCACAAGGACGGCCTGTGGATGAAATAACTTGCCTAGATTCGTCAGATCGTGTCGATTGAAGGCATCGATATAGCTTTCAATCAGCGTTGGTAGCGTCAAAGAGTCAGGTTGCCGGTCAACCGATTCCGTTGTCTGCAAAGGAGCCTCCTACTTCTGAGCCGGGAAGGGATGTTTGCCCTGCCCGGCAACGGTTTTTTCTGTGGGGTCTTAGCGACCTGTGTCCTGGACGGTGTCACCCAGGAAGGTAATCTGCCGCCCGAAATCGGGGGACTGTATCGCTCGGGCCTGCTCGCCCCGCAGCGCCTCGGTAGCGACTTTGGCTTTAAAGTCTGTGCTGTACCTTTTGCGGGTTTGTTTCATGCCCTGCTCCTTGTGATTACCAGTTTAGAGGGCAGGGGCACAGCTTATCGAGTTGTCCAACAAGCCGGGCCCACCGCACTGCGTGCTCATTTTTAGAACGCAGCTTTCAAACCCAGCCGAAAGTTAATGGGCGGCGCGCCGTTGCCGTAGTTGCGCTCGTAGCGGGTGTTGGTGAGGTTGTCGAGGTAGCCCAGCACCGAGAGGTTCTCGGTCACAGGCACCCGAAAAGAAAAATCCAGCGTCGTGTAGCCGGGCAGGAGCGCTCCCGGCGGCAGGGCGAAGGCGTTGGCGATGGGGAGTCCCGCCGGGCTATTCAGTTCGGCAAAGCCCGGGCCGATGTGGAGCGGATCGCTGGAGCGCAGGCCCTGGAAATTCACAAATAGTGCCCCGCGAAAACCGCCGGGGCTGTCGTAGGAAAAACCGGCCCGGCCGCTGTGAAAAGGTACCAGCGGATACTGGGTCTGGGTGTAGGCAGGCTTGAAGCCGCGATCCACCCGCGAATCGGTGTAGGTCTCGGTGGCAAAGACTGTCCAGTACGGGGCAAACTGCCAGCTTGCCGCCAACTCGAAGCCGCTGGAGCGCACCCGCGGGAAGTTGACCCGCACGCGCTCGTTCAGTTCGTAGCCGAACTTGTCGATGAGTAGCTGATCTTCGGGCGAATTCTCTTCGATCAGGTTGTAGCCCTGGAGGTTGTCGATGTCGTTGAGAAAGTAGCTGAAGCGAATCAGGCTGGTCGGGCTGGGCTGCCAGTCAATGCCTGCATCGAAAGTTGAACCGCTCTCAGCCAAGAGATCCGGGTTGCCCAGGATCTCGCCGCGGCCGAACAGGTCGTTAAAGTTGGGGGTCTTGTAGACGCGGCTGAAGGTGCTGCGCAGGGCTAGTTGGGGGATCACCTGCCAGCGCACTCCGACGCTCGGGGTGAGCGCACCGTTAAAGTCGCGGTTGAACTCGCGGCTGGTGGCGCGGGTGCCGAAGATGCCGCGCAACCCGAGGGTGACCGTCACGTCGTCGGCAGGTTTGTAGCTTGCCAGGGCAAACAGCGACGGCTGCGAGATGGCTGCCTCGTAAATGAGCGGGTTTTCACTGCCGAAGGAGTTGCCGCCCTCGCGCAAAAAGTCGAAGCCGTAGCTCAAGTTGAGGGCCGGGGCCACCTGCCAGGTATGCAGCACGCGGGTGCCGAAGATGCCGATGTCGTTGGTAGCAAATTCGGTCTCGCCCTCTTCGACCTCCTGCTCGGTGGTGCGACCCCGGTCGTAGGAGAGGCGCACCTGCAAATTCGAGTCGTCGGCCTCCCCCAGGCGGGTGTTGGAGGTGACGGCAAACCCGTAGTAGTCGATCAGTATGCGCGGAAAAAGCGCCCCGTTGAGGCCCAGTTCGTCGGCGGAAAGGTTGACGACATTCCCCTCCTCGTCGCTGGCCGGAATCGACGTGCGCGGATCGCGAATAGCGAACAGCGAAATGCCCCGGCTGCCCTGGCGGTAGTAACTGGTGAAATTGAGCGTCGTGCGCGGCGTGATGTCCCAATCGAGGTCGAAGCCGTAGTTGGTGCTGGTAAACGCCCCGTTGATGCGCTTGTCTTCGAAGACCGGCACCGGCCCGCCCGGCCGCTCCACCCGGTAGAAAAAGTCGTTGTTGGTGTTGAAGTAGGTGGCATAGAGGTTGAAGCGCACACTCTCGCCCAGCGGTCCGCCCACGTAGGCGCGGTAGTCGCTGTAGCCGTAGCTGCCGTAGGTCACCTCGACGTTGCCCTCGAAGATCTTGGGGGGGCGCTTGGTGATCACGTTGATGACGCCGCCTACTGCCGTCGAACCGTAAAGGGTGGTCGCCCCGCCGGTGAGCACCTCGATGCGGTCGATCCCCGCCACCGGCAGTTCGTTGAGATCGACGTGCTCCTGGTTGAGGTTGTTGATCGAGCGGCCGTCGATGAGCAGGGCGGTGCTGGTGGTGGGCAGTCCCCGGATGAAGTAGGTGCTGTGCACATCCGCCCCCGCCCCGGACAGATTGCTCACCACCCCCGGCACGCCCCGCAGGGCGTCCCCCACCGTGCGCGCCCCTTTTTGCTCGATTTCTTTTTGATCGATGACGTAGACGCTCCCGGGAATCTCGCGCACCTTCTGGCGGCGAAAGGTGCCGGTGACCGTCACATCGTCCAGTTCAAAGGTTTCAGAGGCGACCGCCGGTGGCGGGGCAGCAGGCTCGACGGCGGGGACGACCGGTTCCGGAGCAGGGGTCGCGGCCGGGCCAGGTTCCTGGACCAGCAAATCCGCCGCCCGCCCGTCACCCGTACCGGCCAGATCGCGCACCGTCGGCACTGCAACGGCCTCCTGAACAACCGCAAGCGTTCCGGCCAGCCCCCAACCGAGGGCCAGGAGCAGGCGGTCGGCCCAACGTTCGCTATAGAAATTCCGTCCAGCCATTGCCGGTCACTCCTCGCTCAACCATCCTGGCGATGATAGCAGGAGCGATTATCATTATCAATTGATTCTCATTGCTTCTCGAAGGCCCGATTGCCCTGTCGGAGGTGGTTTTGCAACCAGGCAAGCGCCCCTTCGCGATCGACGAATTTGCCGTCGAGTTGGGCGACGGTGGCGGCATCGAGAATCCGGCGAAAGTCGGGACCGGGCTTGAGGCCCAGGGCTTTGAGATCAGCGCCGCCCACCAGGGGTGGTTCCCGGCGACGCCGCTGGTAGCCGGCAATCGCCTCGCGGCTTTCGCCATCCTCGCAGAGGCTTGCCAGCAGCAAACATTCCTCCGGGCCGAGGGCTGCCAGGTACCGGTGGAGACCGGCCGCGGACCAGTCGGTTTGCCGGGCCAAAGCAGGGTGGACTGAGCGCACTTTGTGCTGGCGGGAGTGCGCCTGACCGTCGAGGGGCAGGCTCTCGGCCGCCTCCGGCCCTACCGCCAGCAATAGCCGGTCGAGGCGCAACTGGGGCAGGGCCGCCCGCAGCGGCGCAAACGTCCGGTACGCCTCCGCCAACCACACCAGTCCCGCCGCCAACGCCTCCGTCAGCTGCAAATCCGGGTGTACGCAGCGCAGCGCCCCGAGCCGGTCCAGCAGTTGCAGCCCCTCCAGCCAGAAAGGGGCCGCAAGCAAGTAGCCGAGTTCAGTCTTCAGGCGCTCCCCACCGTAAAGATCGTGCAGTCCGCCTGAGACGCTGCGCACGATAAACGTCTCGGTCTGGGGGGCGATCATAAAGTCGAGCCTGAGCGCAAAGCGCACCGCCCGAAAGATGCGGGTCGGATCTTCGATGAAACTATTGGGGTGCAGCACCCGCACCGTGCGTTCGCGCAAATCGACAAAACCGCCGAAAAAGTCGATCAGTTGCCAGGCGCGCGGGCCGTTCAGGCAGACGGCCATCGCGTTGATCGTAAAATCCCGCCGGTAGAGATCGAGGCGGATCGAGGCGCTCTCGACTTCGGGGTTGGCCCCCGGTCTGGGATAGAACTCGGTCCTGGCGGTGGCCAGATCCAGCACGAAACCGTCGGGCCAGATCAGTGCGGCGGTCTGATACTTCTCGAAGCACTCCAGGCGCAAGGTTTTGTCGCCCTCGGCAATGGTGCGCGCCAGGGTCTGGGCGGCTCCGGCTTGCCCGGCGCGGCCCTCGATCACGACATCGAGATCGCTGCTGGTTTCTCCCAGCAGCAAGTCGCGCACCGCTCCTCCCACCAGATAAGCCACCTGATCGAGCGCATCGGCGGCGGCGGCCACGCGGGTGAGCCGATCGAGGTTTAGGAAGCTGAGTTTTGCTTCAAGGCGCTCCTGCAAAGGCAAGTACAGCGGCAGTCCGCCGGTGCGCTGCTGGTGGTGCTGCCGCAGCAGGTCGGTGCGCGTGATGATCCCCACCAGTTGCCCCGCTTCCAGCACCGGCACCCGGCCGATATCGTAGGTGACCATCAGCGATTCGATCTCAGCGAGCGGGGCGTCTGAGGGCACCGTGAGCACCGTCGCGGTCATAAACCGCTCCACCGGCTCCTCAGCAAATCCGTGGTAAAGGGCGATATCGAGGTCGCGCCGGGAGATAATCCCCACCAGGCGGCCCGGCGCATCCACCACCGGCATCGCTCCGTGCCCGTAGCGGGTCAAGCGCTGACGGGCCGCCATCAAAGAGATCTCCGGCCGCAGCGTGCGCACGGGCGCAGACATCATGTCGCGGGCCAGCACCACCGCGCTCACCGCCGGGGTTCTCCAGGAAGGTCGCCCGTGTGGGGGGTACGGTCGAGTTCGGCGTCAGCCCACGAGAGCGGGTCCTCGATCGGTTCGAGGTGGGTAGTGACGCAACTGTGGGGCAAAGCCGCCTCGATGGCGCGCTCGATCTGCTCGCACAGGGCGTGGCCGTGCTGGACGCTCCAGGCGCCGGGTACCAGGACGTGCAGGGAGATAAACCGGCGCGAGGCGGCCTGGCGGGTGCGCAGGGCGTGAAACTGCAGGCCGCCCTCGCGGTGCGTAACCAGAATTTGTTCGATCGTGCGGGTGTCCTCGTCGCTCAGGGATCGGTCCATCAGCCCGTCCGCCGCCTCGCGCAGCAACCGCAGGGCTGCCCAGACGATATTGATGGCCACCGCCAGGGCGATCAGCGGGTCGAGCACCAACCAACCGCTCAGTTGCACCAGCACCAGCCCGGCCACCACCCCGGTGGAAGTCCACACGTCGGTGAGCAGGTGCTGGGCGTCGGCCTGTAGGGCAAGGGAGCGCAGTCGTTTGCCCGCAGCCATCAGCACGGCCGCCACACCGCCATTCAAGGCAGTAGCGACCAGCGAAAGTCCCATGCCCAGGCCCAACTGCTCCAAAGGTTGCGGAGCAAACAGCCGCCCCACGGCACTCACGGCGATCCCCACCGCCGCAACCAAAATCAATGCCCCCTCCAGGCCGCTGGAGAAGTACTCCGCTTTTGAGTGGCCAAACGGGTGGGTCTGATCGGGAGCGCGCGCCGCCACCGTCAGCGCCCAGAAGGTGACCAGGGCGGTCACCAGGTTGATCCCCGATTCGGCGGCGTCCGAAAGGAGCCCGATCGAACCGGTCAGGGCGTAGGCGCCGAATTTGAGGGCGATCGTGCCCACCGCCGCCGCGATCGAAAGCAGCGCGTAGGGTCGCGTGGCGTGCGCGGATGGAACGTTCATGGTTGCCACCACAGTAGCAGGCCGCCCTCCGGGCTCCCGTCAGGGCACCACCAGCACCGGGCAGGGCGACAGGTGGATCACCCGGCTGCTGGTGCTGTGGTGTTTGCCTTCTTCGATGAGGCCCAGGCCGCGGCTGCCCATGACGATGAGCGCGGCCCCAAGTTCATCGGCCACATCGCAAATCACAAAAGCGGCTTTGCCCGCCTCGATGCGCGCGTCGGTCGGATACCCTTCGCCCTGCAGCCGGTCGCGCACAGTCTGGGCCAAGGTCTGGGCTTTGGCGCGCACTTCGGCCATGTGCGCCTCGCGCTCGGGCATCTGCTCGGGTAAATCGACCACCGACAGCAACAGCAGTTTGCTGCTGTACTGACGGGCAAGGCCCAAAGCCACCTGCAGCGCCCTTTCGCTTTCCGGCGAACTGTCCAGGGGCAACAGAATCAGTTCAAACATCGCCATCCTCCGCTCCACCCATCAGCTTAGACGAGCGGCGAGCGGCTGGGCGCTCTCGCGCAACACGCGGGCCAACTGCTCGGGCGCAACGGCAAACGGCAAATAATGGATGTCGGATTGCGGCCGGCAGCACAGCTTGGCAACCTCCAGCAACTGCTCGTCGTCCAGCGGAGCGAGGTGCAGATCCTCAAGGTTCAAAGGCAGGCCCACCCGGCGGTAGAACTGTTCGAGCTGGTCGCGGGCGATGCTCGCAAGGCGCTGGCGGCCGACGGTTTCTTCAAGCCTCAGTTGCACCAGAATGCCCAGGGCGACTTTCTCGCCGTGCAGCGAGCGGCGGGTGGCACCCAGGCTGGTGAGGCCGTTGTGGACGGCGTGGGCGGCGACGGTGCGGCAGCGCGCCCCCCCGAGACCCCCCACCATCCCCGCCAGGCAAATGCTCGCATCGACCATTTGCTCCCAGGCCCGGCCGCCGGGTTCGCGCACAGCCGCTTCTGCCGACTGCAAAATCAAGTCGCGCAGCACCCGGGCCTGCTGCACGGCGCTGATCACCAGCGCATCGTCCGAGTCGCCGGAGCTGATGGACGCTTCGTACCACTTGGCAAGCGCGTCGCCCATGCCGCTTACCAGCGTGCGCATGGGGGCGGTGGCAATCAAGTTGTAGTCAACAATCAGACCCTCGGGAGCGTGGTCGAGTTCGACGCCGTAGAGCCATTGGCCCGCTTCGGAGTAAATATTCGCCAAAGCTGCCCAGGCCGCACAGGTAGCCGCCGAGGTAGGCACCGTAATCACCGGCAGACCGCAGCGCGCCGCAACCAGTTTGGCCATGTCGAGAGCCTTGCCGCCCCCGACGCCGATCACCGCGTCGTGCCCGGACGCCTTGTCCACCAGTCGCCCCAGATTGGTCTCGGTACAGTCGATACCGTAATCGGCAAAGACTGCTTCAAGCCTCGCCTCCTGTAGAATCTTCTCCAGCACCGGTCGCCAGCGCGCCAGGGTATTTTGGCCGCCGATGATCAGCGGCCGGCTTGCGAGCCGCCGGGTCCATTCCCCCAAGATTTCGACGGTACCGTGCCCGCGCCGTACCTGCTGCGGGGCCACCAGAGTTTGCAGCGCCATAGTCTCGTTCAACGCTCGGCTCGCTCAAAGGTCCATCTCCCATTAGTAACTTTTTTATGCCCATCCGCAAAGACGGGTCGGACAGGTTCCGATTCGTGGCACGATCGGCAAGTCCTCCTGCCCACTGACCGCTATGCAACCGAGAACCGAGCGCGACTCGATGGGCGAGCGCACCCTGGACGCCGGAGCCTACTACGGCATCCAGACACTCAGGGCCGTGGAGAATTTCCCGATTAGCGGCATCGGCCCGCTGCCCGACTTCGTGCGCGCCTGCGCCCTGATCAAACGGGCCGCCGCCCGGGTGAACGCCGACTTGCAATGCATCCCCGAAGAGGTTGCTCAGGCAATCATTGGCGCCTCGGACGAGGTGCTGGCGGGCCGGTGGAGCGAACAGTTCGTCGTCGATATTTTCCAGGCGGGTGCCGGCACCTCCCACCACATGAACATCAACGAGGTGCTCGCCAACCGCGCCCTCGAGATCCTGGGTCACGCGCGGGGCGATTACAAGCGGGTCAACCCCAACGATCACGTCAACTACGGCCAGTCCACCAACGACGTGATTCCCACCGCCATCCGCCTGGGAGCGCTTTTTGCCAGTGCACCGCTTCTAGAGGCGCTAAGCGCTCTGCAACAGAGTTTCGAGGCCAAGGGCAACGAATTTTTGCCGATCGTCAAAGCCGGGCGCACCCACCTGCAGGACGCTGTACCGGTGCGGCTCGGGGACGAATTTTTGGCCTACGCCCAGATCGCAGGCGAGCACCACGGCCGCATCGAGGGAGCCTGCCGTGAGCTATTGGTGCTGGGCCTGGGGGGCAGTGCCGTCGGCACCGGCCTCAACACCCATCCCCAGTACCGGGTGCGGGTGGTTGCCGAACTTGCCCGGCTTACAGGACTCGCCCTCACCCCCGCCCCCCGACCGATGGCGGCGATGCAGAGCATGGCGCCCTTCGTGGCCGTCTCCGGCAGCCTGCGCAATCTAGCCCAGGATCTGGTCAAGATCGCGGGCGATCTGCGCCTGATGGATTCCGGCCCCAAGACGGGCCTGCGCGAAATCGAACTGCCGCCGGTGCAGCCGGGTTCGTCGATCATGCCCGGCAAGTACAACCCCGTGCTGTGCGAGATGCTTGCGATGGTCGCCTTTCAGGTGATGGGCTACGACCAGGCGATTGCCCTGGCTTCCCAGGCGGGCCAACTGGAATTGAACGTGATGATGCCGCTCATCGCCTACGATTTGCTCCACAGCTTCACGATCCTCACCAACGCCCTGACGGTTTTTCGCACGCGCTGCATCGAGGGCATCCAGGCCCGGCCGGAGCGCTGCCTGGCCTACGCCGAGGGCTCAATCGCCCTGGTGACCGCCCTCAACCCCCACATCGGCTATCTCAACGCTGCCGCCGTCGCCAAAGAATCGCTCGCGACCGGCCGCTCCCCGCGCGAGATTGTCCTCGACCGGGGTCTGCTCACCGAGGTGCAGCTTGCTGAGATCCTCGACCTCGAAGCGATGAGCCGCCGGCCGGAAACCCGGCCGGCTGCGGAGCAACGGTAGCTATTGACTTTTAAACGCCCGGGAACTTGCTTTTTTTTTGCAAGCGCGCTAGACAATAACCGACGTGGCGGCGGGTGTTCTTGAACCTCGCCCCCGGCAAGCAACATACCCACACCCTAAGGGAAGAACGTGTTCAACAGCCGCCTGTGGCAAGCAGCCTTGGCTGCGGGAATCGTTGGCTTGTTTTTCTTGAGAGGCAACAGCCACGCCCAGGAGCTGAGCTTTCTGTTCGACCAGTTGCCGGCGCGCTTCGGCAAGAACGTTACCGCCAGGGATCAGGCCATAGCCCGGATCTTCCACCGCTACTTCGCCAATTTCGCCAAAAGCGGCGACCCAAATAAAGCAGGCCTGCCGGTGTGGCCAAAGTTCGATGCGTCCAATTTCGACTTGATGCTCTTTCAAAGCGACGGTAAAGCGAGGGTGCGATCCGACCCGTGGCGGGAGCGGTAGGACAAAGCCAGATACACCCTTGCCTTCGGCAGCGACGGCCGGGTGGCGGTGCGCCTCGACTGCAACCGCGGCTTCGCAAGCTGGAAATCGTCGGGGCCAAACCAGCTCCAGTTCGGCCCCCTCGCCCTGACGCGAGCGCTGTGCCCGCAGCCTGCGATGGGCGATCGGGTCGCCGGAGACTGGCTGTCGATCCGCTCGTACGTCCTCCAGGATGGACACCTGTTTGTGTCGTTGATGGCGGACGGGGGCATTTACGAGTTCGAACCGTTCAGCGCGGCGGGGCCTTCGGACCCGCCATCGTAAGCCGCTCACCCAAAGTTACGGCCGCAACCGAATGCGCTGCAGGGCCTCGGAGGCGGCCACCGCCTTGTTGATTTCGAGATTGAGCATGACGACGTGGACGACGGCCCGGGCGCACCGTTCGCCGCGGGCGTTCGCGAGTGTCTGATCGAAGATGAGCCGCGCCAGTTTCAATTCCGACAACCGGGTGCACACGATGGCCACAGCCGGGTCGCGGCCCCGAATAAACGCCCGCAGATAGTCCAGTTCCAGGCGCACCACCGCCGGGGCAAAGGTGGGCTGGAACAAATCGAGGCGGTTGCGCTCCGCCCAGTCCATCCGTCCTGCCTCTAAAAATTCAACATAAACGGCGTTGTTGAGGTAAGCCGCGTAGTCGTAATCATTGGGCCGAATCGGTAGGACAATCTCGCTCTCGGCGTAGGCACTGGCGTCGGACACTCAACACTCTCCTGGGCGGCGCAAAGCCGGTCGGCAGGTCCAATTTTGCACCGTGGGTGCTAATTTTGCACCATGACAATCGTCGTGGCCCTTAAAGTATCCTCCGGCGTCGTGCTCGCAGCCGATTCACGCTTGACCATTCAGGAGAACGGCCAGTTGGTGTTCTTGTCCGACAGCAACCTGAAATTGTTCGGCGTCCAGGGTCACGCCCTCGGCATCCTCACCTGCGGCAGCAGCTTTCTGGAGGGACGGGCAGTCGCAAGCTGGCTGGAGGACTTTGCTGCGCGGGTGGCCCCGACCCTTGCGGACATGCCGACCGTAATCAGTGCCCTCACCGAGAATCTACCTCCACCCGACCAGGGCTCGATCACCTATTTGCTCGCCGGATTTGCCCGCCCAAGCGGCGGGCGCCAGGCGACCCTTGGCGATCCACTCCGGTCTTCGGATACCCCTGCTGCCAGGGGCGCCGACGCCCAAATTTTCAAGGTCAACCACTTCAGTTCCGGCGAGACGCAGCGCTTCGACCTGAGCAGCTCGGCCATTTTCTGGGACGGCGAGTTCGAGGCGCTCACGCGGCTGGTGCTCGGGTTTGCCCCTGCCTACGCCGGGCTCGTAACCGAGAGCCTCATCGACGGCCAGGGCCAGGCCCGGGTGCCTTACTACGCCTTCAGCCTGCAGGAAGGCGTCGAGTACGTCGAGTTTCTAGCCACCACCCAAGTGCACTTTCAGCGCTTCGCAAGCGGTCCTCAGACTTGCGGCGGACCTATCGACATCGCTGTTATCACCCCGGAAAGCGGATTTCAGTGGGTGCGCCGAAAAGACATCCCCCCCTACAACTATTTGGGCTAGCATTTCGGTAATTCTTCCGGTCCTGACCAGCGGAAGGGCGAGAAAGGGGCGCAGTATGTTCTTGGTCACAGGAGCTACGGGCGATCTTGGCCGACGAATTGTCCGGTCATTGCGCGGGCGTGGCCAACCGGTCAGGGCCTTCGTGCGCCTGGAGGCCCGCTACGCCGACCTTGAGCAGATGGGCGCAGAAATCTTCATCGGCGATCTGCGCCGCCGCGATCTCATTGAGCGGGCCGTCCGCGGCGCACGCTACATCATCAGCGCCCACGGCACCCGCCCCGGCCAGAGCATCGCCGAGGTCGAATACCAGGCCAACATCGACCTCATCGAAGCGGGCCAGGTACAAGGAGTTGAACGCTTCGTCTACATTTCAGTCCTCGGGGCCGATCGCCACTATGACGATGCCCCTGTCTTCAAGGCCAAGCGCGAAGTCGAGAAATACCTGACCCGTACCCAGATCCCGTACACCGTTTTGCGACCGGCGGGTTTTGCCTCGAACTTGCTCACACTTGCACGCAATTTTGAGCGCACCGGATTCTATTTTTTGATCGGTCGCCGCGAAAACCGCACATCGCTGGTCAGTACCGACGATCTAAGCGAGATCGCCATTCAAGCAGCGAGCCTACCGGAAGCCCGCAATCGCACTTTCGCCATCGGCGGCCCCGAATCGCTGCGCCGCGACGAGATCCCCAAAATCTTCGAAAAGCTATTCAACCGCGCCGGTCAGATTCTACAACTGCCTATCGAAGCCTTCGATGCGGCCCGCACGTTGATCGGCCTGGTCAATCCGGTCATCAGCCGAGATCTCGGCACATTGCGGGTGTTACTGGCCAACGAGTATACCTGCGACCCCCACGAAGTCCAGCAGGTTTTCCAGATCGAACTTGAGTCTTTACACCACTTTTTGCGCCGCAACCTCCTGTACTCCACCTGAATGGCCAATTTGCCCGTCTACGAACGCATCTACGCCATAGTCCGCCGTATCCCCGCGGGCAAAGTGGCCACCTACGGCCAGGTGGCACTTTTGGCAGGCTTGCCCGGTCGGGCCAGGCAGGTAGGTCATGCCCTATTTCGGGTCGCCCCGCACGCAGATGTTCCCTGGCAGCGCGTGATCAATGCAAAAGGCGAAATTTCCGCCTCTCCCCACCGCCTCGGTAACGACGATTACCAGCAGGTTCTGCTGAAGGCGGAGGGGGTTACTTTTGATCGCTCCGGGCGGATTGAGCTGGAGGAGTTTGGCTGGCAGCCGGGTGCTTGCGCTCAGCCACCCGCAGAATTTGAGCCGCCAGCATCGCCGCCCCAAAACCATTGTCAATGTTGACCACCCCGATACCGGGAGCGCAACTATTGAGCATCGCCAACAAAGCTGCCAGCCCGCCGAAGTGGGCACCGTAACCGACGCTGGTTGGAACGGCAATCACCGGAACTCGTGCCAGTCCGCCGACCACGCTGGCAAGCGCCCCTTCCATCCCCGCGACCACAACGAGCACATCCGCCTGCTCCAGAACCGGCAGGTTGCTTAGCAGCCGGTGAATACCCGCCACTCCCACATCCCAAAGCCGTAGCACTTCAGCGCCGCACAGCTCGGCTGTCACCGCCGCCTCATCCGCCACGGGTAAATCGGCAGTACCGGCACTCACTACCCCCACGCACCCGGCTATCCGATTGGGCGCCAACCGGGGGTTGAATAGCGCACAAATACGCGCCTGCAAGTAATACCGGACCTCAGGCAGACGCTCGCGCACCTGCTCAAAAGTCGCCGGGTCGATCCGCGTTGCCATCGCCACCGAGTTGTATTCCGCCAGACGTGCCAGGATAACGGCAACTTGCTCGGAAGTCTTTCCTGGTCCCCAGACCACCTCTGGAAAACCCGTGCGCAGAGCGCGGTGGTGGTCGAGCTGTGCAAAATCGATGGATTCTACTTGAAACGTACGCAGTTTCTCTAAAGCCTCAGGCACTTGCAGATTTCCATCTGCCACGCTTTGCAACAGTTGCTTGAGCAGTTCGGCGTTCATAATTTCAACCTAAAACAAAAGCCCCAGTCTCGAGACTGGGGCTTCTCTCATTATTCCCCTGGCACCGGGCTATTTTCCCAGGAAGCTGCCCTCCAAGTATCTTCGCTGCTGCAGCGTTTAACGTCCGAGTTCGGGATGGATCGGCGTGGTTCCACTGCGCCTAAGCACCAGGAAAACTTACAGCGTTGCATAAAAGCAACACCTTGAAAACTGCACAGTGACGTAGCCCAACAAATAGCACCAACCAGTAAGTCAAGCCCTCGACCTATTAGTACTCCTCGGCTGCACGCATTGCTGCGCTTCTACCTAGAGCCTATTAACGGGTAATCTTCCCGTGGTCTTACCCTTGCGGAGAGAGTGCTCATCTTGAGGTGGGCTTCCCACTTAGATGCTTTCAGCGGTTATCCACTCCCGACATGGCTACCCTGCGTTTACCGTTGGCACGATAACAGGTACACCAGCGGTCGGTCCCTCCCGGTCCTCTCGTACTAGGGAGAGCTCCTCTCAACACTCTTGCGCTTGTACCGGATATGGACCGAACTGTCTCACGACGTTCTGAACCCAGCTCACGTGCCGCTTTAATGGGCGAACAGCCCAACCCTTGGGACGTACTACCGCCCCAGGTTGCGACGAGCCGACATCGAGGTGCCAAACCTCCCCGTCGATGTGGACTCTTGGGGGAGATCAGCCTGTTATCCCTAGAGTAACTTTTATCCGTTGAGCGACGGCCCTTCCATGCAGAACCGTCGGATCACTAAGGCCGACTTTCGTCTCTGCTCGACTTGTAGGTCTCGCAGTCAAGCTCCCTTATGCCTTTGCACTCTGCGGCTGATTTCCGACCAGCCTGAGGGAACCTTTGCGCGCCTCCGTTACCGTTTAGGAGGCGACCGCCCCAGTCAAACTCCCCACCTGAAACTGTCCCCGTGGGTTAGAATCCAGACCCTGTCAGAGCGGTATCTCACCGTTGCCTCCACACCCCCCGCAAGGGATGTCTCATCGGCTCCCGCCTATCCTGCGCAGACAAAGCCCGAACCCAATTTCAAGCTAGAGTAAAGCTTCATAGGGTCTTTCTGTCCGGGTACAAGTAGTCCGTATCTTCACAGACAATCCTATTTCGCCGAGTCCCTCTTCGAGACAGCGCTCTGATCGTTACTCCTTTCGTGCAGGTCGGAACTTACCCGACAAGGAATTTCGCTACCTTAGGACCGTTATAGTTACGGCCGCCGTTCACCGGGGCTTAGGTCGCTAGCTTCGCTTTCGCTAACCAACTTCCGTAACCTTCCGGCACTGGGCAGGAGTCAGCCCCTATACGTCGCCTTGCGGCTTTGCAGAGACCTGTGTTTTTGGTAAACAGTCGCCAGAGCCATTTCACTGCGACCCCCTCGCGGGGGCACCCCTTCTTCCGAAGTTACGGGGCTATTTTGCCGAGTTCCTTAAAGAGGGTTATCTCGCGCTCCTTGGTATTCTCTACCAGCACACCTGTGTCGGTTTCGGGTACGGGTGCGTGCTTTCAACGTGGCAAAGCTTTTCTCGGCACTACTTTCAGCCAAACTGCTCCCGTAGGAGCTCCCCAATCCAGTAAGGGTATGGCCTATCCTCATGCGTCCCTTTGACACTCCAGCGACACAGCACAGGAATATACACCTGTTATCCATCGACTACGCCCTTCGGCTTCGCCTTAGGTCCCGGCTAACCCTCCGCGGACGAACCTTCCGGAGGAAACCTTGTGCTTTCGGAGCATTGGATTCTCACCAATGTTTGCGCTACTCAAGCCGACATTCTCACTTCCGCCTCGTCCACGCCTGCTTGTCGCTGACGCTTCAGCCTACTGCGGAACGCTCCCCTACCATAAATCCACAACTTCGGTATGTAGCTTAGCCCCGTTCATTTTCGGCGCAGGATCGCTTGACCAGTGAGCTATTACGCACTCTTTCAAGGGTGGCTGCTTCTAGGCCAACCTCCTGGTTGTCTGTGCAATCCCACCTCCTTAATCACTGAGCTACAATTTGGGGACCTTAGTTGGTGGTCTGGGCTGTTTCCCTCTCGACCATGGAGCTTATCCCCCACAGTCTCACTGCCAGGTTATGTTGGACGGTATTCGGAGTTTGGCTCGATTTGGTACCGCTCTCGCAGCCCGCACCGAATCAGTGCTCTACCCCCGCCCATAAACACCTAACGCTGTGCCTAAACACATTTCGGGGAGAACCAGCTATCGCCTAGTTCGATTGGCATTTCACCCCTAACCACAGCTCATCCGCTGATTTTTCAACATCAGTCGGTTCGGACCTCCACTTGGTATTACCCAAGCTTCATCCTGGCCATGGTTAGATCACCAGGCTTCGGGTCTACGACCAGTGACTAGCGCCCTATTCAGACTCGGTTTCCCTTTGGCTCCGCCATTTTCGGCTTAACCTGCCACTGACCGTAACTCGCCGGCTCATTCTTCAACAGGCACGCGGTCACACGTTAAATCGTGCTCCCACTGCTTGTAGGCATACGGTTTCATGTTCTATTTCACTCCCCTCCCGGGGTTCTTTTCACCTTTCCCTCGCGGTACTAATCGCTATCGGTCACAGACAGTATTTAGCCTTACGAGATGGTCCTCGCAGATTCACACGGGATTTCACGTGCCCCGTGCTACTCAGGATTCAGCCAGGGTTTGTTTGCTTTCGAGTACAGGACTATCACCTTCTTTGGTCGGGTTTTCCAACCCATTCGCCTAGCAAACGCACTCCAGATAGCTGTCCTACAACCCCGACAGGTCGTAACCCATCGGTTTGGGCTCCTCCCCGTTCGCTCGCCGCTACTAAGGGAATCGTTTTTACTTTATTTTCCTCAGGCTACTAAGATGTTTCAATTCGCCTGGTTCCCGTCCTTGCGGACGACACCCTGTTAAGGATGCCGGGTTTCCCCATTCGGACATCGACGGATCAAAGCATGCTTCCTGCTCCCCGTCGCGTTTCGCCGGTAGCCGCGTCCTTCATCGGCTGACTGTGCCTAGGTATCCACCGTACGCCCTGTGTAGCTTGACTTACACTTGGTCGATTACATCACATTCGTAATCGACCCATTTGGTGGTCTACTTGTTGTTACGTCACTATGCAGTTTTCAAGGTGCTGATTTCTTGCAGGATCTCAACGTAGCACAAGACCACTTTAAGATACAAGACAGACATCGGCTCGGGTGGTGGAGGCAAGCGGGTTCGAACCGCTGACCTCCTGCGTGCAAAGCAGGCGCTCTACCAGCTGAGCTATGCCCCCAGAAGTTTGGATGTGGGCCATCCTGGACTCGAACCAGGGACCTCACCCTTATCAGGGGTGCGCTCTAACCACCTGAGCTAATAGCCCAAAATCCGCAGCCGACTGGCTGCTGAAACCCGAACCAGTGAATAGTTTGAAAGCCACAAACCCGTCGACCTAGGATACCGGACAACCTCGACCACATACACATCCGTTGTGTGGTTCAGGAGGTGCCGGGGGTCTCCCTAGAAAGGAGGTGATCCAGCCGCACCTTCCGGTACGGCTACCTTGTTACGACTTCACCCCAGTCACCGGCCCCGCCTTCGGCGGCTCCCTCCTTGCGGTTAGGATACCGACTTCGGGCATGACCAGCTTCCATGGTGTGACGGGCGGTGTGTACAAGGCCCGGGAACGTATTCACCGCAGTATGCTGACCTGCGATTACTAGCGATTCCGACTTCATGCAGGCGAGTTGCAGCCTGCAATCCGAACTGAGATTCGGTTTATGGGGTTGGCTCCCCCTCGCGAGATTGCGACCCTCTATCCGAACCATTGTAGCACGTGTGTAGCCCAGGACGTAAGAGCCATGCTGACTTGACGTCATCCCCACCTTCCTCCGGTTTGTCACCGGCAGTCTCGCCAGAGTGCCCAACTGAATGATGGCAACTGACGACGAGGGTTGCGCTCGTTGCGGGACTTAACCCAACATCTCACGACACGAGCTGACGACAGCCATGCAGCACCTGTGTTCGCGTTCCCGAAGGCACTCTCACGTTTCCGCAAGATTCGCGACATGTCAAGCCCTGGTAAGGTTCTTCGCGTTGCATCGAATTAAACCACATGCTCCACCGCTTGTGCGGGCCCCCGTCAATTCCTTTGAGTTTCACACTTGCGTGCGTACTCCCCAGGCGGGACACTTAACGCGTTAGCTACGGCACTGCACGGGTCGATACGCGCAACACCTAGTGTCCATCGTTTACGGCCAGGACTACTGGGGTATCTAATCCCATTTGCTCCCCTGGCTTTCGTACCTCAGCGTCAGTTGCGGTCCAGCAAGGCGCTTTCGCCGCTGGTGTTCTTCCCGATATCTCCACATTTCACCGCTACACCGGGAATTCCCCTTGCCCCTACCGCACTCTAGCCAACCAGTTTCCAGGGCCTTTCCGCAGTTAGGCTGCGGGCTTTGACCCCAGACTTGGCTGGCCGCCTACGTACGCTTTACGCCCAATAATTCCGGATAACGCTTGCATCCTCCGTATTACCGCGGCTGCTGGCACGGAGTTAGCCGATGCTTATTCGTCAGGTACCGTCAGGTTTCGTCCCTGACAAAAGGGCTTTACGACCCACGGGCCTTCATCACCCACGCGGCGTTGCTCCGTCAGGCTTTCGCCCATTGCGGAAAATTCCCCACTGCTGCCTCCCGTAGGAGTCTGGGCCGTGTCTCAGTCCCAGTGTGGCTGATCATCCTCTCAGACCAGCTACTGATCGTCGCCTTGGTAGGCAATTACCCCACCAACTAGCTAATCAGACGCGGGCTCATCCTCAGGCGAGATTCATTTCACCTTGCGGCATATGGGGTATTAGCGGCCGTTTCCGGCCGTTATCCCCCTCCTGAGGGCAGATTCCCACGTGTTACTCACCCGTCCGCCACTCGATCCGAAGATCTCGTTCGACTTGCATGTGTTAAGCACGCCGCCAGCGTTCATCCTGAGCCAGGATCAAACTCTCCATTTTGGTTTGTTTGAGTTGGCTCCGGAGCAATGCTCCGGAAAAATGGTCTGTTCCGAAGAACTGACCGAGTTGTTTTACGAGCTTGCTTGCTTGGCTTTCAAACTATTCAGCTTTCAAGGTTCGGCGTCTTGCGGCTCGCTTGGGAGCGCGTTTCGACAATCACGACTATACCCAGGTTTATCCAGAGGCGTCAACCCCTGTGGCAAAGTTTTTCTAGAACCCCATCGCCCGTGCCACCGCCGAAACGCTGGGATCCTCTCCAGGAGGAAGTTCCACGGCAGAGACAGTTAAAGCCCGGTCGGGATCTTTAAGGCCATTGCCGGTGAGCACGCAGACTACCTGCCCACCGGCAGGCGCTTCGGGGCCGTACTTGAGCAATCCTGCCACCGCGGCGGCACTGGCGGGTTCGCAGAAGATCCCCTCCTCACAGGCGAGTATCCGGTACGCTTCGAGAATCTCCGGATCGCTCACCGCCCGAATGGCCCCTTCGCTCGCGCGCACCGCGGCAAGGGCGCGTACGCCACTTGCCGGGTTGCCGATGCGGATGGCGGTGGCTACCGTCTCGGGATGGGCCACCGGTTCGACTTTGCCCCCCACCAGTGCCGCTGCACCGCTTGCCTCAAAACCCTGCAAAATCGGGCGCCCAGCAATCCGGCCGCGCTGGGCGTACTCGCAAAAACCGATCCAGTAGGCCGTAATATTGCCGGCGTTGCCGACTGGAATGCAAAGCCAGTCGGGGGCGGTGCCGAGTTGATCGCACACTTCGAAAGCGGCCGTTTTCTGGCCCTGCAATCGAAACGGATTGACCGAATTAACCAGGGTGATGGGGTAGTGTTCGGCCATCGTGCGCACAATCGCCAACGCTTGGTCAAAGTTGCCGCGAATGGCAATTACTTTGGCACCGTAGACCAGCGCTTGGGCGAGTTTACCCAGCGCGACGTAGCCTTCGGGAATGAGCACGTAGGCGCGCAGGCCCGCCCGGGCCGCATAGGCGGCGGCGGCGGCGGAAGTATTGCCAGTACTCGCGCAGAGTACTGCCTGCGCCCCGGCTTCTTTGGCCTTGGACACAGCCATCGTCATCCCACGATCTTTGAAGCTGCCGGTCGGGTTAAGACCGTCGAATTTTGCCCAGACCCGCAAGCCACGGCCAAGCCGACGGGCGATCGATTCGAGGGGAATTAAAGGCGTGTTGCCCTCCCGGAGCGTCACCACCGGCGTGCGCTCGTCCACGGGCAGATATTCGCGGTAGTGCTCGATGAGTCCGGGCCAGTTTGCCCCGCTGCGCGGGAGGATAGCAGTCATAGCGTTTCAGCGAAAGACGTCCTTATTGTGCCCAATTTCAATGGGCCTGGGCCAATAGACCTCTTGCATGAATGGTGAGGATAGGTCACCAGTGGGGTGGCGACTCTCCTATCTACCAATGACTTACGCACACATCAAGGACCTTAAACCTACCGAGTTCAAGCGCCTGTGCGGGGTGCGGCCCGGTGCACGAATCGACCGCCTGTCGCGTTGTCCACAAAGTCGAACACCTGCTGGGGCGCTCGGGGCGCTTTCGCCTGCCGACGCACCAGACGCCCACCAAAAAGCCGCCGAGGGGTAGTTTGAACGCTGAGCAAAAGCGGGTCAACCGAGAATTGGCGCGTCAGCGCATCATCGTCGGATACGTCGCCCATTCAAGTTTAAAGTGCAACAGGACCTGACTCACCCAAGAATACCTCCCGAGGTGTCCGATAACCAAGCGCTTTTCTCGGCCGGTCATTCAGCAAATCTACCGCCTGCTGCAACGGCTCAGGCTTCACAATCAAAAAATCTCTCTTTTTTGGAAAAAATTGACGCAGCATACCGTTCGTATGCTCGTTCAATCCCCGCTCCCAACAGGGATATGGCTTCGCAAAGTAGCACGCTGCTCCAACTGCTTCGCTCAGCTTCTCGTGCTCGCTAAATTCCTTGCCGTTGTCAAATGTCAGGGTCTTCACCTGGTTCTCAGCTACCGGCTTCAGCAAGCGCTCACCGACGCTGCGAACGTGGGCAGCCTTCCGGTTTTTAATCAGCCCTGCCAACAGATATTTCGAGTGTTTATTCACCAAGGTTGGCCCATTCAAGGGCCCATTCAAGTTTGAAGTGCAACAGCACCTGACTGAGCTAAGAATACCTCCCGTGGTGTCCGATAACCAAGCACTTTTCGCGGGCGGTCATTGATCATGTCCATTGCCCTTTGCACCTGCT